>JBKPAG010000028.1:0-19735 GCA_046726315.1 Actinomycetota bacterium | reverse complement strand
GGGCAGCCCCGCCCGTCGTCTCATCAACCCGATTACACGCTGTTGGGCACAGCCCCATAACCGCTATGCAGGGACAGACGACGGACGAGGCACCGACCAAACCCTTGACACAAACCGACTTACGCTGATGTGCGGATGTGTCTGGCGCCGGCCCCAGCCCCGCCGCTGAGTTACGGTCCGCCTACTCCTTCGGCATCATCGCGTTGGCCGCGCGGAGGACGCCACGCTTCAGGCTGTGCGCGCCGACTCGGGTCATGCCACCTGCGGGCACTGCGCCAGGAACAGGGCCTTGAGCTGCGGTTCTCGGTGGGATTCAGCATGACCGACAAGGTGCAAGAGGCGATCCTGGCGCTGCCCGAGTGTGCGTGGACGCCGGCGGTCGATGCCGACGGATCGGTGCGCGAGGGCGCCGACGTGGCCGAGGTGACCGGCCTGCTCCCGGACCTGGTCTGCGCCGGATGGCCGTCGGGAATGCGGGTCATCGTCCGCCGCGAACGCCCGCACCCGGGGGCGCAGCTGCGGTTCACCGACCTCGACGGCTGGCGGTTCCAGGCCCTCGCCACCGACACCCCGGTCGGGCAGCTGGCCCACCTGGAGGCCCGGCACCGGGCGCACGCCCGAGTCGAGGACCGCATCCGGGCCGCCAAGGACACCGGCCTGGGTCGGTTCCCGTCCCGGCACTTCGCGATCAACGCCGCCTGGTTGGAACTCGCCCTCACCGCCTGCGACCTCATCGCCTGGACCCAGACCACCCTGCTGCACGGCGAGCTCGCCATCTGCGAACCGAAGGCGCTGCGCTACCGGCTGCTACACGTCGCCGCCCGCCTCACCCGCGGCCAACGCCGGCTATGGCTACGCATCGCCGACCACTGGCCCTGGCGACACCAGCTCGCAGCTGCGTTCGCCCGGCTGGCCACCCTGCCCAGACCACGGCTCGCCTGACCACAGGCGTCGTCCCGACCACCCACCACCCGAGGACCGGAGCGACCGGCACAGGCAGGCCGGGCCATACCGCACGCCCCAGATCACCCCCCCGCCGAACACCACCGGCAAGGTCATCGTCATCAACCCCCGGGGTCTACTGAAGACCAGGGCTAGTAGGTTCTGGACTCGACGTCGAGGCCCCTGCTTTGTCATGTGATGCGCTCGGCCAGTGAGACGATGATTCCTTCGGGACCCCGCACGTAGCACAGCCGGTAGGTGTCCTCGTAAAACTCCGATGGCGCCGACCAGTTCGAAGCCGTCCGCTTTCAGTCGATCAACGGTCGCTTGGATGTCATCGACTGCGAAGGCTATGTTGCGCAGTCCCAGCTGGTTGGCTGGCGCAGCTTGCGGTCCTTGTTCGTCGACGGGTTTGTGAAACTTGCTTGAGCTCCAGCCTGGTGCCGCCGCCGTTGGGTGCTTGCAGCATGACCACTTCGGCCCGGACGTCGTGGAGGCCGACGACCGAATCCACCCAGTCGCCCTCTACGATCTGCGACTTTCCCTCTTGTTCGAGTCCCAGCTTGAGTAAAAACGCTGTCGCCGCTTCGAGATCGTCAACGGTGACACCGACGTGGTCGAGTCGTTCCACTGGTGACATGGTCCATCCTCTCGTTCGTGCCTAGTCCGCACCCTCGAGCGGTTCTGGCTTCTGACTTGGGCTCGGCCTGTGGCGTTCAGATTCATCCCGCTTCTTCGCAGATACTGATGGTCTCGATCCGTTGCGGGCTCCTACCTTGCTGATGGCGTTCGACATGTAATTGCGCACGGTGGGGCTGGCCCTCGTGCCACTCCTCGCGGAGCTCAGCGCGGAGCCGCTCCGCCGCTTCTGGACTGCCCCGTGGATCCTCCAAGCGGGTCGCAGAACTCGTAACCTTCTGACCTCCGAGGGCTCAATTCGCGCTGTTTGGCGGCTCTTCCGAAAGGGCCGCTGAGCAGCGCTTTCGGCGTTCCCGACCGTTCGAGACCGCGTGCCCGGACCGAGGCCGTTCTCCGTGTACTAGGCGAGTTGGGCACGACTCCTGGAGTGATTCGCGTGATCTTCGTCGGCTTCGCGCCGGCGGAGCCGGCCTTGACGGAGTTACAGGAAGTTCTCACCGACAAGATCGAGATTGGCAAGATCGAGATTGGCTCGTATTATGTCAAGTGAGGCTTGACTGTGGCGGCGGTCGCTGCTGACGAAGCACGACCTCCTGCGGGTAACCGTGATGCTCGCTCGTCATGACCACCGCGAGTCGCCGCCCACTCCGCGCCAGCGGATTAGCGTCCGCGCATGGCCCCCCTATCAGGGCCGCCGCGTTGACGAGCGGTAGCAGGCCGTGAGTGGACATCATCCCTGGGCCTGGGCTGCCGACAGTTCTTGCGGGCCGTGCGTCCGTGCCCTCCTATTACGCCGCCGGAGCTTGCGCCTTTCGCCCGGCGCTCACATAGCCGAACGCATTGCCCACAGGCAGGACCGTACTATTCGCCCGTCAATAGACCACATGATAGATCTTGGATCCGGGAACGATCTGATCCGTAGGAGGGCGCAGCCCGTCCTGCGCGCAACATCGACGTGGCGGATGGTGCGGGTGCTAGGGCGGGCCGTCCGCCGATGACCGTCCAGGTGCAGCGAGCTGTTAGCGGAGTGTTAGCACGATTGGTACTCGACGAGCGTCGGAGCTGAGCCCGTGGACGGGGCTTCTGGCCAGGGACAACTCCCACTCTCCGCGGGTGGACCGCCCGGCCGCGTGGCTGTCAGGCTGGATCGTCATCGTGCACGCTTTCCAAGTCCGCGAACCCCCGTTCGCTGGGGGTCGTCCTGGGCCTTGACCAGCCAGAATCGATCGATGGGAACGATTGGAGACAATGGCGAACGGTCAGAACTGAGACTGCTCGTCGTCGCCGGCCGGAACGTCGCGTCGATGGCGATCTGGATGTGAACTCAGACGCGCTTCGGGATGGCAACGTCCTCGCCCCGGGTGCGGTCAGGTCACGATGGCGTGCCGAGGCTCTCGCCTGGCGAACAACGCTCCACGATCTTGAGCGACCGAAGGCGATCGGCCAGTCGGTGCGCGTCGTTAGGGTACGTTCGGTTCGATGACGTAACTCGCGTGACCTGAGACCACTCGCGTGTCTCGGGATCGCAAGTCCGAGAGCACGGAGGGGTTGGTATGGCGGGCTTCCGTCCTGTCCGGATGGAGGACATCGCGGCACGGGTGGGGGTATCCCGTACCGCCGTGTCATTCGTCTTGAACGACCGCGCGGATGCGAGCATCTCGGATGCGATCAGGGCGAAGATCATCCAGGTGGCGAACGAGCTGGGGTATCGTCCACACGCTGGTGCGCGCGCCCTCGCGGCACAGCGATCCGGCCTGATCGGCATGATCACGGAAGTCATCACCAGCCCGTTCGGACCGGGGGTGATCCGGGGCGCCCAGGACGCGGCCTGGGGTGCCGGGAAATTCCTGCTCATTGCTGCGACCGAGGGACGACGGAAACTCGAGGAGTTCGCCATCGACCGCTTGTTGCAACAACGCGTCGAGGGATTGATCTACGCATCCGGCTTTCACCGGGAGGTCGTTCTGCCTGCTGCGATGCTCGAGCTGCCCACCGTCCTCGTCCACTGTTTTGACGCCGAGGGGCGCCGACCTGCCGTCGTGCCGGACGAGAGTCTCGGCGGCTACCGCGCGACCCGGCGACTCCTGGAAGCCGGGCATCGCCGAATCGGGCTGGTCAACCTGGAACGGCGAAGGAAGGCCGCGAAGGGCCGCCGTCAGGGATACATCAAGGCACTCAGCGAGTTTCACGTCGCGGTCGACGAACGCCTGATCGCGCACGCATCCGCCACAGCGGGCGGTGGCTACGAAGCGTCGGGTGAATTGCTCGATCTTGCTGATCCGCCGACCGCGTTGTTCTGTTGCACTGACCGAATGGCCATGGGTGCGTACGATGCCATTCGGGAGCGCGGCCTGAGAATTCCCGATGATGTGTCTGTTGTGGGCTTCGACAACCAGGAGCTGATCGCCGCATATCTGCGTCCCAGGCTCACCACAGTGGCCCTTCCCTATTTAGAGATGGGCGCCCGCTCGGTGGAGCTGCTGGATCTGATGTTGGCGGACAAGGACGTTCCCGTTCGCACGATCATGGACTGCCCGCTCGTCGAACGCTCCTCGGTCGCCTAGCGGCTCCGCGTCTCCCGATCGTCACGTGGCGGTGACGACGGATCATGACGGGCCCGACCAGCGTCCGCTGCTTACCGACAACCGACGGCCGGGCCCGAGGAAACCACCCCGCCCATTTCCTGGCGGAGAGCCCCCTCACTGCACCACACGTCGGACAGCCCGACGTGAGCGACGTGTCAGGTGAGCCTTGCCGCCGCCGAGGTGACCGGCCGGCGAAGGGCACGAGATGGCGAGCGGTAGGGGCCACCGACGTTACCGAAATGTGATCTGAGGGCGATTGCCCGGCATGGCTAACTCGGGTAACCTCGCCTCACACGATCAAGTAACGCGCGTTACTTCCTCCGAACGCCGGCGGCCACGCGCACGCCTGGGGTGCACCAACCCGCCGGTGACGGTCTAGCTCTTCTCAGAATTCCGCTCAGTGCAGAGTCAGGAGGCACTACGACAATGGGACGCGCACAAATGGTGAGGGCGTTCGCGGCGATCGTCCTCGCCGGAGGACTGATCCTCACAGGGTGCGGTGGAGGCGGCTCGTCAGACTCCGGGGGCGACCTGGACGGTTCGCAGCTCCTAAAGGTTCCCCGCGAGGACAAGCCGACGTTCACCGAGAACTTCAATCCCTTCTCCCCGAACGCCGTGCCGATGACTCAGCAGGCGATCTACGAGCCGCTCATCATCTCCAACCCGGCGGACGGGAACACGGTGCCGTGGCTGGCGACCGAATGGGAGCCGGCGCCAGACGGGAAGAGCATCACGTTCACCCTGCGAGACGGCGTGAAATGGTCCGACGACAAACCCTTCACTGCGGACGACGTGGTCACGACCTTCGACCTGCAGAAGGAGGTCCTCGGCGGACTGGAGTTCCTGGACAGCGTGGAGGCGGTCGACGATCACACGGTCGTCTTTAGGTTCAACACGCCGTTCACGCCCGGCCTATACGAGGTCGGCCAGCAGGTGATCATCCCCAAGCACATCTGGGAGAGCGTCGCCGACCCCGCGAACGAGACCAACCCGACTCCCGTCGGTACAGGGCCGTACACGGAGGTGCAGAATTTCCAGAGTCAGGCCTTCGAACTGCACAAGAACCCGCACTACTGGCAGCCCGACAAGCAGCGCATCGAGGGAATCCAGGTGCTGGCGTTCGCGGGCAACGACCCAGCCAATCTCGCGACCACCAATGGCGAGACCGATTGGGCCGACCAGTTCATCCCTGACATCGACAACACCTTCGTGTCGAAGGATCCAGAGCACCGTCACTATTGGTTCCCGCCGGTCGACTCGACAATCCACTGGCAACTGAACACGACCAAGGCACCCTTCGACGACGTCGACGTGCGGAAGGCGCTGAGCATGGCCGTCGACCGCGAGGCCATCTCCAAGGTAGCCATGCAGGGCTACACGCACCCGGCGGACTGCACAGGCCTGTCAGACGCGTATGACTCCTGGCGCGACGACGCCGTCGTGGCCTCGTGCGACTGGACGACCCGCGACGTGGACGCCGCCAACGCCCTGCTGGACGAGGCCGGCTATCCGCGTGGGGCTGACGGCACCCGGACCCTTCCCGATGGCTCACCGTTCGAGTTCGACATCTCCGTCGGATCGACGTCATCCGACTGGCTCTCGGTGGCGAACATCATCTCCCAGAACCTGGCCGAGGTCGGCGTCGCGGCCAAGGTCAACTCGCCCGACTGGTCGGCGGTCGTGGCGAGCTACGAGGACGGCAGCTTCGACACAGGCATCGTCTGGAGCAATTCGGCCCCAACGCCCTACCAGTACTACCGCGGCGTGATGTCGACCGAGACGGTCATGGCGGTCGACGAGCAGACGTTCCAGAACTACCACCGCTTCGGGCTGCCCGAGGCCGATAAGTTGCTCGCGGAGTTCGCTGCCACCTCCGATCCGGCCGCTCAGACGAAGGCCATGAACCAGTTGCAGCAGGTGTTCGCCGATAGCGCTCCGGTCGTGCCGCTCTTCCCGGGCCCGAAGTGGGGCGTGTACAACACCACGCGGTTCACCGGTTTCCCTGACCAGGACAACCCCTATGCGCCCCTGTCGACCCGGTCGCCGACCACGGTGCTGGTGCTGACCGGCATCACGCCCGTGACCAGCGGCGAGTAGGGCAAATCCGGTTTCCCAGTGGTTCGGACTGCGCCCGGGCGTCTCTCGCCATACATCCGGTAGGAGCGCCCGGGCGCGACCGAACACGACCCGTACGAAGGAGCGACGATGCGCTTCATCCTGCAGCGCCTGGCGTTCTACCTCATGGCGTTCTGGGTCTCCGTGACCCTGAACTTCTTCCTGCCCAGGTTCATGCCCGGGGATCCCATCTCACGAATGATGAGCCAGTCGCAGGGGCGCATGTCTCCCGAGCAGGTGGCGCAGTTGCAATCATTGTTCGGGCTCGATGACAGTCCGCTATGGCAGCAGTACCTCGGCTATTGGCAGAGCGTACTCACCGGTGACATGGGAGTTTCGATATCGAGGTTCCCGACTCCCGTGTCCGAGGTGATCTCGAGTCAGATCGGTTGGACGCTCCTGCTGGGGGGGACGGCGGTGATCATCGCCGTTGTCGTCGGGAACATCCTCGGCATTCTTGCCGCGTGGCGTCGTGGTGGGTTCATCGACTCGACGCTGCCGCCGGCGCTCGTCTTCATCGGCTCATTCCCGTACTTCTTCCTGGCCATGGGCGCCTTGTACATCTTCGGCATACAGCTCGGGTGGTTTCCCCTGCGGCACGCCTACTCCGCGGGCATGACGCCGGAGTGGTCGCCGGAGTTCATCGCTGACGTGGCCTATCACCTCGTTCTCCCGGTGACGACCATCGTCCTGGTGTCCATCGGTGGGTGGATGCTCGCGATGCGGAACACGATGATCACCACCACGAGCGACGACTACATCGTCATGGCCGAGGCCAAGGGGCTGTCGTCGTCGCGAATCATGTTGCGCTACAGCGCACGCAATGCGACGTTGCCGGCGGTCACCAATGTCGGGATGGCGATCGGCTTCGTCGTGGGCGGCGCACTGCTCACCGAGGTCGTCTTTGCCTACCCCGGTGTCGGATACCAGCTGCTGCAATCGGTTACGTCGCTCGACTACCCGCTGATGCAGGGAATCTTCCTCACCATCACCGCGGCCGTCCTCGTGGCCAACTTCGTGGTCGACATCGTCTACGTCCGACTCGACCCGCGCGTGCGCGTGGGCTGATCTGAAGGGAGGCTGATCATGTCCGCCATCGACCCCAACGAAGTTCCGCTGCTGCTCAGTACCGACAACGAGGGACGGAGTCCGCACACCAGTGGGCCCAGACTGACACGCGAGGAAGGCTCGCGACGACGCGGTCAGGCCCGCGAGGGACTCGTCCACAGCCTGTTTCGCAACAGGAAGGCCGTCGCGGGCCTGATCATCCTGACGATCTTCGTGCTCGCCGCACTTCTCGCACCGATCCTCTTCCCCGGAAACCCCTCCGAGATCACCTCGCTCGGTGCCCAGCCACCATCGGCAGAACACCTACTCGGGACGACGCCGAAGGGACAGGACGTCCTCGCGCTCACCCTGTGGGGCGCACGGACCTCGCTGCTGGTCGGATTCGCGGTCGGCATGCTGGCGACCAGCATCGGGATCCTGATCGGGCTCTCGGCCGCCTATTTCGGCAGGTCCATCGACAACGGGCTGTCCCTGCTGACCAACGTGTTTCTGCTCATTCCCGGTCTCCCGCTGCTCGTGATTCTCGCGGCCTTCCTGCCTCCCGGGATCGGAACGGTGATCCTCGTTCTGACGTTGACAGGCTGGGCCGGGTCGGCGCGCGTGCTACGTTCGCAGGCGCTGTCCATCCGGGGCAAGGACTTCGTCGCCTCCGCGATCGTCACCGGCGAGAAGGCCACCCGGATCATGTTCCGGGAGATCCTGCCCAACATGGCATCGGTCGTCATGATCACACTGCTCGGCACGGTGATCTTCGGCATCGGTGCCCAGGCCGGGCTCGAGTTCCTAGGCCTCGGTGACCCCGGCGTGGTGAGCTGGGGAACGAACCTGTACTGGGCCAACAACGACGGCGCGCTGCTCTCCCGATACTGGTGGGTGTTCGTGCCCTCGGGGGTGTGTATCGCCCTCGTGGCTTTCGCCCTGGCCCTGGTCAACTACGGCGTCGACGAGGTCAGCAACCCCCGGCTACGAACTGCGCGCCGGCGACCCCCCACGGCGGCCACGGAGGTTGCACGATGAGCACCGATCCCGCTGCAAGTCAAGGCCGAGAAGAACCAGTCCTCGACGTCGAGGATCTGTGTGTCGAATACCAGGGCGAACGCCGCACCGTGCGCGCCGTCGACCGGGTGACATTTCGCGTCGGTGCGGGGGAGGTGTTCGGACTCGCGGGCGAGTCCGGGTGTGGGAAGACCACGGCGGCCAACGCCATCATGCGCCTGCTACGCGATCCTGCGGTGATCACGGGAGGGGCGATCAGGTTCAAGGGCCGGGACGTGCTCGCGATGACCGCCGACGAACTCCGCAAGTTCCGCTGGCGCGAGGTCTCGATGGTCTTCCAGTCGGCCATGAACTCGCTCAATCCGGTGATGACCGTGGCCGATCAGATGGCCGACATCTTCACCACCCACGAAGGAGTGTCGAAGAAGGACGCGCGCAAGCGCGCCGGCGGACTGCTGGACATCGTCCGGATCGACCCTGGCCGCATGAAGGCGTACCCACATCAACTCTCGGGAGGCATGCGCCAGCGCGTCGTCATCGCCATGGCCGTGGCGCTGCGACCGGCGCTGCTGATCATGGACGAGCCCACCACTGCACTCGACGTCGTCGTGCAGCAGGAGATCATGGCGCAGATCGGCGAACTACAGCGCGAGATGGCCTTCTCCGTCCTGTTCATCACCCACGACATCTCGTTGATGATCGAGCTATCCCACCGCATGGCGGTGATGTACGCGGGCCGGTTCGTCGAGACCGCCGACGCGAAATCGCTCTTCGCCGATCCGAGGCACCCGTACACGAGAGCGCTGATCAACGCGTTTCCTCCGCTGCACGGCCCGAACACGCCGCTCGTCGGGCTCGGCGAGGGCGTGCGCTTCACCGACATCCCCGATCTGCGGGAAGAGACCCCAGGCCATTGGGTGGCTCCGGTCACCACCGCGTCGAGCGCCGCTGGAGGTTTGTCATGACCGGGCCACTGAACGCGGACGGGGCCACCTCCACCCGGGACGTCGACCAGATCATCACCCTTCGGGGGCTCACGAAAGACTTCCAGGTCGGGGGCCTCTTCTCGCGCCGGACCATTCGTGCGCTCAACGACGTGAGCATCGACGTCGATCGCGGCGAGATCATGGCGCTGGTCGGCGAATCCGGGAGCGGGAAGAGCACGATCGCCCGATGCGTCATCCGGCTGGAGAATCCGACCAGCGGTCAGATCGTCGTCGACGGCGTCGACGTGCTACGGGCCGAGCCACGGCGGGCGTCGCGCTCCTACCGCGGCAAGGTGCAGATGGTCTTCCAGGATCCGTTCGGCTCCCTGAACCCCATCCACCGCGTCTCACACTTCCTCGAGCGGTCGATCCGGCTTCACCAAATCGTGGCAAGCAAGTCGTGGCTGCGCGCTCGGCTGCAGGAACTGATGCGCACGGTCGACCTTCCGGTGGAGCTCCTCGACTCACACGCTTACGAGTTGTCCGGGGGGCAGCGCCAGCGCATCGCGATCGCGCGCGCACTGGCGATGGAACCGCAAGTGATCCTGGCGGACGAACCGACGTCCATGCTCGACGTGTCCGTGCGGATCGGCGTCCTGAACCTGATGCGCCGGCTCCGCGACGAACAGGGCATCTCGATGCTGTTCATCACCCATGACCTTGCGTCGGCCCGCTACGTGGCAAACCGCACCACAGTGATGTTCGCGGGCGAGCTGGTCGAGAGCGGCGACTCGGTCGCTCTGATGAGCGGACCGGCACATCCGTACACCCAGCTGCTGCTGTCCGCGGCACCCGATCCCGAGCGTTCGTCGACCTACGACCCAGTCGAGCGGGCCCGCCTGAGATCTGCGGTGCTTCAGGCGAAGTCATGCTCGTTCAAGGAAGACACCGAGAACCCTTGCAGCGAGACGAAGCCCGTCCGTCACCGCGTCGGCGACCCGGCCAGCCGGCACTGGGTGCGCTGCCACCTCTATCGTCCGGCCACCGAAACGGCGGCTCGGGCGCTCGCCGTCGATGCCACGACCGGCGGCGATGAGCGGTAAGCCGACCTATCCCAGACCGAGGAGATGGTCACTTCGAGAGCGGATGTCCCGTCCCAGACCGCGAGTGCGGCACGGGAGACTCGCGTGAGCCGGGTGGAGTCCGATCCCCATCGCCCGGGCTTCCATTTCGTTCCCCCGAGCGGCTGGCTCAACGACCCCAACGGCGTGGGCGAACGCGACGGCATCTACCACCTGTTCTACCAGTACAACCCGCACGCGGCCGTCCACGACAGGATCCACTGGGGTCACGCGGTCAGCCGGGACCTCGTGAGATGGCACGACGAGCCGGTGGCGCTCGTGCCGGGTCCTGACGGACCCGACGCCGACGGCTGTTGGTCCGGCGTTCTCGTTGACGACGACGACACGCCGACGCTCGTGTACTCGGGCCATCGCCACGGCTCGCTCGATGTGATGTGCCTGGCGAGAGGCTCCGCGGACCTACGCGAGTGGCGCAAGGACCCTACGAATCCCCTGCTGCGGGCGCCTGACTGGCTCGATCTGATCGCCTTCCGTGACCACTGCGTGTGGCGCGAGAACGGTCGGTGGCGCCAGCTCATCGGCGCGGGTATTCGCGGCGTCGGCGGTTCGGCGCTGTTGTTCGAGTCCGACGATCTCCGCGCTTGGCGCTTCCTCGGGCCGCTGGCCGTCGGCGATCGCTCAGGTGGCGGGCCGGTCGGTCAGCCCCCCGCGACCGCGGAATGGACCGGCGCTGTCTGGGAGTGCATCGACTTCTTCCGGCTCGCCCCGGACGGGACGTCCGGGCCCCCGGGCGCGGGTAGTGAATCGGCCGGTGTCGACGTTCTCCTGTTCTCGGCGTGGGCCGGCGACACGTTCCATGCCCTCTGCCTGACCGGGACCTATACAGGCGACTCCTTCACGCCGACCGGCCTGCACCGGTTCGATCTCGGCGAAGGAGCTTGCTACGCCCCGCAGTCCTTCGCCGACACCGCCGGCAGGCGTGTGGTCTTCGGCTGGATTCAGGAGGAGCGCCCGGCGGTCGACCACGTGGCCGCCGGCTGGGCCGGCGCAATCACGCTGCCGCGGGTGATGACACTCGTCGGCGGCGCTCCCGTGCTGGAGCCCGCCTCCGAGGTCGCGCAGCTGCGTCGGGACCACCTGATCTTGGTGAGTGACGGTGCCGGTGAAACACTCGCGCCAGGTGACCGCATCGCGGGACCTCATGGTGATCAGCTCGACCTCGAGCTCGACCTCGCCCTCGCCCCGACGGGGGTAGCACACCTAACCGTGCGCGCCTGCGCCAGCGGCGCCGAACGCACGACGGTGGAGATCCGACGAGCCTCGGCCGCCGGCCCGGGGTCGATCCGCCTCGATCGGTCCGCCAGCAGCCTCGGGACCTTCGTTCGCAAGTCGGACCGAGCCGGGAACATTCCCATCGGCGACGATGGGATCGTTCGCCTGCGCGTGCTCATCGACCACTCTGTCCTGGAGATCTTCGCCAACGGCCAGGCTCTCACCGCCCGCGTCTACCCGACCCAACCGGACGCGCTCGCAACCGAGGTCGCGGTGCCCGCATCCGGCCCCGCGGACGCGCTGGTGGTCGTCCGGCGGTTCGAGGCATGGACAGTCGACAGCATCTGGAACGGGCCGCGGCGTTGACGGTCGGACCGGGGTCGGTGTAGTGCTCGGTTCGGATGCGGTCGACGTCGTGCTCGTTGCGCAGCGATCGGTCGAGTTGGCCCAGGAGTGCGGGAGCATGTCGGCGAAGTGCGCCAGTTCGGCGGTGGGTGCGTTGATCTCGGCCGGTCCGGTGAGGAGTTGGGAGCGGCGGGTGCGGTCGAGGAGTTCGCGCACGGCCTGTCCGGCCCGATCGGTCAGGTCCGCGTGGCTGGTCATGGCGGTCACTCGCGGGCGGCGCGGGAATCCGGGACTCGCCCAGGTCGCGGTTCTTGAGGGAGTTACAGAGAGTTCTCACCGACCAAGATCGCTCTCGTGTGTCTTGTCCCGGGACAGGCTTGACGTGGCGGATTCAAGTGGTGAGCGCAACGAGGGTCGGGGGTCGGCGAGGATTCGTCGATTCGATCGAGGGGGCTCCCGGTGGTCGCTCACATGACGCTGGAGCAGCGGCAGCTGGCGCATCCGCTGCGTAAAGGGTTGTCGTTGCGGGAGATCGGCCGGCAGGTCGGCTGCTCGCACGAGATCGTCCGGACGATCGTGCGAGGCGCGTCGAAGCGGGCGGCCCGGCCGGATCCATGGGCGCCCGGGTCGGGACGGCTGACTGTGGCCGACCGCGAGGAGATCAGCCTGGGCCTGCGCGGGGGCGAGTCCCCCACGGCGATCGCGGCCCGGCTCGGCAGGGCCACGTCGACGGTGTCCTGAGAGGTCAGCCGGCAACGGCGGCCGGCATGGGTACCGCGCCTGGCGGGCGCATCAACGTGCCCGGGAGCGGGCCCGTCGGCCCAAGCCCTACCGGCTCGGCCATGCCGGGCTGGCCGGCCAGGTGTCCCAGTGGGTGCACCAGTGGTGGCCGCCGCAGGAGATCTTGCACCGGTTGCGGCGGGAGTTCGCCGACGATCCGATGATGCAGGTGAGCCACGAGACCAGCTACCAGGCGCTGTTCGTGCAAGGGCGCGGTGGCCCTGTCAGTCTGATCTGGCCCCACCGTGACGGCCTGATTTGGCCCCACCTCCGACACGCCGGGGACCTGTTCTGACGGTCTGATCTGGCCCCACCCCCAAGGCTCGCCGTATTGCTGGCGGTGGTCGGGAGGGGCAGAAGTGGTGAGGTCGAAGGTGGAGTTGTTCGAGGCGATACGTCGCGATGACCGGGTCGAGCAGTTGTCGGTCCGGGCCCTCGCGGACAAGTACGGGGTGCATCGGCGGACCGTCCGGCAGGCGCTGCAGTACGCGGTCCCACCTGAGCGGAAGACCCCGGTACGGGTCGCTCCGAAGCTCGACCCGGCGAAGGGCCTTATCGACGCGATGTTGATGCTGGACCTGACCGCCCCGCGCAAGCAGCGTCACACCGCTCGCCGGATCCTGGCCAGGCTGGTCGATTAGCACGAGTTCACCGACCTGACGTACTCGGCGGTGCGGGACTACGTCGCGAAGCGCCGGCCGGAGATCTGGGCCGCGGCGGGCAAGGGCCTCGAGGACGCGTTCGTCCCGCAGGCCCACGAGCCCGGCGCGGAGGGAGAGGTCGACTTCGCGGACTTGTGGATCGACCTCGCGGGCGTCCGCACCAAGGTCTTCTTGTTCACCATGCGCTTGTCGTTCTGCGGCAAGGCTGTCCACCGCGCTTACGCCACCCAAGGCCAGGAGGCGTTCCTGGAAGGCCACCTGGCGGCGTTCGCAGTGTTCGGCGGGACGCCGTTGTTCCACATCCGCTATGACAACCTCAAGGCCGCAGTGTCGCGGGTGCTGTTCGGCCGCAGCCGCAGCGAGTCGGCCCGCTGGATCGCGTTCCGGTCCCACCATGGCTTCGAGGCGTTCTACTGCCACCCCGGCGTCGAGGGCGCGCACGAGAAGGGCGGCGTCGAGGGCGAAGGCGGCCGGTTCCGCCGCAACCACCTTGTCCCGGTCCCGAAGGTCGACACGATGGCCGAGCTCAACGAGCTGCTGACCGGTTACGACCTCGCCGACGATGCCCGCCGGATCAGCAACCGCACCTTGAGTGTCGGCCAGCACTTCGCGTTCGAAGCGCCCCTGCTGCAGCCGCTGCCGACCGAGCTGTTCGAGACGGGTCTGGTGCTGACGCCGCGGGTCGACCGGTACTCCCGGGTCACGGTCCGGCAGTGCTTCTACTCGGTCCCCGCCGGTTGATCGGCCATCAGATCCGGGGCGTCCTGCATGCCTCAGAGCTGGTGCTGTTCAACGGCCGCACCGAAGTCGCCCGCCATGAACGGGCGACCGTGCGGGGCAGCGAAGTCCTGGTGCTGGACCACTACCTGGAGGTGCTGGTCCGCAAGCCCGGCGCGCTGCGCGGCGCCACCGCACTGGTCCAGGCCAGAGCCACCGGAACGTTCACCAGCGCGCACGAGGCGTTCTGGGCCGCGGCCCGCAAGGCCCACGGCGACGGCGGTGGCACCCGCGCCCTGGTCGAGGTCCTGCTCCTGCACCGCCACCACGCCCACGCCGACGTCGTCGCCGGCATCACCGCCGCGCTGCTGGTGGGGGCGGTCAGCCCCGACGTCGTCGCCCTCGAGACCCGCAAACACACCCAGCAACAAGCCACCCGCGCCGCAGACCCGGTCGTGGTCAGCCTCGAGGCACGCCGCCTGGCCGACCTCACCGACCAGCTCCCCCTCGATCTTCGACCACTGCCGTCGGTCGCGGCCTACGACAGCCTGCTCACCGGAACCAGGGACGCATGACATCAACACCCTCGCCGGCTGCGGCTGGGTCAGCAAAGGCCAGTCGCTGTGCTTGATCGGAGACAGCGGCACCGGCAAGAGCCACCTGCTCATCGGGCTCGGGACCGCCGCCGCTCAGGCCGGCCACAAGGTCCGCTACGTCCTCGCGGCGAAGCTCGTCAACGAACTCGTCGAAGCAGCCGATGAACGCCAGCTGTCCCGAACCATCGCCCGCTACGGCCGGGTCGAGCTCCTCTGCCTCGACGAGCTCGGCTACATGGAACTTGACCGTCGCGGCGCCGAGCTGCTGTTCCAGGTCCTCACCGAACGCGAGGAGAAGACCGCCGTCGCGATCGCCAGCAGCGACAGCTTCAGCGGCTGGACCAAGACCTTCACCGACCCCCGGCTCTGCGCCGCCATCGTCGACCGCCTCACCTTCGGCGGGAACATCATCGAGACCGGAACCAGCAGCTACCGACTCGCACACGCCCGCAGTCAACGACAGCAAGGTGGGGCCACTCCAAGCCGTCACCCTGGGGCCAAGTCGAGTTGACACGGCCAGCGCGGCGAACCGCGCCGGGAGCTGGCGCGCTGCCTGCGCAACGGACGGATCAAGCGCCCGCGCCGTCACCGCTCCGCCCAGTCCGGCCGGCTCCGGGACATGGTCATGATCAGCGAGCGTCCGCCCCAGGCGTCCGACCGGGCGGTCCCGGGACACTGGGAAGGCGATCTCATCATCGGCAAGGACTGCCGCTCCGCGGTGGGCGCCCTCGTCGAACCCACCACCCGGCACGTCCTGTTGCTCCCCCTGCCGACGGGCGGGACGCCACCAGCGTCGGCCACGCGCTCCGCCAGGCGATCACCACGCTGCCCGAGGACCCGTTCCAGAGCATCGCCTGGGACCAGCGAAGTGGGCTGCCACACCGAGTTCACCATCGCCACCGGCATCCCGGTCTACTTCTGAGACCCGCACAGCCCCTGGCAGCGCGGCCCGAATGAGAACACTGTGGGTGTTGCGGGTGGCTCGTCAAGGACGAACGTGCCGTTGACCTGGCGGCGCGTGCTGGTGCCCGCCAAGCTCTGGTTGATAACGCTGGGCGCAAAGGTTTCGACGAAAACGGATTGCTCCTCGATCGGCGTGAGTTCGCCGAGACGAAAGATGCCCTGCGTTGGCTTGCGACTTGTCATATGGGTTGGTACCGCAACGAAGAGAGGTCGGATGAATACCGGGCGGATCTTCTCGATGTGCTGAGCGGCTTACGCCAGTTCGAGTTTGAATCTGACGAGCCCATCATCGCGAAAGTTCGCAAGGATGGGCAGACGTGGTACGCGTACCGCCGGACACCTTCTGGGCACGTCTTCGGTATGGGCGCATCGGGCCCGCCGCCTTCACAGTGGTTCTACGACGCCCCGACGCCACCAAGCGGGTTCCCGAGCAAAACGTCGGCCGGTTGGACCGACTTCATGTCCCCCGACCGAGCCGAATGGAGGCCAGAACCGGAAAGGTGACCGCCAACACGTGCAGCCGCGATGGTCCGCCGAGGAGCGCGAAGGTCTCATCGACCAACGGTTGGCCGCCGTCATCGACCGGCACGGCAACGGCGAACCTGGTCTCCGTGACATTCTTCCATGCCTCACCGAGTGGTTCGAAGATGCCAGGATCCGGCGCTATCGAACCTCGGTAGATCAGCCACTCCTCGCTTGTGCCATTTGTCTCGAGGAGGACATGCTCGGCGCCGTCTTCGGGGGCGCGCGACACTTCGGACGAGCAATCGCGGCTGGTGCCGCGCAGCTCCAAGTGGTCGACGTCCGGAAGGAATAGCAGTAGTCGGGACTGGAGATTGAGGAGGAGATGCTCCTCGACGGTCTCACGCCTGACACCCTCTTTGAACGGCAGACGAATCACCGTGGTGAAGCCGCTGGCACGCAACTCCACGACCTGCTCGGCGGTCGGGACCGAAGTCGGACTGTTCGACGGGGAACGGGAAGGCGTAGACCGGCAGCTTCTGCCCATCCGGGAGTGGCCCCAGGATGGTGGACACTTCATCCCGCACTCGGATACTGCTGAACTGGAATGAGGCCCACGCCGACGTGATCTGCGGATGGTCGGTGATCTCGCCAACCGACTTGAAGCCCAGGCCCTTGTGCCCTATGGCTTCTCCAGGGCCTTTCGACGATCGGCCCAGCGAGCAGATCGCATCCACCTGTTCGTCCCCAAAGCCAAAGCCGTTGTCCGCCACGATGAGAGCGGACTCAGTCAGCAAGAAGTGGGCTCGCCCGCGGGTCCCGGCGTCGCGAGCGGCGTCGTTGGCGTTCTGGAGCAGCTCGAATGGGTAGCGCCCGGTGTACTCCTGGCGCACCAGCTCTTGCCCCTCGCCACGCTCATAGAGGCTCTTGAAGGCGCTGGCATGCAGCCCGTCGCCCGCTTGCAGGCGGAGCGGGCGCAGCTCCCCTTCACGCAGCTTGGTTACGACGTCCATGTCGTGGCTTCGTGGGGAGGCACGACATAAGAATGACGCCTTATGCCGACACTTGCCGCGATGCGGGCATGGAGTTCGAACGTATAACCTGCATCTCTTCTTGAGTGCGGTGACTGCCCGATGCCCCAGCGGATACCAGCCGGGGTGGCTACCAGGTGCGGCCGTGCTTCCGGATGAACTCTACGGTGTCCTCGGCTGCCTTCCGGGCACGTTCCACGTCCCCGTCGAACGCGGCGAGCATCGGCCAATGGTCGTCGATTTCGACCGCGATCTGGGCGGCCAGGCCGTTGCCGTTGCCGTCGGAGCGGCTGTCCAGGATGAACTCACCCATCCACGGCGCGTGCCGTGACGGCTCCCGGGCTGCGTCGACCGCGGCGTAGGAGGCGAGGCACTCCAGCCGGTCGCACGCTGCGGCGTACCCCTCGTCGTCAGGGAGCAACGACCGGACCGGTTCACGGCCATCCAGTCGCAGCAAGCGACTGGCTGGGTAGAGCCAACGCGCGGGCTCGCCCCACCGCGGCAGTTTGTTGAGCCAGTCGTGATCGAGCAGCCAGATGGGTCGCAGCACGTCGGCCGCTGGCCGCGGGGTGCGGTCGTTGAACTGTGGGCGCCACGTCGGCTCGGTCAACAGCCGCGCGAGGAAGTCCTCGCGTCCGGCGGCGATCGCCGCGACCCCGGCCACCCACACCGCCAGCAGTGCCGGGTACTGGCGACAGGCATCGAGACCGCCATTGAAGGTGCCGTCGACCCGGCCGCGTGCGGCCATCAGCCGCTCGACTGCGCGCAGCCACACCCGGTCATGGGTGCCGTCGTCGTGGAATACCCCAGTCGCCAGCAGGTGCAGCAGCGTGTCGGACTCGGTGCGCATCGAGGCGAGCGCGGCGTCGAAGTCGGCGAACACGATCGTCGGCAGGTAGATGGGGAACCGTTCCTTGTCGGCGACGTGGGTGACGATTCGCTCAGTCTCGCCTTGGATCATGTCCGTCACCTCGATCCGGCGCACCGGGTCGTGCAGGACCCGCTTCAACCGGGCGACCGCCATGTCGCGGGTTAGCGGCGGCGCCGCGAGCGTGTCGAGGGCCTCCAGCCGGGTTGTGAGACCGGTGAACAGGTCGTCGGCGGTCACGTTCCCGATCACGGCGCCGTCGTGCTGCGCGATCAGCCGGGCGGCCTTGTGCGAGGGCTGTGAGTAGGCACCCCAGAACAGCGGGTAGCGGCGGATCGCCCGCCGCTCCAACGCCGCCACCAGGGCGTGTGGTCCCAGTCAGCCGACCAGCCGGACACGATCAGTCCGTACTCGTCGAAGATCCCGTCCAGCAGCCGGTCGTACGGCTCCGGGTAGGTGGACAGTTCGTCGACGGTGTTGCGTTGCTCCAGGTCGAGGTAGTCGCCGTGCAGCTTCACGATGGTGACCTTCGAGTGCGCCAGCGGGGTCGCCGCCTGAACCTGTTCCGGCGTGTGGATCACCTGCGGCGAGATCCCGACGTCCTCCAACGCGCGCTCCATCAGCCGGTCGAAGTTCGTTGTCAGGATCACCCGCACCGACCCCCGCGCCACCAGGGACGCGACCGCGTGGTGTGCCGCGGTCAGTGTCTTCGCCCCCTCCTCGCGGTCCTCCTCGGACGGCTCGAAGTACCCAGCCAAGAGCGCCTGACGGGCCGCAGACGTGCTCGCAAGCGAGCCCAGCAGGTTCGAGTACCCCAGCGGCCCACCGTCACCGTGCTCGGCCCACCACGCCTCCGGATCGGCCCCGGCAGCCTCCACCGCAGTCTCGTCGTCGGGGTGGGTCACGGCTGCGGCGCGGCGCACCAGGTCGACCACCACCTGCCAACCGGTCGGGACTCCCGCCGCCGTGGACACGCCGGACCATACACACCCGGGCAGGCGTGCACGCCAGTAACCAACGCCACCATCGGGTCGAGGCCCCGGCCCGGTACTACCGGCTGTCCGGACAGCTGCTCGTCCCTCCCTCCATCGTTCGGCACAGCCTCAATCCTGCCGAAGTTCGCCGACACTTGGGCCGTTCTAGCCATCCACCTCAACCGCGTGGGTCGATCCGGATTGGCTGTGCTCGCAGGGTGTCCAGCCTCTACTCCCATCCTTTGGCGATGCGGGGATGCGGCGACCAGGCCTGCTGCTCCGTCTCCGTGGATGGGATCGGGCCTCAACTACTGCAGCATTCTGGGCGGAATGACGCGCTTGCGGATGAGCCTGGTCAACAGGGCACCCTGCTTCGGAGTGGCTTGGGTCTTGGCTCTCGTCGGCGGCATCGCAATGTACGACTCTCGGCAGGACCGCGCGGACGGCGGCATGGTCGGGCGTTCGCTCCGACGGCGGCAGATGAGTGCGTCCGATCAGTCGCGGGTGTTGGCGTGGCGTGACACCTCAGGGCTGGCGCTTCTGGATCCGGGTCCACCCGGTCCAGCCACGCTCGGCGATCAGTTCCCGCAGCCGCGCGATGGCGGGGTGGGAAGCGTCGGCGTAGGAGTCCATCAGGCGGATGAACGCCGGGTCCGGCGTGTGCTGGTCTTGCCAGTCCAGCTCCCCGCTGGCGGCCGCCTGCTCGGCCAGC
>JBKPAG010000027.1:0-20071 GCA_046726315.1 Actinomycetota bacterium | reverse complement strand
CGGTGATCGTCAGCCACCGTGGGCCGATGAGCGCGAGCAGCACATCACATGAGCCGACCGCAGAGCTGATTCGCTCGACGAAATCGTCGCCCGGGTCGATGTTGTCGACATCCTTGAAGACCTGCTCGGCGCCGAATCGTTCGACCATCACGTCGTACAGCTGCCGGGCCGGCCAGGCCGTTTCCTGCCGTCGATAGCTGATGAATATCCGGCCAGGCGGAGATTCAGTCATGCCGCCTACTTCCCGAGCCCGGTTCCCACCCGCAAAGCATAGAAACAACCAGACGGCGGTAATACCGAGTTTCTTCCCTCCCGCTATGGAAGAGGCGTGACGTCCCGTCCTGATACCGCTGACTGTTCCGGGCCCATTACTTGCCACGCCGATCGCTGCCGCACACGTCCAACGGTGAGTGTGGACCGCGGGAATGCGAGTCGCCGACCGCGGGCTGGCGCCAACTTCCGGCACGGGATAATCCCGGGATGGTCATCCCGATCCATGACCGGAACCCGACCCGCCGAACCCCTTATGTCACCCGCATCCTGATAGCACTCAACGCCGCGGCCTTCCTGATCAGCCCCTTGGTTCTCGGCGGCATCGGCGACTCCGCCGCCGCGGCCGCCTGCTCCGTCCAGGAGTTCTTCGACCGATGGGCAGCGATCCCCCGGGAGCTCATGAGCGGTGAACAGCTACCGCTCGTCGCCGGTCCGGCAGTCGTCGACGCCACCGGTGCGCCTGCCTGCCTACTGGTGGAGCCGACATACGACAAGGAGCCAATCGTCTCTGCATTCACCGCGATGTTCCTGCACGGCGGTTGGGCTCACCTGCTGGGCAACATGCTGTTCCTGTTCGTCTTCGGCAACAACGTCGAAGACCGGCTCGGTCATGTGCGTTACCTGATCTTCTACCTGGTGTGTGGTGTCGCCGCCACCTATGCGTTCGCGCTCACCGATATCGATGCGCGGACGACACTAATGGGCGCATCGGGCGCCATCGCCGGTGTGCTTGGCGCGTACCTGGCTTGGTACCCGCGGGCAAGAGTCATTGCCCTGGTGCCGTTCTTGCTGTTCATCCCGCTGCCACTACCGGCCTGGCTGGTACTGGGGTCGTGGTTCGTGATCCAGGCGTTCTACAGCCTCGGCACCGGGGTCGTGGGCGGTGACGTCGCGTACGTGTCCCATGTCGCTGGGTTCGCGGCGGGATTCCTGTTCGGTCTCGCACTGGGCCGCGGAAAGGAACCACCGCGGCCGATCAGTCCGTACGACGTGGTGCCCTACCGCCCCCGGTAGTCTCACCCGCGATTGATACCGATCGGCCGGGAGGGCCCGTGATTACCGCGATCGTGTTCGTACAGGCCGACGTCGCCCGCATCCCCGAGGTGGCCGAACAGATCGCCGATCTGGAATCGGTCAGCGAGGTCTACTCGGTCACCGGTGAAATCGACCTGGTCGCGATGGTCCGAGTACGCGAGCACCAGGAAGTCGCCGACGTCGTCGCCGACCGCCTCAACAAGATTCCGGGCGTGCTCCGTACCGAGACCCACATCGCGTTCCGGACCTTCTCCAGGCATGACCTCGAGGCGGCCTTCGCCCTCGGCGCAGAAGATACAGACTGAATCTCCGTCCGGAGCTCAGCTGTCGGAGAATGCCTCGCGCAAGCGCTGCTCCTGTTCCTCGGTGAGGTTGGTCGAGATCAACTCGGGACTCATACCCACGAACTCAATCTTGACCCTGCCCATCGCCGCGTCATCCGACAGCAGAAACAGAGCCGAGGTCCCGGGGGTCACCCTGTCCTGAACTGACCGGATGAAGTCTCGATCGATTCCAGTGTCGGCGAAGTGGCCCGCCAGAGCTCCGACTCCGGCCCCGACAGCCGTTCCCAGCAGCGGTACGAAGAACATCAGGCCGAAAATGAAGCCCCAGAACGCTCCCCAGCCGGCGCGTTCACCGGTGAGGTCGGTCAAGTGCCGGGTCTGCGGCTTCTTCGTCCCAGATAGCCAGCTAACCGTGGCGGCGTCCCGGATTCCGATATCGCCTTCCTTCGCCATCCGAAGCAGGATTGCCTCAGCCTTGGCTGCGCCGTCTGGGCTGTCGAACCGCCAAACTGTCAGAGCAGACATGGGGGGACTCCGTGGTCGAAAGTAGCCCGAGTGCAGTGGCTACACCGTAGCGCCCGT
The DNA here is from genome assembly GCA_046726315.1 of Actinomycetota bacterium. Classification (GTDB taxonomy): domain Bacteria; phylum Actinomycetota; class Actinomycetes; order Jiangellales; family Jiangellaceae; genus JACVRX01. Next base: position 17,897 of record JBKPAG010000027.1, on the reverse strand, counting down.
CGCGTCGGGGCGTTGTGCTAGTCAGACTCTGATTCGAACAGAGCAGCCCGGGCGCGGGCCTGCGCCATTGCTTCGAGGAACATCCGGTCGAAGTCCGCGTCGCCGTCCGGGATCTCGGCGACGACGTGCTCGTCCAGCACGTCGCCGGTGTCCCGTCCGACCTTTCGGACAACCACGCGGGTCGCGTTGCTCACCGAGTAGTGCATCGTCACCCAGCGCGCATCGGTATCGGCCGCCTTTCGTTGCGGCTGACCAGTCGCGCCGATGATTGCGTACGTCAAAAAGGCGATGATCGCGACGACGGCCATCACGGCTAGCACCTCGAGCAACGCCATCGTCATTTCCGACCCTCAGCCCGTACCTCGTCGTTCTATGGTGCACCTTGCTCGGCATCCGGTCCGAGTCGGATCGGTCGTGGGGACGCGGCCCTACCTGGCGCAGGCGGCGATCCAGCGGTCCAGGACGTCAGCCGCCGCGCCCGTGTCGACGGCATCGGCGGCACGGTCCATGGCCGGGCGCAGCTGATCGACCAGTGCACCACCCCCGACGCCGTCGTACGCCACCAACGCAGCAGCCGCGTTGAGCAGTACGGCATCGCGCACCGGTCCCTTCTCCCCCTCCAGGAACCGACGGGTCACCTCGCCGTTGCGCTGCGCGTCACCGCCGCGCAGGGCCTCCGGCGGTGCACGGGACACATCCAGATCTGCCGGGTCGAGCCGGATCTCGTGCACTTGGCCGTCACGAACCATCCACACTCGCGACGTCGTGGTCGTCGTCAGCTCGTCCAGGCCGTCGTCGCCTCGAAACACCAGAGCCGAGACCCCGCGCCCGGCCAGCACACCGGCCACGATCCCCGCCATCCGACCATCGGCCACGCCGACGGCCTGGGCGGTCGGCTTCGCCGGGTTGGCCAGCGGGCCGAGGAAGTTGAAGGTCGTCGGGACCCCGAGCTCACGACGCGCGATCGCAGCGTGCCGGAGGGCCGGGTGGAACACCGGCGCGAAGCAGAACGTCATCCCGACCTCCTCGGCAATCTCCGCCACCCGCGACGCGGGCAGGTCGAGCGGTACTCCCAGCTCCTCCAGCAGGTCCGCCGCACCGCACGCAGACGAGGCAGCCCGGTTACCGTGCTTGACCACCCGAACGCCGGCGCCAGCCGCCACCAGCGCCGCCATGGTGGAGATGTTGACCGTGTGCGCGCGGTCACCCCCGGTTCCGACGACGTCGACGGCTGGACCAGGAATGCTGATCGGGGTTGCGTGGTCGTACATCGCCTGCACCAGGCCTTCGACCTCGTCGACGGTCTCACCCTTTGCACGCAAAGCGACGACGAACCCGGCGATTTGAACCGGCGTCGCCGAGCCACTCATGATCTCGGCCATCGCCCACGCCGTCGCCTCCGCGGGCAGGTCACGGCGGTCGAGCAGTGCGGACAGAACCGCAGGCCAGGTCTGCGACGTGGTCACGACATCGTGGGGAGCGCGCCCATCCGCTCGCGCATGAGCCGGGCCACCGCTGTGGCGACGGCGACGGGATCCAGCGGGTGTGGCACAGCAGCTTCGGCTCGCGACCAGGTGGCGAGCCATGCGTCCTGGGGCCGACCGATCAGCACCAGCACCGGTGGGCACTTATAGATCTCGTCCTTGAGCTGCCGGGCCAGGCCGAGACCACCGGTTGGTACCGCCTCACCGTCCAGCACGACCACATCGGCACGCCTAGCGTCGAGTGCTTTGATCACGGCCGGACCCGTCGCGCATTCGAGGAATTCGACTCTTGGCAGGTCCGCGGCTGGCCGCCGGCCGACACTGGCCATGACCTTGTCCCGGGTGGTGCGGTCGTCGCTGTAGACGAGGACCGTCATTGTCGGCTCGGACGTACTCATTACGGTGTCCTCCGGGAGAGGCGGCACGATGTGCGTCAAGGGTTCTGCGCGGATGGTACCGGTCTCCACCAGCAAGCACCCCCAGCAAGCCACTCGGTTGTCCGCGGCGACGTGCCGGGTGTTAGCAACACGCCGCTGAAACTGAATGCCAGGTCGGGGTGTGCTCTCCGGCGCCGGTCGACATAATGGCGAACGTGACCACGAGCGTCGGGTACAGCACGCCCCTTCCTGCGCCGGAGCGTCCCAACCTGGTGTCGGTCGGCACGATCGTCTGGCTCTCCAGCGAGCTGATGTTCTTCGCCGGACTGTTCGCGGTGTACTTCACGCTCCGGTCGAACGCTCCGGAGGTGTGGGAGAGCCAGTCTGCGCTGCTCAACATTCCGTACTCGACCGTGAATACGATCATCCTGGTGCTGTCGTCGGTCACCTGCCAGATGGGCGTGCTGCGAGCTGAACGCGGCCAGGTGGGCCGGGCCGGCAACGCACTGAACGTCCGATCGTGGGGACTGCGCGAGTGGTTCGTCTTGACCTATGTCATGGGCGCGGTCTTCATCTCCGGCCAGGTTTACGAGTACGCCAAACTCGTCCAACAGGATGGCCTCAGCCTTTCCAGCGATCCCTACGGCTCGATCTTCTTCCTGGCAACCGGGTTCCACGGCCTGCACGTCACCGGCGGCCTGATCGCCTTCGTGCTGGTGTTGGGCCGCACCTTCATGGCCCGGCGGTTCACCCATGAACAGGCCACCAGCGCGATCGTCGTCTCGTACTACTGGCACTTCGTCGACGTCGTGTGGATTGCGCTCTTCCTGACCATCTACGTGATCAAGTGACGAGGAGCGACGTGTCCGCGATCTCCGCCCGCCGCCGGCACCGCCTCGCCCCTGTTGTCGTGCTGCTGCTCACCATGTTCGCCCTGGGCGCGATCTACGCGGCCTTTGCACCGAAGAGCAACGCCCAAGTTCAGACGTCCACCTCCGCCGAGGTCGAGGAGGGCAAGAAGCTGTTCGCGATCGGCTGCGCCTCGTGCCACGGATTGGGTGGCGAAGGTCAGATCCGCGACGACGGCACCGTGGTCGGCCCGTCGCTGATAGGCGTCGGCGCTGCCGCGGTTCACTTCCAGGTGTCGACCGGACGGATGCCGATGGCCGCTCCATCGGCGCAGGCTCCCGAGAAGAAAGTCGCCTACACCGACGAGGAGATCGAGCAGTTGGCGGCTTACGTCGCCTCGCTCGGCCCGGGGCCGGCGATGCCCGACGCCGAGGTCCTGGACATCTCCGAGGGCGATGTCGGCCGCGGCGGCGAGCTGTTCCGGGTCAACTGCTCCGCATGCCACAACACGACCGGTCAGGGCGGGGCACTGTCATATGGCAAGTACGCGCCGAGCCTCACCGGTCTCGAGCCCCAGATCATCTACGAGGCGATGATCACCGGACCGCAGTCCATGCCCGTGTTCAACGACGACACCCTTTCACCGGATGAGAAGCGCGACATCATGGCCTTCCTCGACTCGGTAGGCGAGGAGCCCAACCCCGGCGGCCTCGGCATCGGCCGCGGCGGGCCGGTGCCGGAGGGGCTGTGGGGCTGGCTGATCGGCATCGGGGGCCTGATCGGTGTCGCTGTCTGGCTCGGGACCAAGGCGTCGTGAGCACCGAGGAAAGGTCGCAGATGTCCGACCAGACGGGCCAATTTGTTCCCGGTGGCGAGCGCGGCAGCGCTGAGGTCGAGGTTCCCGGCGACGGCGTCGAGCGGCCGGAGCCAACTGCCGGCCCGGTCCCGGAGCCGCCGCACGGCGACCCCTTCCCCGACCCTGGAGTCGAGCCCGATGTCGTCCGGCTGGCCGACGTCGACCCGAAGCAGGAGCGCCGAGCCGAGCGACAGGTCGCAGGCATGTTCGGGCTGGCCGCGGTGCTGGTCATCGGCTCCGTCATCGCCTACGTGTTCCTGCCGATAGCGGACCAGGGTGAGGACGTCGTCGCGGCGGTCCGAAACTCCAACCTGGCGCTGGGCCTGACCCTGGGGCTGGCCCTGTTCCTCATCGGGGCGGGCGCCATCCACTGGGCCAAGAAGCTCATGCCCGATCACGAGGTAGTCCACGAGCGGCACCCGTTGCGTAGCACCGACGACGTCCGCGCGGCCACCCTTGCCGAGTTCGAGCAGGGTGCGGACGACAGCGGGTTCGGCCGGCGCAGGTTGATCCGTAACTCGCTGATCGGCGCGATGCTGCTGCTCCCGCTGCCGGCGGTCGTCCTGCTGCGTGACCTGGGTCCGCTGCCCGCCAACGCAAAGGCGCATACGATCTGGGGCCCAAACGTGCGGGTGATGACCGACGCCCCCGAACCGAGACCGCTCCGGCCGGCCGACCTCGAGATCGGATCACTGGTCAACACCATGCCGGAGACCTTCGAGGACCTCCCGGAAGAAGGTCCCGACCGCCTCAACGCGCGAGCGAAATCGGCAGTGATCATGGTCCGGATGTTGCCCGAGGAGATCACCGCAGCGCCCGGACGAGAGAACTGGAGCGTCGACGGCATCCTCGCCTACTCCAAGATCTGCACCCACGTCGGCTGCCCGATCAACCTCTACGAGCAGACGTCGCACAACGTGCTCTGCCCCTGCCATCAGTCCACCTTCGACCTCGCCGACAACGGCAAGGTCATCTTCGGACCGGCAGCGCGTAACCTCCCGCAGCTTCCGCTCACCGTCGACGACGAGGGATACTTGGTGGCACAGAGCGACTTCACCGAGCCGGTGGGACCGAGCTACTGGGAGCGGGGATGAGCGTCGTCGTCAACGCTGCAGGTAAGGTCGTCGGCTTCGTCGACGACCGCATCACCATAAACAACTGGCTCAAGCGCAACCTCCGGAAGGTTTTCCCCGACCACTGGACGTTCCTGCTCGGCGAGATCGCCCTCTACAGCTTCATCGTGTTGCTACTATCGGGGACGTTTCTGACCTTGTGGTTCAAGCCGTCGATGGCCGAGGTCTTCTACGACGGCGCGTACGTCCCGCTGCACGACGTGAAGATGTCGCAGGCGTTCTCTTCGACCTTGGACCTGTCGTTCGAGGTGCGTGGTGGGCTGCTGATGCGCCAGATCCATCACTGGGCGGCGCTGCTGTTCCTAGCCGCGATGTCGGTGCACATGCTGCGCATCTTCTTCACCGGAGCGTTCCGCAAGCCTCGCGAGATCAACTGGGTCATCGGCTCGCTTCTCCTGGTGCTCGGAGTGGCTGCGGGCTTCAGCGGCTACTCACTGCCGGACGACCTGCTCTCCGGCACCGGAATGCGGATCATCGAGGGCGGCATGCTCGCCACCCCTGTGGTCGGGACCTACCTGTCGTTCTTCCTGTTCGGGGGCGAGTACCCCGGCGACGACGTGATCGCCCGGCTTTTCACGATCCACATCCTGCTCGTCCCCGGGCTCATCCTGGCGCTGGTCACCGTGCACCTGATACTGATCTGGTACCAGAAGCACACCCAATGGGGCGGTCCCGGGCGTACCGAGAACAACGTCGTCGGCTTCCCGCTGCTGCCGATCTACGTGGCCAAGGCGGGCGGGTTCTTCTTCGTCGTCTTCGGCGTGATCGTGCTGATGTCGGCGGCCATCCAGATCAACCCGGTCTGGCTCTGGGGGCCATACGACACGGCGCTGGTCAGCGCCGGTACGCAACCGGACTGGTACGTCGGCTTCCTCGACGGCGCATTACGGATCATGCCCAACTGGGAGACCAGGCTGTTCGGTTTCACCCTGAGCTGGAACGTGCTCATACCGGCGGCCGTAGTGCCGGGCTTGGTACTGACGCCGTTGATCCTCTATCCGTGGCTGGAGCAGTGGATCACCGGAGACCACAACGAACACCACATCCTGGATCGGCCGCGCAACCAGCCGGTGCGCACCGGGATCGGCGTCGCGTTCATCACCTTCTACATCCTGCTGTGGATCGCCGGTGGCAACGACTTCTTCGCGACGATCTTCGAGATACCGGTCAACTGGATCACCTGGTTCATGCGGTTCGCGGTGATCATCCTGCCGTTGGTCATGTTCTGGGTGACCAAGCGGATCTGTATCAGTCTGCAGCGCCGCGACCGGGACAAGGTGATGCACGGCCGTGAGACCGGCGTCATCATGGTCAGCCCGGACGGCGAGTACTCCGAACTGCACGCACCCATCTCCCAGGTGGCCGCCTACGGACTCACCGCGCACCGGCGCCAGGTGCCGATCCAGTTGGAACCGGAAACGGACGAGAACGGAATCCCGGCACCGAACCGTCGAGTCGAGAAGGTCCGCGCACGGCTGTCGTCGTTCTACTTCGGCGACGTGGTGCAGAAGCCGACGACGCGCGAGCTCGAACTCGCCCACCATGACGGGCATGGCGACGGCCATGGCGATGGTCACGCAGACGCGCACGCCGAGGAACAGCCTGCGCTGGAGACAACCGGCGAAGGTGATCAGCCGAGCGCGGTCACCAGCAGCGATCATTAGCCGGCGCGCGGAGCCTTCCCTTTGCCTCTGGGAATGACCACGTTCACCACCCGTGCCCATAGATCACCAGTCCTGCATGCCTGGTGATGTATCGACTCGCCTCATGATGGCTACCCAGACGGCGGAGGGCGCGACGCGGGCGGCGAGGCGACTGGCTGGGAGCCAAGCCGACGCGGGAAGGAGTGTGGCGAGGTGTCGCGACGGGGCTGGGTCCTGTTCATCGCCATGGGCGTCATCTGGGGCATCCCGTACCTGTTGATCAAGGTCGCCGTCGAGGAGTTCTCCCCCGCTGCTCTGGTGATGGCCCGCACGATGCTCGCTGCCGCTTTGCTCATGCCGATCGCCGCCATCAATGGACACCTGCGCCTCCTACTGCCGTACTGGCGCCCGCTGCTCGTCTACACAGTGATCGAGATCTGCGTCCCGTGGCTGCTGCTCGGCCATGCCGAACAGCGCCTGTCCAGCTCGCTGACCGGCCTGCTGGTCGCCTCGGTGCCACTGGTGGGCGCCGTGCTGGTGAGGGTCACTGGGCACGAGCGCCTCGAAAGCCGGCGGGTGGCCGGTCTGCTCATCGGGTTCGCCGGTGTTGCCGCTCTGGTCGGCTTCGACGTAGATACCGCTGATCTGCGTTCGGTTGCGGCCATCGTCGGCGTCGCGTTCTGCTACGCGTTGGGCCCGCTGATCTTGTCCCGATACCTGTCCGGCCTTCCGGGGCTGGGCGTCGTCGCTGCGTCGCTTGCGATCACCGCGCTGATCTACCTCCCGATGGGCGGTAGCCAATGGCCGACCGGCCCCGTCTCCACGCAGGCCTGGCTCGCCGTGATCGGCCTTGCGGTGGTCTGCACCGCGATCGGGTTTCTGGTGTTTTTCCAGTTGGTGGCCGAGGTCGGTCCCGCCCGCGCCACCGTGATCACGTACGTGAACCCTGCGGTCGCCCTGGCGCTCGGTGCTGTTGTCCTCGACGAGGCGGTGACCTTCGCGACGCTCGTCGGCTTCGGCCTCATCCTGTTCGGCTCGGTGCTCGCGACCGCCCGCACTCGCGCTTTCACGACCACGCCGCGGCAACGTATCCGGGAAATCGACTCAGAGTGCCTATCGAACCCGGTTGCCGAGCCCTAGGGGCACCTCCTACTGGTTCCTCGGTCTGACCTGGTGGTACTACAGGGATCATGGCGGTGCGACAACGCATCCATCCCGCCTTGGTCGCGGCAGTGTTCTGGGCGTCGGTGCTGAGCGCGTGCACGGCAGACCCCGCCGACGAGGCGGCGGGCTCCGACCTGCCGGCAGCAACCAGGAGCACCGCCCGACCGCGCGCAGTCGAGCCAGCGCCCCCGGCAACACCTGGCCAGCGATGCTCCGACACCACCGCCGCGACCGTCACAGACGCGACGGTCACGTTCGGCCCGATCAACGGTGTCGAAGCCACGACCGCAGGCGGAGAGCCCCTGACCGTCGTCGGCACGGTCTATTCGGAGGACTGCCGGCCACTGGTGGGTGCCAGGCTGACGATGTGGCAGACCGACGGCGCCGGTGAATACGGTCCGGGCCACGGCACAGACAGCATGCGCTGCTGTTATCTCGGCGGCAACGTCGTGACAGACGCGGACGGCCACTTCCAGCTGATCACAGTTCGGCCGGCGCATTACCGTGGTGAGTCGAATCCGCCCCCCGCCCACATCCACCTCGAAGTGCAACACCCGGACGCACTACCCCTGCGAACCGAGATCGTGTTCGCCGACGACGAACGCCTGCCGGCAGACGCCGAGAGCCTCGGTCTCATCGTGACCCATCCCGCCCGGGACGGAGATGGCTGGCGTGCCGTCGCCGAGATCGTCATGGCCGACTCCGATCGGTCGGCGTGAGCTTGGCGTCAGGTCAGTGCGCGAACTCGCCCCGGTAGTACTCGAAGATCAGACCGACGACCGCCATGGAACCGATGGCAACCCCGATGATGAACAGCCACCACGCGAACACCAGCCCGAGCACTAATACCGCGGCAGAGCCGGCGCAGGCCAGCGGCCACCAGGAGTGCGGGCTGAAGAACCCGTACTCCCCCGCCATCTCCTCGATCTCACCGTCCAGCCGGTCCTCGGGCCGTGGGTAGACCTTCCTCGACGTGTAGAGCAGGTAAAACGCAACCAGCGCAGACAGCCCGAAGGTGAGCACGAGCGCCGTCGTGCCGGTCGGGTCGTTTGACAGGTACCAGTAGATCGGCGTCACGATGATGAAGAACACCGTGAGAATCGTGAAGATCACGCCTTCCAGCCTCACGACGGGTGCTCCTGGGTATCGGCCGCGCCGAGGGCCTCTTGCAGCACACCGGCATCAGCCGGCTTCTTCTCCGCAATTTCGGCGACTTCAGGGAACTTGAAGTCGAAGGCGGGCCGTTCGCTGCGGATGCGTGGTATCGACGTGAAGTTGTGCCGCGGCGGGGGGCAGGATGTCGCCCATTCCAGCGAGGCGCCCCACCCCCACGGGTCATCGACGGCGACCTTCGGTGCATGGAACGTCTTCCATACGTTCCACAGGAACGGCAGCGTCGAGGCACCGAGCAGGAACGCCCCGACCGTCGACACCTGGTTCAGGAACGTGAAGCCGTCTTCGGGAAGGTAGCTGGAGTACCGGCGCGGCATACCTTCCACGCCGAGCCAGTGCTGGACCAGGAAGGTCGTGTGGAACCCAATGAACAACATCCAGAAGTGGATCTTCCCGAGGCGTTCGTCGAGCATCCGGCCGGTCATCTTCGGCCACCAGAAGTAGAAGCCGGCGAACATGGCGAACACCACCGTGCCGAACACGACGTAGTGGAAGTGCGCGACCACGAAGTACGTGTCGGAGACCTGGAAGTCCAATGGCGGGGAAGACAGGATGATCCCCGTCAATCCGCCGAACAGGAACGTGACCAGGAAGCCGATCGCCCACAGCATCGGCGTCTCGAATGTGATCGAGCCACCCCACATCGTGCCGATCCAGTTGAAGAACTTCACCCCGGTCGGAACTGCTATGAGCATGGTCATGATCGAGAAGAACGGCAGGTTGACCGAGCCGGTGACGAACATGTGGTGCGCCCACACCGCCATCGAGAGCGCTGCGATGGCGATCGTCGCGCCGATCAGGCTCTTGTATCCGAAGATCGGCTTGCGGCTGAACACAGGCAGCACTTCGGTGATGATGCCGAAGAACGGCAGGGCAATGATGTAGACCTCGGGGTGCCCGAAGAACCAGAACAGGTGCTGGAAGAGGATCGCTCCGCCGCTGGACGGGTCAAAGATGTGGCTGCCGAAGTTACGGTCGGCGAACAGCATGAACAGCACCGCGGCAAGCAGCGGGAACACCATCAGCACCATGATGCTGGTCACCAGGATGTTCCACGTGAAGATCGGCATCCGGAACATCGTCATTCCAGGGGCTCGCATGCAGATGATCGTCGTGACGAAGTTGACGCCGCCGAGGATCGTGCCGAAACCGGCCAGGGCAAGACCCATGATCCACAAGTTGCCGCCGACCTGAGGTGTGTATATTTCGTTGTTCAACGGCCCGTAGACAGTCCAGCCGAAGTCGGCCGCGCCGCCCGGAGTAATGAACCCGGAGAACGCGATGAGCCCGCCGAACAGGAACAGGTAGTAGCTGAACATGTTCAGCCGGGGGAACGCGACATCGGGCGCGCCGATCTGCAGCGGCATGACCACGTTCGCGAAGCCGATGAACAGCGGCGTCGCAAAGAGCAGCAACATGATCGTGCCGTGCATGGTGAACAGCTGGTTGTAGAACGAGTCGGTGACGACGCGCCCCTGCGGCTGCCACAGCTGAGCTCGCATGAGCAGCGCCATCACGCCGGCGGCCAGAAAGAACCCGAATGACGTCATCAGGTACAGGTAGCCGATCACCTTGTGGTCGGTGGAGGTGATCCACCGGACGACCAGACTGCCCGGCTTCCTGGGGCGCGTCACCGGCTCGGGGACAACGGTGGCGGTGCGCTCGAGATAGGTGGTCACTGGTTACTCCCGGTCTGGCTCAGGGGCTCGGTCGAGAACGATCCGCGCAGCGGAGCGTCGACCTCGCCGGTCTGGCCGAGATCGCGAAGGGTGTCGAGGTGCTCCTCGTACTCATTCTGCGAGACAACCTCGACTTTGAACAACATCCGAGAGTGGTATGCGCCGCAAAGTTCGGCGCATCTGCCGGCGAACCGTCCCTCCCGGTTCGGCGTCACCTGGAACGTGTTGGTCTTGCCGGGAATGACATCCATCTTCATGTAGAACGACGGAACCCAGAACGAGTGGATGACATCTGGGGACTGCAGCTCGAAGCGGACGGTCTGGTTGAGCGGCAGGTACAGGGTCGTGGGATCGGTCGTCGTTCCGGTGTCGTACACGTCTTCGTCGAGGTAGTTGAACGTCCACGCCCACTGCTGGCCTATGACGCCGATGGTGAGGTCCGGCTCCTCGCTGACGTCGAGCAGCTCGTCCTGGTGCTGGACCGTGAAGAAGAACAACGCCGCGAGCACGGTGAACGGCGTCACCGTGAAGAGGAACTCGATGGGCAGGTTGTATCGGAACTGCGGCGGCAGGCCGACGTCACGGCGGCGGTAGGCAAACGCTGACCACAGGATGAGGCCCCACACGAGGACCCCGACGGCCAGCGCGGCCACCCAGGTGCCGATCCACAGGTTGCCGACCAGCGGTGTCTCTTCGGTTGCGGGCTCCGGCAGGCCACCCCGCCCCCACTGGTCGACCAGCTCGACCGCGCAGCCGCTCAGCCCGAGCGTCGCGGCCGTCAGGACGAGCGTGGTCGCGGCCTTCCGCCCGGCCGGTCGATCACTGCGGTGCAGACCCACGGAGGCGCCCTTCCACCCGGCTCCCCACGCCTGTTTCGGCACGCCGACCGAGACGCGGAGGGCAAGCTTTTCGTGCGGTAGTCACCCTAGCGGCTGGGCCGCACCGACAGCGGGCGAGGATCACGATTACCGTGCGTGGCGTGGGCGGATATCTCGACGCGGCGTCCACCGAGCCGCTGCACCCGGCCGCGCGAGACGTGCTGCTCGCCGCGCTTGACGACGGGTGGGCCGATCCGGCCCGTCTCTACCGCAGCGCTCGCCGGGCACGGATGCTGCTCGACAACGCCCGTGAAGAGGTTGCAGCGCAAGTCGGCGCCCGAGCCGACGAGGTGTCGTTTACGACCTCCGGCACCCAGGCCGTCCACCTCGCGGTACTGGGGACGGCGCTCGCCCGGCGGCGGGCCGGCAACCGGTTGGTGGTGTCCGCTGTCGAGCACTCGAGCGTGCTGCACGCCGCGGCAGCGCACGAAGCAGCGGGTGGGGTGGCCGCGCAGGTGCCGGTCGACCGAACCGGCCGGGTCGATCCCGACATCTTTGCCGGCCTGCTATCCGACAGCACAGCCTTGGCCTGCCTGCAGGCAGCCAACCACGAGGTGGGCACTGTCCAGCCGGTGCCGGAGGTGGCTGCCGCCTGCGCCGACCGCGGGGTGCCGTTGGTGGTCGACGCCGCTCAGGTCGTCGGGCGGGGGCCGGTTCCGCCGGGGTGGACGCTGCTCGCCGCGAGCGCGCACAAGTGGGGCGGCCCGGCCGGCGTTGGTGTACTTGCGGCGCGGCGCGGCACTCGCTGGCGGGAGCCCGGGCCGTCCGACGAACGGGGCGCCGGCCGAGTACCAGGGTTCGAGAACGTTCCTGGTGCCCTCGCCGCTGCCGCCGCGTTACGTGCCCGCGCCGAAGAGGCTCCTGCACTGGCGAGCGCCCACCGTGCCCTCGTGGACCGGATCAGGCGGCAGCTGCCTGAGTCCGTTCCCGACATCGAAGTCGTCGGCCACCCCACCGAGCGACTGCCGCACCTGGTCACGTTCTCCTGCCTCTATGTCGACGGTGAGGCCCTGCTGTCCGAGTTGGACCGGGAAGGTTTCGCCGTCTCCAGCGGATCGTCGTGCACGGCGAGCACACTGCGCCCGAGTCACGTGCTCGAAGCCATGGGTGTGCTCACCCACGGCAACATCCGGGTCTCGTTGGCCCGGACGACGACGGCGGCGGAGGTTGACCGGTTTCTCGAGGTGCTGCCGGGCGTGGTGGCGCGAGTGCGTTCGACCGCCGGAGTGGATCGGCTGTGAATCCCGACCTGGTGATCGATTGCCGCGGGATGCGCTGTCCACTTCCGGTGATCGAGCTAGCCCGCAGGATCGGCGAGGTTGCCGTCGGCGGCATCGTCGCAGTCGTGGCCGACGACCCCGCGGCCGCGACCGATGTGCCTGCCTGGTGCCGTCTCCGCAGACACGATTACGCCGGGATCGGCGACCCGGTCGACGGAGCGGCGTCGTTCCTGGTCCGCCGTCGGTGGTAACCGCCGGCGTGGTGACAGCCACCCGGACCGGGTGATCGCGGTTGACTGCCATCAGCGACACGGTGAAACCCGCTGGGCACGGGGCCCGGCGACGGACGGACAACCGCACCGCAAGGGCGGCGATGTCGTGCTCTTCGTCGACGGGAAGAAGGTCGGCGAGGGCCGCGCCGACGCCGCCGTGCCGATGGTGTTCCTGCCGACGAGACGACCGACGTGGGCGACAGCGCGACACCGGTCAGCGACTACGGGCCCAGAGACAGCGGGTTCACCGGCCGGGTGCGCTGGGTGCAGCTCGACATCGACGCCGCGGCTGCGGACGTGGACCACTTGATCAGCCATGAGGAGCGGCTGTACGTCGCCATGGCGCAGCAGTAGACGAAGCTGGCGGTTACGGCTCGGGCGCGGGGGCCGCCGATGCGACCGTGGCACTCTCGAGCGCCCTGCTCGGGATCCGTCTGGTACTGAACAGTCCCAGCAAGGCGACGAGAGCGACGGCGACCATGCCATATTGCAAGGCCACGATGCGTGCCTCAGCGTTGGCCGCGATGATGGCCTCCTGCTCCTCCGGTGCCAGCGGTGTCTGCGCGAGCGCTGCCTCCAGTTGAGTGTCTGAAACGAACTCGACGCCGGCTTCGAGCTGGATGCCGGCCGCCTGCTCCACCGGATCGCTCACGGCGGGTGACTCCTCGATGCCTCGGAGGAGTTGGGTGGCAAGCGTCCCGATGACGACGGCGCCGATCAGTGCCGTTCCGAGCGATGCGCCGAGGTTCTGCGCGGTGTACTGAAGCCCGCCGACTTCACTGCTGCGCTCGACGGGCTCCGACGACACGATTACGTTGCCCAGTTGTGAGGCGAGCAGGCCGAGTCCGGCGCCGAGCAGGACGAAAGGAACCGTGACGATGCCGGCATCGGCCGGGTTCTGGCCGAGCAAGCCGGCGAGCAGGAGGGCGGCCCCCACCAGGAGGAGCAGGCCGAACCGCGCGACCCGTCGCGGGCTGGCATGCGGCGCGAAGCGAGGCACCGCTGGTGCAACCACGATGAGCGCCAGCGACAGCGGCAGCATCCGGATGCCCGTTTCAAAAGCGTCGAGCCCGAGCACGATCGACAAGAACAGGGGCACGGTGAAGAACAAACCGCTGGACACGAGGTACTGGGTGAGCAGGACCGACAGCCCACCGCGGAGTTGCCGGTTGTCCAGCAGCTCCGGATCGAACAGCGGTGTGCGGCCCTGGGTCTTGCGGTAGTCGAGCCATTCCACCAACATCCACAGTGCGACGAGCCCAGCCAGGACCAGCCAGGCGGTGAGCGAGATGCCTGCCAGCTGCGGGGTCGCATCCGGTCCGTCAGCGATCCGGGGCGCTACCCAGCCCCATGACGACGACTGCAGGACGCCGAGCACGATCATCGCCAGGCCGGCCGCCGACAGCAGCGCACCGACGCCGTCCAGTTTCGGACGCTCCTCCACCGCGACGTCCGGAATCCTGGCTGAGCCGATCAGAAGGCCGCCGGCGATGACGACCTCGGCAGCGAAGACCCAGCGCCAACTGAAGTTCGCCGTGACGAATCCGCCGATGATCGGGCCGGCAGCGACCGCAACCGCCGCTGAGGCGGCGATCAGGCCGTAGGCGCGGGCTCGTTGCTGGCCGGTGAAGTTCCCGGCCACCAGAGACGTGACCGTCGGCATGATCAAAGCGGCGCCCAGACCCTCCAGAACCGACCAGCCGAGGAAGAGCACGACGACATTCGGCGACAGCGCGGTCAGCCCCGAGCCGGCGGCGTAGACCACCAGGCCGAGGCGCAGCGCCCGCCGGCGGCCGAGCATGTCACCGAGCTTGCCGCCGGTGATCATCGATGCCGCCATCACCAGCGTGTAGGACGTGATCACAGCTTGGATGGCCGTCACCGTCGTGTCGAGATCGGCGACCAACGCACTGATCGAGACGTTCATGACCGTCGAGTCGACGGTCATGAGGAACTGAGTGGTCGCCAACAGCGGCAGGACAGCGCCGCTGACCCGAGACCGATCTGCGACAACGCTAGAAGCGGGCATGGCGCATGGTACAGAAGTGATCGCGCCGACTAGCCCTCCTGCTCAGAGGTCGAACAGCTCGGCCTTGGCCGCCGTTGAGTAGGTGTCAGGTCTCCTCGGCCTCGGCGATGATCTGCGCCGCCGCCTCGGCGCTGACGGCGTGCGTGGCGATCCTTTGGTAACCCTCGAGACCCCGCTGCAGCCGCTCGATCACGTGGTCTTCCGCGACCGCGATGATCGCCGAGGTCGCGGGCGTCAGGGTGTCTCCGATCGCCTTGAGGTCCTCGTCCTGGAATCCCTTGTCCCGGACCTTGCCCCAGATCCCTCCACCGGCGGCACCCACGAGGGCCGTGCCGATGATGCTCGGGGGGAAGATCAGACCGACCAGTCCGCCGGCGATCGCGCCGCGCTTGGCCCATTTCTTCCCGCTCGGGTCAGCGGTCTCCTCGAAGGTCACCTTCCCATCGGCGCCCCGAACGATGACCGCGGCGTCGATCAGTTCGATCGACCCCTCGCTGTCCATCGCCCGGAAGTCCCTCAGGGCCTCCCCAGCCTGCTCCTCGTTGTCGAAGGCAGCAATGAACACTTCCAACGGGTTGTCAGCCATCTCCTCGCCTCCTCGGCGACGGACTATATCCATATCCGCGCCGCCCGACGTTAACGATCCCCGCCCGGCGGCGAGATCACCCCGCGCGGGTGAACCGAGCCTGCCGTCGCTCGTCCTCATTGAGGTGATGCCGCACCGAAACATCCGACGGCTGGTCGAAACCGTTTCGTGAAGGGTGCCGCCGTCGCGGAGAGGTAGCCGATCGTGAAGACGCGCACCCCAGTTGCGGTTCCCTCCGTCTCGATCTGGCGCAGGATGTGTTGCCCTGGGTTGGCCTATGGCTTTGGGGTTTGGCGGCGCTCACGTTGGCGCCTTCTCCTCCTCGGGCTGGGGGGTGCGGCGCAGCTCGCCTGGGGCGTGTGGTTCGGGGCGCTGGTCTGCCAAGGCGGAGGAGGCGAGTTGCCAAGGCACGTTGGTGACCATGACGCCGGGGGTGAACAGCAGCCGAGCTTTGAGGCGCAGGGCGCTTTGGTTGTGCAGCAGTTGTTCCCACCAGTGGCCGACGACGTATTCGGGGATGAACACGATGACGACGTCGCGGGGGCTTTCTCGGCGCAGCTGCTTGACGTAGTCGATGACCGGCCGGGTGATCTCCCGGAAGGGCGAGTCGAGGACCTTCAGTGGCACCGGAATCTCGCGGCGTTCCCATTCACGCAGCAGCTCGGCGGTGTCGTCCGGGTCGACGTTGACGGAGAGCGCCTCGAGAAGGTGTGGGCGGATGGCACGGGCCATGCCGAGTGCCCGCAGTGTGGGTTTATGGATCTTCGAAACGAGCACGAGGGCGTGCACCCGCGCGGGAAGCTTGACGTGCTCGTCGGGTGCGGGGGTGAGCTCGCGGGACACGGAGTCGTAGTGGCGGCGAATGCCGCGCATGAGCGCGAACAGCACAGGGACGGTGACGACCACGAGCCACGCACCCTGGGTGAACTTGGTCGCGGTCACGATGACCAGGACCAGGCCGGTGACCACGCCGCCTACGGCGTTGACGACCCGCCGGACCTGCTGCGAGCGTCGTCGGGCCGGGTTGGTCTCGGCGGCCAGCAGCCGGTTCCAGTGCCGCACCATGCCGATCTGGCAAAGCGTGAACGAGGTGAACACGCCGAGGATGTAGAGCTGGATCAGCCGGGTGACGGACGCGTCGAAGGCGTACAGCAGCAGCCCGGCCACCAGCGCCAGGAGAACGATGCCGTTACTGAAGGCGAGCCGGTCGCCGCGGGTATGCAGCTGGCGGGGCATGTACCGGTGCTGCCCCAAGATCGAGGCCAGCTGGGGAAAGCCGTTGTAGGCGGTGTTGGCGGCGAGAATGAGGATCGCAGCGGTGGCCGCCTGGATAAAGAAGAAGCCTATCGAGTCGGCGCCGCCGAACACCGCGGCGGCGATCTGCGCGATCACCGTGCGCTGCGGCTCGCTCTCGCAGTCCCCGGGGAAGCCGACCAGGTTGCAGGTGTCCTCGGCGAAGTGCACGTCGCCGATCAGCGCCAGCGCGGTGACTCCGGCGAACATGGTCACAGCGCTCACCCCCATCGCCACCATGGTGGTGGCCGCATTCGCGCTCTTGGGTTTGCGGAACGCCGGGACCCCGTTCGAGATCGCCTCGACCCCGGTCAGCGCGGTGCATCCAGAGGAGAAGGCGCGCAGCGCCAGCACGACCAGCGCCAGCCCGGCGATCGTCTCCTGCTCCGGTCGGATCTGCCAGCCGGCCGATTCAGCCACCGGCGCCGACCCTGCCAATGTCTGAACCAGGCCGAGCGCAACCATCACCAGCACCCCAGCGATGAACGCGTACGTCGGCACCGCGAACGCACGCCCGGACTCGCGCACCCCACGCAGGTTCATCACGGTCAGCAGCGCGACGAAGCCCAGCGCCAGCAAGACCCGGTACGCATGCAGCGCGGGGATTGCGGAAATGATGTTGTCCACGCCGGCGGCGACGGACACCGCCACGGTCATCACGTAGTCGATCAGCAGCGCGCTGGCGACGACCAGCCCGGCGGAGTCGCCCAGGTTGCGAGAGGCAACCTCATATGACCCGCCACCGCTGGGATACGCGCGGACGACCTGGGTGTAGGAGGCGACCACGATCGTCATTAGCAGCACCACCGCCAGCGCCACCCACGGTGTGAGCCACAGATAGGCCAGCCCGCCGATGGTGAGCACCAGCAGGATCTCCTGCGTGGCGTAGGCCACCGACGAGAGCGGGTCGCTCGCGAAGATCGGCAGTGCAAGCCGCTTCGGGAGCAGCTCCTCATGCAGCTGGGCGCTGCGCAGCGCCCGCCCCAGCAGCAGTCGCTTGGCCGCGTCCGAGAGGTTGACCACCAGCTTGGATGCTAGATGCGGACTACACATCCTCGTCGCGGTTAGCGCGCTAAGGATTCGTCAAGACGCGGCGGGTGCCCGCTGTGGACGGGCGATTTGTTCTGTTGAGCTCGGGGCTTTGGGCGCTGTGTGTTCAGGAGTTGAGGATGGCGCTCTTTTGGGCCTCGAACTCGGCGTCGGTCAGCACACCCTGTTCTCGTAGTTGGCCGAGTTCCTTCAGTTGGGCCAACTTGCTGTC
>JBKPAG010000026.1:0-28744 GCA_046726315.1 Actinomycetota bacterium | reverse complement strand
TCCATCCGTCCGCCAAGGACACGACCGGAGACCTCAACGTGGAAAAGCCGGGCAAACCGGCCGCCCTGTCACGCCCCGATCCCTCCCCACCCGCGGACAGCCGACCAACTACCCCATCAACCACTCAGCGGTGGATCCGGGGTTAAGTGGGCTGACACTGGCCTGATCTCGTGGAGTCAGCTGCCCAGGTGCCCGGCTCTTGTCTCCTCTGAGAGTGCCGATCGGAGTACGCACCCCTGACCTGCGCATGCCGTTCTGCGGAAAGGCATGGCCGACCCCCACTCGACCGCCCCCGAACGCGTCAGCGCAGTGAGGCGCCTCAATTACCGGGCAGCTCAGTCGGGGGCGCTGATCACCTCGCGCCGGTCATCCGGCAGTCTGCGGGTCACACCCCGATGGTCGAGCAGCTCAAGGAGGGGTACGGCGACCCGTCGTGTGGTGCCGAGCGCACGGCGGGCGTCGGCTACGGTGAAGGGCTGCGGCAGCTTAGCGAGAATCCTGGCGGCCTGCGAGTCCGCGCCAGCGACAACCCGTACGACCGGGGCGGATCGCCGCGGCCAACGCACTGTCCGACATCTATGCGATGGGTGGGATTCCGACTGTTGCGGTGAACCTGCTGTGTTGGCCGCGAGGTTCCCTGCCCTTCGAGCTGGCTCGCGATGTGCTGCAGGGTGGACTCGACGTGCGCCGGGAGGCCAACTGCTACCTGGCAGGAGGGCACAGCGTCGACGACGTCGAGCCGAAGTACGGACTTGCGGTGACGGGGATCGCGGACCCAGACCGCCTCTTGCGCAACGACACAGGCCGCGCGGGGTTGCCATTGACATTGACCAAGCCGCTCGGTACCGGCATGTTGAACAACCGCCACAAACGCACAGGCGAGGTCTTCGGGCACGCGGTCACCGGGTTCGGATTGCTCGGCCATCTGTACAAGCTGGCCAGGGCCAGCGGCGTCGCCGCCGCGATCGATGCCAACAAGGTGCCGTATCTCGACGAGGCCTGTGACTCGCTGGCCGCAGGATTCCTCCCCGGTGGCAGCCGACGCAACCCTCGACTGGGTGCGACCGCATCTCGTCACGCACCTAGACGAAGCCGAGCTGCTGCTCCTCGCCGATGCCTAGACGTCCGGTGGGCTCCTCGTCGCCGACGAACTGCCCGGTTATCCGATCGTCGGTGAGTTGGTTACGGCCGGATCGCTCGGCCCGGACGTCGTCATCGCCGTTCGCTGACTAACCGAAGCACTCAACAGGTGGTCGATCGAGCCGGCTAGCGCCCCGGTCGCGGCTGCAGCTTGCCGTCGATGGTGAGGTCCACACGGTTGTCGTAGAACGCGACTAGGCCGGCAATGCCAGCCGATTCTAGCAGCGGCGTCGGGTAGCTCCACGCGATATCTGTGTGCTCACCGTGTGGCGTCAGCAACGACCAATAGCGCGCCGTGCCCTTGTACGGGCATCCCGTTTCCCTCGCGGTAGCGACCATGAGGTCCATCCGCACGTCCAGCTTGGGCATGTACGTGCGCCGCGGCAGGCCCGTTTCGTGCAGGAACGTCGGCCGCGTCGAATCGGCGATGACGACGCCATCGACCGCGACTGTCACGTGCCGCGAGCTCGGCAGGATCTGCACCCTCGTCGCGGGGTCGCGCGGGTGCACGAAGATCTCCTCGTCCTCCTCGAACCAGGCGTCCATCGCTTCCCAGTCGAAACGCACCCGGTCACGCAGGGCTTCGATTTGGCTGTCGACGAAGGTCCACGCTGCGTCGACCGCCTCCTTTTCGCCGCCGTGCACCGTGAAGTAGGTCGCCGCTCCGCGGCTCGGCGAGCGTGTCTTGGTTCCCGACGGCGTTAGTGCCCCGGCGGCGACGTCCTTCATCGGAACGTAGTACTGCGGATAATGCGGGGACTCCCACACGTAGAGCGCGTCGTCGGTGTCGACGACTACCTGACCACCAAGCAGGATTCGCAACCGTTTGTGGCTCGGCTCGGTCCGGACGAGTCCTCGGCGTTCGGTCATCACATCGCTCGGCTTTCCGTCGTCGATGGTCACCCTTTGAACAACGCGTCGCGTTACCCCCATCCCTCCTCCGCCAGCCATTGCTCGCCACGATCGCGCGGCGCGGCAGGTTTACCGGTGCTCCGGGTTCTCGAAGTCGAACCGGCAGCCGGCATCCCACTCGGAGCGCTGGTTGCCATCGGCAGGGATGCCACCGGCCTGTTTGAGCATCCAGCCCAGGTGCATGAGGTTCCAGGTCATGAACGTCATGTTGCGGTTGGTGAAATCGTTGTCCGGGCCACCCGACCCCTCGTCCAGGTAGGACGGTCCGGGCCCGGCCTCCCCGATCCACCCGGCGTCGGCCTGCGGCGGGATCGTATACCCGAGGTGCTGCAGGCTGTAGAGGACATTCATCGCGCAGTGCTTGATGCCGTCCTCGTTGCCGGTGATCAGACAACCGCCGACCCGGCCGTAGTAGGCGTACTGGCCCTCGTCGTTGAGCAGCGACGAGCACGCGTACAGGCGCTCGATCACCTTCTTCATCACCGAGCTGTTGTCGCCGAGCCAGATCGGCCCAGCCAATACGAGGATGTCCGCGCCGAGTACGCGGTGATACAGCTCCGGCCACGCGTCAGTGGCCCAGCCATGCTCGGTCATGTCCGGCCATACACCGGTGGCGATTTCATGGTCGACCGCTCGGACCAGCTCGGTCGCCACCCCGTGCTTGTCCATGATCGAACGGCTGCTGTCGATCAGGCCCTGGGTGTGGCTGCGCTCGGGAGAGCGCTTGAGCGTGCAGTTGACGAACATCGCGCGAATGCCGTCGAAGCGCAGATCCGCCATTCTATTGCCCTTCCTCGTCGCGGTCAGCGCCCAATCTAGGGCGACGATGGCGGCCGACGCCGCCTATCGACGACTCACCACGCCTTGCGACCCGTAGCGGTCCCGGCTGCGCTAACCGCCGGTGTCACGCCGTGTCAGCGCAGTCGGTGCGGGTCTCGATCGGGCTTAGACGTTCCGTTCTCGACGGGCAGTCCGGCTACCCGCCACTCGAGGATGCCGTCTGTGGCGCGGCGGGCGTTCCGGCCGTGGGCGGTTAGTAGCCGGACGGCGTCGTGGGCGAGAGCGCAGTAGGCGCCCCGGCAGTAGGCGATGACCTCGCGGCCGGCGGGTAGCTCGTCTATTCGGTCCGCGAGCTCGTCAAGTGGGATGTGTACGGCGCCGGGCAGGTGGGCGGCGGCGTACTCCGGTCCGGGCCGAACGTCCAGCACGACGACCTCCCCGTCCGCGGCGCGGCGCACCAGGTCGTCGCGATCAACCTGCTCGATGTCATCGGGCCCAAGGTAGGTGCGGCGGGCGATTTCGGTGTGCGGCCGGTGCCGCTGTGCCACCGACCGCAGGGTTGCGTACAGGGCGGCGACGTCGTCCCCGACCAGGGAGTAGAAGATTCTTGTACCGTCGCGGCGGGTGGCCACCAGCCCCGCGAAGCGCAATGTCTGCAGATGGGCGGAGCACGTGCTGAGCCCCAGGTCAGCGGCCTGGGCAAGATCGTCGACGCTGCGAGGGCCCTGGGCCAGCAGGTCGATCAGCTCAAGACGTTTGGGGCTGCTCAGCGCCTTGCCGGCGGCGGCGAACTCTGCGTACAGGGCGTCCTTGGCGGCACGGTCACCCATGGCTGTCTTCCTCTCGTGCGACCGTCCTGTGGAGACGCGGGTGGGTCTCATACATTCGGATCGCAACGACGAGCCCGGATGCCGCGGTCAGCGCGGCGACCGTCCAGACGGCGGCACGCACTCCGAGCGCGTCGGCCACCACCCCGGCCAGGAGGGCGCCGACGGCGAAACCGCCGTCGCGCCAGGACCGGTAGACGCCGACCGAGCGCGCCCGCCACGCTGGGTGCGCCACGTCACCGACGGACGCGAGCAGCGTTGGGTAGACCATCGCCGTGCCGGCGCCGAGGAGAACCGCCGCGACCGCCCAGGGGGCGAAGG
The DNA here is from genome assembly GCA_046726315.1 of Actinomycetota bacterium. Taxonomy (GTDB): domain Bacteria; phylum Actinomycetota; class Actinomycetes; order Jiangellales; family Jiangellaceae; genus JACVRX01. Next base: position 24,764 of record JBKPAG010000026.1, on the reverse strand, counting down.
CGTCGGTCATGGCGACCATGGCGAGCCCGACGGCCTGGATCCACATGCCGGTAGTGATGAGCCATTTGCGGCCCCACCGGTCGGAGAGGGTACCGGCGACCAGCTGGCCCAGTCCCCACACCGCCGGATAGAGCGCGGCGAGCACTCCGATCCGAGTGACCGATAGTCCGGCGGATGCGAACAGGACCGGGAACAGGCCCCAAGCAAGGCCGTCGTTGAGGTTGTTGACCAGCCCCGCCTGGCTGGCCGACGACAACGCCGGCTCGCGGAAGCTGGTCTGGGTGAACACCTGCCAGTCACTCAGCTCGCCGGGCAGCTTGTGGTGGCGGCCAACGGCACGAGCCACGTGGTTGGCGGCCTCGACTCGGGCGTGCTCGCGGGTCTCGTGCACCGCGAGGGTGGACAACCCCAGGCCGAGCGCGGCGAACGCGACGCCGAGCAGGAAGGGTGCCGGCCGCAGGCCGTAAGCGTCGGCCAGATACCCGGTGGCCAGAGCAGTCGCGGCAACCGCGGAGTACCCGGCAGCCTCGTTCAGGCCCATCGCCAAGCCACGGCGAGAAGGCCCCACCAGGTCGATCTTCATGATCACGGTCGTCGACCAGGTAAGCCCCTGGCTGACGCCGAGCAGCACGTTCGCCACCACGACCCAGGCCCAGGACGGCGCCCAGATGAGCACCAACGGCACCGGCACGGCCACCAGCCAGCCGGCGACCAGCACCGGCTTGCGGCCGTACCGGTCGGAGAAGGTGCCGGCCAGGTAGTTCGTCGCCGCCTTCGCCAGGCCGAAGGCGAGGATGTATGTCAGCACCGCCGTGTAGGCCCGCAGCCCGAACTCGGATCCGGCGAGCAACGGCAGAACGGTGCGTTCCTGGCCGAGCATCCCACCGACCAGCGCATTGACCGCGACGAGCAGCGTGAACTGGGCAGCGTTCTGCCGGAGACCAAGCCTGACCGGGCGGGTCGCAGTCGCGGGCGTGATCGCTGGGCTGGTCCTGGGGCTCGGGCTCACGCCCCCACCTGCAGCGGCCGGCCGGTCGCCGCAGACCAGGCGTCAGCACCGCCGGGCATGACGGCCAAGTCGGCCTTCCCGCAGCGGACCAGCAGAGTAGCCGCGCTCATCGCCCGCTCCCCATGCCCGCACATCACCACCGCCGATCCGGCGGGGGCAGCATCAGCTCGGGTCGGCAGGTCGCCGAGCTCGACGTGGTGGGCGCCTGGGATGTGGCCAGCCGTGAACTCGCTCGCCTGCCGGACGTCCAGCACCGCCGCGTCGCCGACGGATTCGGCGGACACCAGCGGGATCTGGCTGGTCGCCTCGCCGGCCGCTATCCAGGCGCGCATCCCACCATCCAGCTCGCCGGCGAGGGTGTCGTAGCCGATCTTCAGGGCCTGCCACACGACCTCGTCGGGTTCCTGAGCGGACCCCCGGACGATCACCAAACCAATGTCGGGTTCGACCAGCCAGCCGAGCCAGGTGGCGAACGCCGGACGCAGCGGGATCGAGATCGAGCCCGGAATGTGTCCGATGGCGAAGTCGCCGATGGGGCGGACGTCGATGATCTCGGCGCCGGTGCCGTGCAGCCGGCGAACGTTCTCCACGCTCAGGGCGGGCAGCTGCGCCGAGTCGCCGACCAGCGCCGGGCCGCGGCGGTTCTGCTCCGCGAGGCGGAGAAAGTACGGCGGGAAACTCCCGAGCGAGGTCAGCAGGGCGTCGACGAACTCGTCCTCGGACGCCGCCCGCAGCAAGGCGTTCGTGGCCTTCTCAGCGCCGATTGTCGAGGTCCGCTCCGCTGCCGACGGCGCGGAGCAGAACGAGCCCGCACCGTGCGTGGGCCACACCGCGACGTCGTCGCTCAGCAGCGCCAGCCGCCGCAGCGAGCGGTACTGCGCCCGGGCCAGCTGCTCGGTGAGCTCTGGTGAGACTAAGTCGGTGCGCGCCGCCGCACCGACCAGCAGCGACCCCCCGGTGAACACGCCGACGACGCTCGGGCCGTCCAGCAGCTCGAAGGCGACGTGCTCATGCGTGTGCCCAGGTGTGGACAGCGTTCGCAGCGTCAGCCCGCCGAGGTCGACTTCGTCACCGTCGCGGAGCGGCGTGTGTCCGAACTGCCGGTTCCCCGCAGCCGAGGCGAGCACCTGGGCGCCGTCGCTGGCGGCCAGCTCTACTGCGCCGGTAAGGAAGTCGGCGTGCAGGTGCGTGTCCGCCGCGAACGCGATCTGCAACCCGCGGCGTCGCGCGGCCGCCCGCATCCCCCGCAGGTCACGGCTCGGGTCCACGGCTAGCGCTCGCCCAGCACCCAGATCAACCAGGTAGGCCGAGTTACCGAGTCCTGCGTCGACCAGCGGCGTTACGTCGACCACGTGCAGACCGCCTCCCTAGCAGTTGATCCGACGCCCCGCCAAGCTACAGTATTCTAACGAATAATGGAGAATGACGGGAGACGCATCCCGCGCCGGCCGGCAGGCCGGTCAGGCCGCGGGGAGCCAAGGGACCGACTTCGAGGCGCTGGCGGTTTCAGCCTGCTGCGCTCCCCGGGTCGGCGCTGCTCCCAGACGGACGAACGACATCGCTCCGCCATCAAGGAAAGTACTTGCCATGCCGGAAAGTCTGTCATATGCTTTCCAACCAGGAAACCACTGTCCTGCCCGGCAAGGGAGCACGTCATGAACGAGCAACTCCGCCCCGAGGAAGCCGCCCAGGCGCTCACCGAGATCCGCCAACGCCAGCAACAGGTCATCGACCTGGCCGTCCTGCCCACCTGGTACTGGTGGACCGTCGGCGCACTGGTAGTGGTGCTGGCCGCCGGCGTCGACACCAACACGCCGGTGGCGATCGGCACCACCGTCGCGGTGTTTGTGCTCGGCATCCTGGCAGCCACCGGCTTCGCCCTGGCCGGCACGCTGCGCCACGCCCAACTGCGCAACGGGATGCTCGACCACCGCGGAGTGGCCGCGATCCTGGCCTTTGTGGCCCTCACCATCGGGATCACCCTCGGGTTGACCTTCACCCTGCAGGCCGCCGGCATGTCCCACCCGGCCACCCTGGCCGCCGTGGTCGGCGGGCTGGCGATGGGCATCGGCGGACCCATCCTGATGCGGCGGCTGCGCCAGATCATGCTCGCCAACCGCACCGGGTCGCCACGATGAGCAGCGTCCGGTTCGACGAGCTCATCCACCCATCCACCCGGCTGGGAATCGTCTCCCTGCTGGCCGCCGCGCAATGGGCAGACTTCAAATTCATCCGCGACACCGTCGGACTGTCCGACTCCGCACTGTCCAAGCAACTGACCACCCTGCAGCAGGCCGGCTACGTGCAGATCCGCAAAGGATTCGTCGGCAAACGACCCCGCACCTCAGCCAGGCTCACCCCCACCGGACGCGCCGCGTTCGAAAAACACGTCGCCGCGCTGCAAGAAATCGTCTCCCGCTCCGGCGCGACGCTCCCACCCCGTTAACTCAATCTGTAGATTCACAGTAGTGTGACTCGCGAATGTAGTGATCAATCTCCGTGCGGCCTGCACAGTGCTCACCGGTGTCGACGCCAGCACGCAAAGTGGCGGTCCAGATAGTGACCACCGGAAGTGCCCACGGTTTCCCCCCAGAGATCACATGCCACATTGTGGCTTGTTGTCCGCGCTTGGTTGCCAACGGTGTCGGCTTGGCCACCAGGCCGGCACGGCCCGCCTGTAGGCCTGGTACTGCGCGCCGAATCGGCTGAGGAGGGTCGGCTCTTCGTAGCCGTGGACAAAGGCGACCATGGCTGCGCCTACGGCTGCGGCGTACCCCAGCAGCGCCGGCCGGGCCAGCACGAGGGCTTGCCCGATGATGGTCGCCACGACCGCCAGGTACATCGGGTTGCGGACGTACTGGTAAAGCCCGCCGATGACCAGCCGCTGAGTCGGCGCGATCGGCGCGGGGGTGCCGGAGCCCTCGGCGACGAAGCGCACAAACGCGTGGACTAGCACGATCACGCCGGCGGCGAGCAGAAGCGCACCCGTCAGCCGCAATAGTGACGACGCCCAGGACGGTTGCAGGTGTCCCGCCCGCCAGTCGGTGATCCACCAAGGGATCAGCCCGGCGACGACTCCGGGCGCCAGCACGAAGAAGACTACGGTGCCTGCTGCTGCCATTGGTTTGCGCATGTCGCCACTCCTGGAGACTGATTGTCCGGTGGTTGGCTTAGTGGTCCGGTGCACCTGCCGGCGGGTAGGTCGTCGCATTCGGGGGTGGCTGGCGGAGCATGCCGGACAGCAGGACGAGGAGCGCCTGCTCAGCGTCGGCCCGGGCGGCCTTGGAGTCGGAGGCGTGAGTGATCAGCAGGGCCGCCTCGATCACGGCGCTGAGCACCAACTGTGCGAGTGCCGGCATCGGCGCGTCGACGAGCAGCCCGTCGTGCGCGGCCGCTTGGAGGTTGTGGGTGATCACGCCAAGGGCGTGCTGTGCCTCGATCTCTCGCCAGGTCTGCCACCCCAGAACCGCGGGCGCGTCGGTAAGGCCGATCTGTGCCACCTCGGGTCGCTGGCATACGTCCAGAAAGCGGCCTAGACCGACGACCATGCCGGTGGACCGGTCGGGGGCGGCTGCAATGGCGGCAGCGATCTCGGCGGTCACTTCCGCCTCCAGTTCCTCGAACACGGCCCGGAAGAGCTGGTGTTTGTCGGCGAAGTGGTGGTACAGCGCGCCGCGGGTGACGCCGGCTGCACCGACGATTTCGGCAGCCGGCACATGCGCGTAGCCGCGCTCGGCAAACAACCGTCGGGCGGTGGAGACCAGCGCGGCTCGCGTAGTGCGTGAGCGTTCCTGTTGGCTACGTCGTGGCATGTGCTGACGCGAAGTCGACGACCAGCCGGGCCAACAGCGCCGGCTGGTCTTCCGGTACGAAGGTGTAGGAGTCCGGGATGGGCACGACGGTCGCGTGGGGAAGCAGGGCGGCCAGCCGATGGGCCAGCCCGAGCGGGAACAACCGGTCCTCGGCTGCCCAGGCCAGCAGCACGGGCCTGGTGAACTGCGGCAGTGCCCGCGCGGCAGCCAGGGTGTAACGGTGGTGCACGCCGCGCAGGAACCGGCGCAGATCTTGGCGCACGGCCGCGTCGTGTCGGCTCGGCATCAAGTATGAGTCCACCATGTCGCGGGGGATGGGCCGCTTTGCCACCCATCCAAAGGTGAACGGCAGGCGGTGCAGTGCCCGCACCCGCAGCAGCTGCGTCAGCACCCAGACCGCCCCTGGGAGACGCGCCAGCGTGGGGAGCGGTGCGAAGACCGGCGGGAAGAACCGCTCAAGGCTGTCCGAGGAGGTGAGCACCACGCGGCCGACCCTCTCGGGATGCCGGGTCATGAGCAGCTGGGTGATGGCACCGCCGGTGTCGTTGGCGACCACGGTGACGTCGGCAAGGTCAAGCCGCTCCAGGAAGGCGGCGATCAGAGCGGCAATGCCTGGCGGCCTGAGGTCGGCGTCGGGGACGGGCAGCTGGTGAGCGCCGAACGGCCAGTCCGGCGCGATACACCGCAAGCCTGCATTCGCTACCTGCGGGACCACGGCGCGCCACAAGTCGGCGTTGACCAGCAGGCCGTGGACGAACACCACCGGCGGACCCTGGCCACGCTCGCTGTAACGGATGCGGCCCGCCGGAAGGTCGACCTCGCGGATCGTTCCGAGCGCCTCGCTGCTTGCCATCGGACACCTTCCAAGTCCAGAGTGCCATCAGCATACAAACATACATTCTGTATGTATGTCAAAACCGCTACGGCGTGATGCTCGATTATTCGGTTCGGCCTGTGCGCTCTGGTTTCTCGCCTGTGGGGCACCAAACCCTCGTCCACGGTTTAGCTCGGCATTTGTGCGGATCGGCTCAGTCACTGGACGTCGACGTGTGGGCCGATCTATGTCTTAGGCGGCAACGTCGTCAGTCGGGCCGCGCCACGGCGGCAACTGGCCTTCCGCGGTGCGGGTGCGCGGTGTGCGGTGATGACGCGGACGCTGGGTGACCCGATCTGATTTCTGGAGCCTCCCTACGCGCTGTCGCCGGCTTCGGCTGGCTGGCGGTGGGCGAGCGCCGGTCCACGCTGACCGTTCGGGACGATGACGTGGAGGCCCTGGTCTTCGAGCCGCTGGGCGATCGCGTCCGAACCGCCGGGGACCGATCCGGGTCCGTCGAGGAATTCGTCGAGGATGGCCATTTCCGAGGCGCCGAGGCCCCCGGTGGTTGTCCACACGATCTCCTCGCCCTCCTGGTCGATCTCGTAGGCCAGGAACGAGCAGCAGGCCGCCTCGCGCCTCGCCAGATCGCACACCCACTCGCGCACTCCTGGGCGTGTGGCGAAGCGGAAGGTGGTCGCCGTTTCAGTGGACTCGCGGTCGATCAGGGCGTGCTCGAACAAGCGTCGGTACTCGGCGAGTCGCTCCGCGAGAGTGTCCGGGGCACCGCTCATGTCGCAGGCGATGGGGGCGTCGGGTTGGGGGGCGATTGACAGCAGCTTGGTCATGCCGGCACCGTAAACTCTGGACTATGGTCCAGAGTCAAGGTCGCGACCCGGGAAATCCTGGTGCCACGAACAAAGGGGTGCACCCGATGACCGATAGCCCCATGAAGATCGGCGAGTTCGCCGATGTTGTCGGCGTGTCGATCGACGCGATCCGCTTCTACGAACGTCGCGGTGTCCTGCGACCGGCGCCCCGTACCGCCGGTGGGTACCGGACCTTCGTCCAGCGAGACGTCGACCGGGTCCGGCTGGCCCGCCAGCTCCAGCAGCTGGGCTTGACGATCGACGAAGTGGTCGATGCGCTCACGGCCCACGACGGCGACGGAGCAACCTGCACATCGGAGCGCTGGCGACTCGAGCAGGTCGAGTCTCGGATCGACGCTCAGATCGCCGCGCTCAAGCACACCCGTCGGCTCATCCAGGACGCCCGGGCAGCCTGCGACGCCGGCCGCTGCCAGCTCGTGGGCACGGCGTCCCCGGCCGCGGGGGCGTAGACCACGTGCGGGCAAGGCGATGACGTACGCCGCGTCGCGGCCAGCGGCAGCACGAACAGGCGCGCGAACCACTACGTCGTACGGGCCGTGGCGGTCACCGTGACTCACCTCCAGCACCATGGTGGTCTCGTGCTCACCCGGCGGACGGTCCTCCAACAGGCCCAGGTCGATGGCCGGCCGCCGGCTCGCACTCCGCGGTTCGCTCAGCGCGAGGCGCGGCCACCGAGCCTGAGGAAGTTCCGCTCGGCTTCCGTCGGTGCCATGTCGGCCGCACGCCCGTAGGCATCAGCCGCCTCGCTCGGCCTGCCGAGCCGCCGAAGCAGATCGGCTCGACTGGCGTGGAACGCGTAATAGTTGTCTAGGTCCAGCTTGTCCACCAGCGCCAGCGCGGCAGCCGGAACCGTGTACCTCGCCGATGGCGATGGCGCGGTTGAGGGCCACCACCGGGGTCGGGGCGACCGCGAGCAGCTGGTCGTACAGCGCGACGATCTGCGGCCAGTCGGTCTGTTCGATGGTCGGGGCTTCCGCGTGTACGGCGTTGATGGCGGCCTGGAGCTGATATGGGCCGGGTTGGTTGCGGCGAAGGCAGCGGCGGACGATCGCCTGACCATCCTCGATCAAGGCCCGATCCCATCGGGTGCGGTCCTGCTCGCCGAGCAGCACCAGGGAGCCGTCGGGTCGCGTTCTCGACGGGCGACGGGACTCAATGAGGTAGACGACCGCCAGCACGGGCCGCAGGCGATCTGGTAACTCGTGGTCTTCGGGCATCCGGTAGGGGATCCGGGCGGTCTTGATCTTGCGTTTGGCACTCGCGAGGCGTTGCGCCATCGCCTGTTCGGTCACTAGGAAGGATCGTGCGACCTCACTTGTCGACAGCCCGCCGAGCAGCCGGAGGGTGAGCGCCACCTGCGCTTCTGTGGACAGTGCCGGGTGGCAGCAGGTGAAGATGAGGCGAAGCCGATCATCCTGCACCGGTCCCACTTCCTCGGGCACGCCGGGATCGTCGTTGCCGGCCGAGATCAGCGCCGCCTCGCTGAGCAGTTCCCGTCCGCGCGCCTCGCGGCGCAGGCGGTCGATGGCACGGTTACGGGCGGTCGTCGTGATCCAGCCGCCCGGGTTGGGTGGCAGGCCGTCGGTCGGCCACCTGCGTAGGGCGACCACGAACGCCTCCTGCACCGCATCCTCGGCGACGTCGATGTCGCCGAATGCGCGGACCAAGGCAGCCACCGATCGGCCAAACTCCTCGCGGAAGATCCGGCCGATCTCGGCCTGGTCGAGCTTGCGTGTGGCGGCGACGTCGCGCACGCCTTAGGCCCCGGATTCCTCGAACAGACTCGCGCGGGCGCGCGCGGCGCGCTCGGCGTTCCAGAACGGACGAACCTCGATCGGCGCCTTGATGGCTGCGGTGACCTTCGACGCCCAACCCAGCGCGGCATCGAGATCCTCCGCCTCGATGATGTAGAAGCCGCCCAAGTGCTCCTTCGACTCCACGAACGGCCCGTCGGTGGTCAACACCTCCCCGTCGGACACCCGCACCACGGTGGCGCTGTCGGGCTCGTGCAAACGGCCGGAGAACACCCAGGCGCCGGCCGACTTCATCTCCTCCTCCAGGATGCCGACCTGCGTGAAGGACTCGGCGCTCATCGGTTCGCGAACCTCGCCCTCGACGCTACGGACGGACAACAGGTACAGGCTCATCGCGATCCTCCTCGCAACCGGCGGGCACTTCGCGCCCATCGCCCAACTACGAACCCGCATCGCCAAGATTGACACGCCATCGTGACCTACAGGCTCGACCGGCGACACCACGTCAGAGGGTGGGCCCGTGGGGCTCAAACCCACAACGCGCGGATTAGAGACGCGGGCCAAATGACCACGCAGGGCCAATGCCGAAACCGTCTGACCCGCCGCCGTACCGCCAACAGGTGGCCACGGTTTCCGCATAGGCACGTCTCGGGCAGCGTCGTCGGGTAGCGCTGCTGTCGACGCCGTGGGCACCGGCCCGTCGAATTCGAGGCGGCCGCCCACTTCTACGCCGTCGTCGCAGCTCGCTGGGAACGAGCCCCACTGATGGTCAGCTCGAATGTCCTAGATGCCCAGGGTTGCGCGCGAGACCGTCTGCAGTACCTGCTGCTGGTAGTAGACCGGGCCGCCGTCATCGGCAATGACGTCGGAGGGGTAGGCGGTTGAGACGGCAAGCGTGTAGACGTTCTGCTCAGAGATCGCCAGGCCGAAATAGTCCCCGATGAAGGAGCGGATCATGCACGGGTCGCTGTGCGCAGCGCAGGCCATCTGGTCAATGCCGTCGATCGTCTGACCTGGCTGCTCCGGATCCCAGGTGAACTCCGACACACGTACGTTGCCGCCAACCCGCGCCGCGCCATTCCCGCCATCCTTGAACGCCTGCAACGACACGTCGATGCAGAAGTTCGTCCGGCCGACGTCCTCGGGCAGGATGCTCGGATCGTCCGGGCAGGGTGCACGGCGGTCGTAGAAGTTGACCGCGACCGCTCCGCCCGGGCCAGCCGCCACCTGGGGCTGGAACTGATCCGACGCCGTCGGATTCGCGTTGTCGTTGACCATGATCGGCGTGGACCAGGTGCGGCCGAAGTCGACCGACTGGGTGAACTTGACGTCGAATTGGCTGCCGTCCCAGTCCTCCCACACCAGGTAGAGGTGGCCGGGGTAGTCCGGGCTGGCCGTGAAGTGCTCCAGGATGCCGTCGCGGAACGTCGTGTTGGGCAGGCAGCATCCGGGCATCGCCGTAGCCTGCGCAACCGGCATGAACTGCGACCAGGTCACGCCGTCGTCGCTGGACCGTGCGACGTAGATGGTCTTGCGGTCCGGGCTCGGGTGATCGGACGCGATCGACACGTACACGTTGCCGGCCGCGTCCACCGCCGGGTAGACGAACTCGTTGGTCGGCCCGGTCTGGTTCGGCTTGGTGATCGTGACCGCCTTGGAGAAGGTCTGCCCGCGATCACGCGAGACCGCGACCCGGATCTTGGTGGTGCTGCCGTTGTAGATCGCCCACGCGGCGTACACGTGGTCCTGGTAGCGGTTGCCCGGGATGTGGTTGACCGCCACCCACTGCTTGTCCTCGACGAACCCCAAGCTCAGGCTGGACCAATTCGGGACATGCTCGAGGGGCTCGCCGCCGTTGCCGGTGACCCAGTGCCGCCCGAGGTCGTCGCTGTACGAGATGGCGATGTTCGAATTCGGGTGCAGATTCGCCCAGAACGCGTTGAACGGCAACGTCACCTGGTAGGCACGGCCCTGTGTGTCGAAGTCGACATTCGGGTCGGTGTTGTTGGTCCAACTCGGGGGCATCTCCTGGGTGCCGGTGGAGACGCAGTCGTAACCCTGCACCTGATTTGCGGCAACTGGGGTGCCGTCCCGGATGGTGAACGAGCCGAGGTGGAAGTCGTAGAACGTGGAGAACTTCTCGAAGAAGAACTTCGACGTGCCGACGAGGTCCTCTGTGCCGGGTTTGACCGCGATCCAGGACTCCGAGAAGTTCGAGTTATACAGCCCCGCCCGGCAGGTGCCCGGATCCGGGGCGGTCTGACCCGGCGGCACCGGGTAACCGCCGCCCTCCACCGGCTGGCTTACCACTATGTTCTTTGGGACCGAGACGTCCGTCCCCCAAAGTGAATTCGTACTCGCGACGCCAGGACTGGCGGTCAGCACAATTGGTACAAACACGACAGCAGCTGCGAACTTCCTCATCTCACGCGCCCTCCCGCAAGGAGCGTGACGATTCTCGTCGGACAGCCCGAGAACCACAACCATCGAGGGCACGACGCCAACTCTGTGGGCGATGATCGCTGCGCGTGTCACCCTGCCCCTATTGCGCGGCGCGGCGGCGCTCGAGAGCCCACTCCGACTGGTCACGGTGTCTTCGCTCATAGTGAAGCGGGCGGTTACCGCGCTGCACCGGACAACTCCGCACACGGCATCCAGGGCGTCACTCGTAAACGCGTGCCGGGTGTCTCTGCCAGGGATCGCGACGGCGCGTGGGTTCCGTTGACGTCGAGGGTGCAGGCCTTCTGGAAGGTGAGCGACCCGTCCTAGAACTGGTCGGCGTTGGGCCGTCTGGTTTGAGGACGTGGATGCCGTCGTCATCTTGACGTTATCAAGCCGTGACGAGAAGGATATCAACCGAGCGAAACGAGAGCGGCCGGCTTATACGACCGACTGCCCGATTGCCTCACTGTGGAGGACAGCATGGGATCCCGTTCGCGCACCGCTTCCATCGGAGTCGGCGTCCTGATCGTGTCGTTGGTGCCCACCGTTCCCACTTCGGCTGGTCCCAGTACAGCCGGCAATGCGTCCGCCGTCGTCGCCGGTCCTCTGTACCTCAACCCACGCATGGCGGTCGAGCGGCGCGTCGCCGACCTGCTCGGCCGGATGACACTGGAAGAGAAGATCGGTCAGATGACGCAGGCCGAGCGCGGCGCGGTTGCCGATGACCCAGAGGTGATCGCCGAGTTGGGACTGGGATCGGTGCTGTCCGGAGGTGGCTCGACGCCGACGCCTAACACTCCTGCCGCTTGGGTGGAGATGGTCAACGAGTTCCAGAGCCAGGCGCTTAACACACGCCTGGGCATCCCCATCATCTACGGCATCGACGCCGTCCACGGTCACGGCAACGTCCACGGCGCCACGGTCTTCCCGCACAACATCGGCCTCGGCTCCACCCGCGACCCAGCCCTCGTGAAGAAGGTCGGGGAGGCCACGGCGGAAGAAGTACGCGCCACCGGAATCCCGTGGAGCTTCGGGCCGTGCGTTTGTGTCGCCCGAGACGAGCGATGGGGCCGCACGTATGAGAGCTTCGGCGAGGACCCGACGCTGGTCTCCCGCATGGAGACGATCATTGACGGCCTGCAGGGTTATGGGCGGGCGCCGATCTCAGCCGACCATGTCTTGGCCACCGCGAAGCACTATGCGGGTGACGGCGACACCGAGTACGACTACGCGGCCGCCGCTGCCAATGTGGGCCAGCCGTGGTACCTGCAGCGTTACACGATCGACCAGGGCATCACGGTGACGAGTCGCGACGAGTTCGCGAAGATCGATTTGGCGCCCTATACAACAGCGATCAGGCGGCACGGCGTGCGCAGCGTCATGCCGTCGTTCTCCAGCGTCGACTGGATCGAAGACGGGGTGGGTGACCCGATCAAGATGCACGCACACCAGGAGCTGATCACCGACGTGCTCAAGGGTCAGTACCACTTCCACGGTTTCGTCATCTCGGACTGGGAGGGGATTCACCAGATTCCTGACCCGGCCAACCCCGGCTTCGGCGGGCTCACCCCATACAAGGTGCGTGTCGGAGTGAACGCCGGCACCGACATGTTCATGGAGCCCTTCAGCGCCCAGCAGTTCGAGCAGCTGCTGCTTGCTGAGGTCAACGCCGGACGGGTCAGCCAGGCACGTATCGACGACGCGGTCAGCCGCATCCTCGAGGCCAAGTTCGATCTCGGCCTCTTCGAGCACCCGTTCGCCTCGGCGGACAACATCGACCAGGTGGGCAGCGCGGCGCACCGTGCGATCGCCAGGCAGGCCGTGGCCGAGTCTCAGGTGTTGCTGAAGAACGAGGGCAACGTGCTGCCGCTCGCATCGGACGCCAACGTCTACGTCGCGGGCCGCAACGCCGACAACATCGGCAACCAGGCCGGTGGCTGGACGATCGCCTGGCAGGGAATATCCGGCGACATCATTCCGGGTACGACGATCCTCGAGGGCATCCGCGAGGTGGCGCCACAAGCAATGGTGACGTTCAGCGAGGACGCTTCGGCGCCGATGACCGGTGCGGACGTGGGCGTCGTGGTGGTCGGCGAGACGCCATATGCCGAGGGGTTCGGCGACGTGGGTGGACCGGAGTGTGGCTTCTGCAGCCCAGCGCAACTGGAGGAGAAGTCGCTGTCGCTGCAGCCCGCCGACCGGGCGGTTATCGATACGGTGTGCCAGGCGATCGAGACGTGCGTCGTGTTGGTGGTCTCCGGCCGCCCGCAGGTGCTCAGCGACCAGCTTGGCGAGATGGATGCGCTCGTGGCGTCGTGGCTGCCGGGCAGTGAGGGCTCGGGCGTCGCGGATGTGCTCTTCGGTCAGCGTCCGTTCACCGGACAGCTGCCGATGACCTGGCCGCGCACGGAGGCACAGGTGCCGATCAATGTGGGCGACGCGGACTATGACCCGCTCTTCCCTTACGGCTGGGGCCTGCGCACGCGGGACTAGCGGCTGCGGCTCGTCGTCGCCTCGGGAGGACGCAAGTGTTCGCCTGTTCGAGCGCAGTGTGTCGGCTCGGGCTGCGCGCTGTGGGTTTCGAGGATCACCGGGCGATCATCACCGCCGACTGCGCCGACGCGCTCGAGCCACTCGTGCACAGCGCGGGCGAGTCAATGGTTCGTTGACGATTCGCTTCTGGTTCGCGCCCGCATCAGCGAGGCCGACATCCCTTCCAGGGGTGGGCCCCCGTGGGGCTCGAACCGACAACCCGTGGATCAAAAATGACGCGGGCCAATGACCACTGTGGCCTCTACCTGCGCCTATGCCCCCGCCGCGTTAGTTTACGCATTTCACTTCCAACAGTTCACTAGAGCGTGAGGAGATGGGACGACCCTGTATCGCTATCGATATCTCGTCCTCGGCATTTTCCTGGCAGCGATTGTGGGGCAAATCATCTTTGGGTATGCTACGGCCACCAGTCGAATTGACCTATCCAGCGGTGGCATTGCGGACTGGCCGCAATACGGCCGTAATCAGGAGGGCACCAGGTACACCCCGCTGAATCAGATCAACCGCGACAACGTTGCGTATCTGAGGAAGGCCTGGGAATATCACACCGGTGACTTCTCTGACGGGTCAGACGACCGGCCCGAGACTACATTTCAAGCCACACCCATTTTAGTCGACGGGGTACTGTATCTCGCCACGGTCTATGGCCGTGTCATCGCGCTCAACCCAGAGACCGGCGCCGAGATCTGGAAACATGACCCCGGAGTTGACGCCACGGTCGAGCGAGGTGAGTTCGCCAACCGTGGCGTGACCTACTGGCGCGCGGCTGCTGCCGTCCAGGGGCGGGCTTGTGAGCGCCGGATCTTTGTCGCCACCGTGGACGCGCGGCTGATCGCTTTGGACGCCGCAAACGGAACACCGTGCCCTGATTTTGGGCGGGCCGGGCAGGTTGACTTGTCACGCGGCGTCGATCTCGGCCCCTATCAGGCAAACACCCGAGAGTATGGTGTTACATCGCCACCGGTTGTGATTGGCGACCTGGTCGTCGTTGGCTCCGCCATCGGGGATAATCGAGCCGCGACGCTGGAGCGCGGCATTGTGCGGGCCTTCGACACTCGCACCGGAGCGTTGCGGTGGCTGTGGGACCCCATCCCCCGCGAGCCTGCGGACCCGGCATTCCAAACCTGGGCGTACGAGAGCGCCCGACGAACCGGTGCGGCCAACGTCTGGGCTCAACTGTCGGTGGATGCCGCTCGAGACCTCGTCTTTGTACCCACCAGCAGCCCCAGCCCGGACTACTACGGCGGCGAGCGGCTTGGAAGCAATTCCTACGCTGACTCCGTTGTTGCGCTCCGCGGATCCAGCGGCAAGCTGGTCTGGCATTATCAGATCGTGCACCACAACATCTGGGATTATGATCTGCCCGCACAGCCCAGCCTAATCACCGTTCGGAAGGATGGTAAGGACATCCCTGCCGTCGTGCAGGCCACCAAGATGGGCTTTCTCTTTCTCCTACACCGCGAAACCGGTGAACCTATTTTCCCGGTAAAAGAACGGCCGGTGCCCCAGTCGGACGTGCCCGGCGAGCAAAGCTGGCCCACACAACCTTTCCCCACGAGGCCGCAGCCATTGGCGCCAACCACCCTCAGTAGCGATGACGCTTGGGGGCTCAGCCCCTGGGACCGGAGCCAATGCCGGAAACTGATCGAGCGCTATCGCAACGACGGCATCTTCACACCTTCGAGCCTGGCAGGGACGATCCAATACCCAGGCGTGATCGGCGGAACGAATTGGGGGAGCGTCGCATTTGAGCCGCAGCGGGGTTGGGTGATCCTCAACATGAGCCGGCTGCCTTCGGTCACCGGCCTCATTCCGCGAGAGACGCTGAAAGCTGGAAAGCCGGACGTGCCGGACGACGCCACGATCAGCCAAATGCAGGGCACGCCCTACGGCCTGTTCCGCGTTCCCGGGCTCTTATCCCCGCTGGGCCTGCCCTGCACCAAGCCGCCCTGGGGCACGCTGCTGGCGGTCGACACTGCCACCGGCGAGGTGAAGTGGGAAGTTCCCCTGGGGACTATCCGGGATCTCGCTCCCGTTCCGCTCCCGATCACATGGGGCACTCCCAGCCTTGGTGGGCCAATCGTGACACAAGGCGGACTCGTGTTCATCGGCGCGGCGATGGATAACTATCTGCGGGCTTTCGACCTGGAAACCGGCAAGGAGGTGTGGAAAGGACGGCTGCCGGCCGGCGGTCAGGCGACGCCAATGTCCTACCGCTTGGGGGAGAACGGCCGGCAATTCGTTGTCATCGCCGCCGGGGGGCATGGCCGCCTGGGGACCGACATCGGCGATTCGGTCGTCGCGTTTGCTCTGCCTGAGAGTGGCGCGGGCCTTCTGGCTCAGTCAATGGCCCCGACGCTTCGAACCGTCGGCGTCTTGTTGGTCCTCTTGTTGACAGCCTTGCTAATCTTTAGATTGGCGCGCAAGAATTGGCTTTGGTATCCGCTGTTGGCCACCATGATCATCGTCGCGACTTGGGTGGCCTGGATTGCCAGCCAGTCCATCCCTGTGAGCTTGCTTACCATGTTCGTGGCGGCGGTAATCGCTTGGCTATTGACCCTGGTACGCAATCGCCGCTCACAGTCAGCGCCAACACAGGAATCGAGTGGAGCCGCGTGAGCGTCAATGGGGCGACGATCAGAGCGCTTCACGGCATCCCCAATCGATACAATAACGAGGACAAGAGGGTATATGGCCGCTCAACGGTGTTTAACGCCTTGATCCGACTCGATCATCGCGCTCGCGCTGCTGGCGGACGCGAGGGCGGCGGCGCGCGAGCAGCTTGTCCCCATGGGTGTGACTATGCCCCACCGCGTCCCCCACCAGCCCCACCAGCACACGTGTCGATTGACGTCATTTCATGCCACGAACAAGTCAAGGGGGCAGCGACGACGAGCCGTCTAGGTCCGGGAAGGGTTCGCTCAGGCCGCCTGACCAGCGTCGACTGCTGCGTGGCTCGCCCTACCGGTCTTGGTGAGCCGTACCAGTTGGGAGCGGCGGGTTGGTGATGCTGGCCGACAACATGCGAGCGGCCGCTCGATGATCATCTGGTGGTCAAGTTAGGGGAGATCGACGATGGACGCCACCGAGGACACCACAAACACCGCACCGTCACGCGGCGCGCCAGACGACACCGATGGCGGTGTGAACATGGCCGCAACGGCCGTGGTCAGGGATCGCCCGTTCGGGCCGGACGCGGCTGCAATCCTTGCCACCGAGCATTGGAGCCTGATTGCGACGCGGTCGTTGATCTGGAACGAAGCAATGAGCCGTGCCACCGTCTTTCTCACAGTGCTGTCCGCCTCGATCATCGCGCTCGCGCTGCTGGCCGACGCGACCAGCTTCGGCTCGCACACCACCACCGTCGCGTTGGTGCTGCTGCCGGTTGTCCTGCTGCTGGGCGTCGCCACCTACGTGCGCCTGGTGCAGATCAACACCGAGGAGTTCCAGCTCGTGGTGGCCATGAACCGGCTCCGCCACGCCTACCTGACGATGGCGCCCGGCCTGGAGCCGTACTTCACCACCGGCCACCACGACGACGAGCGGAGCGTGGTGACGACCTACATGCTCGATCACCCTGGCGTGTGGCGGCTGTGGGTGCATTTCCTTGTCAACACTCCGACCGTCGTGGCGACCGTTGATGCGGCGCTAGCGGCGACCATCACCGTCCTCGTCACCCAGGCAGCCGACGCACCCGCGGTGGCGGTGGTATCCGCGGCAGCGGTCGTGTTCCTCGCGGTCTGGGGCACGCTGTTCCCGCTGCAGCGGTACACGCTGCGTCCGCTACGTAAGACTCCAAGATTCCCGACACCGCCGGACGTGCCCTAAATCCCCTTCACCGGCTCGCCGCGGCACAACAGGTCCTGGCGCACGACGTGAACACTGTCGGAGCAGCAGCCAAGCTGTCGCGGGACGGGTCGGAGTGATCGGTCTACACGGTGGAGATGGCGGCGGTGGGTGACATGCGGGCCGCTCGCGCGGCGGGGTAGGCACCGCGATAGCGCCCACGAGGATGGTCGCGGCGGCCGCGCCGCCGATTACCCAGGCGGGTAGCGCGACGGGCCAGTCGCGGCTGGTCGCGAACGCTGCAGTCGCGGCACCGCCGAGAACAGCACCCCGCAATCCCACCAAGGCCGGCGAGTAGCACCGACTCACCCAAGAATTGCCGGCGTATGTGGGCCCGGGTTGCGCCCAGGGCCCGCCGTAGCCCGATTTCGGTGCGACGTTCGAGGACTGCGATGACCATTGTGTTGGCGCCGGCTGACGGCCACCTCCTCCGGGTGCGCTGGGTTGACGGCGGCTGGTAGCACACCACGCACGTCAGCGACGGCCGCCTCGTCCGACCGCTCGTAGATGGTCGTCGGAGAGCCGTCGAAGCCGAGCAGGTCGGCAGCTACAGGCCAGCCGACCAGGGCAGACGAGTCCAGTTCGGGCGCGAGCGGTACAGGTTCCAGGATGCCCACGACGGTGAACCACTGGTCGCCAAGCCATACCGCGACGCTGCCGTCGGTCTGGGAGATGCCCAGCCGGTCGGCCGTGGTGGCGCCGATTACCACAGTGGGGTATGAGGCCAGGGCATCGTCAAGCCAGCGGCCGGATGCGATGGTGCCGCTGACGGTGTCGATCAGGTCGGTCCGGGCAGCGTTCACAGCAAGCCCGTTGGTCTGGTCCTGGTCAATCTCGTCGTTGCGGTAAACCGCGGCGTCCTCAACGGAGCCGATTGCGCTGACCGCGGTCACCGGCCCGATTCGGGCGACCATGTCGACGCTGTCTTCGGGGAGCTTGGCCTGTCCGCCGAACAGCTATTCCCGCGGTGACGGTGAGCAGATTGGTGCCCAGTTCGCGCAGCTGTTGGTTGATCTGTTCGCGGCTGCTGGCCGAGATGCCGACCACAGCAACCATCGCCGCGATGCCGACGGCGATGCCCAACGCGGAGAGCACCGCCCGCAGCGGTCGGGTACGCAGCCCGGAGTACGCCACCCGTAGGGTGTCGCGTGGTCGAAGCCGGGCGGGGGCTGGTGTAGGCGCGCTCATGCCTGTTCGGTCCTCTCGTCGGATTCGATCCGGCCGTCGAGGATGTGCACCTGGCGCCGGCAGCTCGGCCGCGATGGTGTGGTCGTGGGTGATGACCACGATCGTGGTGCCGGCGTCGCGCAGCTCGTGTAGCAGCTTGAGCACGGCGGCCCCGGAGGCTGAGTCCAGCGCCCGGTGGGTTCGTCGGCGAGCAGTAGCGGCGGTCTGCCGGGCTCGCGCGCGCCGCCTGCGTAGCGGCAGTCCGGTGTAGAGCAGCCCGTCGGCCACGTTGTCCAACGCGGTGACTCCGGGGGCGAGGAAGAACTGCTGGAAGACGAACCCGCTGCGGCGGGCCCGCATGGCCGCACCTGACGCTGCTGGTCATAGCCGGCACCGGGCTCATGCTCATCCTCGACCTCACCATCACCAACGTCGCCCTGCCCACCATCCAGCAGGCCTTCCAGATGACCCCCAACGGCCTGCAGTGGGTGGTCAACGCCTACGCCGTGGGCTACGGCGGCTTCTTATTTGCTCGGCGGCCGCCTCGCCGACCGTGTGGGCCGCCGGCGGGTCTTTCTGACCGGTGTGGCGGCCTTCACCCTGGCTTCCTTCCTCGGCGGGCTGGCCCCAGCGGGAAGTGTGCTGATCGGTGCACGCGCCCTACAGGGGTTGGGCGCGGCTCTGGCCGGGCCGGCCGGGCTGTCGATCCTCACCACGACGTTCGCCGAAGGCCCTGAGCGCAACCGCGCGTTGGGGGTGTGGAGCGCGGTACTCGCCAGCGGCGGCGCCGTCGGCATGCTGGCCGGCGGGCTGCTCACCCGGTACCTCAGCTGGCGGTGGGTGCTGTTCGTCAACGTGCCGGTCGGCGCCCTGATACTGGCGGCCACACCACGCCTGGTCCCCGCGTATCCCGCGCAGCTGCGCGCTCGCATCGACGTCGCTGGCGCCAGTACGATCACCGCCGGTCTGACCGCCCTTGTGTACTCCACCAGCCAGGTACCCGAGCGCGGCTGGACGGCCCCCTTGACTCTCGGTACCTTCCTGGCCGCTGTGGTTCTGCTCGGCGCGTTTTTGCCGATCGAGGCCTACCACCCCGCCCCTCTGGTTCCCCTGAGCATCTTCCGCCACCGCAGCCTGGTCGCAGCCGATGCGGTGGCGCTGCTGGGCAGCGCCGCGATCATCGCGTCGCCCATCTTCTTCCTCACCCTGTACCTGCAGCAGATCCTGGGGTTCTCAGCCATCCAGGCTGGACTCGCGACCCTGCCGCTGGCGCTGTCGGGTGTTTGCTGGGACCCGGCTAGCCCCCACGCTCATCAGCCGGGTTGGCCCGAGACGCCTGTTGGCTGGCGGGCTAGCGCTGGCTGGGGTCAGTCTGATGCTGCTTGCCCGCATCCACATCGACGGGAGCTACCACGTCGACGTGGCCGGCCCGATCATGCTGCTCGGCCTGGGGATGGGGTTGAGCTTTGTGCCGCTGACCCCCTCGTCGGCCCCGACGGCACACACCACATCACCCCGGTTGGCATGTGGAGCGTCGACCCGACAGCGGGGTTGTCGAGGTCACGGGGCACAACTTCACCGCCACCAAGAAGTTCCGCGACGTCGCCCGCACCGGCCGCGCCGCAATCGTGATCGACGACGTACTGCCGCCATTCCGGCCCCGTGGCGTAGAGATCCGCGGCCATGCCGAAGCGATCGGTGACCCCGAGCCACGCATCCGCATCTATCCCGAACGGATCGTAGGTTGGGGCCTCGACGACTCTGGGCGCCGGGCCCGCAGCGTCGCCCGCGACAGCGGGGAGCCACGGCCATGAGACTGACACCACGGACATCGACGGAGTGAGCACGGAGCAGCCCCTCAGCGGGGCGTCAGGCGAGTCCAGAGCGGCCCGGCCCGTTGCCCTGTTGCAGGCGGCGCTCAACGGTGATCGGGTGCACCCCGCGCTCCCGCGCACCCCGGACGAGCTGGCCGCCGAGGCGCGCGCGGCTATCGACGCCGGTGCCCGGTCCCTACATCTGCATCCCTACGACGACAGCGGCCAACAGACCTTCGAAGCGGCACCCTGCGCCGCGGCCCTGCGCGCCGTCCGGGCCGCCTGCCCAGGCATCCCGATCTCGCTGAGCACCTCTGCTGGCATCGAGCCCGACCCGGGGCGCCGGTATGCGCTGGTCGCGGCTTGGACCGAGCTGCCAGAGCTGGTCACGGTCAACCAGGGCGAGGCGGGGATCCTGGATCTATGCGAGCTGCTGGTCGCACGGGCCGTCGGTTTGGAGGCCGGCCTGCTGTCGCTCGATGACGCGCGCGCCTTCGTAGCCGCGGGAATCGCCAGTCGCTGCGTGCGGGTGCTGGTGGAGCCGCTGGACGCCGACCCCGATGAAGCGGTGGAGCATGCGGCGGCCATGGAGCGGCTGCTCGCCGAGGCGGACGTGCAGCTCGAACAGGTCCATCATGGCGACGGCGTGGCGTCCTGGGCGGTCAACAGGCGGGCTGTGCCGCGGGGGCACGGGATCCGGACCGGGCTCGAGGACACGCCGGTCCTGCCCGACGGGCGTCAGGCCTCGGGCAACGGCGAACTCGTCGCCGTCGCTGCCTCGCTGCTTGTGCAACACCCAGGCAGCGCCTGGCCAGGGTGATAGACCTGCCCGGGTTTGGCAGGCGGATAACGGCGGAACTCGGCTTGCGGCTTACGGCATGACCGCGACAACCGACGAAGCTCGCCTGCGACGCCGAAATCGCTCGGCGGCACCACCTCGCATCTGGGACGATACGAGATGTATCTCGTCGGCACATCAGCGGCTTTCGATCGGCTACCCGCGGCGACACGGGCGAGGTTGCCTAACGTCGCCGATTAGGCTGAGCGGTCGAGGCGAGTTGGTGGTCGATGACGGGTGTGTCGTTCGCCGGCCTGGCGGCGCAGGGTCGCCCGTCGGGGGGCGGCTATCTGCCGATCGCTGAGCACGGGGTGATCGGCAACCTGCACACGGTGGCGCTGGTGGGCACCGAGGGGACGATCGATTGGTATTGCTGCCCGCGGTTCGACGCGCCGAGCGTGTTCGGGGCGATCCTGGACGCCCGCCGCGGCGGGCATTGGTCGCTGTCCCCCACGGGGCGCGGGTGGACGTCGCGCCAGCTGTACCTGCCCGACACCAACGTGCTGGTCACCCGGTTTCTGTCACCGGAGGGCGTGGCCGAGGTGGAGGACTTCATGCCGGTGGTCGGCGCACCCGGCCATGCGCACACCCTGGTGCGGCGGGTGGTTGGTGTCCGCGGCCAGCTGAACCTCGCCATGGAGGTGGAGCCGCGCTTCGACTACGCCCGCGTGGCTCACCAGGTGCGCCCGTACGAGTACGGCGTGGTGTTCGACAGCCCGCAGCTCTCGCTCGGGCTGTGCTCGCCGCTGCCGCTGCCGCGCTCCGAGCAGGGGGTGCAGGCGAGGTTCTGTCTCGAGGCCGGCGACACGCTCACCTTCGTGCTCGAACCGGTCGAGGCTGGTGAGACGCCGCGTCCGGTCGCTGCGGACGCCGGCCGTAGGTCCTATGAGGCCACCATCGCCTTCTGGCGCGGGTGGCTCGGGCGCTCCCGCTATTCGGGTCGCTGGCGGGAGATGGTGCACCGCTCGGCCCTGACCCTGAAGCTGCTGACCTACGCCCCCACCGGCGCCATCGTCGCTGCCCCCACGACCTCCTTGCCCGAATACCTGGGCGGCTCCCGCAACTGGGACTACCGCTACACCTGGATCCGCGACGCCGCCTTCTCGCTGTTCGGGTTGCTGCGCTTGGGCTTCACCGACGAGGCGGGCGCCTTTATGGGATGGCTGACCGACCGGTTCCGGGAGCAACACTCGCGAGCACTCGGCCCGCTGCAGATCATGTATGGAATCGACGGGCGCGCCGAGCTGCCCGAGACGGAGCTGACCCACTTCGAGGGCTACCGCGGCTCGCATCCGGTGCGCATCGGCAACGACGCCACCCGGCAGCTCCAGCTGGACATCTACGGCGAGCTGATGGATTCGGTGTACCTGTACAACAAGTACGGCGAGCCGATCTACCACGAGGCATGGGAGGACTTGTCGCGGATCATCGACTGGCTATGCGACCACTGGGATCAGGCCGACGAGGGCATCTGGGAAACCCGCGGCGCGCGGCAGCATTTCACCTACTCCCGGCTCATGTCCTGGGTGGCGTTCGAGCGGGCGATCCGGGTCGGCCGTCAACGCGGGCTGCCCTACGACGCCGTACGTTGGGAAGCGCAGCGCGACCGCGTGTACCGCCAGATCATGGCGCGGGGCTGGCACCAAGCACGACAGGCGTTCGTGCAGCACTACGACACCGACGTGCTCGACGCCGCCGTGCTGCTCATGCCGCTGGTGAAGTTCATCGCCCCACGCGACCCTCGCTGGCTAACCACCCTGGACGCCGTGCGCCACGAGCTGGTGTCCGACTCCCTGGTCTACCGCTACAACCCCAAGGCCGCACCCGACGGGCTCGACGTCGACGAAGGCACCTTCTCCATGTGCTCGTTCTGGTGGGTCGAGGCACTGGCCCGGGCCGATCGCCTCGACGAGTCCCGGCTGGCCTACGAGAAGATGCTCACCTATGCCAACCACCTGGGGCTGTACTCAGAGCAGATCGGTCCGACCGGCGAGCAACTCGGCAACTTCCCCCAAGCCTTCACCCATCTGGCGCTGATCTCCGCAGCGTTCACACTCGACCGAATGCTGGGCTGAGCAGCAGCGGTATCTCGGCAGCGCATGATCCGCTAGAGGCTGGCCCCATACCCCGATGACCTGGTGATCGCACCAATGTCGGCCGGCTGATCGAGAGCGGCGTCGGGCCCACCGGCCAGGCGAGCGCCGACATGCTGCGCGAACCGACATGCTGCGGGTTCGACCGCGAAGGCGATCCGATCAGCGGCGAGGAAGGCGTGGTGCGCGAGCCATGATTCGTGGTTGTTCGTGGGCTCAGAAGTGTGCCGTCGGGTGGGTCAGTCTTCGTCGGCGGCGGGGGTGAAGAGGCGGATGTTGACGGGGCGGGCGTCCCGGGGTGCGTCCTCGGGGCGGTGGCCGTGTTGCTGCAGGAGCCGAATGTAGGCTTCAAAGAACTCGGCCAGGCCTTGTGCGGTCATGTGGGTGAACCCACGCGAGAGCATCGCCCAAGCTCGATCCCGTTCGTACGCCGCGGGCAATCTGGCGAGCAACTCCATGTCCTCGGCGTGCCCGAGGCGCAGCAACTCGGCGAGCACGGGCCGGTCCTCGGGTGCCAGTGTCTCCGGGGCGGGCATGCGGATGTCGCGCGGGCTGGCGACGCTGCGCCACCAGCGTTCCCGGCCGGTGGATCGGTCGGGGATCTCCTCGATGAAGCCGTACTTCTCCAGCTGGCGCAGGTGGTAGCTGGTGGTGCCGGTATTGGCGCCGAGCACTGGTCGGCTCGTGGGTCCATGACGTGACCAGCGGACACCTCCCCAACGCCGACGCCCCGACACCGCCCACGCAGGACTACCCGAGCAGCGAGGCACCGCGCTCTGCGTCGTGGGAGTCGGCCTGGATGCAGCTCGCCCTGTTCATGCTGCTCGTCGTGGCGTTCACCGCGTACCCGATCGTGGCCCTGGGGCGACGGCTGCGCGGGCGGAGGCTGCACCCGGTGAGCCGATGGGCTCGCCTGCTCGCAGGAGCGGGATTCGCAGCCGCGATCGGCCTCCTGTGCTACCTCTTCTACCTGATGGCCGCCGGAAGGTCAGCAGGCCCCGGGGCCATCCTCGCCGGCAGGCCCCTGCCATGGCTCGCCCTGCATGGGCTTGCCGTGGCCGCCGTCGCCGCCGCCATCGCGACCGCGGCGGCATGGCGCCGCGCCGCCGCAACTGTTCCGCGAGGCGAACGCGTACGGCTCGGACTGCTGCTTACCGCCGGCGTCGTGTTCCTGCCATGGGCTTTCTACTGGGGCCTACTCCTCCCCTGATCACGCTTCACCCGGGTCGCATGGCCGCCCCGGCTAGGCGACCACGTCTTGTCGCCGGCGATCCCTCGTCAACGCATCGAGGTCGATGCCAACGCCTGCCGGAACGAGGAGGAGGGATCAACTCGATCGAGCGCCAGGTGCGGCTGATGTGATCTCGACGACTCGGACCGCGCGAAGCTCGAGAGTGTCGCGGAGAGGACGCCGGTGACGCTGGCGATCAAGGAGGGGCTGGCGATGACCTCCACCGACGAATGACGCGAAGATGGCCGCGGTGGATGACCGCACACCTGGCGAGGTCAGCGGCCGACGCGCGTGATGGTGGCGACCTCGTCGTGGGTGAGCGCCCAGGTCGGCCGGGCGAGCGGCGGACTTGTCTCGCCCGTGCGTTCCGCCAGGCAGCCCGAGATCAAGGATCGGTCGGGGAACTCCGAGCGTTGTACGAGTACGGCACCAGCGGTGACGCGGCAGTGGTGGCCGAGGGTGGACCAGTCCGAGACGATCGCACCGGGTTCGATCACGCAG
>JBKPAG010000025.1:0-64500 GCA_046726315.1 Actinomycetota bacterium | reverse complement strand
CGGCCGGCACCAGATGCCGCACCAACGACTCCGCGTCCAACAACTCACGATCAACGACCGCGACACCCAGCACGAACCAAGCCTCCCGGCCCAACCGCCACCGGCCCGGCACCGACACTCAGTTATTCAGCGGTCTCCTAGGCCCGGGTCAGCGCACGAGGTTCGGCAGCGGTGCGCCGGAGATCAGCGGCCACGGATCCACCGGCTCGCCATCTTGGCGGATCTCGAAATGCAGGTGCGGTCCGGTGGAGTACCCGGTCGAACCGACGACGCCGATGCGGGCGCCTTTCATCACCTGGTCGCCTACCTGAACTGAGATGCTCGCCTGGTGTCCGTACAGCGTGGTGACGCCGTTGCCGTGGTCGATCACCGTCATGTTGCCGTAGGCGCGGTTCCATTCGGCCTTGACTACGGTGCCCGCGTCCGCCGCGTACACATAACCGTCACCGGGCGCGAGATCGATGCCGGTGTGCAGCTTTACGACTCCGGTGATCGGGTGCCGGCGGATGCCGAAGTCGGAGGTAACGATCCCGCTGCCGGGACGGACGAAGCTGCCCGTTCCGAAGAGCGTCATCTCGGACTCGACGAGCAGGCTGGACAGGTCGACGATCACCGGCTGGAGCGCCTGGGACTCGGCGAGGTACTCGCGGTAGCGCTGGTAATCGCGCTCTCGTTCCCTCTCGGCCGCCTCGAGTGCGCTGGCCCGGTTCTGGGCGGCTTGGGCGAGCTCGTGTCGCGCCTGTGCCGCAGCCTTGACTGCGGACTCGCGAGCCTGGAGAGCCTCGGCCGCTTTGGCGGCGAGGTCCGCCTTCTTCTCGCGGATGGCGGCCAGCCGCTCGCGGGTGTTGACCAGATCGGCTCGTTGCACCGCCAGCTCACCCAGCAGGGAGTCGCCTGCCCGCAGAACCGTGCGGGCACCGACATAACTGTCGGCGTATTCGTCGGGTGTGTTGGCGTCAAGAACCACGGACAGCGTCGCGAGTGATCTGCCGCGGTAGGCATCCCGGGCAACGGCGCCAAGGTCGTCCCGGATATCGGCGATGACGGCGAGGACGTCCACCAGCTCTTGGCGGACCCGCTTCTCCTCCGCGATGGCGATGGCCAGGGCCGTGCGAGCCCTCGACAGCGCCATGCGCGCTGCTTCGGCTTCCGCCTCGGCCTTGCTGAGGGCCGCCTCGGCGGCCGCGAGATCCGCGAGGGCGTCCTTCAGCGCTGTTTCGGCATCGGCGACAGCCATGGAGTGCGCAGACATCACGTCGTGGGCGCGCGCAAGCAACGCGGCAGCGGACGGATTGGCCGACCCGTCGGCGACCGATTTCGGTATGACGGGAACCGATGGTGGCAGCGGCTGGTTCGGCACCGGATTCGGCTCGGCAGGATCTGCCGGAGTCGGCGCCGGGGGCGGCGCTGTGGGAGTCGACGATGGGGGAGGTGGGCTTGGGGAGGGTTCCTCTGACGGAGGCGGGGGTTCCGGCGGCGGGGTCGGCGAAGGTTCGGGCGACGGGGATGTCGTGGTGGGCGTCGGAGTGGGCGTCTGGGTAGCGGCGGCGGCGGGTGCGGCCCAGGTCAGGGCGCACGTGCCCACAGCGACCACGCCTGCGGCCAACCGCCTACCGAGGTGCCCCATCGATGACCCTGTCCCCTTGTTCCATGATACGTATTCGTGACATGCCTAGCTGATGTTTGCTCCATGAGCTAGACCTCTCCTCGCAGAAACCATAGAAATCTGGCGAAACTTCGCAAGACGAGGGATGCGACGTTCTGCGGTTACCTCCAGCGGCGAGTCGGTGCAGGTGACCTGGACTGCGTCGCCGGGGTATCTCGCCGATGATGTGATCAACTCCCGCGCCGGAAGGGTCATAGGGTCGGAACGTGCCGCGACAGGTCTTCTCGTTCGATCCGCCGCAGCGGTTCGTGGCGGGCACGGTTGGGGAGCCGGGTCAGCGGACGTTCTTCCTGCAGGCCCGCGACGCCGCGCAGCTCGCCAGTGTCGTGGTCGAGAAGGAGCAGGTCGCGCTGCTTGCCGAGCGAGTCGACGCACTGCTCGACGAGGTGCTCCGGCGCACCAGCACTGCCAGCGGTGGTGACACCGACAGCGCC
The DNA here is from genome assembly GCA_046726315.1 of Actinomycetota bacterium. Taxonomy (GTDB): domain Bacteria; phylum Actinomycetota; class Actinomycetes; order Jiangellales; family Jiangellaceae; genus JACVRX01. Next base: position 62,400 of record JBKPAG010000025.1, on the reverse strand, counting down.
GCCTTCGCCGTCGACGAGGATCTCGAACCGCTCGAGCAGCCGATCGTGGAGGAATTCCGGGTAGGGACGCTGACTCTCGCCTGGGACGGTGCAGACGGCCGGGTCGTGATCGAGGCCTTCGCGCTGGCCGAGGCTGGCCAGGACGAGGACGAGGGACAGGTCGAGGCCCGCGCCGAGGATGCCGCGCCTCCCGACGATCGCGACCTGCTGGTGGTCCGGATCAGCGCGACGTCGGCCCGCGCGTTCGCCCGGCGGGCCCGGGCGCTTGTCGCTGCCGGGCGGCCACCCTGTCCGCTGTGCGGACTTCCTCTCGAGCCCCACGGGCACATCTGCCCACGCCAGAACGGCCACCGGCGCCGGAGCTGAGGCCGTGACCGACCCGGTGCTGGCTCCACTCAGCGACGGCGAGCTGGCCGTTGATGGCCGCCTAGTCGACGCCACAAACGCGACCCTGCTGTGCACGATCGTCCGGCCGAACACCGGCGACGTTGGCGGTGACATGGAGCAGATGCGGTGCGTCTACAAACCGATCGCGGGGGAGCGGCCGTTGTGGGACTTCCCGGACGGCACGCTGGGACGGCGCGAGGTCGCCGCATTCCTGGTATCTGAAGCCGCGGGCTGGCATGTCGTGCCGCCGACTGTCTTTCGAGACGGGCCGTTCGGGCCAGGGATGTGCCAGCTGTGGGTGGACCGAGACGGAACCGCGTTGGTGCACGTCGTGCCGCCCGACCGGATTCCCGCCGGCTGGATGCGCGTCCTCGACGCCGTGGACGGCATGGGCGAGCCGGTCGTGCTCACCCATGCGGATGATCCACGACTGCGTCGGATGGCTCTATTCGACGTCGTCGTCAACAACGCCGATCGGAAGGGCGGGCACGTGCTCGTGGATGGGTCCGGAGCCGTGCATGGCGTCGATCACGGGGTCTGCTTCCACCCGGAGCCGAAGCTGCGGACGGTTCTGTGGGGCTGGGGCGGCCGGCCGCTGACGGACGATGAGCGGAGAACACTCCGGACGCTGCTGGGCGCTCTCGACGGCGAGCTGGGTGTGCGGCTCGGTGACCTGCTCAGCGCCGAGGAGATCGACGCAACAGGCGCGAGGGTGGAGGACCTGCTTCGAGTCGGTCGCCTTCCACGTCCAAACCCCGTGTGGCCACCGATTCCGTGGCCACCGTTCTGACCTCGGGCGGCAGATAGGCTCCGGCCATGCGCTCGTGGCCCAGCGCTGGCCTGCCAGTGCTTGCAGGGCATGGCCCATCCGTCGAAGTCCACGACACCGCGTCGGGCCGCCGTCGGCGCGCTGCGGCCGGCTCTACTGTCCGGATGTACGTGTGCGGCATCACGCCATATGACGCGACCCACCTTGGTCACGCGGCGACCTACCTGGCCTTTGACGTGATGTACAGGTCGCTTCGCGACGGCGAGTTGCACGTCCGGTACGTGCAGAATGTGACCGACATCGACGATCCCCTGCTCGAACGTGCTGCCCACCTTGGCCGGGATTGGGCGGAGCTGGCGGAGGAGCAGACCCAACTGTTCCGCGACGACATGACCTGGCTGCGGGTACTCCCGCCGGAGCGGTATGTCGGCGTGGTCGAGGCCATACCGCTCGTGATCGAACTGATCGGACGCCTCCAATCTGCCGGGGCCGTCTATGAGGTGGACGGCGATCTCTACTTCCCCGTTGCCGCAGACGTGCGTTTCGGCGAGCTGTCCGGACTGCCGCGGTCGGAGATGGTCGAGCTGTTCGCCGAACATGGCGGTGACCCCGGCCGACGGGGCAAGAAGGATCCTTTGGACTGCCTGCTGTGGTCACGGCAACGGGCTGACGAACCCGGGTGGGACAGCCCGTTCGGGCCGGGCCGACCCGGTTGGCATGTCGAGTGCGCGGCGATCGCCTTGGCCGAGCTTGGCGACGGGTTCGAAATACAGGGTGGTGGCAGCGACCTGGTGTTTCCGCACCACGAGATGTCAGCGTCGGCGGCCCATGTCGCCACCGGCCGGTGGCCTTTCGCCCAGACATATGTCCACGCCGGGATGGTCGGCCTGGACGGCGAGAAGATGGCCAAGTCGCAGGGCAACCTGGTCTTCGTCTCGGCGCTGCGCGCCGGCGGCGTGGAGCCTGCAGCGGCCCGGCTCGCGTTGCTGGCCGACCACTACCGCAGCGACCGGGATTGGACGGCAGCTGCCCTCGCGGGGGCCGAAGACCGCCTCGCCCGGTGGCGACAGGCAGTCGCCCTCGACGCCGGGCCCGACGCTCGTCCCTTGCTGGCCGCGGTTCGTTCGCATCTGGCCGACGACCTGGACACCCCCGGCGCGCTCGCCGTTGTCGACCGGTGGGCCCGGCGGGCCCTCGCCGGCGAAGGTTCCGACCCCGATGCGCCCGGACTGGCCGGTGCCCTCGTCGACGCCTTGCTCGGCATTTCCCTCGCCAAATGACCATCCCGACGAGAGGGGGGGTTACTCGTCGCGGCGGCGAAGGTAGCGCTCGAACTCGCGGGCGATGTGCTCGCCGGATGCCTCGGGCAGGTCGGTGGTGTCCCGCGCCTGCTCCAGGCGCCGCACATAGTCGGCGATTTCCGGGTCCTCGGTAGCGAGCTCTTCCACGCCGTGCTGCCAGGCGCGGGCTTCGTCCGGGAGGTCGCCGAGCGGCACCGGAACGTTGAGCAGATCCTCGATGCGGCGTAGCAGCACCAGCGTGGCCTTCGGGCAGGGGGATTGGGCCACGTAATGGGGCACCGCAGCCCAGAGGGTCGTCGCGGCGAGACCACCGCGGGTCGCGGCGTCCTGCAACACACCCACGATGCCGGTTGGTCCCTGGTAACGAGACGCTTCCAAGCCCATGGACTTGGCGAGCGATCCGTCGCTGGTCGACACGGTGACCGGGACCGGCCGGGTGTGCGGGACGTCGGCCAACAGCGCACCGAGCGTCACGATGCGTTTGACGCCGAGTTCGGTCGCCGACGCGAGCAGCTCGGCGCAAAACGCCCGCCAGCGCATGTTCGGTTCGATCCCACGAACCAAGACAACGTCGCTGTCGGCGCCGGGTGGGCGGGCATGGGAGATCCGGGTAGTCGGCCAGTCCAGACTCCGGACTCCGGACTCGTCGACGGAAACGTGCGGCCGGTGTACTTGGAAGTCGTAATAATCCTCCGGGTCCAGCGTGCCGAGTGCGACGGCCTGCCAGCTCTCCTCCAGGTGCTCGATGACGGCCGTGGCCGCCTCACCCGCGTCGTTCCACCCTTCGAAGGCGGCGACGAGTACGGGATCGTCGAGCTCCGGCACACCATCGAGCTGCACCGCGCCTCCTCGAATCCGTCTCCAGCCAGCGTACGACCGCGGCGCAGTTGAGACGGAGTGTCCCGAGTATTGGACGTCGGGCCACCACCAGAGTCGCGAAGCTAGCCTTGGCTGCGTGTTTGCACCGGGTGACCTGCGCCAGGCGCTGTCGGAGCGCGTTGTCGTGGCCGACGGGGCGATGGGCACGATGCTGCAGGCAGCCAACCTGACAATCGACGACTTCGAGGGCCACGAAGGGTGTAACGAAATCCTGAACGTGGCCCGGCCGGACGTCGTCCGATCGGTGCATGACGCCTATTTCGCCGTCGGCGTCGACTGCGTCGAGACAAACACGTTCGGCGCCAACTGGGCGAACCTCGGGGAATACGGCATAGCCGACCGGATCGGTGAGCTGTCCGAAGCCGGCGCTCGGTTGGCTCGTGAGGTGGCCGACGGATGGTCCACCCCGGACCGGCCCCGATGGGTGCTCGGCTCGGTCGGTCCGGGCACCAAGCTGCCTTCTCTTGGACATGTCCGGTTCGACGTACTGCGCGACGCGTACCGGACTCAGGTGGAGGGGATGATCACCGGCGGCATCGACGCCGTACTGGTCGAAACGGCCCAGGATCTGCTCCAGGCCAAGTCGGCGGTCATCGGCGCTCGTCGGGCCATGGCGTCGGCCGGTGTCGACCTCCCATTGCTGGTGAACGTCACTGTCGAGACGACGGGGACGATGCTGCTCGGGACCGAGATCGGCGCCGCTCTCGCGGCGCTCGAGCCGCTGCGGGTCGACCACGTCGGGCTCAACTGCGCGACCGGTCCGGCGGAGATGAGCGAGCACCTACGCCACCTTGCCCGCCACGCTCGGGTCGGCCTGGTCTGCATGCCGAACGCCGGCCTGCCAGAGCTCACGGCAAATGGCGCGCATTACCCACTGACGCCGCGCCAACTAGCAGATGCCCATGACCTGTTCACCGCCGAGTACGGGCTGGCACTGGTCGGAGGTTGCTGCGGCACGACACCGGAGCACCTTCGTCAGGTTGTCGAGCGGGTGCGTGGCCGCGCGGTCACGGCACGCAAGCCCCGCGTCGAGCCAGGCGTGAGCAGCCTGTACCAGCACGTCCCGTTCCGCCAGGACACCTCTTACCTCGCAATCGGCGAGCGGACGAACGCCAACGGCTCCAAGGCCTTCCGCGAGGCGATGCTTGATCAGCGGTTCGACGACTGTATCGAGATCGCCCGGTCGCAGACCCGCGACGGCTCGCACCTGCTCGACGTCTGTGTCGACTACGTGGGCCGCGACGGCGTGGAGGATATGCGCGCGGTCGCGAGCCGATTTGCAACGGCCAGCACGCTGCCGATCGTGCTCGACTCGACCGAGCCCGCTGTCGTCGAGGCGGGGCTGGAGTGCCTGGGCGGACGAAGCGTCGTCAACTCGGTCAACTATGAGGATGGGGACGGGCCACAGTCGCGGTTCGTCAGGACGACGACGATCGCCGTGGAGCACGGCGCGGCGCTGATCGCATTGACGATCGACGAGCAGGGCCAAGCCCGCACTCCGGAGCACAAGGTCGCCGTCGCGGAGCGACTCATCGTCGACCTGACCGGTAACTGGGGTGTGCGCGAGTCCGACATCATCATCGACTGCCTGACGTTCACCATCGCCACCGGTCAGGAGGAATCCCGCGGCGATGGGGCGGCCACGATCGAGGCGATCCGTGAGCTCAAACGTCGTCACCCCGACGTTCAAACCACGCTCGGACTCTCGAATATCTCCTTCGGGCTCAACCCGGCGGCTCGGGCCGTGCTCAACTCGGCGTTCCTGCACGAATGCGTCAAGGCGGGGCTGGACTCGGCGATTGTGCACGCGGCTCGGATCCTGCCGATCTCACGGATCCCCGAGGAGCAGTACCAGGTGGCCCTGGATCTCATCTACGACCGGCGGCGTCCGGCCCAGGGCGACCAGCCTGGATACGACCCCCTGGCCCGATTTCTCGAGCTGTTCGAAGGCGTCGACGCTTCCTCCGCAGCGCAGAGCCGGGCCGCGGAACTCGCCGGGCTGCCGTTGTTCGAACGGCTGGAGCGGCGGATCGTCGACGGCGAGCGCAACGGGCTGACCGACGACTTGGATGAGGCACTGTCAAAACGCTCCGCCTTGGACATCGTCAACGACACCCTGCTCTCGGGTATGCGCACGGTCGGGGAGCTGTTCGGTTCCGGTCAGATGCAGCTGCCGTTCGTGCTGCAGAGCGCGGAAGTGATGAAGGCCGCCGTGGCTCATTTGGAGCCGCACATGGACCGGGTCGAGGGCGACGAGAGCGGAAAGGGCACGATCGTCCTGGCTACGGTCAAGGGCGACGTCCACGACATCGGCAAGAACCTGGTCGACATCATCCTGTCCAATAACGGCTACACGGTCGTCAACCTCGGCATCAAGCAGCCGATCAGCACGATCATCGACGCCGCCGAAGAATCCGACGCCGACGCCATCGGCATGTCCGGACTGTTGGTCAAGAGCACGGTCGTGATGAAGGAAAACCTGGAAGAGATGAACCAGCGTGGTATCGCCGCCCGCTGGCCAGTCCTGCTCGGCGGAGCTGCCCTGACCCGTGCCTACGTCGAGGACGACTTGGCCTCGCTCTACAAGGGCGAGGTCCGTTACGCCCGCGACGCGTTCGAAGGCCTTCGCCTCATGGACGCAGTGGTGTCGGCGAAGCATGACCCCGAGACATCGCTGGCCGATGCCCTCCCGGCGCTGCGCAAGCGCCGGGTGTCGCGGGCGTCCAAGGTCGCCGAGCCGGCTACGGCGGGCGACGAGCGCTCCGATGTGGCTACCGACAACCCGGTGCCCACGCCGCCGTTCTGGGGCAGCCGGGTGGTGCGGGGTCTGCACCTGGCCGACTATGCCGCGTACCTCGACGAGCGTGCGACGTTCCTCGGCCAGTGGGGGCTGCGCGGGTCCCGGGGCGGCCCGACGTACGAGGAGCTGGTCGAGGCCGAGGGCCGGCCTCGGTTACGGCTGTGGCTGGACCGCCTGCACACCGAGGGCATCCTCGAGGCGGCGGTCGTGTACGGGTACTGGCCTGCGGTGTCCGAGGGCAACGACCTGGTGGTCTTCGCCGCTGACGACCACGAGAAGGAGACTGCGCGGTTCACCTTCCCGCGCCAGCGGCGCGACCGGCGGCTGTGCCTGGCCGACTTCTTCCGACCCCGTGCGTCCGGCGAACTGGATGTGGTCGCCTTCCACCTGGTGACCGTCGGGTCCAGGGTGGCGGAGGCAACCGCGAAGCTGTTCGCGGAGAACGCCTACCGCGACTATCTGGAGCTGCACGGGTTGTCGGTTCAGCTCACCGAGGCGCTGGCGGAGTACTGGCATGCCAGGGTCCGCACCGAGCTGGGCTTCGGGGGCGAGGACTCCGATGATCTGGCGGGGATCCTCGGCCAGGCCTATCGCGGGTCGCGGTACTCGTTTGGGTACCCGGCGTGCCCGGACCTGTCCGATCGGTCAACTCTGGTGCGGCTGCTCGAGCCGGAACGGATCGGCGTCACCCTCTCCGAGGAGCTCCAGCTGCACCCGGAGCAGTCCACCGACGCCCTCGTCGTCCACCATCCCGAAGCCAAGTACTTCAACGCCACCTGACCCTTAACGCGCCATAAGCGCACCTGATCGCCGATTCGTCACCTGATTGGCTCACCAGAAACGATCAGGTGACCCGGCGGGCCGTGTTCCGGCCAGTCAGGCATCTGATCATGTCTCACCATGTGAACCCGTGACGATCAGGTGCATGACGCCGCGGTTTCGGAGTGAGTCGTACACCTGATCGGTTCGCGGCACTCGGGACCGTTGCCAAATCGCGACATGGCCATGACGTGCAGGTGACCATTGCGCCGCCGTGGCGCATTACTGTCACAACAACCGGCCGGGGTGCGCCCGGCCGGCACTCGACTGTGAGGTGGGAGATGCGAACCAGGAGCCGGTCGCGCAGGTTCGTCGTGATCTCGTCCCTGACTGCGGCGGGCTTGCTGCTTTCCGCCTGTGGTGGCGACGAGGGCGACGGCGGCGATGGTGGCGGCGAGGGCTCGCCGGGTGCGGCAGCAGGAGGCACGATGGTCTTCGGCGCGTCCGCCGACCCGGTGATTCTCGACGGAGCCCTCGTGAGCGACGGCGAGTCAGCTCGGCCGCTTTACCAGATCTTCGAGGGCCTCGTGGGAACCGAGGAGGGCGGCACCGAGATCGTGCCGGCACTGGCCGAGTCCTGGGAGGCCAGTGAAGACGGCCTGGAGTGGACGTTCAACCTCCGCCAGGGCGTGACGTTCCACGACGGTGAGCCGTTCAACGCCGACGCCGTTTGCTTCAACTTCGACCGCTGGTACAACTTCACCGGTGTCCTGCAAAGCCCTGCGGCGTCGTACTACTGGCAAACCGTGATGGGCGGGTACGCCAACAACGAGGACCCGGCGCTCGCCGAGAGCCTCTATGTCAGCTGCGAGGCGGCCGACGAGAGCACCGCAGTCATCACCCTCAGCCGCCCCTCGTCTTCGTTCCTTGCCGGACTGCAGCAGCCGGCGTTCAGAATCGCCAGCCCGAAGGCGTTGGAGGAGGGCAACGCCGACGCTGTCAGCGGCACCGGCGAGTCGCCGGTGTACGAGGGCACGTTCGGCTACGAGAACCCGGTCGGCACCGGGCCGTTCCAGTTCGACAGCTGGGAGCGCGGAACCCAGTTGACTTTGACCCGGTACGAGGACTACTGGGGTGAGCCGGCGCAGCTCGACAGCCTGATCTTCACCGTGATCCCCGACGGCCCGGCGCGCCGCCAGGCACTCGAGGCGGGGGACATCGAGGGCTACGACCTGGTCGACCCCGCGGACGCCGGGGCGCTCGAGGAAGCCGGCTTCACCATTCTGCGCCGGCCTGCATTCAATGTGGGTTACGTCGGCTTCGCGCAGAATGCCGCGCCGTTCGACAACCCGCAGATCCGCCAGGCGATCGCCTACGCAATCGACAAGGAGAAGCTGCTCCAGACCAACTACCCGGAGGGTTCAGAGGTCGCGACCCAGTTCATGCCGCCCGAGCTGTTCGGCTGGGCCGACGACGTCACGACCTACGACTACGACCCGGACATGGCAAAACAGCTCATCGCCGAATCCGGTGTCACGGACCTGACGCTGGAGTTCTGGTACCCGACCGACGTGTCCCGTCCGTACATGCCGAACCCGCAGGCCAACTTCGAATTGATCAAGGCCGACCTGGAGGCCGTCGGGTTCACCATCGAACCGAAGACCGCGCCGTGGGACCCGACCTACCTCGATACCGTCACGACCGGCGGCGCGCCGATGTACCTGTTCGGGTGGACCGGCGACTTCGGCGATCCGGACAACTTCATCGGGACGTTCTTCCAGGCCGTCAACCCGCAGTTCGGCAGTTTCGAGAACGAGGAGATCTTCGCCAAGCTCGACGAGGCGGAGGCAGAGACCGACCAGCAGCGGCGGACGGAGCTCTACCAGGAGGCGAACCGGCTGATCATGGACTTCCTGCCGGGTGTCCCGTACGTCCACACCGAGCCCGCTGTCGCCTTCGTTGCGGGCGTCGAGGGCTACGTGCCGGGGCCGCTGAACAACGAGAGCTTCGCCGCGGTGACGCTGCCAAGCTCGTAGTCTGACGACGTGCTCCGGTTCGTCATCAGGCGGGTACTGCAACTCGTACCCATCCTGTTCGGGCTGTCGCTGCTGCTGTTCGGCTGGCTGCGCGCACTCCCGGGGGGGCCTGCCCAGGCCCTTCTGGGGGAGCGCGCGACGGCTGAGCAAGTGGCCGCCATCGAGCGGGTCTACGGGCTGGACCAACCGTGGTACGTCCAGTACGGCAGATTCCTCGGCCGGGCGGTGATGTTCGACTTCGGCAACAGCGCGCGCACGCACCGGCCGGTCGTCGAAGAGATGTTCCGGGTGTTCCCGGCCACCATAGAGCTGGCCATCGCGGCGATGATCTTTGCGGTCGGGATCGGTATTCCGCTGGGCTACTACGCGGCCCGCCGGTACGGCACGTGGCTGGACAACATCTCGGTGGTGGGCTCACTGCTCGGCGTCGCCATCCCCGTGTTCTTCCTGGCCTACATCCTCAAGTACATCGGAGCCGTGCGGCTCGGCTGGTTCCCGACGAGCGGGCGGCAGGACCCGCGCAGCGGTGCCGAGCACCCGACCGGCTTCTACGTCCTCGACGGGCTGATCACCGGCAATCCCAGCGCATCATGGGATGCGATCATGCACCTCATCCTGCCCGCCATCGCGCTGGGCTCGATCCCGCTGGCGATCATCGTCCGCATCACGCGGGCCAGCGTTCTCGATGTTGTGCACGAGGACTACGTGCGTACGGCAGAAGCCAAGGGCCTCCTCGAGCGGACGATCACCCGCCGCCACGTCCTGCGCAACGCCCTCCTTCCGGTCGTGACCGTCATCGGCCTGTCAGCCGGTCTGCTGCTCGCTGGCGCGATCTTGACCGAGAACGTGTTCGCATTCGACGGGGTTGGCCGGTTCGTCGGCGAAGCGATCAGCAACCGGGACTACGCGGTCCTGCAGGGATTCATCCTGATCATCGCGACTATGTACGTGTTCGTGAACCTCATCGTCGACGTGTCGTACGGCCTGATCGACCCCAGGATTCGGGTCCAGTGACCAGCGGAGGAGGTACCAGCGCGCGATGAGCCTTGCTGAAGTCGAAGCTACGACCGAGGCCGCCCAGGTCGGCTACGAGGGCGGCAGCCTCCGGCGAGACGCCTGGCGTCGGCTGCGCCGCGACCCGGTCGCCCTGTTCGGGTTCGGGCTGATCGCATTCTTCATCCTGGTCGCGATTTTCGCGCCGCTGATCGCCCCCTACGGCCCCAGCGACAACCCGGGTGCCGGCGTGGTTACGCCCACCACCATTCCGGGCCCGTCCGCCGAGCACTGGTTCGGGCTCGACGAGCTGGGCCGCGACGAGTACAGCCGGGTCATCTATGGCGCTCGGCAGTCACTGCTGGTCGGTGTGGTGGCGACGGCGCTTGGCATGATCGGTGGGCTGACTCTCGGTGTGATCGCGGGAGCCTTTCCCGGCAAGGTCGACACGATCATCATGCGGTTCGTCGACATCATGCTCTCGATACCGGGCTTGCTGATGGCAATCGCCATCGCAGCCATGCTCGGCCCGAGCTTGCTCTCTGTGATGATCGCGATCGCGATCATCAACGTGCCGATCTTTGCCCGGCTGTTGCGCGGACAGATGTTGTCACAACGGGGGAGCGACTACGTCCTGGCGGCCACGGCGCTGGGCGTGCGCCGGCGCGCGATCGTCCTCGGACATGTGCTGCCGAACTCGATGTCGCCAGTCATCGTCCAGGCGACGCTCACGTTGGCCACGGCGATCATCGAGGCTGCCGGTCTGTCCTTTCTCGGCCTGGGCAGCGCCGACCCGGGGGTTCCGGAATGGGGCCGGATGCTTGCCCAGACCCAGCGCTACCTCGCCGGCGCCCCGCACTTGGCATTCTTCCCGGGCGTCGCCATCGTGCTCGCCGCCCTGGGCTTCACTCTGGTCGGTGAACGGCTGCGCGAGGCCCTCGACCCCAAGTACCGGCGATGAGTGACGAGCAGCCGCAGGAGGGTTCCCTGCTGGACGTGCGCGACCTGGAGGTGGTGTTCACCCGCAAGGACCGGCCCGACGTCCGCGCGGTCGATGGCGTCTCGTTCTCGGTCGACCGCGGCGAGACCGTCGGCCTGGTGGGCGAGTCAGGGAGCGGCAAAAGCGTCACGTCACTCGCGGTCATGGGTTTGCTTCCGGACCGAGGGGTACGGGTCGGTGGTCAAGTCTGGTTCGACGGCGACGACCTGCTCACCCTTCCCAAAGACCGGATGCGCGACATCCGTGGCCAGGACATCGCCATGGTTTTCCAAGATCCGATGTCGTCGCTCAACCCGGTCGTGCCGATCGGCATCCAGGTCACGGAGGTACTCACGCGCCACCAGGGCATGAAGGGCGACACGGCGTCGGCCGCGGCTGTCGACCTGCTGAATCGAGTCGGCATTCCGGACCCGAACCGGCGGCTCAAGGAATACCCGCACCAGCTCTCCGGTGGCATGCGCCAGCGGGCTCTGATCGCCATGGCGCTCGCCTGTCGCCCGCGCGTGTTGATCGCAGACGAGCCCACCACGGCACTCGACGTGACGATTCAGGCCCAGATTCTCGAGCTGCTCAAGGAGTTGGTGCGCGACTCGGACGCAGCCCTGGTGATGATCACCCACGATCTCGGGGTGATCGCCGGCCTGTGCGACGCCGTGCACGTCATGTACGCGGGCCGGGTAGTGGAATCCGCCGGACGGCGCGAGCTGTTCGCGGACCCTCGGCATCCCTACACCGGCGGGCTGCTCGCCTCTGTCCCTCGCCTCGACGCACCTCGAGGCGCCCCGTTGCATCCGATACCCGGGTCGCCGACCGACGTCCGGCCGTGGGTGCAGGGATGCGCATTCGCACCTCGGTGCGGCAATCGCATCGACCCGTGCACGAAAACCCCGCCGGCACTCGAGGAGGCCATGGGCCGGTCCCTGCGCTGCTACAACCCGCTGACCGTCGATGAGGAGGTCCCGGCGTGACCACCGCGGCAGCCTCGCAGGCGGGTAATCCCCCGACAGCGAACGACGTCCTGCTCTCGGTGCGTGGCCTGGAGGTTCACTTCCCGATCAAGTCAGGCGTCGTCTTCGACCGTCAGATCGGCGCGGTCAAGGCGGTCGACGGCGTCGACCTTGAGGTGCCCCGCGGCGCGACTATTGGCCTAGTCGGGGAGTCTGGGTGCGGCAAGACGACCTTGGGTCGAGCGGTGCTCAGGCTGGTCGAGCCGACGGGAGGAACGGTCAGCTTCGACGGCATCGACGTGCATACGCTGGAAGGCGAGGACCTACGGCGGATGCGGCGCCGGATGCAGATGATCTTCCAGGATCCGATGGCAAGCCTGGATCCCCGGCAGAGCATCGAGTCGGTGCTGACCGAGCCCCGGCGGGCCCACGGGATCGAGGTGGGGGAAGCCCGGACTGTTCCCGAGCTACTCGACCTGGTCGGGCTGCCAACATCGGCAGCAGGGCGGTACCCGCACGAGTTCTCCGGGGGCCAGCGGCAACGTATCGGCATCGCGCGGGCGATCGCGCTGGACCCGGACCTGATCATCGCCGACGAGCCGGTTTCGGCCCTGGATGTGTCTATCCAGGCCCAGGTGGTCAACCTGCTGGAGGAGCTGCAGGACCGGCTGGGCCTGACCTACGTGGTGATCGCGCACGACCTCGCGGTGGTGCGCCACATCGCCGACGTCGTCGCCGTGATGTATCTCGGCGCCATCGTCGAGCAGGCGCCGTCGGACACGCTCTACTCCCAGCCCTTCCACCCGTACACCAAGGCGCTGATGTCGGCGGTCCCGATCCCTGACCCGGTGATCGAGGACACTCGGGTGCGAATCCTGCTGCCCGGGGATCTTCCGTCGCCAGCAAACCCGCCGCCCGGCTGCCGTTTCCACACCCGCTGTCCGTATCGGCAACCCACGCGGTGCGACGACGAGCGCCCCGTGCTGCGGGACATGGCACCGGGGCACACGGTGGCGTGTCACTGGGCCGAGGACATCGCAGCCGGCCGGATCGCTCCGCGGGCCGAGGCAGTCGTCGATGCAGCTGTCGACGAAGTGCCGCCACCCGCCGTACGCGTACCCGGTGAGCCCGGTGTTACCACGCTTGGCCCGCCATCGGCGATCTGAGGCTCATTCGGTTGTGATTGCGCGCAGCACGTCCAGCCGGGCCGCGCGGTAGGCGGGCCACAGTGCGGCCAACACGCCGACCACACCAGCCAGCAGGACGAAGACCACCAACTGGATCCACGGGATGGCGAGCACTTCCAGCCCCTCGCCGGCTTGCGAACGCTGGAGTGCGATGCCGAACACGATCCCGAGGGCGACGCCGAGGACGGCTCCCAGCACGGCAATCGCGATCGACTCCAACCGGATCATGCGCCGCAGCTGTTGCCGGGACAACCCCACCGCGCGCAGTAATCCGATCTCCCGGGTTCGTTCGAACACCGAAAGTGCGAGCGTGTTGACGATACCCAGGACCGCGATGATGATCGCCAACCCGAGCAACGCGTACACCAGGTACAGCAACTGGTTGACCTGCGAACGCTGATCCGCCTTGAACTCCTCCTGGTCCTTGACCGCCACGAGCGGCATCTGTTCGGTGATCTCGTCGATGCCCTGTCGAAGTGCCGTGTGGTCGGTATCAGGTTCCGCGATCACGTACACGAGCGAGTCGGCTGGACGGATCCCTGCCGTCTCGAGCAGGTCCAGGCCGACTGCCATCTGAAAGAAGTGCTGGCCCGGCGGGTAGACGCCAGTCACCTGCAGCGGCAGCTCCGTTGTCGGCAGTGTCATGGACACCGATTCCCCGATGGCCAGCTGGTTTTCTTCGGCGTAGGTCTCCGACACCAGCACGTCGCCGGATCCAAGCGTGAGCTCCCCGTTGCTCACGGCGAAATCGACGGCCTGAGTGAACTCAGCCGGCTCGAACGCCGCGACGAACACGTCATCGCGACCGACCCGGGCGCCGGTGTATCGGACCCGGGACACGTCCGCGACGCCGTCGAGCTCCGCGATCTGGTCGGCGATGGTGGGGGAGAACGGCTGGCCGACCGCGTTGGAGACGACGAACTTGGCGTTGAGCCCGTCGTCGAGTGCCTTGTCGATGCTCTTGTTGGCCGATTGACCCAGGATTGCCATCGCGGCGACAAGGGCCAGTCCGATCATCAACGCGGACGCGGTCGCCGCGGTCCGTCGCGGGTTGCGTTGAGCGTTCTCGCGGGCGAGCCGGCCGACCGTACCGAAGAACCGCGGGAAGCCGGCGGCGATCACACGTACGATGGGCGGGCCGATCACCGGCGCAAGAAGTGCCACGCCGACGAAGACGGCGACGATACCGGCACCGATGACCCACCCGGCCTGGGGATGTCGAAGAACAGCCCGGCGCCCATGGCGACCGCCCCGACCGCGGTGAGCACGGCACCGAGGCCGGCATGCCGTTTGCGGGAGGACTGGGGAAGCGCGACGTCGTCACGCATCGCGGCGACAGGTGCGACCTTCGCGGCTCGCCGGGCGGGCACGTATGCGGCGACCAATGTGACGATGATCCCGACGGCGTACGCGACGAGGACGGTACGCGGGCGCAGCACTAGGCCGGCCCCGCCGAGATCGAGTCCGAACAACCCGAAGGCGAGCTTGAGCAGTTGCGCGACCCCAAGGCCGAGCAGGAGACCCACCGTCGATCCGACGACGCCGACCGCGAGCGCCTCGAGCAGAACCGACCGGGTCACCTGCCGCCGGCTTGCTCCCAGCGCCCGGTACAACGCCATCTCCTGCGTCCGCTGCGCGACCAGAATCGAGAACGTGTTCAGGATCAGGAAGATGCCGACGAGCAACGCGACGGCGGCGAACACCAGCAGGAACGTGTTGAAGAAGCCGAGAGCCTCTTCAAGGCTGTCGGCAGTCTCGGCGGTGACCTGAGCACCGGTCTTGACTTCGACCCCCTCGGGGAGAACCTGCTCGATCCGGTCGCGAACCTGCGGAATGTCGGCGTCATCAACCGCGGTCACCGCGACGCTGGTGTAGGCGTCCTCCCCGCCGAGTATGAGCTCCTGTGCGGTCCGGGTGTCGAACAAGGCCAGTGTTGCGCCCGCGAGACTCGCGCCCCCGCCGAACTCCGCCGTGCCGACCATGGTCGCGCTTGCTTGGGGCGGTTCACCTGCAGTGACGAGGGTGACGTCGTCACCAACGTGGTAACCCGCCCGGTCCGCTGTCTTGACGTCGAGGACGACCTCGCCGGCGCGTTGGGGCTCCCGGCCGTCCACGAGCCGCAGTGGCACCGACCCGTCCTGCGAAGGAGCGTCGGACCAGTTGGTGCCGATGCCGGGCGGCCCGTTCCCGCCGACAAGGTCGCCGTCCGCGCCGACCACGAACATGGATTGGCTTTCGACGAACCCGTTTACGCGGTCGACGCCGTCGACCGCTGCGACATCGTCCAGAACCACCGGCTGGACCGTGCGGGCGTCGCCGCCGCTGACCTCGAGCGCTCCGGCGCCGGTCTGCTCGGGACGCACCACGATGTCCGCGGTCGTCTCGGCGAAGATCTCGTCGAAGGTCTGGTCGAGGGTGTCGGTGAAGACATATGAACCAGCGACGAATGCGACGCCGAGCACGATGGCAAATGCGCTCATCGCAAGGCGGAGCTTGCGGGCGAACAGGCTCTTGACGGTGGCGCGCAGCATGCTCAGGACGCACGGCCTGCGGTATCAAGCCCCTTCATCCGCTCCAACACGCGCTCTGCGGTCGGGTCGGGCATCTCGTCGACGATGCGACCGTCGACGAGGAAGAGGACGTGATCCGCGTACGAGGCGGCGTTGGGGTCATGGGTGACCATGACGATCGTCTGGCCGAACTCGCTGACCGACCGACCCAGGAAGCCCAGCACCTCGGCCCCGGAGCGGGAGTCGAGGTTACCTGTCGGCTCGTCGGCGAAGACGATGGCCGGTCGGCTGGCCAGGGCCCGGGCGCAGGCGACTCGCTGCTGCTGACCACCGGAAAGCTCGTTCGGCTTGTGTCCAAGCCGGTCGCCCAGGCCCACCGCCGAGATGACCGTGTCGAACCACTCCTGCTCGACTGCCTTGCCGGCGATGTCGAGCGGCAGTGTGATGTTCTCTTGCGCCGTCAGCGTGGGTACCAGGTTGTATGCCTGGAACACGAAACCGATCTTGTCCCGGCGCAGCCGGGTGAGTTCGCCGTCGTTCAGCGTCGTGAGCTCGGCGTCGCCGAGGAAGACCTGGCCGGCCGTCGCCGAGTCCAGCGCCGCCATGCAGTGCATCAAGGTCGACTTGCCGGACCCGGAGGGTCCCATGATGGCCGTATAGCGACCGCGGGTGAAGGCGACTGACACGTCGCTCAACGCGACGACCTGGGTGTCGCCTTCGCCGTACACCTTCCACAACCCGACGGCGTGCGCCGCAGAGTGGTCGGTGTTCGCCGGGGGAGAGGTTGGCACGGTCACGTGGACTCCTCGGTATGCGTCGTGACAGTCCGACGCTACGGGGTCTGCGATGTCAGCCTGCGAGCCGGTGATTCACCCACACGTTCGGCTCGACGTGCATGCCATAGTGGGAGCGATGTTGCGGATCTGGCCGTCGGCACGGACGTGCACGCGGAGCCACGGATCGACCGGAAGGCCGTCGTCGCGGGTTCGGGCCAGCAGCGCAGCGGCGAGTACGTGGCCCCCGGCAGTCGTGGTACATGAACGCAGGCCATACCTGTGGGAATGCGTGGATCAGGGGAGCAAGGTCGGGCCGAGATGCGATCGTAACGATCTCCACGACAGGCGTTAAAGCGGAGGTCGCCCGCCTTTCGCGAAGGATTTGTCGTGACCGAACGGAATGGACGACGGCGCCCTCTCGCTGTACGTCGATACGACGCGAGGAGACCGCCGATGTCGCTCACCACGGGGACCGGACCGTTCGGGCATGAGCCGTGGGGGGTGTCGAGCCTGGAGCTACCACGTAGGGATTGGCGGTACCTGGAGCCGTCGGCACGGCGCATCAGGGGCTTCGTCGAGGACGAGGTCGTGGTCGACTGCGGTCGGCCGATGTTGTTCTTCGAGTACGGCCAGCTGCCTCGGTACTACTTCCCCCGCGACGGCGTGTGTACCGAGCTGCTGATCCCGAACGGACATACGAAGTTCACCGAGGGCAAGGGGACGGCGCACTACTTCGATCTGGTCGTCGGAGACCGCCGCGTGAAGGAGGCAGGGTGGACCTACCAATCCGACGATGTCCCGATGCCGGACCTGCGCCCGTATGTCGCCTTCTACTGGCGGGCAATGGATCGGTGGCTCGAAGAGGACATGGAGGCACTCGCCCACGCACGCGACCCATACCACCGAGTCGACGCCGTACCCAGCTCCCGGCACGTCCGGGTCCTGCTCGACGGCGGGGTTCTGGCCGACACCACCCGGCCGGTGGTGATCTTCGAGACCGGGCTTCCCGCGCGGTGGTACATGTCCCGTGAGGACGTCCGCGTCGAGCTCGAGCCGACCGACCTGCAGACCGTCTGCGCGTACAAGGGCTATGCGTCGTACTTCTCGGCTCATACCGCGGCCGGGCTCCGGGAGAACCTGGTGTGGACCTACCGGGAGCCGCGCCGTGACGCAGCACCGGTCCAGGACCTGGTCTGCTTCTTCAACGAGCAGACAGACATCGAGGTCGACGGGGTAACCGAAGAACGTCCAGGCGGACCCTGGGCAAACCCCAACTGGTGGCGCCGGGCCGCCATGGCCTTCGAGCGGGCATTGTAGGTGGCTGATCTCAGACGTCGACCGGTGTTGTGCGCGGCGATGGTGCCTCGTCCGACGCCTCCGGTACCGAGTGCGACTCAGGCAATGGCGGCGGCGTACCGCCGAACGCGGGGCACAGCTCCTGGTGAGCGCACCAGACGCACATGGGACCGGGGCTGGGCCGCCAGTCACCGGTGCGGGCCGCCCGCTCGATGGCCCGCCACAACGCGATCAACTTGCGCTCGGTGGCCAGCAGGTCTGCTTCGTCGGGCTCATATCGCAGGATCTCGCCGCTGCCGAGGTAGACCAGCTGCAGAAGCCGGGGCACCTGGGCGTACAACCGCCAGAGCACCAGTGCGTAGAACCGCATCTGGAACATCGCCCGCTGTTCGAAACCGGCCGGGGGCGCAGTGCCCGTCTTGTAGTCGACGACCCGTAACTCGCCAGTCACCATCGCGCGATCGAGCCGGTCGACGTATCCCCGCAGCTGGAGCCCTGATTCGAGGGTGGTCTCGACGTAGAGCTCACGCTCCGCAGGCTCGAGGCAGCTCGGATCCTCGAGTGCGAAATACCGTGCGACGAGTTCTTCGGCACCGGCCAACCACTCGGCCTGCGCCGAGCCGGCGTCCCCGGCGAACAGCCCAGCGACCTCGGGTTCTGCCTCGAGCAGCTGCTGCCACTGCGGACCGACCATGCCCCGAGCGCGGCGTGCGGTCCGCTGGGCTGCCGGCAGATCGAACAGGCGCTCCAGCACGGCATGGACAAGGGTTCCCCGAGTGGCGGCCGCGCTTGGCGGCTCGGGCAGCCGGTCGATCGTCCGGAACCGGAACAGTAGCGGACAGGTCATGAAGTCGGCGGCTCGCGACGGAGACAAGGATGGCCCCGACCAGGGTGTCTCCGATTCCGCCGCCACAGTGCTCATGGTGGCGACTGTAGGTCAGCCCGCCGACACGCCCGGTGCGACGCGTCGGGGGTGGCTTAGCCTGGCCATGTGAGCAACGGCGGCGGTCGGCAGGTTTCCCTCGGCAGGATCGCCGGGATCCCTGTGCATGTCAGCCCGACCTGGTTCCTGATCGCAGCGGTCATGACGGTCGGCTTTGCGCCTATCGTCGAGCGGCAATTGCCCAGCGTCGGACGCGGCAGCTACCCAATCGCGCTGACGTTCGCGGTGCTCCTGTACGCGTCGGTCCTGCTCCACGAGATCAGCCACGCCCTGACCGCACGAGCCTTTGGCCTGCCGGTTCGCGGCATCACACTGCACTTCCTGGGCGGTTACACCGAGATCGAGCGGGACTCGCCGACACCTGGCCGGGACCTGGTGGTTGCCGTTGCTGGACCTGTGGTCTCGCTCGCGGCCGCTGGGCTGGCCTATGTAGCCGCGCGTCCGGTGGACCAGCCGGTTGCGGAGTTCCTCCTCCTCGAGCTGGCCGTGGCCAACCTGCTCGTCGGCGTCTTCAATCTGCTGCCTGCCTTACCGCTGGATGGTGGGCACATGCTCCGAGCCGTTGTTTGGCAACTCACCGGAAAGGAGAACACCGGGACGGTAGTGGCTGCTCGGGCCGGTCAGGTGCTCGCCGCGCTGGTCCTGCTCCTGCCCTTCATCCTGGCCGGTGGTGAGCCGTCGATCATTGGCATCGTCTGGTCCGCCCTGGTGGCCGTCTTGCTGTGGACTGGAGCATCCCAGGCGCTGGTCGCGGGGCGCGTGCGGAGCCGGCTGCCCCTTCTCGACCTCGAGCGGTTGACTCGACGGGCAGCGCCAATCGCCCCGGACGTCCCGCTCGCCGAGGCGTTGCGCCAGGCCCAGGGCCAGGGGGTGCGGGCCCTGGTCGTCGTCGACTCGTACGGACGCCCGACGGGTTTGGTGAGCGAGGCGTCGGTTCTCGCGACACCGATGGATCGCCGCCCGTGGATTCCCGTCGGCCAGGTCGCGCGCTCACTGCAGACCGGGCTCGTTCTCCCGGTAGGAATCGCCGGCGAGGAGCTGCTGCGCCGGATGCGCGACACTCCCGCGTCGGAGTACCTCGTGGTCGACGACGGCGGGGGCGTCTTCGGGGTACTCGCGGCCGCCGACGTCGACACCGCGCTCGCGAACGCGTGACCGCCCTAACCTGCATACCGTGAGCGACCGCGATGCCGTTCCAGCCCGCCGCACCGGCCCGCTGCGACCAGGCGACCAAGTGCAGCTGACCGACCCGAAGGGTCGCCACCACACCATCACGCTCGAACCCGGCAAGGAGTTCCACACCCACCAAGGCTCGTTCGGCCACGATGCGTTGATCGGCGCTCCAGAGGGCACGGTAGTCACGTCGACAGGGGGGACGGCCTATTTGGCTCTTCGGCCGCTGCTGGCCGACTACGTGCTGTCGATGCCACGGGGAGCAGCTGTGGTGTATCCGAAGGACGCCGCGCAGATCGTCGCCATGGCCGACATCTACCCGGGCGCTCGGGTAATCGAGGCGGGTGTCGGCTCCGGTGCGCTCACCATGTCGTTGTTGCGCGCGGTCGGCCGGGACGGCCGGCTGCACTCGTACGAGCGGCGCGCGGACTTTGCGGCGGTGGCAACGGCCAACGTCGAGCGCTTCTTCGACGGGCCGCATCCGGCGTGGCGGCTCGTCGTCGGCGACCTGGTCGCGTCGTTGGACGAGGACACGCCCGCTGACCGGGTCGTCTTGGACATGCTGGCACCTTGGGAGTGCGTCGACGCGATCGCGGGGGCCTTGGTCCCGGGCGGCGTGCTGTGCTGCTACGTCGCCACGACGACCCAGCTGGCCCGTACCGTGGAGACCATCCGTGATCACGGGGGCTTCACCGAACCAGTGTCCTGGGAGTCGATGATCCGGACCTGGCACGTCGAGGGGCTCGCGGTGCGCCCCGACCACCGGATGATCGGGCACACGGGGTTTCTGGTGACGTCGCGGCGGCTCGCCCCCGATACTGTCGCCCCTCCGCGCCGCCGTCGGCCCGCACCGGCCGGGCAGGACTAACCCTGCCGGCAATGCGATCTTGACGCATCTGTGGCGGTCGGACCGTACGACGTGTCGCAACATCTACGGCCTTGCGGCCGCACGGGTCTGGTCAACCCAGCAGCCGCAGGTAGGGTCGTGACAGGACGACGCTCCGCAGGGGGTGAGGACCGTGCCGACCCACGACGGCAGCACTGACCGCCCGCGTCGCGACGCTGCGCGCGAAACCAACGACCATTCGGCCCAGATCTCCTTCCTCGAACAGGAGGTGGCCGCGCTTCGGCGGCGGCTGGCCGACTCCCCGCGGCAGACCCGGGTACTCGAAGACCGGCTCGCGGACACCGAGGCGCAACTGGCCACGGTCACCGCCCAGAACGACCGGCTGGCGGCAACGCTGCGGGAGGCCCGGGACCAGATCGTCGCCCTCAAGGAGGAGATCGACCGGCTTGCCCAGCCACCGGCGGGCTTCGGCATCTTCCTGTCTCGGTATGAGGACGGCACCGTGGACGTTTTCACCGGTGGCCGCAAGCTGCGCGTTGCCGTCAGCCCGGACGTCGAGACCGATGCCCTACGCGCTGGGCAAGAGGTCATGCTCAACGAGGCACTCAACGTCGTGCGTGCGATGGAGTTCGAGAGCATCGGCGAGGTCGTCATGCTCAAGGAGGTGTTGGCCGACGGCGACCGTGCCCTGGTCATCGGGCACACCGACGACGAGCGGGTCGTGCGCATCGCCACCCCGCTCAAGGACTCGGTCATGCGCGCCGGCGACTCCTTGCTCATGGAGCCGCGGTCGGGTTTCGTCTACGAGCGCATCCCCAAGAGCGAGGTGGAGGAACTCATCCTCGAAGAGGTTCCCGACATCGACTACGCCGACATCGGTGGGCTCTCGCGGCAGATCGAACAGATCCGCGATGCCATCGAGCTCCCTTACCTGCATGCCGACCTGTTCCGCGAGCACCAGCTCCGGCCTCCGAAGGGCGTGCTGCTCTACGGCCCACCCGGCTGCGGAAAGACGCTCATCGCGAAGGCTGTGGCCAACTCGTTGGCCAAGAAGGTCGCCGCCCGGACTGGCAAGCGCGAGGAGAAGTCCTATTTCCTCAACATCAAGGGGCCAGAACTGCTCAACAAGTACGTCGGCGAGACCGAGCGGCACATCCGGCTGGTGTTCCAGCGGGCCCGGGAGAAAGCCGGGGAAGGCACACCGGTCATCGTCTTCTTCGACGAAATGGACTCGCTGTTCCGCACCCGTGGCTCGGGGGTCTCCAGCGACGTCGAGAACACCATCGTGCCGCAGCTGCTGTCCGAGATCGACGGCGTCGAGAGCCTCGAGAACGTCATCGTCATCGGTGCCTCCAACCGGGAGGACATGATCGACCCGGCGATTCTGCGCCCCGGCCGGCTGGACGTGAAGATCAAGATTGAGCGGCCCGACGCCGAGGCTGCGCGGGACATCTTCAGCAAGTACCTGACGGCCGACCTGCCGCTCAACAGTGACGACCTCGGTGAGAACCAGCGCTCGGCGGATGCGACCGTCGAGGCGATGATCCAGCGTGCGGTGGAGCAGATGTACGCCGAGAGCGAGGTGAACCGCTTCCTGGAAGTCACCTATGCCAACGGTGACAAGGAGGTCCTCTACTTCCGCGACTTCAACTCCGGCGCGATGATCCAGAACATCGTCGACCGGGCCAAGAAGATGGCGATCAAGGACTTTCTCGAGACCGGCGTCAAGGGAATCCGCGTCCAGCATGTGCTCGTCGCATGCCTGGACGAGTTCAAGGAGAACGAGGACCTGCCGAACACCACGAACCCGGACGACTGGGCCCGGATCTCGGGCAAGAAGGGTGAGCGCATCGTGTTCATCCGCACGCTGGTGTCGGGCAAGGAAGGCATCGAGGCCGGCCGCTCGATCGACACGGTCGCCAACACCGGCCAGTACCTGTAAGGCCTCCATCTCGATGCTTTCCGCTCTGGTGTCGCTTGGCCGACCCCACTGGGGCGGGGAGCATGGAGGCGATGTGGACCCGGTTCGTCCCGCTCATCGCGAGGACGCGGGAGATCATCGCCGACGGAGGCATCGGAGAGGTACGCACCGTGCTCGCCGATCTGGGCTTCGTCGCTCCCCGCGATTCCCGGCATCGACTCTGGGACCCGGCTCTCGGCGGAGGCGCACGACGTCGGCGTCTACCCGTGGCGCTCGCGCAGATGGTGCTGGGGGAGCCGGACATGGTAACGGCGCACGGATCGCTGAGCCCGGAACGAGTCGACGCGGAGGCCGGACTGCTGCTTGGCTGGGACGACGGCGCTCGCGCGCTGCTCGACGTGTCGCTCCTCGCGCATTCCCCGGGTGTGGCCACGATCGTCGGTACGGCGGGACGACTCGAACTGCCGCCGCGGTTTCACCATCCGACCCGGTTGGTGCCTACCAGCGCATACGGTTCTGTACACGAGTATGAGCACGAGCACGAAGGTCGTGGGTACGTGCCGATGCTGCGTAAAGTGCACAACTGTCTGCGCGAGGGCCGGACCGAAAGCGCGGCCATGCCGCTCGACGACACAGTGGCGATCATGCGGATTCTCGACAGCGCGCTGCGGCTGCTCGGGGTGCGATATCCGACGGCCGCGGCGGCGTCGGCATGACTCGATGGAACGATATGGCGGGATGACACGGCGCCAGGCGTGTCGGTCGGGGCGACGGCTTAGGCTCGTCGCATGAGCGCCCGTCGCGTCGTCGGGATCGAGACCGAATACGGCATCGCGGTACCGGGCAACCCGGCCGCTAACTCGATGCTGACGTCGTCGCAGGTCGTCAACGCCTACGCGGCGGCGACCGCACGGGCGCGGCGAGCCCGTTGGGACTTCGAGGAGGAGAGCCCGCTTCGCGATGCCCGCGGTTTCGAGGTCTCCAGGGAGGGTGCAGACCCAAGCCAGCTCACCGACGAGGAGGTCGGTCTCGCCAACGTCATCCTCACCAACGGTGCGCGCCTCTATGTTGACCACGCGCACCCCGAGTACTCC
Organism: Actinomycetota bacterium; assembly: GCA_046726315.1. Lineage (GTDB taxonomy): Bacteria > Actinomycetota > Actinomycetes > Jiangellales > Jiangellaceae > JACVRX01. Next base: position 38,782 of record JBKPAG010000025.1, on the reverse strand, counting down.
TCGCCGGAGGTCACCTCTCCGCGAGATGCGGTGCTGTGGGACAAGGCCGGCGAGATGGTGATGGCGGAGGCGGCTGGACTCGCGGCCCTGGCCCCGAGCTCCTCACCCATCCAGCTCTACAAGAACAACGTTGACAACAAGGGCGCTTCCTACGGGTGTCACGAGAACTACCTGATGAGCCGGCAGACCCCGTTCGCCGACATCGTCCGGCACCTGACCCCGTTCTTCGTCACCCGTCAGGTGATCTGCGGTGCCGGCCGGGTGGGTCTGGGGCAGGACGGCACCAAGCACGGGTTCCAGCTCTCCCAGCGGGCCGACTACTTCGAGGTCGAGGTAGGGCTGGAGACCACGCTCAAGCGGCCGATCATCAACACTCGTGACGAGCCGCATGCCGATCCCGAGCGCTATCGCCGCCTGCACGTGATCATCGGTGACGCCAACCTGTCGGAGGTATCGACGTATCTCAAGCTCGGTATGACCTCGCTGGTGCTGGCGATGGTGGAGGACGGATTTCTCGCGGTCGACCTGTCAGTGGAACGACCGGTTTCGTCGTTACATGAGGTGTCGCACGACACGTCATTGAAGCACCTGCTGGCGCTCAAGGACGGCCGTCAACTCACCGCGGTCCAGGTACAGATGGAGTACGCCGAGCAGGCCCGCAAGTTCGTCGAGGACAGGTACGGCTCCGACGTCGACGCCGTCACCACCGACGTACTCGAGCGGTGGGAGTCGGTGCTGAGTCGACTCGAGAGCGACCCCATGTCACTGTCGACCGAGCTGGACTGGGTGGCGAAACTGGCCCTGCTCGAGTCCTACCGAGAACGCGACGGGCTGGAGTGGTCGCATCCGAAGCTGCACCTGGTGGACCTGCAGTACTCCGACGTCCGCCCCACCCGTGGCCTGTACCACCGCCTGGTGTCGCTGGGGCGGATGCAGCGGTTGCTTCATGACGACGAGGTGGCCCGCGCCGTTCACGAGCCACCGGAGGACACCCGGGCCTTCTTCCGCGGGCGGTGTCTGGCGAAATATGCGCCACACGTGGCCGCTGCGTCGTGGGACTCGGTGATCTTCGATCTGCCCGGGCGGGATGCCTTGCAGCGGGTGCCGACCCTCGAACCTCTTCGGGGGACCAAAGCCCACGTCGGTGACCTGCTGGATCGCTGCCGGACCGCAGAGGAGCTGGTGCAGGCGCTCTCCGCCGGTTGATGGCAGCAGCACGGTGTCTCGGGTCGTTCCCGCAGCATTGTGCTCTAGGCGCAACGAGCCGACGCGGACACATGCAACCGAGCGTCACAACCGGTAGGTAGGGTCGTCGCTGTACGACCGCAATCTCGTCGGAGGTGGCCCTATGGCACGCGACACGGGTGGGCAGCAACGCAAGCAACCCCGCCGCTCCGAGGACGTCGATAGCCAAGACGCTGCCGAGGCCTCCGAGGACCTCAAGGAGCGCCAGGACAGGCTCGCCGACGACGTCGACGCGATCCTCGACGAGATCGACGAAGTGCTGGAGGAGAATGCCGAGGACTTCGTCCGTGGGTTCGTCCAGAAAGGGGGAGAGTAAGCCGCGATGTCGCATCTTGGCGAGCCGGTTGGACGCCTCCCGAGTGCGTTTCTGACACCTGGCACGGCCTCGTTTACCGATTTCCTCAGCCTGCAGGCGCCCGAGCTGCTCCCTGGTCGCACGGCAGGTGGATCCAGCCTGGCCGACCAGACTCCGCACGGCACAACGATCGTGGCCACGACCTGTCCCGACGGCGTGGTGATGGCCGGCGACCGCCGCTCGACCATGGGCAACATCATCGCCCAACGCGATGTCGAGAAGGTCTTCCCGGCCGATGAATACTCCTGTATCGGCATCGCCGGAGCGGCCGGGGTTGCAGTCGAGATGGTGCGGCTGTTCCAGCTCGAGCTCGAGCACTACGAGAAGATCGAGGGCAGCGTGCTGTCCCTTGACGGCAAGGCCAACCGGCTGTCCCACATGATTCGTGGCAACCTCGGGCTGGCCTTGCAGGGCCTTGCCGTCGTGCCGCTGTTCGCCGGTTTCGACCTCGACATGGGGACCGGCCGAATCTTCTCCTACGACGTCACCGGCGGACGCTCCGAAGAGCACATGTTCTACTCGGTCGGCTCCGGGTCCCTGTTCGCCCGGGGTGCGCTGAAGAAGCTGTTCCGTCCTGACCTGAGTGTGTCCGACGCCACTACCGTGTGCATCCAGGCGCTCTACGACGCCGCCGACGACGACTCGGCTACCGGGGGGCCGGATCTGGCCCGGGGGATCTTCCCGGTCGTATCCGTTGTCGACGGAGACGGGTACCGTCAGCTGGCCGAGCCAGCGGTCGCGGAAGTCGTCGAAGCCGTTGTCAGCGCGCGGAGTGCGCGCCCGGACGGCCCACAGGCGCCGTTGCAGTGACCGCCCAGCCGAGAGGACGCCTGCGGTGACGATGCAGTTCGGTTACGTCTCGCCCGAGCAGCTGATGAAGGACCGGGCCGACTATGCCCGCAAGGGCATCGCCAGGGGCCGCTCGGTCGTCGTCATCCAGTACTCCGGCGGGATCCTGTTCGCTGCTGAGACGCCGTCGCGGTCGTTGCACAAGATCAGTGAGATCTACGACCGGATCGCGTTCGCTGCCGTCGGCAAATACAACGAGTTCGAAAACCTGCGGGTGGCCGGGGTGCGGATGGCTGACTTGCGCGGCTATGCATTCGACCGGGCGGACGTCACGGGTCGGGGGTTGGCCAATGTCTACGCCCAGACCCTGGGGACGATCTTCACCACCGAACCGAAGCCGTACGAGGTCGAGATCGTGGTGGCCGAGGTCGGCCGCACGGTCGCCGACGACGAGGTGTACCGCCTCACCTACGACGGCTCGGTTGCGCAGGAGGAGCGGTTCGCGGTGATGGGTGGCTCTGCCGAGCGGATCAACGGCTACGTCGCCGAGAACTACCGTGACGATCTCAGCATGCCGGAGGCGCTGCGGCTGGCCGTCGAGGCGCTGGGCCGAGACAGCGGCGACGGGGAGACCCGCACGCTGACCAGCGACGCGCTGGAGGTCGCGATCCTCGACCGCGGCCGGCCCCGTCGACGGTTCCGTCGCATTGTCAGCCCGGAGCTGGACGAGCTGCTGGCGGCTCCCGACGAGCCGACGTCGAGCACGTAGTCTGGCCGGATGGATCGCCGCATTTTCGGCCTGGAGAACGAGTACGGCGTCACGTGCACGTTCCGCGGCCAGCGGCGGCTTTCTCCGGACGAGGTCGCGCGCTACCTGTTCCGCCGGGTGGTTACCTGGGGCCGCAGTAGCAACGTCTTCCTCTCCAACGGCGCGCGGCTTTACCTCGACGTCGGCAGCCATCCGGAATACGCCACTCCGGAATGTGACTCGATCACCGATCTGGTCACCCATGACAAGGCGGGGGAGCGGGTGCTGGAGGGGCTACTCGTCGACGCCGAGAAGCGCCTGCGGGAAGAGGGCATCGCCGGCGACGTCTACCTGTTCAAGAACAACACCGACTCGGCCGGCAACTCCTACGGTTGCCATGAGAACTACCTCGTGGGTCGGCATGGGGAGTTCTCTCGGCTCGCTGACGTGCTGATCCCGTTCCTGGTCACGCGGCAGATCGTCTGCGGCGCGGGAAAGGTGTTGCAGACCCCTCGGGGGGCGGTTTACGCGGTGAGCCAGCGCGCCGAGCACATCTGGGAGGGCGTTTCGAGCGCGACCACCCGTAGCCGTCCGATCATCAACACCCGCGACGAGCCGCATGCCGACGCGGAGCGGTACCGACGGTTGCACGTGATCGTCGGCGACTCGAACATGAACGAGGCGACCACCCTGCTCAAGGTGGGCAGCACCGACTTGGTGCTGCGGATGGTCGAAACCGGAGCGAACCTGCGCGACCTCGGCCTGGAGAATCCGATCCGCGCCATCCGGGAGATCAGCCACGACATCACCGGTCGTCGCAAGGTGCGCCTCGCCAATGGCCGTGAGGCGTCGGCGCTGGAGATCCAGGAGGAGTACTTCACCAAGGCCCGCGACTTCGTCGACCGTCGCGATCTCGGTAACCCTGTGGTCCAGCGGGTCCTGGACCTGTGGGAACGCACCCTCAAGGCCGTCGATTCCGGTGACCTGGCCTTGGTCGAGCGCGAGATCGACTGGGTGACCAAGTTTCGGGTGATCGAGCGATATCGGGACCGGCACGGTCTCTCCCTCACCCATCCCCGAATCGCCCAGCTCGACCTCTCCTACCACGACATTCACCGTGGCCGCGGGCTCTACTACCTGCTCGAGCGGCGCGGCGCAGTCAGCCGGGTCTGCCGCGACGTCGAGATCTTCGAGGCCAAGTCGGTTCCGCCGCAGACGACCAGAGCCCGATTGCGGGGCGAATTCATCCGACGTGCACAGGAACGGCGGCGCGACTTCACTGTCGACTGGGTGCACCTGAAGCTCAATGACCAGGCCCAGCGGACCGTCTTGTGCAAGGACCCTTTCCGAGCCGTGGACGAGCGGGTCGAGAAGCTCATCGCGAGCATGTGACCTCTTCTGGGATTCTCAGGTCGCTGTTCTAAGGTGGGGAGTTCGCGCCCGGCCTGGGCGCCCATTCCGCACACTCCGAAGGACGCATCTCCGTGCGCAGACCCACGGCCCTCGCCGCCCTGATCCTCACCACCACTGTCGTGCTCACCGCCTGCGGCTCCGACTCTGCCGGTGATGCAGGTGAACCGACGACGGTGGCCGAGAGCGGAGTGAGCGTATCCGGCGAGCTCGGGGCGAAGCCCGAGGTCGGGATTCCCGATGGCGACCCGCCCGCCCAGCTTGTCGTTGACGTGTTGTACCAAGGCGACGGCGGCGAGGTCGAGGCCGGTGACTTCCTGGTGGCCCAGTACCTGGGCCAGACCTGGGCGCCAAGCGGCGACGGCTCGGCCAACGTCTTCGACAACTCCTATGACAGCGGCAACCCAGCAGGTTTCCCCATCGGCAAAGGCTCGGTCATCCCCGGGTGGGACGAGGGATTGGTCGGCCACCAGGCTGGTTCTCGCGTGCTGCTGGTCATCCCGCCGGACATGGCCTACGGCGACAGCCCGCCGGAGGGATCCTCGATCGACCCCGGAGCCACGTTGGTGTTCGTCGTCGACATCGTCGACTCGTTCGGCGACGACGCTGGGATCTCGGGCACACCGGTCGCCGACTTGCCCGCGGATCTGCCCGCTGTGACCGGCGAAGGCGCCGAAGCACCAACTGTCGAGTTCCCGGCGTCGGCAACTCCGGTGGAGAAATCGACCACAGATGTCCTGGTCGAGGGCGATGGCGCCGATCTGGGCGACACGCTCGTGGTCAAGGTCCTGCAAGCGTCCTATACGACGAAGAAGACTCAGTTCTCGTCGTGGGAAGAAGGCACCGGGCCGGTCGTCATTTCACCGGAGCAGGTGTTCGGGCTGGCGGAGGCGCTGGAAGGCCAGAAGGTCGGGACCCGGGCGCTGGTCCGGATCGCGGCGGCCGACAACGTGACCGAAGAAGCCCCGAAAGGCGAGCCCATCGTGATCGTCCTCGACATCATCGGGACGGTCTGAGGCCAACAACAGCCCGCCTCGGGCGCGTCCACGTCCGCCTCTCCATGATCACTGGGCGCCGCTTCATTTCTTCAAGATCGGCCAACAAGCAGGAACCGCGACTGAGTTCTGGGCATTTTACCCAGGTTGCTACCTCAAGCTCGCTCGCCAGTCCGGTTGGATTGCTGATCATGAAAGTGACAACCAGTCCGACTACATGCTGGTTGTCCACGGGACCGTTTCTCGGCACTTGAGCTTTGTGGCGCCGTCGACATGATTCGGTGACGTGACAGTCGTGCAGGCGAGGTGGGCGATGGGCGGGGTGGCGCGGGCAAGCGAGCTGCGCGGCGTGGTCACGAGGTATGCACTTCAACGGGCACTTGACCAGGCTTCGGTGATCCGTCTGTCGCGAGGTCTGTACTGCCTGCCCGAGCGGCTGAACCGAGCTCGGGTGCAGGCAATTCGGGGTGTCGTCTCGCACCTCAGTGCCGCCGAGGTCTGGGATCTGGGCGTACTGTTCGCGGTTCCCACAGGCTCTCGCGATCGCCGATACGGCCTTGCGAGTCGGGCACATCACCAAGCGAGAGCTGGTCGATGCTGCGGCCGCCCTGCGTGGAAAGGGGTCGGTACGGGCTGGGCGAGTCGCGAAGCACGCCGACTCGCGAGCAATGTCTCCAGCTGAATCGGCGTTACGCGCCGTCCTGATCGATGGCAATGTCACGATGTTCCGACCGGTCGTTGTAGCCGGCTACGTGGTGCTCCGATTCACCTGGGAGCACATCGTCGGAGACCCGAGTGGGTGTTGTCAATGGCGCGTCAGGCGCTCGCACTACGGGCAAGATCGGCGAGCCGACAGGAACAACGGCTTGCGGCGTAAACATCGGCCCAGGTGAGGACGCTCAGCCCGTCGATTGTTCCTGTCGTTTGGCCGATCTCGGAGTGCTCACGATGCTTGGAGCAGCCTGGCCGCGTGGCGGCCGGCCGCGGCGGCGGCGAGGAAGTACGCGGGGTCCTCGTCAAGTCCCCTGCCCATGGTGGCGAGAGGTACTGGTGCCGAGCGGAGGGCATCGAGCAGACCCTCGACGGAGACGGTGACGATCCGGTGCCGCGCGAGCAGGGTCAGCTGGTCGGCGACCCGAGCAGCGACGTCACCCTCCAGGGTGGGCACGACAACGTCGGTAGGAACCAATGCGACCCGACCGTATGCCGTCAGGCTGTGGTGGGAGACGCCGTAGTGCCGATCGCGGCGGTCGGTCTGGCTGATTCGCAGCGAGGCGACACAGCGGCCGTTCAGCACCGACGTGGCGTTGACCGCCTCGCCGCATGCCACGCCGGAGAAGCCCCATCGCGTGCCGCTGCCGAGGTTTCCTGGGCCTTGGGCAACCACGGCGACGTCGGCGTCGTAGACGTGCCGGGAAGCCAGCAGCCCGGTGTGCAGCGTCACCGCCTCGGCGTCACCGCCGTAAGCTTGGCCAACGGTCACGACGCAGGTAAGCCAGCCGGTCGCCCGAAGCTGCGCAACGGATCTGCTGTACCACAGCGGCAGCGCACCGCCGTCGGTCATCACGTAGGCGACCCGGGCGTCGGGCCTGCCGTCGCGGATTCCAGCGATGACCGCAGGAAGCGCCGAGTGCAAGTCGGCCACGACGACCGGCATGCCGGCGAGGTCGTCAGCATCCCGAAGGGTCTGGTGAGCGGGCGACTGCTGCTCGTCGACCCCGAGAACGGTGGTCTGCAGCGGCGTGTACCGGGACTTCACCAAGTGCCCGGGAGCGGGCTGTGGATCGGGCGGCAATCGATCGGGGAGCGCGACCACCATGGCGTAGCCTCCCGTACCGAGGCCAAGGGCAAGCGCGCTGGTGTTGAGCAGCACGCGGTCTCCGACCTCGGGCAGACCGACGACCTGGTCGTAGGCGAGGGCACGAACGTGACCTTCACCATCGACCGAAGCGGTCAGCTCGATGGCACCTGGCCACGAGCGCCCCAGCGATACCACCACGCCCGATCGCCATCGGATCATCTCGCTGAGGCTAGTCACCGGTTAGCCTCTCGGAGTCAGGAAGGGGCTCTGAAACAGGGTGCCGAAGCAGGCCAAGAGCGAGCGGCTGATGAACCTCGTCATCTGCCTGCTCGTTTCGCGTGGTTACGTGCCGAAGAGCAAGATCCGGCAGGTGGTCGGGGGATACGGCGACCAGTCGGACGAAGCATTCGAACGCATGTTCGAACGAGACAAGGAGGAGCTGCGGGAGCTCGGCATCCCGATCCAGACCGGCTCCAACGACCCCGCCGGTGACGAGGAGCCCGGCTACAGCATCCGCCGGCAGGAGTTCGAGCTTCCCGAGATCCGGCTGGAGCCCGACGAGGCGGCCGTGCTCGGACTGGCGGCTCGGGTATGGCAACACGCCAGCCTCGCCGAGGCCACCAGCCGAGCGATGCTGAAACTGCAGGCCGCCGGTGTGGAGACCGACACCGGTCCGCTCGCCGCAGTCGAGCCGCGGGTGGCTGTCGAGGAGCCCGCGTTCTGGCCGCTCTGGGAGGCGGTTCGGGATCGTCGGCCGGTCACCTTCGACCACCGCCGAGCGCCCGGTGCGGAGCCCACGCGCCGTCGGCTCCAGCCGTGGAGCGTGCTGTCGTGGCACGGCCGCTGGTACGTCGTCGGCTATGACCTCGACCGCTCCGCGCCGCGGCTTTTCCGCCTGTCCCGCATCGTGGGCGACGTGGTCACGGCGGGGGCATCCGGCTCTTATCAGGTGCCTTCGCCAGGGGAAATCCGGGATGCCGCAGGACTGCTGACCCCGGCACAGGAAACGGGGATCGCGCGGATTCGGGTCCGGCGGGGCAGTGGCTTCGGCCTGCGCCGGCGGGCCGCGGACAGCCAGCCGCTCGCCGACGACTGGGACGTGGTCGCCGTCCCCTATGCCGACCCGGGCGATCTGGCGGCTGAGGTGGCGGGTTATGGCGCCGACGCCGTCGTCCTCGAGCCCGACGAGGTCCGCAGCCGGGTCGTCGGGCATCTGCGCGCCCTGGTGGGAGAGTTGGCATGATCCGCCGGCCGACCGGTTCCCAGGAGCAGGTATCGCGGCTGCTTTCGCTGCTGCCGTACCTGCTGTCACACCCCAACATCCGAGTTACCGAGGTCGCCAACCTGTTCGGCGTCTCCGAGCGGCAGATCCTGCGCGACTTGAACGTGCTGTGGTTCTCGGGTCTGCCCGGGCTGGCCATGGGCGACTACATCGAGGTCGACATGGATGCCGCCGAGGGCGAGGGTGTGATCAACGTCTCGAACGCCGACTACCTGTCCCGGCCGCTCCGGCTCGGTACCGACGAGGCGCTCGCGCTGGTGGTCGCGTTGCGCACGCTGGCGGCGTTGCCAGGATCACCGGAGCGCGGCGCAGTCGACCGCGCGGTGGCCAAACTGGAGCGCGCCGCCGGGGCCGCGGCGGAGCGGGCGGCAGCGGTGCGGGTCGAGGTCGACGGCGAGGCGGTAGCCGAGGTCGCAGCGACCGTTCGGCGGGCCCTGGACGAGAAGCGTCGGCTGCATCTGTCCTACTGGGTGCCCGGGCGCGACGAGACAACCGAGCGTGATGTCGACCCGATGCGCCTGGCGCTTGCCGATGGCCGGCTCTACCTCGAGGGCTGGTGCCACCGCGCGGAGTCCGTCCGGCTGTTCCGCCTGGATCGGGTGGCGGACGTTTCCCTGCTTGACGTGCCGGCGGAGGTGCCACCTCAGGCCCGTTCCCGCGATCTGAGCGCCGGGATTTTCCAGCCGAGTCCCGACGACATGCTGGTCACGCTTGAGCTGGGCCCGGCGGGTCGGTGGGTCGCCGACTACTACCCGTGCGAGACAGTCGAGGAGATCGGCCGTGACCGTCTTCGGGTAACCCTTCGGGTTGCCGACCCGCGGTGGATTCGCCGCCTGTGCCTGCGTTTGGGCGGGACCGGTCGCATTGTCAACCCGCCGGATCTGGCTGATGCGGTGTTTGGCGACGCCGCCGCCGCACTTGCCGCCTACGCGGAGGGCGTCCGGTCCGTTTCGGCGAGGTAGGGTCACGCCGTGTCTTCCGCGGCGGTCGTCCTTTTCGGGTTGGTCGCCGTCGCGTTTGTCGCCACGCTTATCGTGGTGTTCCTCGGTTGCCGGTCCGTCTACCACCGCAGCCGGGCACTGGCGCAGGAGCTGACCAGTCTGGCCGCCCAGTTGGAACGAACCATGGATGCTGTCGGACAGTCCGCCACGCCGGCCCGTAAACCCGGTAACTGAGCCCGCGGCGTACGATCGAGAGTGTTCGGCAACGTAACGAGATGAGGTCGCGATGTTCGGCAGGGGTATCGGTCCACCCGAGATCATCCTGATCCTCGTGATCATCCTGCTGCTCTTCGGCGCCAAGAAGCTGCCCGATCTCGCCCGTGGCGTTGGCCGTTCCCTGCGGATCTTCAAGGCCGAGACCAAGGGCCTGAGCGAGGACGAGAGGACCGAGAGCCCGACCTCGCCAGCTCCAATGCAGGTCGAGGCGCGCCGCGACGACGTTCCCGCTCCGTCGCAACCGGATCCAGCCCGAGACCCCGCGGGCGAAGTGACCGACTCGCCGCGGCGTGACGTCTGACGGCAGCAGCGCGCGGCGAACAGAGGTTGATCAGGCCGTGGCGACGGTGATCGGGCGTCGCGGCAGGGCGTCGGAGCCACAGCGCGACCCCGAAGGCCGGATGACGCTCGCGGAGCATCTGCGCGAGCTGCGCTCACGGCTGGTCAAGTCGATCCTCGCGATCATCGCAGGGGGCGCCGTCGGAATCGTGTTCTACAACCAAATCCTCGATTGGTTCATCGATCCCTTCATGGCAGCCGTGGCGAAGCTCAGGGCGGAGGGCCTGGACGCGACCATCAACTTTGCGGGAATCGCCGATCCGTTCACCGTGCCGCTTCGACTCGCGTTACTAACGGGAATCGTGCTGGCGGCCCCAGTTTGGATTTACCAGGCATGGGCATTCGTTACGCCCGGCCTCTATCGGAACGAGCGTCGATGGGCGGCGGTCGCCGTACTGACGTCGGCGCCGCTGTTCTTCGCCGGCGTCGTCCTGTGCTATTGGCTCATGCCCAAAGGGCTCACCATCATCCTCGACTTCACGCCGTCGGATGTCAGCAACATCGTCTCTTTCAGCCAGTACTTCAGCTTTGTCATGCGACTGATGCTCGTGTTCGGAGTCGCCTTCCTGCTGCCGGTGTTCGTCGTGCTGCTGAACGCGGTCGGGGTGCTCAGCGGCGAGACGTTGTCACATACCCGCCGATGGACTGTTCTGGGTATCTTCGTGTTCGCGGCAGTCGCAACCCCGACCGGTGACCCGATCACGATGCTCATGCTGGCCGGCCCAATGTGGATCCTGTTCGAGGCCGCCGTGCTGGTCTGCCGGCTGAACGACCGAAGGCGGGCCCGCGAGCTGCAGCCGGCAGTTTCCGACGATGTCGCATCGCCGCTCGAGCTCGGCGAGGCCGGCCGGTCCGACGAACTGCCGTCGCGGCTCGACGACGACGTCACCTGACCTGCCCGTTACCCTTCGCGCGTGTCCCGCGAGATCGCGCTGCTCGTCAACCCCACCTCCGGAAGAGGCCGCGGTGCGCGGGTCGGTCGGGAGGTGGCGGCGCGGCTGCGAGATGCCGGCCTGGCGGTTCGGCAGCTGGCCGGTCGCGACGTTCGGGAGAGCCAGGACCTTGCCCACGAGGCCGTCGCCCAGGGGACCGATGCCCTCATGGTCGTCGGCGGCGACGGCATGGTGCATCTTGGCCTGCAGGCGGTCGGTGGGACAGATACTGCCTTCGCCGTCGCACCGGCGGGAGCTGGCAACGACTTCGCGCGGGCGCTGGGGATCCCGCTGCGGGACACGGCGGCAGCAGCAGCGATCGTGGTCACGGGCGCCGACCGCCACATCGATCTTGGTCGAACCGCCACGCAATGGTTCGGCGGTGTCGTCGCCGCCGGGTTCGACGCGCGGGTGAACGACCGCGCCAACCGGATGCGTTGGCCGCGCGGCCGGATGCGTTACAACCTCGCGATGCTGGTCGAACTCGGAGTATTCCGCGCCGTCCCGTATGTGCTGGAGCTCGACGGAGATACCTGGCAGACCAGCGCCATGCTGGTCACGGTTGGCAACATCCCGTCTTACGGCGGAGGGATGAAGGTTACCCCGGATGCCGTCGTGGATGACGGACTCCTCGACGTGATGATCGTAAAACCGTTGTCCAAGGCGAGGTTCCTGCGCGTCTTTCCCCGGGTCTACAACGGCTCGCACGTCCGGCTGCCCGTCGTGGAAGTTCGCCGAGCCCGGCGGGTGCACATCGACGCACCCGGGATCACGGCCTACGCCGACGGCGAGCGGCTCGGCCCGCTTCCGCAGACGTTCGAGACCGTACCGGGTGCCCTACGGGTGATGGTGCCCGTAACTCCGGACGCGTCAGGGGCCTACAGGTAGCGTTGCCGACATGGGCTCGCCGGCGGAGAGCTACGCTGCCGCGCGGCGCCGCCAGCGGGACAACGCGAGCGCACTGGGCCGGTTCCGGGCCGGCTACGAGTTCTTTCTCGACGAGTTCCAGGTTCGAGCCTGCCAAGCGGTAGAAGCGGGCCGCGGAGTGTTGGTTGCGGCTCCCACCGGGTCTGGCAAGACCGTCGTGGGCGAGTTCGCCGTGCATCTCGCTCTCGAACAGGACCGTAAGTGTTTCTACACGACGCCGATCAAGGCACTGTCGAACCAGAAGTTCGGCGACCTCGTCGCCAGGCACGGAGCCGCTAGGGTGGGTCTGCTCACCGGCGACAACTCGGTGAACGCCGAAGCGCCGATCGTCGTGATGACGACCGAGGTCCTGCGCAACATGCTGTACGCGAGTTCGGCGACGCTGGCCGGGCTGGGCTACGTCGTCATGGACGAGGTTCATTACCTCGCGGACCGGTTCCGGGGCGCGGTGTGGGAAGAGGTCATCATCCACCTGCCGGCATCGGTCAGCGTGGTCTCGCTGTCGGCCACCGTGTCGAATGCGGAGGAGTTCGGCGAGTGGTTGTCGATGGTGCGTGGCAATACCGACGTCGTCGTCGAGGAGCAGCGTCCGGTGCCCCTGTGGCAACACGTGATGGTCGGATCTCGCCTGCTCGACCTGTTCGTGGTGGGAGGGTCCGACGGGCAGCGCCGGGTCAACCCCGAGTTGCTGCGCTATGCGCGCGACGAACAGCGCTTTGCCAAGGTAGGTGACCGGAGGCCGGGCCGTGGCGGGCATCGCCCACGGCGCAGCGTCGGGGCCTACACGCCGAGCCGGGTCGACGTCCTCGACCGACTGGAGCGGACCGATCTGCTGCCGGCAATCGTCTTTGTGTTCAGCCGAGTCGGTTGCGACGCGGCGGTACGGCAGTGCCTCAACGCCGGCGTCCGGCTCACCCTGCCCGAGGAACGCGACCAGATCCGCGCCGTCGTGGAGCAGCGCTGCGCCGACATCCCCAACGAAGACCTGCCTGTCCTGGGCTACTACGAATGGGCAGACGGTCTGGAGCGTGGATTGGCCGCTCACCACGCGGGAATGCTGCCGACGTTCAAGGAGGTCGTCGAAGAGCTCTTCGTGCATGGCCTGGTTCGGGCGGTGTTCGCGACCGAGACGCTCGCGCTGGGCATCAACATGCCGGCCCGCTCCGTGGTGATCGAGCGTTTGGTCAAATGGAACGGCGAGACGCACGCGGAGGTTACGCCGGGGGAATACACCCAGCTCACCGGGCGGGCCGGCCGTCGGGGCATCGACGCTGAGGGTCACGGGATCGTGCTCTGGCAGCCGGGGCTCGATCCCACCGCTGTGGCGGGTCTCGCGTCGACGCGGACGTACCCGCTGCGGTCGTCGTTCCGGCCGTCGTACAACATGGCCGTCAACCTGGTCGCGCAGGTTGGCCGTGCCTCGGCGAGAGAGTTGCTGGAGTCCTCGTTCGCCCAGTTCCAGGCCGATCGCGCGGTTGTCGCGCTGGCCCGTACGGTGCGCCGGCAAGAGGAGGCGCTTGATGGCTACCACGAGGCGATGACCTGCCATCTCGGTGACTTCGAAGAGTACGCGCTGCTGCGCCGGCAGATTGCGGACCGGGAGGCTGCCCTCGCCAGGCAGGGAACAGCTCTGCGCAGGGCGGCGGCGGCGGAGGCACTGGAGCGGCTGCGGCCCGGCGACGTCGTCCGCGTCCCGTCCGGCAGATACTCCGGTCTCGCCGTCATCCTCGATCCCGGTATGTCGTCGCCCTCCGGGCGTGGAGAGGGTCCACGGCCAACCGTGCTCACCGAGGCACGGCAGGTACGCAGGCTCTCGCTGGTCGACTTCCCGGTTGCCGTCCAGCCACTCGCCCGGCTTCGCATTCCCCGTTCGTTCAACCCGAAGGCAGCGACGTCGCGGCGTGACCTCGCCGCCGCGCTGCGGACCACGGTCCCGCCCGACGTCGGCCGGCGGCGGCCGCGATCACCGTCCTCGGCTGGTGATGACGAGGAGCTGCTCGAACTGCGCAGACGGTTGCGCACTCACCCATGCCAGGGCTGCGCCGACCGAGAAGAGCACGCCCGCTGGGCCGAGCGCTGGCTGCGTCTCCGCCGTGAGACCGAGCAGCTGCAGCGCCGAGTCGAATCGCGGACGAACACGATCGCGCGGCAGTTCGACCGGGTATGCGCTGTGCTGGAGAGCTTGGGATACCTCCGCGCGGACGAGGTCACCTCGGCCGGTCGTCGGCTGGCGCGCCTCTACACCGAGCTCGACCTGCTCGCTGCCGAGGCGTTGCGCGAGGGCCTGTGGGATGACCTCGACGCAGCCGAACTCGCGGCGTGCCTGTCCGCCCTCAGCTACGAGTCGCGTCAGCCGGACGACGCCGTCACTCCGGAGCTGCCAGCCGGTCGAGTCCGTGACGTTCTCGGTGCGATGGTCCGGCTGTGGGGCGATCTCGACACCCTGGAGAAGGACCACAACCTGGAATTCCTGCGCGAGCCCGACCTCGGCTTCGCCCACGTGGCGTGGCGATGGGCGAGCGGCCATCCGCTGGAGTCGGTGTTGACCGAGGCCGACCTGACCGCAGGCGACTTCGTCCGGGCGATGCGGCAGCTGTTGGATCTGCTCGACCAAGTGGCCGACGCCGCAGGAGACTCGCCGTTACGGAAGACCGCCCGGCATGCCGTTCGAGCGCTGCGCCGGGGTGTAGTCGACTACGCCACGCTGTCGTCTTGAGCGTTCGCCCTGGTGGCGAGGGCGTTGAGGACGCGGTTGAGCGAGGAGTCGAGGTTCCAGCGTTCACCGAGCCCGACGAGTGCTTCTGGATCGCGCGGTTCGCTCGGTAGCGTCGCATCGATCTCGGGAACGGCAACGTCGGTGCGGATTGCGACAACCGACGGTGCGACGGCCAGGTAGTCGCGAGCGTCGGCGAGCTTGCGGCGCAAGGTCGGAGCCAAGTCCGACTTGGGGTCGTCGACCGCAGTCAGCAGCCCGTCGATATCGCCGAACCTGGACACCAACGTCGCCGCCGTCTTGTCGCCAACGCCGGGCACCCCGGGAAGGCCGTCGCTCGGGTCGCCACGCAGCGTCGCGAATGCCGCATAGGCGCGGCCGGGGATGCCGTACTTCTCGGTGACTACGGTTTCGTCCACGACCTCATGCCGTCCCACCCCCCTGGCGGTGTAGACAACGCGGACCTCCCGTGAGTCGTCGACCACCTGGAACAGGTCGCGGTCACCGGTGACGACGTCGACCGGTCCGGGATCCCGCGCCGCCAAGGTCCCGATCACGTCATCAGCCTCGAACCCTGGGGCTCCGACGTAGGCCAGCCCCAGGGCGTCGAGCACCTCGAGGATCACCGGCACTTGTGCCACCAGGGCGGGCGGTACGTCCTCGATGTTCCGGGCGGCGTTGAGCAGCCGGTGCGTCTTGTAAGACGGCACGGCCGCCACGCGGAACGCCGGCCGCCAGTCCTCGTCCAGACAGGCGATCAGCCGCTCCGGCGTTCGCACGGTCACCAGCCGAGCGATGAAGTCGAGCAGCCCTCTTACCGCGTTGATCGGCGTGCCGTCGGGCGCGGTCATGGACTCCGGCACTCCGAAGAATGCACGGAAGTACAAGCTGGCGGCGTCTAGCAGCATCAGGCGGCTCACAGCGAACGAGCCTGCCATGTGCACCCTCCCCGATACGCTCGATCCGATGACCTTCGAGCGCATGTCCAGGGCCCGGACGGCGGCCGCCGCAGCTGGGATCGATGCCGTCCTGGTGGCACCGGGCACCGATCTGCGCTACCTGACGGGCTACGACGCGCTCCCGCTGGAGCGGCTCACCTGTCTGGTTCTGCCGGTGAACGATGACCCAATTCTGGTCGTGCCGACGCTCGAGCGCCCAGCAGCCGAGGCGTCACCAGCAAGGACGATCGGCCTGGAGATCATCGACTGGCAGGACACCGACGACCCCGTCGAGCTCATCGCAACGTTGCTGCCGGCCGCACGGCGAGTGGCAGTCGACGACCACATGTGGGCCGAGAAGCTGCTTCGGTTGCGGGCCGCAATGCCGGACGTCGAACAGGTTCTGGCCGGTCCTGTGCTGCGTGAGCTTCGGATACGGAAGTCCCCTGAGGAGGTGGCAGCTCTCAGGGCCGCGGGGGAGGCCATCGACCGAGTCCACGCTCGGATGGCGGAGTGGTTGCAGCCCGGCCGTACCGAACGCGATGTGGGTCGCGACGTCGGGGACGCCATCCTCGCCGAGGGCCACGAGCGGGTCGAATTCCTCATCGTGGCGTCCGGACCCAACAGTGCGAGCCCGCACCACAGCGTGTCGGCGCGAGTCATCGAAGCAGGCGATCCGGTTGTCGTCGACATCGGCGGCGCGACTCAGGCCGGCTACTGCTCCGACGAAACCCGTACCTACGTCATCGGTGCCCCGCCGGACGAGTTCGTTGCGTTCTACGAAGCTCTGCACCGCGCGCAGGTGGCCGCAGTCGAGCAGGCGCGTGCCGGCGTCACGGCGGAGTCGGTCGACGCGGCGGCCCGCGATGTGCTGGCAGCGGCCGGCCTGGGTGACTACTTCGTGCACCGGACCGGCCACGGCATCGGTCTGGAGACGCACGAGGAGCCCTACATCGTCGCCGGCAACACCCGGGTGCTCGAACCGGGGATGGCCTTCTCGATCGAGCCCGGCTTCTACCTGCCCGGCCGGTTCGGCGCCCGTATCGAGGACATCGTCGTCACCACGCCCGACGGCACCGAGCGCCTAAACCGTCGCCCTCGCGAGCTTGCCGTCCTCTGAGCCGCCTGACAACACGCAGAAGCGGCGGGCTAGGCCGTGAGTGCGTCGAGGGCGAGGTCGACGTCGGCCTCGGTCGTGTAGAGGTGGAACGAGGCCCGCAGGCGTCCGCCGCGTACCGCAGCCCGGACGCCGGCCGCGCTCAGGCGTTCCTCTGCGCCCGGCACGTCGACGGAAACGATCGACGAATCACCCGTCGGCAGCCCGAGTCCAGCGCGGAGCCGGTTGGCGAGGGCGACGTCGTGCCCGCGAATCTCCTCGATCCCCACCTGCTCGATGAGGTCGAGCGCCGGAGCCGTGGCCACCCAGTTGAACCACGCCGGCGAGATGTCCAACCGACGGGCGTCGGCAGCCAGCCGAAGCGGCGGTCCGTAGTACGACGTGTGCGGGTCATCGCCGGCCCACCAGCCGGCCTGCGCCGGGACGATGCGCTCACGGAGCTCTGGTGTGGTGACCATGAACGCAGTGCCCCTGGGCGACAGCAGCCACTTGTAGGCGCCGCAAACCAATGCGTCGAACCGAGACGCGTCGACCGGCAGCCAACCGCACGCCTGGGTGGCGTCGACCACCGTCTTCGCTCCCACCTGCGCAGCGGTGGCGACGATGGCGTCGACGTCCGCGATCTCACCGGACGCCGACTGCACGAGGCTGAACGCCACGAGATCTGTGCCGTCATCGATCTCGTTGGCCAACTCCTGCCCGGGGACGGTGCGAACGTCGACTCCGCATTGCTCCTGGACCAACCACGGGAACAGGTTCGACGTGAACTCCTCCTCGGGAACCACAACCCGGGCGCCCGTTGGGAGCGATGCCGCGATCATCCCGAGCAGCTGGGAGACCTGCGCACCGGTGGTGACATCGGATGCAGGTACCGCGACCAGCCGTGCGAACGTCTCGCGTGCCCGGATCGCCTCGTCGCCCCACGGACGCCAATGGCCGTGACCTCTTCGCCAGTCGGCCAGCGCTTGCTGAAGCGCCTCCCACGCGGGCAGTGGGGGCAATCCGTAGCTGGCGGTGTCCAGCCAGCCAGGCTCCGGGTCGAACAGTTCCTGGGCCTTTGCGATCTCCACGTCGTCATGCTGCCACTAGGGTTCTGGCGTGGAGGAGATCGATCGGCAGATCGTGGGGCTGCTAGCCCGCGACGGCCGGTTGAGCTTCACCGATCTGGCCAAGGCGACCGGACTGTCAACCTCCGCAGTGCACCAACGAGTCCGGCGCTTGGAGGAACGCCGGGTGATCCGCGGGTACTCGGCCGTACTCGACTACGGGGCCGTCGGTCTGCCGCTGACCGCGTTCATCTCCATCACACCGATCGACCCCAGCCAGCCCGACGACGCACCCGAGCGCCTTGTCGATATATCCGAGATCGAAGCCTGCCACTCGGTCGCGGGAAACGAGAGCCACATCCTCAAGGTACGGGTCGCGAGCCCGGGCGACCTCGAGGACCTGCTCGGCCGCATCCGGTCTGCGGCGAGGGTGTCGACTCGGACAACGGTCGTGCTGTCGACGCCGTTCGAGGCGCGGCCCACGACGAACAGTGAGTCGGTCCGCGCTGATGTTTATGACTCCTGACGGGTGTGAGCTCAGCCGCCGAAGGCCGACTCCCCGGTGAGCGCCTGGCCAACGATGAGCTGGTGCACCTCGGTAGTGCCTTCGTAGGTGAGTACCGACTCCAGGTTGTTCGCATGCCGCAGCACCGGGTATTCGAGGGTGATCCCGTTCGCGCCCAGGACGGCACGGCAGGTGCGGGCGATCTCCAGGGCTTCGCGGACGTTGTTGAGCTTGCCCAGGCTCACCTGCTCGGGGCGCAGTTTGCCGTCGTCCTTGAGCCGGCCGAGGTGCAGGGCGAGCAGGAACCCCTTCTGCAGCTCCAACGCCATATCGGCCAGCTTGGCCTGGGTGAGCTGGAACGACGCGAGCGGCCGGTCGAACACCTCCCGGTCTATGGCGTACGACACCGCCGTCTCCAGGCAGTCCCGCGCGGCGCCCAAAGCCCCGAACACGATGCCGAAGCGAGCTTCGTTGAGACACGAAAGCGGACCGCGCAAACCGGCCGCATCGGGTAGCAGAGCGTCGGTGGGCAACCGCACGCCTTCGAGGACCAGCTCACTCGTCACGGACGCCCGCAGCGAGAGCTTCTTGCCGATCTTGGGGGCAGAGAAACCGGGCGCGTCCGTCGGCACCAGGAAGCCCCGGATGCCGTCGTCCGCGCGAGCCCACACCACGGCGACGTCAGCGACCGACCCGTTGGTGATCCACATCTTGGTGCCGTCGAGGATCCACTCAGCGCCGTCCCTGCGCGCCCGAGTTCGCATCCCGGCGGGGTTGGAGCCGAAGTCCGGCTCGGTCAGCCCGAAGCAGCCGATGATCTCGCCGGCCGCCATCCCTGGCAGCCAGCGCTGTTTTTGCTCCTCGGAGCCGAACTTCCAGATCGCGAACATGGCCAGCGACCCCTGTACGGAGACCAGGCTGCGCACACCGGAGTCCGCCGCCTCCAGCTCCATGCACGCCAGCCCGTAGGACACCGCGTTCGTTCCGGCGCAGCCGTAGCCGGTCAGGTGCATGCCGAGCAGCCCGAGCTTCCCGGCGTCGATGGCGAGCGACAGCGGGATCTCGCCGGCTTCGTACCACTCCGCGATGTACGGGCGCACCTTCTCGGAAGCGAACCGCCGGACGGTCTCCTGGATCGCCTTCTCTTCCTCGGTCAGCAGGTGATCGACGCCGAGCAGTTCGAGCGGGCCGGTCGCGGTCATCGGCGATCTCCTTCGGCGAGTCGCAGCGCGGCAGTCACGATCTCGTCCTCGCCCAGCAGCACGTGCGACGCTGCCGGCCCAAGGGGGATGAAGCTGTCCTGGCTGGTCACCCTGCTCATCGTCCCACTGAACCCCCGGTCGACGAGGGCGGTCAGCACGCCTTCGGAGACACCCGCACTGCGGCGGGTCTCATCCACGACGAGGACTCGACCGGTCGTCGACGCCTCATGAAGCAGGTCGTCGACGGGGAGGGGTGACAGCCAGCGCAAATCCAGTACACGAGCGTGGATGCCGCGCTGCTCCAGCCGCTGCGCAGCGCGACGGCTCATCCGCAACCCGTTGCCGAAGCTGACCATGGTCAGATCGCGTCCGTCGCCATAGGTCCGGCCGTGACCGATCGGGACGTGCTCGGCCTCCCACCGCTCCGGCGGGGTGTACGGGTCCAGCCAGCCGCCGTCGTCTTGCTCGTACAGGTCGCGGGTGTGGTAGAGCGCGATCGGCTCCAGGAACACGCTGACGGTGCCGTCGGCGGCAGCAGCGGCGAGACACGTGCGGAGCATGGCGGCCGCGTCGCCTCCCCGGGATGGACATGCCACGACCAGGCCAGGTATGTCGCGGAGCACGGCGACCGCGTTGTCGTTGTGGAAGTGCCCGCCGAAGCCTTTCTGGTAACCCAGCCCGGCAACCCGCACGACCATCGGATTGCGGTAGGCGCCCCGGGAGAAGAACGGCAGCGTCGCGGCCTCGCCGCGCAGCTGGTCCTCGGCGTTGTGCAGGTAGGCGAGGTACTGGATCTCCGGGACGGGGAGCAGCCCGGCTAGCCCCGCGCCGAGCGCCAGCCCCAGGACGGACTGTTCGTCCAGCAGGGTGTCGAACA
This sequence comes from Actinomycetota bacterium, assembly GCA_046726315.1. Taxonomy (GTDB): domain Bacteria; phylum Actinomycetota; class Actinomycetes; order Jiangellales; family Jiangellaceae; genus JACVRX01. The sequence goes on along the minus strand of JBKPAG010000025.1, from coordinate 18,344 downwards.
CTCTGGCCGCGCCGAAACGGCGGGCCAGGCCTCGGGTCGCGCCGTATACCCCGCCCTTGCGTCCGACATCTTCGCCGAACACCAGGACTCTGGAGTCGGCCGCCAGGGCGTCGCCGAGGGCAGCCGTGATCGAAGCAGCCAGCGTCAGGCCGCGATCTCGAGGCGGTTCCGATGGTCCGACCGCTGCACTCATCTCGAGATCGTCGGTGGCTTCCAGCTGCGGCTTGACCGCGGCAGCGAGCTCGCGTACCGCAGCGAGCACGGCGTCTGGCCGACGAGGGGCCAGCGGTGCCATCACCTCGGCGGCGGATGCCAGCCTCCCGGAACCAGCGAGCTCGTCGGCCGTGGTCGCGACCAGCCGTGCAGCGGCGTCGTATCGGTCCAGCAACTCCTCCGGTGTCGCGGCCCCGACGGAGACCAACGCCGTCGCCGTGCCGAGCAGCGGGTCGCGGGCGTAGTCGGCGGCCATCTCCGTCGGTGTGCGGTAGCTGATCTCGGCGTCGCTGCCCGCGTGGCCGAGGTAACGCACCGTGCGCAGGTGTAGGAAGACCGGCCTGCGGGCTGTCCGCACGGCCTCGGCGGCGGCAACCGCGGTGTCGTACGTTCCGGCCAGGTCGAACCCGTCGGCGGTGAGGTACGTGAGCCCAGGCCGCGAACCATACGCGCGCCGCACCCAACCCGGGGGGGTGAAGACCGAGATGCCCATGCCGTTGTCTTCGCACACGAACAGGATCGGCACCGGCAAGTGCTGGTAGGCGGTGTTGAGCGCCGTATTGATCGCGCCCGTGGCAGTCGAGTGATTGGCCGACGCGTCGCCGAAGGAGCACACGACGACCGCATCGGCCGGCCAGGACGTCTCGGTGCCGAGCTTTGCTGCCCGGTGCAGCGCGACGGCCAAGCCGACGGCCCGTGGGAGATGCGATGCGACAGTCGACGTCTGCGGGATCACCGACAGCGCGGCGTTGCCGAACACCTTGTGCCGCCCACCCGCGATCGGCTCCTCCGCAGCGCAGAGCAGACCCTGCAGCACGTCACGGACCGGAGTCGACCCGGCTACCTGGGCGGCCCTGGCCTGGTAGAAGCCGCCCGATCGGTAGTGCAGCAAGGCCGGATCCGTCGGCCTTACCGCTGCGGCGACGGCTGCGTTGCTCTCGTGACCGGCCGAGCCGATCGTGTAGAACCCGTGGCCTGCAGCCTGCAGGGACCGCGCTGCAAAGTCGAGGTGCCGGCTGACGGCCTGGACGTCGAAGAGATCAAGCGCCGTCCGAACCGACAACCCACTACCCGGGCGGATCGGCGCGTCGGCGGTAACGCTGGAGCGCTTGGCCGGTCGCAACCCCGCGACGGCCGACCGAAGTGCCTCATCGAGTGCGTTGCTCACTTGGGCAGCCGGAACTGCCAGTCCGGCTTCAGCTCGACAACGTCCATCTGCGCCTTCTGCAACCGGCCCGAGTAGTCCCAGTTCATCGCCTGCCAGCGGGTGAACTGGTCGAGCACCCAGATGCCCGACTGCCGGGACCCGTTGCCGGACTTGCCGTTTCCCCCGAAGGGCAGGTGGGCCTCCGCGCCGGAGGTCGAGTTGTTTACGCTGACCATCCCGGCGGAGATGCCGCGGCGGAACGCGAATACCTCGTCCGGGTCGTCGGTGTAAATCGACGAGGACAGGCCGTATCCGGGTGCGTTGGCGAGTTGGATCGCCTCGGGCATGGTCGAGTAGGTGGTGATACCCACCATGGGGCCGAAGGTCTCTTGGTCGAAGATCGCGTCGCCGGGGCGGACCCCGTCGACGACGATCGGGTGGTAGAACAGGCCAGCCGCTGCCTCGCCGGCGAAGCCCGGACGGGGGTTATCGGCGGTGATCCGGCCGGTGGGGCCGTGCACCGTGTGATGCTGCTGGATCCAGCCCAGGTACTCCTCGAACCGGGTGGCGAACTTCTCGTCCAGTAGGGGGCCCATCAGCACATCGCCGACTGGGTCGCCGACCGCGCAGGCGTCGACAGCCTTGGTGAAGCGTGCGACGAAATCGTCGTGCACCGACTCGTGCACGATCGCCGTGCCCAGCGACGTGCAGCGCTGGCCGGCCGTTCCGAAGCCGGAGAACAGCGCGCCCTCGACAGCCAGGTCGAGGTCGGCGCTCGGGGTGACGACCAGCGGGTTCTTCCCGCCCAGCTCGAGGCAAGCTGCTTGCAGATGCCGGCCGGTCAGCTCGCCGATCTTGCGTCCTACCGCGGACGAGCCGGTGAAGCCGACCTTGTCCACGTCGCCGGCCTCCAGCGCCGCTTGCAGGCCGGCGAAGGTCTGCGCGCCATCAGCATGGACCAGGTTGAAGACGCCTGCGGGCAGGCCTCCACCACGGACGAAGATCTCGTGGAATCTGGCAGCGGCCGCCGCCGAGTACTCGGCCGGCTTCCAAACGACGGTGTTGCCGCATAGCAACGCCGGGACGATGTACCAGGCCGGTACGGCGACGGGGAAGTTGCCGGCGGTGATGACCGCAACGGTGCCGACAGGGTTGCGGAACGTGAAAAGCTGCTTGTCCGGCATCTCACTTGGCACCGTCTGCCCGTACAGCCGCCGGCCCTCGCCGAGGAAGAAGTCGCAGGTGTCGACGATCTCCCGAACCTCACCCAGCGCCTCGGCATAGGGCTTACCGATCTCGCGGGTGACCAGCCGTGCCAGCGCCTCGGCATGTTCCTCGACGGCTCGCCCGATGTGCGCGATAGCGCGCCCGCGGACCGGCGCCGGAATGTCGGCCCATGCCAGCTGTGCGCGCTTGGCGCTCGCCGCCGCGGCAGCGAACGTCGATGCGTTAGCCAGAACGACTTCCGCGACGACGTCGTCTAGGCGGGCGGGATTGGTGCTCCTGATCGGCTGCCCCTCGACGACCGGCTCACCGTCGATGACGGATGTGACGGATGTGACGGATGTGACGGATCTGCTCATCGGGCGGCCTCCATACCGTCGAGCACACGGCCCACGGCGCCTGTCGCCTGCTTGAGTTCGTCGAGGGTCACCGACAGGGCCGGCCGGAACCGCACCGATCGCTCCCCACTGCCGAGGGTGAGGACGTGCTCATTCTCCCGCAACCGCCGGAGCACGACGTCGCGTGTCTCTGAATCGGGCAGGTCGAACGCGGCGAGCAGTCCACGGCCGCGTACGTTGCTCACCAACGCTGGATGGGTGGCCGCGACGTTGCCGAGGGCAGCGAGCAGCGCCTCACCCTTCGATCCGGCCGCCTCGATCAATCCCTCCCGCTCGACGATCTCGAGGATGCGCCGCGACCGCACCATGTCGGTCAGCCCGCCACCCCAGGTCGAGTTGAGCCGACCGGACACGGTGAAGACGTTGTCGCGGACCTCGTCGACGCGGCCGCCGGCCATGATGCCGCCGAGCTGGACCTTCTTGGAGAACGCCACGATGTCGGGGGACAGGCCGAGCTGTTGGTAGGCCCACGGCGTTCCGGTGGTGCCAGCCCCCGTCTGCACCTCGTCCAGGATGAACAGGGCATCGTGCTCGTGCACCAACTCCTGCATCGCCTGCAGGAACTCGGCCCGCATGTGATTGTCGCCGCCCTCGCCTTGGATCGGCTCGGCGATGAACGCGGCGATGTCGTGCGAGTACCGCGCGAACGCTTTCTGCGCCTGGGCCAGGGCACGGTCCTCGGCCGCCCGCACCTCGTCGAGGTCGATGGGGAACCGGATCGCCGGGACGTCGATCCGCGGCCAGTCGAACTTCGGGTACCGGTCGGTCTTCACCGGCTCGGTGTTGGTGAGCGACATCGTGTATCCGCTGCGGCCATGGAAGGCGCGGGTCAGATGCAGCACCCGGGTGCCCAGTTCGGGCGAACGACCGTGTGCTTCGTTGTGCCGGCTCTTCCAGTCGAACGCAGCCTTCAGCGCGTTCTCGACCGCAAGAGCGCCGCCTTCGACGAAGAACAGGTGCGGCAGCCGGGGATCGCCCAGCACTCGCGCGAACGTCGCGACGAAATCGGCCAGGTGCGTGCTGTAGATGTCGGAGTTCGCCGGCTTGCTGGCCGAGACCTCCGCGAGCAGCGCCATGAACTCCTGGTCGTCGACGATGCCAGGGTGGTTGCACCCGAGCGGCGCAGAGGCGAAGAACGTGTACATGTCCAGGTATTGCTGCCCGTCGCGGGCGTCGACCACCCACGACCCCTTGCTGGCACTGGTGTCGAGCACGAGCTTGAAGCCGTCGGTGAGCAGGTGCCGGGCCAGAACGTCGTGAACGTCGGCCGGGGACACGCCGGACCCTTGGGCGTCTGCGGGGACGGCGCCCTCGCGTGTGCGGTCAGCTGTGATCGATGGCATGTTCGCCGCCTCTCCGTGTCGTTGAGCACCCAGGGGCACTGCCCGAGGAACGTGGGTAGGAGGTTTTCCGGTCTCCAGCTTACCTGGACGGAACTCTTCCGTGATTGTGCGGACATGACGGCAAGTCTGTCCGCAAACGGCGACAATGGTTGACGTCGCGCGGACACGTGAGACTGTGCCTATGTCCATGACCCTGCTCCTGCACGACGGCGTCGTCTACAGCCCGGCGGACCCATTCGCAACAGCAATGCTGGTGGTCGGTGAGCGGGTCGCCTGGGTAGGCGGTGAGGGTGCAGCGCAGACTCACGTCGACTCGGCCGATCGTGTCGTCGACCTCGCCGGCGCGCTCGTGACACCGGCCTTCGTCGACGCTCACGTCCATGTGACCGACACCGGTTTGGCCGACGACGGCGTCGACCTGACCGGATGCGTATCGCTGACCGACTGCCTCGAAAACGTGGCGCGGCACGCTCGGTCCCGTCCGGGACAGACAGTGCTCGGCCATGGTTGGGACGAACGTGCCTGGCCGGAGGCGCGGCCACCGACCAGGGCGGAGATGGACCGAGCCGTCGGCCCGGTTCCTGCGTACCTGGCCAGGGCTGACGCGCATTCGGCCGTAATATCCACCGGCCTGCTCGAGGCAGTCCCCGGCATTTCCCAGGCGCCCGGCTACTCGGACGGGCTGGTTCGGCGCGAGGCGCACCATCTCGCCCGCCGGGTCACCCGCGACGCCATCACGCCGGGCCGCCGTCGCGCGCTGCAGAGTGCGACACTCGAGCGGGCTGCGACGCTCGGCATCGGAGCCGTTCATGAGATCGCTGCCCCCCATATCGCCGGGGCGGAAGACCTGCGCGGTGTGCTCTCCCTCGGTGGTCGCGCGGACCGGCCAGGGGTCGTCGGATATTGGGGGGAGACGGGGGTCGGGGTACAGGTTGCCGCTGAGCTCGGCTGTGCAGGAGCCGCGGGCGACCTCAATCTCGACGGCAGCCTCGGTTCACGCACCGCACGGCTGTCGTCACCCTACGCCGACGCACCTGACGAGCGCGGTCACCTCTATATGGATGTGGATGAGGCGACCGAGCACGTGGTCGCATGTACCCGGACGGGGCTGCAGGCCGGCTTCCACTGCATCGGCGACGAGGCGGTGCAGGTGGCGGTCGCTGCGATGGGCCGGGCGGCCGATCGACTTGGTCGAAACCCGCTGGTCGCTGCCCGGCACCGCCTCGAACATGTCGAGATGATCACGCCCGATCTGATCGCCGAGATGGCACGGCTCGGAGTGGTGGCGAGCATCCAGCCGCGTTTCGACGAGTTCTGGGGTGGTGAGGACGGAATGTACGCGGCCCGGGTCGGCGCCGAGCGGGCTCGGACGATGAACCCGTTCGCGACGATGGCACGAGCAGGTGTCGTGCTGGCCCTGGGCTCGGATTCGCCGGTCACGCCACTGGGTGGCTGGGAAGTCGTTCGTGCCGCCGCACACCACCACACGCCCGAGCACAGTCTCACCGTGCGTGCTGCTTTCGCCGCCGCAACTCGGGGCGGATGGCGAGCTGCCCGCATCGACGATGCCGGCGTCCTCGCGCCCGGAATGCTTGCCACCTACGCCATATGGGACGCGCCGGGCGACCTCGTGGTCACGGCGCCGGACGAGCGTGTCGCTGCGTGGTCCACCGATCCCCGCTCCGGCGTGCCGGGTCTGCCCGATCTTGCTGCGGATACCGACCTGCCAACCTGCCTTCGGACAGTGGTTCGCGGTCGGACGGTGTTCGAGCGTGATTTCTGAGCCGCCTGACCTGCGACGCCGAGTCGGTTGCTGTCCACCAAGCGGCACGGGGGGTGACGAGGTCGGGCCTGGCCCGCCCAGGAGACACCGGTCCGCGGGCTGCAGTCGGCGGCGCGCCGATCGGTCCGAAGGGCGCGGCCGGGCCGCGTCCATACCCGCGGGGGCTGCGCCCCCGCGAACCCCCCGTCCATACCCGCCGGGGGCTACCCCCGCGAACCCCACATATCTGTGGCAAGCGAGTCGTTGTACGGTCACGAGAACGACGCTGCCGGTGGGCCGGCGTCCCGACCGGTACGGGAGAGAAGCAACTGCCTCTGACGCCTCTTGCCCGCGCCGCCGCGGCAGTCGCGACCGGGGCGGCGCTGATACTGGCGTTTCCGCCCTACGACTTCTGGCTCGCGGCAATCCTGGTTGCCGCTGCATTCGCATTGCTCGTTCGGGCGCAGTCACCACGTCGATCCGCATTCATTGGACTGCTGGTCGGGTTCGGGTTCTTTGTGCCGTTCCTTCCCTGGATCGGGGAAGAGGTCGGGCCGGTGCCGTGGTTGATCTTGGCGTCTTTCCAGGCCTTGTTCTTCGTTCCGCTCGGTCTGGTCCTGGCACTCGTCCAGCGCCTTCCCGGATGGCCGGTCTGGACCGCCGCGGCCTGGGTGGGGGAGGAGGCGCTGCGGGGACGGGTGCCGTACGGGGGCTTCACCTGGGGCAAGCTGGCATTCGCGCAAACTGACGGACCGTTGCTCGGGCTCGCCCGCCTCGGTGGTTCCCCGTTGGTCACCTTCGTCACCGCCCTCGCCGGCGGTCTGTTGGCGTGGGCCGTGTTGCCCCGCCCGGTGACTGCTCGACTGGTCGCGGTCGCCGCCGGTGTCGGCATTGTCGCCGTCGGCACTATCGTTCCGGCGGCAGCGGTGAGTGGGGAAACGATCACCGTCGCCGTGGTCCAGGGGAATGTGCCCGAGCTCAGCCTTGACTTCAACGACGAGCGTCGAGTGATCACCAGGAACAACGCCGCGGTGACCAGGCGGCTAGCCGACCGAGTGGCGGCGGGCGATACAGCGCAACCGGACCTCGTCGTCTGGCCGGAGAACTCCGCCGACATCAACCCCTACGCGGACCCGGTGACTCGGGCCGACATCTCCGCCGCCGTGGACGCCATCGGTGTGCCGACGCTCGTCGGTGCGCTGGTGCCGACACGTGATGAGTTGAACGTCCAGAACACGTCAATCGTGTGGCTGCCCGCCGACGGACCTGGCGCCACCTACGTCAAGCGCCACCCCATGCCGTTCGGCGAGTACATCCCCTTCCGCCAGGTCGCACGGCTGATCACCCCAGCCGTCGACCGGCAACCGCGCGACTTCGTCGCTGGCCAAGACGTCGGCGTTCTGGACATGGACGCTGCCCGAGTCGGAGCGATCATCTGCTTCGAGGTCGCCTTCGACAACCTGGTCCGCGACGCGGTTCGCGCTGGTGGCGAGCTCCTTGCCGTTCAGACGAACAACGCGACGTTCGGATTTTCGCCGATGACCGAACAACAGCTTGCGATGGCCCGATTCCGGGCGATGGAACACGGGCGCACAGTGCTGGTATCCGCGCTGGCTGGGGTCAGTGCGATCGTTCTGCCGGATGGATCTGTCGTCGACCGCGCTGAGCTCGACACCCAAGACGTGCTGGTGGCTGACGTACCGATTGCGACGGCGCACACGCTGGCCACGACAATAGGTGAATGGCCGGAATGGATCCTGGTCGGCGTCGCATTCGGCGCGATCGTTGGCGCCGTCGTGGCGGTGCGCCGTCATCCGGCCAGGACCGAGGGCACGTCAGCGCCACCCGCAACCGTGGAGGCCCGGTGACGGCCGGCGACGGAGGTGTCGGGCGGCTACTTGTCGTCCTCCCGACGTTCAACGAGGCCGCGACCATCGGCAAAGCGGTCGAGCGCGTGCGCTCAGTCGTCCCGGCTGCCGAGGTACTGGTCGTCGACGACGCTTCGCCCGATGGCACCGGCGAGATCGCCGACGGCCTGGCCGAATTGGATCCGAACGTCCACGTCCTGCACCGATCGCACAAGGAAGGGCTCGGGATCGCATACGTCGCGGGGTTTCGATGGGGGCTCGAGCGGGAGTTCGACACGCTCGTGGAGATGGACGCCGACGGATCGCACCAACCCGAAGAACTGCCCCGCCTGCTCGCGGCGTTGCCCGACGCGGACCTGGTGCTCGGGTCTCGGTACGTGCCCGGCGGGCGAGTGGTCGACTGGCCGTGGCACCGGGAACTTCTCTCCCGCGGAGGGAACCTCTACACGCGGCTTGCGCTGGGGGTGCCGCTGCACGATGCGACCGGCGGCTACCGCGCCTATCGGGCCAGTGCGCTGCGCCGGCTTTCCCTCGACACCGTGGCCTCGGCCGGCTACTGCTTCCAGGTTGACCTGGCGTGGCGGGCCGTGAGGGCCGGGCTTCGCATCGTCGAAGTGCCCATCATCTTCGTCGAGCGAACCGAGGGCACGTCGAAAATGAGTGGTGCCATCGTGCGAGAGGCGCTGTGGCAGGTCACCCGTTGGGGGATCGCTTATCGGGTCGGCCAGCTGCGTGGCCTGAGGCGGCCCGGATGACCATAACCTTCCCGATGCGCCTCGCATTCGTGCTGTACGTCGTGATCGAGGTCGCGCTATTCGTGCTCGGCGTGCGGTGGCTCGGCGGGGCAGCGGTCTTCGTCTGGGTGCTCGCAACAGCGGCCCTCGGTGTCGTGCTGGTGCGGCGCGAGGGTATCCGGGCAATCGAGACCATGCGGGCCGCTGTGCGCGAACGTCGGGCACCGGAGCGCACAGTCCCCGACCGCGGGATGGTCGCGACGGGTGGGCTGCTGCTGATGCTGCCTGGCCTGCTCACTGACCTGGTCGGCCTGGTAATGGTGATTCCGGCGACCCGGCCGTTCGCACGGCGGCTGCTGACCGTGCTGGCGTCGGCACTCGTCGGCCGGGTTGGCCGGGCCGCCGTCGTGCGGCCGGCTGACTATTCGCCCAGACAGGCACCCGGCCCGGTCCAACCGGGTCAGGCACCCGGTCCCGTCGTCCGCGGGGAGGTTCTCGACTCTCGGGACGATCCAGCCCACTGATCGGCCCGGGTCGCGTGTGTGACGTGGCCGGTTCCGGGTGCCCCAGTAGCGATTGGCACGCTGTGGCGTCTATAAGCCATGCAAGTGCGGCGTTCTACTAGCAGCAGAGCGAGCCAATCGCAACCGCTTAGCGTGCCATTCGAGCGGTACACCGCCCAACCGGCCAGCGGTTCGAAGATCCACGTGCGGTTTGTGGTGCCGACGGCAAGATCCACGCACGATTTGCGGTACCAGCGGCAAGATCCATGTGATGTTTAGGGTGCTATGGCGCCCCAAATCTCACACCGCCGGGCAGGTCAACAGCGGTCAGGCAGTTTTCTTGCCCCGGGAACGGGAGGCGAAATGAGCACCGCCGGGCAGAAGGCCGGCGCGCAGCAGCTCCAGCCGCTCGTCGAGCAGGATCTCGAGGTCCTCAACGGAGCGGCGCTCGAGGAGCATGTCCCAGTGGGTCCGCGGCGGCCTTGTTGGCTTCTCGTCCGGGCGGTCCGTCTCGACCCGCAGCGCCTGGGCGCCGCAGCGCGGGCAGTCCCACAGCGCCGGAACCTCAGCCTCGACCGAGAACGTCATCTCGAAGCGGTGACCGTGCGCACAGTCGTAGACGACCGCCTGGCGGTCAGCGAACTCGACGCCGCGCTCGTCCTCGTAGCTGGTGGCGCCCAGCCGCGAGCCGCGGAGAGTAGAACGCTCGGACATTGTTCTGAACCCTTCTGGGAGGTGGTCCCTGGGCTGTCGGTTCTCGCCTCCCGGTGAACGTCGGTCGGACGGTTTCCGAGTTGACGCCGTTGTAACGTCCTGGATGGCTGAGTTGTTCCACGATGACGGTTGCCCCGTCACGGGCCGAGGTGAGCTTGCTCACGTCCTCAGAACCGCCGGAACCTCGTTGCCGGCCTGCTCGATCCCGCGCTGCACGTCTACCCGAGATAGCAGGAAGAACCCGACAACGAAGAAGACGATGAGCGCCAGAATCGCATTGCGGTACGAACCTGTGACCTGGAACACCAAGCCGAACAGCAGCGTGCCGAACCAGCTCGTGCCTCGTTCGGCGGCCTGATAGAGACTGAAGTATTCGGCTTCCTTGCCGCGCGGGACCAGCAAGCTGAACAGTGAGCGCGACAGCGCCTGGCTACCACCGAGAACGATGCCGATCGCCACGGCCATGATCAGAAATGGCACAGCCTGCCGCACCGGAAGGAAGAACGCGGCGCCGACGACCACGGTCCACAGGACGAGTGCAGCCAGGATCGTTCGTTTGCTTCCGATCCGGGATGCGACCCGGCCGAGCACGAGCGCACCTCCGAACGCGACGAACTGCACCATCAGGATCGCAGCGATGAGAGTGCTCTCTGCCAGCCCCAACTCACGGTTGCCGTAGATGGACGCGGCGTAGATGACGGTCTGAATACCGTCGTTATAGAACACGTAGGCGGCCAGGAAGAGCAGGGTTTGCGGAAAGCCCCGGGCATGCCGCAGCGTCTGGCGCAGCTGCCCGAACGCCGCGCCGAGCAGACCCGGCCGCGGTCCGGTCGCGACAACGGCGACAGGCGGGCGGTCGCGCAAACCGCGGAACGGGACCAGCGTCCAGAGTCCCCACCAGATGCCTGCGGAAAGCAGACTGATCCGGACCGCTTCTCCTCTGGACAGCCCGAACGGCAGCGTGGTCAGCAGAACCAGATTGGCCGCGAGCAGCAAGCCGCCCCCGAGATACCCAAGGGCCCAACCCCGACTCGACACCCGATCTCGGTCGGCCTCTTCAGCGATCTCGCAGAGGATCGCGTCGTAGATGACCAGCGATGCACCAAGCAGCACCGAAGTCGTCACCAGCAGAGCAACACCAAGCTGCCAGTTGGACCCAGCGACGAAGAACATCAACGCGGCTCCGACGGCACCAGCCCAGGCGAAACCGGCCAGCATGTGCCGCTTGCGGGACGTCCGGTCGGCGATCGCTCCGACGATCGGGAGAATCAGCACCGACAGGAGGGTCGCGAACGTGACGGCATACGGCGCCAGCGAGCCTGCTGCCACCGGGATCCCGAGCACCTCAAGCGTGCCGGTGCACGGGTCCTCGGGCGTTCCGGCTTGTCCGCAGGCCGCGGTCTCGGCAACGGCTGTCAGGTAGGGGCCGAACAGCACGGCGCCGGTGGTGGTGAGGAACGCCGAGTTTGCCCAATCGTAGAAGTACCAGGCCCGCTGCTCGGCCGCCCGGTCGCCGGCATCGGCGAGGGGCCCGGGTGGTACCAGCGGGCGAGCCACGCGGCTCCTTCGGTTCATTGCGTACGCGGACAGCCCGGACCGTATCCGTACACTCCCCGTCCGGGAAGCTGGTTGCCGGACGCCAGTCGATGAGGTGCGCGTGACGGTACGGGAAATCCGCCGCTACGGGGATCCGGTTCTGCTTACCGTCGCAGATCCGGTCACCGAGTTCGGCGCGGCGACGCGGGCCCTGGCGCGGGATCTGCTGGACACCGTCGAGGCCCCGGGCCGAGCCGGCCTGGCGGCCCCCCAGATCGGCGTAGCGCTGCGGGCGTTCTCTTACAACATCGACGAGCGTCAAGGAGCGGTGTTCAATCCGATATTGGTCGTGACCGAGGGCGAGCAACTCGGCGAGGAGGGCTGCCTTTCGGTGCCCGAGCTGTGGTTCCCGACTCGCCGCTCCTGGTATGCCGCGGTCGAGGGTTACGACGAGGACGGCAACCAGATTCGAGTCGAAGGCGAGGAGCTGATGGCGCGCTGCCTGGAGCATGAGGTCGACCACCTCGACGGCATCGTCTACCTGCGCCGGCTGGATCCCGAAACGCGACGCGAAGCCATGCGGGCCGTCAGGGCCAGCGACTGGTTCGGCCGCTGACGTCCCGCCTCACGCTGCGACAGTCAAGGGTCGCGGTCGCACCCGGCACATGCCGACCGGAGTCACGAGATAGGTGCCGTGACAGACGAGTCCGACGCCCTGCGACGTCCCCGCGAAGGCGTCATGCCAGGCAAGGTCGCCGCCCTGCACCCGGCACTCGCCGCGTCGGGAGACCGCCAGCAGTCCACCGGCATGTCCGCTTGCGGCGACCAGCTCGAGGAGTTGGCCGAGGGCGCGAACACGCGAGTGCTGCGGAGGATCGGCCGGGACCTCGTCGACCGCGACGATCGTTCCCGGGTGCCCTTCGTCGTCAGTGCAAGCCACCAGGAGCGAACCGAATCGGAGCTCGCCGGCCCCGACGACGATGGACAGGAAACGGAAGGCGTCCGGCTCGCAGGCAAGGGAGGTGATGGTGTCCATGCCGGCCGATGCTGCCCCCGACGAGCTGTGGATTGCTGGTGCGATCCACAGCCCGCGCGTGGTATGGCCGGGCCGGTCATCCGCCCCCAGGCTGGTCCCCGCTCTGTACCCCTTAGCGTGGACGAAAGCCCAGAAAACCGCCATGCGAGGGAGCTTGCGTGAACGATCCCGCAGTCGAGGTCGTAAGCCTGGTGAAGCGATACCCCAAACGTCCGACGAACGCCGTCGACGAGGTGGACTTCCAGGTGCCGCCCGGCGAGGTGTTCGGCTTGCTGGGGCCGAACGGCGCCGGCAAGACGACGACGATCGGCATCCTGACCACGCGCGTCGTACCGACCGCGGGGATCGCCCGCGTGCGCGGGGTCGACGTCGCCCGGAATCCGGTCCTGGCGCGCAGCATGCTCTCCGTCGTTCCACAACGGCCGAACCTCGACTTCGCGCTCAACGCGGCAGATCCTGTTGTTCCATGCCGCATACCACGGAGTCTCACGGCCGAGCGGAACCGCAGGGCCGATGCGCTACTCGAGCAGTTCGGCCTGTCCGACCGTGGTGACGACAAGGTTCTGCAGTTCTCCGGAGGGATGACCCAGCGGCTGCTCATCGCGCGCGCCCTGATGCATGCGCCCGACGTGATCTTCCCGGACGAGCCCAGCACGGGCCTGGACCCGCAGGCGTCATGGACAACGGCAAGCTCCAGGCACTCGACACACCACATGCGCTGACGCGATCGCTCCCGGGCAGCAGCACGCTCGATCTCACCATCCGCTACGCCGAGGACGACACCACCGGCGCCGTGGTGACGGCGCTGGCGGACATCCCGGGCGTGGAGCGGGTAGACCAGGTGGCGATGGGGTTCGACGGACAACCGGCTGGGTCACCTCCGGGCTATCCGCGCGGCCTGGGCGGACGAGTGTCTGGGGGGCACCTGCCGGGCCAATACCGCCGGCCGGCGGCGAAGACTCCCGCGCCTTACGTGTCCGGCTCTACTTCACCGGGGACGCCGCCCGGCTGATCGGGCCGGCCACACACGTCGTCACTGCGCGCGAGGCCGATCTTGCGGCTCTGACCATCGGTGAGCCCAGCCTCGAGGACGTCTTCATCCACCTCACCGGACGGGACCTGCGATGACCGCCGTCGAGACCACCACCAGCCTGGGCGAGGTCCTGGGCGCCCGCACCGGCAAACCGAAGGTTGGGTGGGCCTTCCTCGCAGTCCTCAGCCGCGACATCGTCGTCACCGGCAAGGAGATCGGCGCATTCCTGGCCCAGGTGTTGCTGCAGCCGTTGTTCATACTCTTCGTCTTCGGCAAGGTTCTCGCTGACCTCGGATTCACGACGAACAACTACGCGATGGTGCTCCTGCCCGGGGTCATCTCGCTGACGTCGTTCCTGACCGCGCTGCAGAGCACGTCGTTCCCGCTGGCCATCGACTTCTCGTGGACGAAGGAGATCGAGGATCGTCTGCTGGCGCCGTTGCCGACGGACCTCGCGGCAGTGGAGAAGATCGTCTATGCAACGCTGCGGGCACTGGTCGCAGCCGTGATCATGTTCCCACTGGCATACATCGTGCTCGGGTCGCTGCCGCTTTCCTGGTCCGACCTGCCCATGCTGGCCGTATTCCTGGTTCTCGGCTCGTTGGTCGGGTTGGCGGTCGGGTTGACGCTTGGCACGTTCGTCGAGCCGCAACGCATGCAGCTTGTCTTCGCTCTCGTGCTGACCCCGCCGCTCATGACCGGCTCGGTGCAGTTCCCGTGGCCCGCGTTGGAGCACTTGCGCTGGTTTCAGGTGATATCCGCGCTGAACCCCATGACCTACCTGTCCGAAGGTCTGCGTGGACAAATGCTGCCGGACACGCCGCACATCCCAACCTGGATCTGCCTGTTGGCGCTCGGTGGATTTCTCACCGTTTTCACAGTCACCGGTGCGGTCGGATTCAGGCTACGCGCCTTGGACTAGACCGGCGCTGTGTCAGACCAGGGCGACCGGTCCGCCGATTGGCTGCTGGTCACAGCCGGTCGGAGGTCGGGCACCACCACCTGCGACGGCACGCTCAACTGCAGCGCCACGGCGGCCCAGGTGGTGGGTCCGACCAGCGGACTGTGTAATCGCCGGCCGACCGTCCGTGGTCAGCCGACGGGCTGAGCATCCAGGCTGTCGGCGGTGAGCTCCTCGTGCTTGATGTCGAGACCGAACACCGCGATCAATGCGCTGACCAGGAGCATGCCCGCTGCGACCCAGAACGCCAGTGACGAGCCCTCGGTCTGTGCCATGACCGGAATCAGGTTGGGGTCGACCTGACCGCTCTGCGCGAGCACAGAGAGCTCCGCGGCCTTGTCGGTGGCGGCCTGCGTGGCGAGGGTGCCGAGCAGGGCCAGACCGAGCGCGCCGCCGATCTGCTGCGTCGTATTGAACACTCCGGCTCCTACGCCGGAGTCTTGGCGCGCGATGCGGCTCACGGCGGTCAAGGTGAGCGCCACGAATGCGAGGCCCATGCCGACCGAGTTCACGATGATCCACGGCAGCAGCCCGGTCAGATAAGTGGACTCTACGGTGAGCTGAGCATTGCCCCACATCCCGACGGCCGAGATAGCAGCACCGGCACCGGCGATCCAGCGCGGGTCGACGCGCGAGGCGAGGGCCGAGGCGACCTGCGCGGCGATAACGATGCCGGCGCTGAACGGCAGGAAGGCGAAACCAGCTTGCAACGGGCCGTATCCGAGGACCTGCTGGACGAAAAGGCTGATGAAGTAGAAGGTGGAGAACAGCGCCGCGCCGATGATGAGCATCGTGACGTAGCTCACGGCCCGAGTGCGATCGGCGAGGATCCGCATCGGCAACAACGGATGCTCGACCCGCGACTCGATGACCAGGAAGGTCACGAGTAGGCCAACGCCGGCGACAAGGAGCGCGATCGTCGTCGGTGATGTCCACTCGTGCGAGGCGGCGTGGGTAAGGCCGTAGACCACCGCGACCAGACCGCTGGTTCCCACCAGCGCGCCAAGCAGGTCGAAGCGACCGTGCTGCGGCGCGGACTCGCCCAGGAATCGGGGTGCCAACGCGATGAGCAGGAGGCCGATCGGGATGTTGATGAACAGCGTCCACCGCCACGACACCTCGGTAAGCGCACCGCCTAGAATCAGGCCGATCGCGGCGCCCGCTCCGGACATTGCGGCGTAGACGGCGAAGGCGCGGTTGCGTGGTGGTCCCGCCGGGAATGTCGTCGTGATCAGCGCCAGAGCGGTTGGCGCGACGATGGCGGCGCCAATTCCCTGCAGGGCCCGGGCCCCGAGCAGCCAGGCCTCGCCCTGGGCCATGCCGCCGAGCAACGACGCCAGCGTGAACAGCCCGATGCCAGCCATGAACATGCGACGCCGGCCGAGCAAGTCACCCGCGCGGCCGCCGAGCAGGAGTAGCCCGCCGAAGGCGACCACGTAGGCGTTGATGACCCACGGCAGGTTGGCGGAGGAGAAGCCCAGATCGGTCTGGATCGAGGGCAGCGCGATGTTCACCACCGACGCGTCCAGGACGATCATCAGTTGGGCTGCGGTGATGATGGTCAGCGCGATGCCGAGATGTCGGTGCCCATGACCGTTCTCGGCGACGCCGGGCTCTGGAGCCGCGTTATCCACGGCAGTGGTGTCGTGAGACATCAGAACTCTCTCTTCTGGGTCGGTTTCTGGGTTGGGAGGGCGGAACGGGAACTACGGGCGGCGGGGAGGACCACCTCGTCGATGATCCGGGCGACGAACCGGGCGTCGATGTGCTCTCCTGCCACCAGCCGTCGGTACAACACCATGGCGGGCAAGACAGCGACCAGCAATCGAATATCCGCGTCTGGGCCGATCTCGCCTCGACGGCGGGCGCGGTCCAGCACTCGGGTCGCCAGTTCGATCCGAGGGCCGAGGAAGCGCTCGTGGACGGCCGCCATCAGCTCAGGATCGTGGTGCATGGCCGACATCAGACCAGCGAAGACCGACAGCGGTACGTCGTCGATGAGGCCACCGGTCATGCATGCCATGGCCAACAGGTCACCACGCAACGAGCCTGTGTCGGCATCGAGCGGCCCACCGCAGGCCTTGGAGCGGTGTACTGCGTCGACGACCAGCTCTGCCTTGCCCTTCCAGCGTCGGTACAATGTGGCCTTGCTGGCTCGTGCCTCTGCTGCGACGGCGTCCAGAGTGAGCTTGTCGTAGCCGACGTCGACAAGCAGGCGTACGGTCGCGTCGAGAATTTCCTCCTCGCGTTCGCCGGCGACCCGTGGCCGGGTGGTGGCCGGGGCGCCCATGGTCGGAACGACCGGCACGGCAATCTCCTCGCGGACGGATGAAACGAAACGGTTCCGTTTCGTCCTGGGAGAAGGTACCGGACGCCGGCCGACGTCGCTAGGGGATCTGCGCGTTTTCAGCTCTGAGCAGATCGCGATGTTCTACAGCCCGGCGGGGGAGTACCCCGGTTGGCGAACGCGAGCGGAACCGGGTGATCGAAGAACGCCGTGCGAACCACCGCGTCAACGCAGGAAGCTGCATGATTGAAACCATGACGCCGAGGGCATTGGACGAATCAGCTGGCCGCCGCGCCGGCATGCTCTTGGAGCGCACATGGGCCGCCGACCTGCATGTCGAGATCGTCGCGATCTGAGACTTCCGTGGTGTCTCGATCTGCCATCGTCGACACGCTCCGGGCCGCAGGATGCGTCTTCGCCGAGGACGAAGCGCGACTGCTCATGTCGGCCGCTAAGACGCCGGCCGACCTCGTCGCCATGGTGGACCGACGAGCCGCTGGCCTGCCCATCGAATACGTCCTGGGTTGGGCGGAATTCTGTGGCCTACGGATCGCGGTTGAACCCGGAGTCTTCATCCCTCGCCGACGGACTGAGTTCCTGGTCAGCCAAGCGGCGTCGCTGGCACGGCATGGAGCCGTCGTTCTGGACTTGTGCTGCGGTTCGGGCGCAGTGGGCGCGGCGCTGCTTGCGGCCCTGGACCGGGTCGAGTTGTACGCCGTCGACAACGACCCCACCGCGGTGCGGTGCGCTCGCAAGAACATCGCCGGAGCCCGGGGCTGCGTATACGAGGGTGACCTCTACGAGCCGCTTCCCCCTTCGCTTCGCGGGCAGGTTGACGTCCTGGTCGCCAATGCACCCTATGTGCCCACCGGAGCCGTGGGGCTGCTGCCCGCGGAGGCCCGTTTGCACGAACCGCGCGTGGCCCTCGATGGTGGCCCCGACGGGCTGGACGTCGTGCGCCGGCTGATCTTCGGGGCCCCGGATTGGCTGACCCGGGGCGGCCACCTGTTGGTCGAGACCAGCGTGCGCCAGGCGCCGCAGACCGTCGAAGCGATGGCCCGAAGCGGGCTGATCCCGCGGGTGGCCAGTTCCGACGAGCTGAACGCCACCGTCGTCATCGGATCCTGGCGGCAGCTGTCGACCGCATGGTCTCAGTCATAGACCTAGGTAACAATTGGTCAGCACGGCTGTCACTGAGTTGGACGTAGGGCGAAAGGTGCGGCCACATCTGACTGGTAGCGAGACGTGTTCGAGTAGGACAAGTGAGGAGCGTTCGATCACCTTGGGGAGTACCCGAGGGCTTCGGCCATGACTGCCCGACGCAAGCTTGGTGAGTTCGTACAGCCTCCCGAGTCGCGCCGCAAGCTCGTTGACCACGTCGCAAACGAGCTTCTGGATGCCGTTGGCGTAGGTTCGCTCTCGACCAACTCCAGCCTCTGCTTTGTCGGCTCTACGCAATTAAGCGTGGTGGTCGCCCTCTGATCGGGGTGACGGCTGGAGTGTGCCAGGTGATTCCGCAGTGCAGTAGGAGGCGGAGCCGGTAGTTGGTGAAGTTGCGGTAGCCGTGGCCGACTCGTTTGATCTT
>JBKPAG010000024.1:0-188493 GCA_046726315.1 Actinomycetota bacterium | reverse complement strand
ACCTTCCAGCCGCATGGCAATCGTGTACGACCCGGCTGGAACTCGCTGATACGGCGAGAACATGCCGTACCCGACACTGCGCAGAACGGTCGGATCGTCGTCATCACCGAACGACGAGACATAGACGTCGACCTTCGGGGTGTCCGGCGACAGATGGGCCAGCCGGATCCAGCCCTCGTCGGGTGCTGCATGGGCTGCGCCGACGGCGCCGATCGTTGTGAAGGCGAGTGAGATGGACACGACGACGAGACGTGCGATGGAACGGATCACTTCATGCTCCCAGGGGTAGAGATCGGGTATTTCCGCTTAGGACGGGAAGAGTCCGGGCGGTTCGGGTGTGTTGTAGATGGGCAGCAGATAGGCGACCGACGCTTCACGGCGCACCTCCACCCGCTCGGGGCGGAGCCTGCTCTGGCCGTCGAGCCAGTCCAGGACGCGGTCGACGTCTACGACGCCCATCTCGAGTTTCGCCGCGTCCGCCGACGCGCCTTGGGCCAATCCGACGGCGATGAGGAGGTCAGCTGAGGCGAGCGACGCCAGGACGATGAGCACCCGGCCGTCGACCTTTCCCTGCCGCAGCACAGAGGCTGCGGCAGGGGAGACGTTGATGTCGGTACGGCGCGCGATCTCAGCGCCGGCGGCAGCCCGGGCCACCGACGCGGTCCGGCTGGGTGTTGCCCGGCTGGGTTGCAGGGATGACAAACCCGGCAGCGCGCTCGGATCGCCGATGCGTTGCGCGGCCGTGTTGGACTGGGAAGGGCTGCGCGCCGCATCGGGCCCGGGATCGGCCGTACCGAATGCGACTTTGACGAGCAGCCCGCCGCCCAGCACGACCAGGCCGCAGACGATGGGTATCCACAGCCGGGAGTCCGGCCGCTCGCCGCCATGTTCCAGCCGATGCAGGCGGCGTCGTTCCCGCGACAGCTTGATCGTGTCGGCGATGACTCGCGGCCAGGATGGGGATGGGCCGCCAGCCAGGGGAGACCGCTGGTCCACGCGAAGGGTTCGGCATCACGATGGGTCCGGATTGGCCTCGGCTGATGTGACCTACGTCACATCAGCGCTTACTCCGGTCCTCGACTACCTCGCTGGCAGCGACCACGGCGCGAACCTCAGGCCCGTCGACGACACAGTCATCGACGCCGTCCGTTCGGCGGCTCGGAGGATTTCACGGGATCTGGGTGCCGCTCACTGGCCGGCCGTATTGCCCGGCTGACCTGTTCGCCCCCTCGTGCCGCGCCAACCGACCACGACACATCGCGGTCGAGGAAGCGGCCGATGTCGGCGACCTCGGCATCGATCCGAGCCGAGACCGACTCGACAAGTGGACGCGGATCGAACGGCGTCACGGTGACGGCAATCCGCCCGCCGCGGTTCTCGGAACGCCAGGTGCCGACGGCCCAGCCGTCCACAGTCACCGTCGGCAAGACATAGCCGCCGCCGGTCCAGATCTTGCGGGCGTGTTCGGCGGGGACCGCATGGTCGCGGCCGGCGTAACCGAGCAGGAAGGGGTCGAAATGGGGCAGCAGTCGAACCGTAGGTCGCCGGATACCTCCATGGCCCGGTTCGTCGTACCCGTCACCCGCAAGCCGCCACGCCTGCCGCGCGTCGGAGACCGGGAGACCCGACCACGCTGCGAGGTCGTGGACATCGGCCGGGCCGTAGCCCCGCCGGTAACGGTTGGCCAGGTCGGCCAGTGCTTCCTCCCGGTCGGCAATCGGCGGGGACGGCTCGCGAAGGACCCAGGTCTGCTCTCGGCCCTGGTCCGGTCCGCAGCTGAGCAGTCCGTGCAGGGCGGCGTGCCTGATCATATGGATACCCCGCTGGCCGGCCGGATCGACGCCCTGCCCTGCCAGGCCGGCGAATAGCTCTGAGCGGGTCGCTCGCCCGTCGGCGAGCAGCCGCACCAGCAGATCGGCGGACCTTGCCATGGTTGCGGCGCTCAGGCCCAACTCGGCAAGCCGACGACGGCTTCCCCGCAACACGGCCGGCGCCAGGACGGCCAGTAGCCAGTCCACATCCTCGGCCGTGGTGAGGTGGAGGGTCCCACGCATCAGCCAGGTTCGGACCAGCGGCCCACCCGGCGTAGTGCCACGATTCACGTCCACAGCGCGCGCGTCGGCAGTCCTGACCCGCACGGCGAATGATGCGGCCGACGGAATCTGGGCTTGGACGCCGATCAGATGACGCACGGCCTCGACGGGGCTGCGCGCGGCGTCGGCTGGTGTGAGCCGCTGTGCCCGTAGACGGCGGAAGCGCAGTTGTGCGGCGGTATTCGCGCTCATCCAGCGGATCCTTCGCGGCTTGCGGGGGACGTGGTACGGCGACGGCCGATACCCGACCCTCGCCGTCGCCTGGCCTTGTAGTGGCGGTCAGACCCGCCGTCGGCTCCCGACGCCCGTGAACAACAGGATCGCGAGGGCAGCGAGGCCGACTTGGAAGACGATCTCGATCCAGTCGATGCCGTTCGTCGTCGCCACGCCGACCAGCTGCGCGAGCCAGGTACCGAGCAGCGCCGCCACGATGCCGATGATGATGGTCAACAGAATCCCAATGTTCTGGCGACCGGGCAGTACGAGCCGCGCCAACGCGCCGATGATCGCGCCGATCACGATCGCCATGATGATGCCCGTGATGGTCATGCCTGCTCCTTGTCCAAGGGGGATCTCGCGGTGATCCTCTTTCCTCCCTGTGTCAAAACAAACCCCCCACCGCGCACCGTTGCCGGGTTGTGACGTGTCGCGTCGGCGGTCGATCGAGGTTGGCCCGTGCGGGTCATCCGACACCGCCAGGACCATCCGATGCCCGACGTGATCTTGGTTGGTCTGATCCTCCGCAGTGGCCTGGTTGTCGCCGTCGTCCTCGTAACTATGTGCTGGCAGCGACGGCACCAACGACGCCCCAGCCCTCGCGCAGGCCGACGTCGGTGTGGCGATAAAAACGGGCATCTTCGCGGCCGGGGAATCCGGGAACATGGTCGACCTCGACTCGTGATCGAGATCGTCGAGATCGGCACGCAGCTGCTCATCACCCGGGGCGCGCTGACGACCTCTTCGATCGCCAATGACGTCGCAAAGTATTTCGCGATCATCCCGGCGATGTTCGTGGCCCTGTACTCGCAGCTCGACTGGATCAACATCATGCGGCTGGCCACTCCGCAGTCGGCGATCCTGTTGGCGGTGATCTTCAACGCGCTGATCATCATCGCGCTGATCCCGCGGGAGCCAGCCGATGTCCGGGGCACTCGTCGACGGCTTTGCGCCGGGCCGGGTTGCGGTTTCCTGGGAGCCGAGAGTCAACGTCCTCGAGCTCAACCTCGCTCTCGACGGCCTGTCGGAATGACCACGTGAATCCGCCATAGTGAACGTGGTCATTCTGAGAGGGCCGGGGGCGGCTGGCGGAGGCGATTGCTGCGGCAGTGGCGCATGCTGGACTTATGCGACGTGGTGTGCTCCGCGTCTACCTCGGTGCGGCGCCGGGTGTGGGCAAGACCTTCGACATGCTCTCCGAGGGGCGACGTCGGCAGGAGCGCGGCACCGACGTCGTCGTCGGCTTCGTCGAGACCCACGGTCGGATACACACCGCCGAGCTGCTGGAAGGCATGGAGGTCGTTGCACGCCGCACCATGATCTACCGCGGCACCGAGTTCACCGAGATGGACCTCGACGCCGTCCTGGCCCGCGCCCCGAAGGTAGCGCTGGTCGACGAGCTTGCCCACACCAACGTGCCCGGCTCGCGAAACGAGAAGCGCTGGCAGGACATCGACGAACTGCTGTCGGCTGGCATCGACGTGATCTCGACGGTGGACATTCAGCACCTGGAGTCCCTCAACGACGTGGCGGAGTCGATCACCGGCGTCAAGCAGCACGAAACCGTGCCCGACGAGGTCGTGCGACGCGCCAACCAGATCGAGCTCGTCGACATGACCGCGGAAGCGCTGCGCAGGCGGCTCGCCCACGGCAACGTCTATGCGCCGGAGAAGATCGACGCGGCGCTGGCGAACTACTTCCGGGTCGGCAACCTGACTGCGCTGCGGGAACTTGCGCTGCTCTGGCTCGCGGACCGGGTGGACGACGCACTGGAGGCCTACCGTGAGCAGCACCACATCGCCGCAAGCTGGCCGGCCCGAGAACGCGTCGTGGTCGCGCTGACTGGTGGACCGGAAGGCGAGACCCTGATCCGCAGGGCGGGCCGAATGGTGCGCCGCCGTGCCGGCGGCGAGCTGCTCGCCGTGCACGTGTCGCGCAGTGACGGACTGGCCGGCGCGTCGCCGGCCGCGCTCGCCCATCAGCGCGAGCTGGTCGAGAGCCTGGGCGGCACGTTCCACACCGTCGTCGGTGACGACATTGCCGAGGCGATTCTGGACTTCGCCAGAGGTGTCAACGCTGCCGTGATCGTCATCGGGGTGAGCCGCCGGCCGCGCTGGAACACCCTGTTCAGCGAGGGGGTAGGTGCCGCCGTCACGCGATTGTCGGGGCCGATCGACGTGCACGTCGTCACGCATGAGGAGGCCGCCGGTCGCGGTGACCGGCTGCCCCCGCGCGTCGAGGCGCTCGGCAGGCGTCGCCGTCTCACCGGTTGGGTGCTCGCAGCGCTCGGCCCAGTCGTCCTCACAATCGTCATGACCAACCTGGTCGGCGAGCACGGGCTGTCGACGGACCTCATGCTGTTTCTCGCTCTCACCGTCGGCGTTGCGCTGATCGGCGGGCTGTGGCCGGCGTTGACCGTCGCGGTCTTGGGCAGCCTGCTGCTCAACTACTACCTCACGCCGCCAGTGCACACCTGGACGATCGCCGACCCGGAGAACGCGCTGGCCTTCCTGATTTTCGTCCTGGTCGCTGTCGGCGTGGCATCGATCGTCGACGTCGCCGCTCGGCGGACGGTCCAGGCGGCGCACAGCCGGGCCGAGTCGGAGACGTTGAGCGTCCTGGCCAGCAGCGTGCTCCGCGGACAGAACACGGTTGTCGCTGTCTTGGGACGGCTGCGAGAGACATTCGCCATGTCCTCAGCGACGCTGCTCGAGCGGGCTGACGAGGACTCGCCATGGCAGCAGGTGGCCGCATCAGGCGCGGTTCCGTGCGCGACTCCGGAAGACGCGG
Source organism: Actinomycetota bacterium (assembly GCA_046726315.1). Classification (GTDB taxonomy): domain Bacteria; phylum Actinomycetota; class Actinomycetes; order Jiangellales; family Jiangellaceae; genus JACVRX01. Next base: position 183,394 of record JBKPAG010000024.1, on the reverse strand, counting down.
ACGTTGAGGTGATGGTGTCGCCCACGCTGGCGCTGGCCATGCGTGGCCGGGTGCTGCCAGCCGACGACCGGCGGGTGCTGGAGGCGTTCGCGGCTCAAGCGGCCGTCGTGCTGGACCGTGAGCGGTTGCGCCAGCAGGCCGGCGAGGCCCGGCAGCTCGAGCATGGCAATGCCATCCGCACCGCGCTCCTGGCGGCCGTGTCGCACGACCTCCGTACTCCGCTCGCATCCATCCGCGCCGCCGTCGGCAGCCTCCGCCAGACCGACGTGAAATGGAGTGCTGAAGACCAGGCCGAGCTGCTCGCAACCGTCGACGCCGCGACCGGCCGACTCGAGCGACTGATCGACAACCTGCTGGATCTGTCCCGGCTGCAGGCCGGCGCTGTTCGTCCGCTCAGCCGTCCGGTCAGCCTGGACGAGATCGTGCCCAGAGCCACCGAAGGGGTTCCGCGGGACCGGATCCGCATCGACGTGCCCGAGGCACTGCCGCTAGCGAACACCGATCCAGGCTTGGTCGAACGGGTTGTCGCCAATGTCGTCGAGAACGCGCTGCGATACGCACCGCCGGGCGTCCCCGTGGTGGTGAGTGCTTCGGACTTCGGCCATTCGGTCGAGCTGCGCGTCGTCGACCGCGGGCCCGGTGTTCCCGACGATGCCAAGGCCAGAATGTTCGAGGCGTTCCAGCGCCTCGGCGACTCGCCGGCAGGCGACGGAGTCGGGCTTGGGCTCGCTGTTGCCCGCGGATTCGTGGAAGCTGTCGGCGGCACGCTCGCCGCGGAGGACACGCCGGGTGGCGGTCTGACGATGGTCGTCTCGTTGCCCACAGCCGATGTCGCCGAAACGGCGGATGCGGTCGCCGCGAACCAAACTCAGCGGATCGCGCCATGAGCCGTGTGCTCGTGGTCGACGATGAGCCGACGTTGGTGCGGGCGCTCTCGATCAACCTGCGAGCCCGTGGCTGGGAGGTCGTGACTGCACCCGACGGCAGGAGTGCCCTGGAGGCCGCCAGCGACAAGCACCCCGACGTCGTCGTGCTCGATCTGGGCCTACCGGACATCGACGGCGTCGAGGTGATACGCGGTCTCCGCGGATGGACCCGGGTCCCGATCATCGTGCTCTCGGCGCGGCAGGTTTCCGACGACAAGGTCGAGGCACTCGACGCCGGCGCAGACGACTACATGACCAAGCCATTCGGGATGGACGAGTTGCTCGCTCGTTTGCGGGCGGCGCTACGCCGGATCGCGCCAGCCGAAGAGGAGGCCGTGGTTTCCGCCGGCGAGCTCTCCGTCGACCTCGCTCGCAAAAAGGTCACCCGGTCTGGGGTCGATGTAAGGCTCACGCCGACCGAATGGCAGCTTCTCGAAGTGCTGGTCCGGGCTCGCGGCAAACTGGTCGGCCGACAACAGTTGCTGCACGAGGTATGGGGGCCTGCTTACAACTCCGAAACCAACTATCTGCGGGTCTACACCGCCCAGCTGAGGCGCAAGCTCGAGCATGATCCGTCGCGCCCCCGGCACATCATCACCGAACCGGGCATGGGCTACCGGTTCGAAGTGTGACTCGCTGCCCGGCCGTGCCAATGAGATCGAGGGTCACCGCGTGGATTCGGGATCGAGGTCGGCGGCAGTATGGTGCGGAACCTCGGTCTGGCCGAGCCGGCCCGCCTGGAAGTCCTCGACCGCCTCGATGATCTCCGCCCTGGTGTTCATGACGAACGGACCGTAGCGGGCCACCGGTTCGCGGATCGGCAGCCCACCGAGCACGAGAACATCCCAGCCGGACGCCGACGCAGGCTGCCCGTCGGCCGCCCGCATCGTCAGGGCGTCTCCGGCTCCGAACACCGCGAGCTGGCCTTCGTCCAGCGGCTGCCCCAGTGGCCCGACGTGGCCGCGGCCAGACAAGACGTAGGCAAGCGCGTTGAAATCGACCGGCCACGGGAGATCCAACTTGGCGCCGGGTGCGAAGGTGGCATGCAGGTAGGTGATCGGGGTGAACGTGACGCCCGGGCCGTCGTGCCCGCCCAGGGAGCCGGCAATCAGCCGGATTAGCGCGCCGCCGTCGGCGCTGGAGATCAGCCGGACGTCGGCAGCGTCGATGTCCTGATAGCGCGGCGGAGTCCACTTCAACGATCGCGGCAGGTTGACCCAAAGCTGCACGCCATGGAACAGCCCACCCTTGGCGATGAAGTCCTGCGGCGGCAGCTCGCTGTGCAAGATGCCCGCGCCCGCCGTCATCCACTGGGTGGTGCCGTCGGTGAGCAGGCCGCCTCCACCGGTGGAGTCCTTGTGCTCGAAGGCCCCGTCGAGCATGTACGTCACCGTCTCGAATCCGCGGTGCGGATGCCACGGTGCGCCTTTGGCTTCACCCGGTCCGTATTCGACGGCTCCCATGTGGTCGAGGAGCAGGAATGGGTCGGCAAGGCTGAGGTCCATGCCTGGGAACGGTCGACGCACCACGAAGCCTTCGCCCTCGAGCTGACGGTGCGCGGTGACGACCTTGCCGACGCCGCGCCAATCGGTCGTCACCGGTAGGGCAGCCAGTCGCGGCAGCGTGAGCGTGTCAGCCGTGACAGCGGGCATCGGGGCTCCTCGGCTCGGGTCACCTGCTCAGCCCCGTTGACGTGTCAATTATTCCGGTGCTCCACCCACTGCGTCGCGATATCCATGGAGCGCAGTTTCGATGTCTGGGTAAACCGGATGAGGCGGGGCCGCGTCCTGATTGCGTCGCGTCGACCGACGCCAGAGCCAGGAGCACCGTGATGAGCAACCGACGGCTAGTCCCCGCTTTCATTTCCCTCGCGGTGATGCTGGCCGTCGGAGGCTGCGGGCAGGCCGACGCGCCGGAGGGTGCCGGCGGCGAGCCGGACGGCACCGCAGCCATGCCGACTACCCAGGCGCCGGCGACTGGTGACAGCCCAGCGACCGCGGAGTCTCCTGCCGCGGAGCCGCCGGCCGACGAGCCGGCTGTCACATCAACCGAGCACCGCGTGACCTACGACTGGGCCGTTCCATGGGAGGATCGGGTGACCATCGCCCACCCGGCGACGACGCCGTTGCCGTACCTCGTCGCCATCTACGTCGGCGACCACCCGCAGGACAGCCGGCCGTACCAGCGGATCTCGTTCTATTTCCGCGAGGGCTTCCCCGAGTACAACCTGCAGTACGTGCGCTCCGTCGAGGGTGAGGCCACGGGCGAGCCGATCTCGTTGCAGGGCAATGCGTTCCTGCGCGTGGGGTTCGTCGGTGCCACCGCACACGACGACGCCGGGGAGCCGACGCTCCAGACGGCACCCGCCGAGAGCATCGGGTTCACGAACCTGAAGAGCTACGGCAGCGCGGGCGACTTCGAGGGCCACGTGACGTACGGCCTGGGCATCCAGGTGGCGCCCGACAGCGACCAGGTCCTGATGGTCCGCGCGGGCGAGCTCGAGAAGCCGGACGGTTCGAGCGGCACCTACCACGTGGTCTACGTCGACATCGAGACCGGTCTGTTCGGGTCGTGAGGCCCGGCAACCAACCGGAGAGCACCTGCAGCGTCAGCGGGGACCACCGGGCTGCGCGGTGGAACGGGGTGCAGTCGCTGGTAGTCGGCACCCAGCGGCGGGCGCGGGTCAGGCTCTCCCTTGTTCGGCCACATCGCCATCGCCCGCTCCGCCTGTGCGGTGATCGTCAGCGACGGATTCACGCCCAGGTTTGCCGAGACCGTCGAGCCGTCGACGACGTGCAGCCCAGGATGCCCGAAGAGCCGGTGGTAGGCGTCGACGACGCCGGTGTCCGCGGAGTCACCGATCACACAGCCGCCCAGGATGTGTGCCGTCATCGGCACGTTGAAGACATCGCCGACGGTGCCCCCGGGGAATCCGCCGATCTCCTCGGCGGCGATGCGGGCTGCGGTGTGGCCGGCCGGGATCCAGGTCGGGTTGGGGGCGCCGTGCCCTTGCCGGCTGGTGAGCCGGTCGCGCAGCAGCCCCTTCTTCCGGAAGACCGTCAACGAGTTGTCCAGCGACTGCATGACCAGCAAGATCACAGTCCGCTCCGACCAGCGGCGCACCGAGAACGAGCGCAGGAACATGACCGGGTGCCGCGCAGCGATGCCGAGGAAGCGGGCCGGCCGGGGAACCCGGCCACCACCGTCGACCAGCAGGGTGCCCAACAGACCCATGGCATTGCTTCCCTTGCCATAACGCACAGGCTCGATGTGGGACGTGTCATCCGGTCGTATCGACGAAGTGATTGCCTGTCCGCTGGAGTAGTCGATTCCACCGTTGCGAGCAGTGGCTCCGAGGAGGGCCTCGGAGTTGGTCCGGGTCAACTCGCCGAGCCGAGCGGACACATCGGCCAAGATGCCGTCGTCGCGGAGCCGGTGGAGTAGCGACTGGGTGCCCAGCGTTCCTGCCGCGAACACCACGTGTTGGGCCGTGATCGTCCGCCGTGAGCGGGGCGGCCGCAGCCAGTCGTTGATCACAGACGCAGGACTGTTCGGTGTCCGGCGAACGTCGACCTGGTATCCGCCACTCTCCCGCGGGCGGACGGCGACGACGGTCGCGCGGGCCAGGATTCGGGCGCCGGCTCGCTCGGCCAGATAGAGGTAGTTGGTCTCGAGCGTGTTCTTGGCGCCGTGCCGGCAGCCGGTCATGCACTCCCCGCAGCGCAGGCAGCCCGTGCGTCGGGGGCCACGGCCGCCGAAGTAGGGATCGTCGACGTCCTCGCCGGGACGGCCGAGATAGACGCCGATGGGTGCATACCGGAATGTCTCCGGCACGCCCATCCGCGCCGCGACCGCCTCCATGACGGCGTCCGACGGGCTCGGCCGACGGTCGACCGTCACGCCCAGCATCCGTTCGGCCTGGTCGTAGGAGGGGGCGAGCTCAGCCTGCCAGTCGGTGATGTGCCGCCATTGCGGATCACGGTAGAACTCGTCGTGCGGCCGGTAGAGGGTGTTGGCATAGACGAGCGAGCCGCCCCCGACACCTGCGCCAGATAACACGACGACGTCGCGCAGCAAGGAGATCCGCTGGATACCGGTGCATCCGAGGACCGGCGCCCAGAGAAAGTTGCGGACGTCCCAGCTGCTGGTCGGAAACTCGTCCGGACGGAACCGCCGGCCTGCTTCCAGCACCGCGACCCGGTAGCCCTTCTCGGACAACCGCAGGGCCGCGACACTGCCGCCGAAGCCGGAACCCACGACCGCGACGTCGACGTCTACCGAATCAGCGGTCATGGGCGCCACCTCGCTGCGAGCCTCATCCCCTTTTGAAATGACCACGGGGTCCACCCCAGTACGTACACCGCCAGGCTTGCAAGCCTTGCGGAGTATGTACAGACATGGACCCCGTGGTCATTTTGAGCTGCTGCGCACGGCCGTCCATGGCGACCCTGCGGGCTGTCCCATTCGCCGCTGCTGCCAGGATGCGGGCATGCGGCTGGACCACGTCTCGTATGCCGCAGGCCCGGAAGGGCTCGATGCGACGAGCCGTCGGCTTGCGCGCGCACTGGGGGCGGAGCTCGTCGACGGTGGAGTGCACCCTCGTTTCGGCACGCGCAACCACGTCCTTCCGCTGGCCAGCGGCCACTACCTGGAGGTAGTCGCCGTGCTCGACCATCCGGTCGCGGACAAGGTTCCGTTCGGCCAAGCCGTCAAGGCTCGCTCCAGTCTCGGCGGCGGGTGGCTGGGCTGGGTCGTCGCTGTCGACGACCTCACCGAGATCGAAACCCGGCTGGGCCGACCTGCCGTGCCGGGGAATCGCAAACGTCCCGACGGCTTCGAGTTGCTGTGGAAGCAGATCGGCGTCAAGGGTTTGATCAACGATCCGCAACTGCCGTTCTTCGTGTGCTGGGAGTCCGACCCGAGTCAGCACCCTGCGGCAGGTGCGGGTGACGGTGTGGACCTGATCCGATTGGAGATCGCCGGCGATCCTCACCGGGTGGCGGAGTGGCTCGGCGAGCCCGAGGATCATCCACTCGATGACGTCGAGGTCGACTGGGTGGCTCCATCGGGGTCCCCTGGCGTGCTGGCAGCATACTTCCGAACACCCTCGGGCGTGGTCCGCATATAGACTCCCGCCACCGCAACCAGCATTCACCGCGAACTCAGGACCGTCCGAGCGAGCTGGCCGGCCTGTGCTCCGTAGGAGCCGCCGAACAGTACAGCGTGGACGAGCACGGGGTGCAATTGGTGCAGGGCAATCCTCGCCTGCCAACCAATCGTGAGCGGCCATTCCTTCTGGTACGCAGCCAGCACTCGATCAAGGTATGGCAGTCCGAACAACGCCAGCATGGCGAGGTCGGTCTCTCGGTGGCCGCCGTGTACAGCCGGGTCCACCAGGTGGGCCAACCCGTCGGCGTCCCAGAGAACGTTCCCGGCCCACAAGTCGCCGTGGATGAGCGCGGGCGCCTCGACGGGGCCGGCCAGCTCGGGCAGGACGGTCACCACTCGCTCGATGTCTCGTGCATCGTCGGGTCGGAGCGCGTGCCGGTCGGCGGCCGCCTGCAGAAAGGGCCGGACCCGCCCGTCCACCCATAGGTCGACCCACGTGTCCCACGGCCCGCCCGGAAGAATCAGGTCGCCGATCCAGCCGTCGCCCTCGGCCGAGCCGAAGACCTCCGCGCCGGCGCGGTGGGTCCGCGCCAGCGATCGGCCGAGCTGCTCCGCGGCCGATGCCGTGGGCAGCCCAGGCTCGACCCACTCGAGCACCAGGCAGCTGCTGTCGTAGGCGATGACGGACGGCACTGGGACACCGCCCTCGACCATGGCCAGCCGAGTCAACCCCGCAGCCTCGACGGCGAAGAACCTCGGCGGTGAACCCGGCCGTGACTTGGCGAAGACGATGCGCCCGTCGGCCAGCCGAAGTCGGTGGGCCGCGCAGATGTCACCACCGGCGACCGGTTCGACGCTGCGCACGCGGCCGGCGGCTAGTCCTTCCACCGTGTCCGCGATCGTCGCGTTGTCAACCCTCACGGGACTCGCTGTCGAGTTCGCGTGCCAAGGCCTGAACGAGTCCGTCGATTGCGGGCTCGATCTCGTCAAGAGCGCGGGCGAACCCGTCGTCGCCGCCGTAATAGGGATCGTGGACGTCGAGATCGCCCGACGCCAGCGCGAGCGGATCATACGCGCGCAGCATCTGGATCTTGTCGCGGCTTGCGGTGTCAGGCGCGAGCCGATGCAGCTCGGCCAGGTTGTCGCGGTCAAGTGCCAGGATGAGGTCGTAATCGGCGAACGAGGTCCGCGAGAACTGGCGGGCTCGGTGGTCGTCCGCATTCAGGCCACGGTTGCGCAGCACGAGCAGTGTGCGCGGATCGGCCGGTCCGCCGACATGCCAGCTGCCGGTACCAGCCGATTCGACGGTCACGACCTCGGAGAGCCCGGCGTCGTGCAATCGCTGCCGGAGCACGGCGGCGGCCATCGGCGAGCGGCAGATGTTGCCGAGGCAGACCAGGCAGATACGGAACGTGCCGCGTATTCCCATGTGGACGACGCTCAGACCACCTCGGGATCCGCGCGGCGCGCGAGCTCACCCACGGCCAGCGCCAGCTCGGTCGCGAGCTCGAAGGACCGCTCATGATTCGGATGGCTGCGCATCCACAGACAGACCGTCTGGACGACGGCTCCGGACCAGGCTGGGTCGCGACGCAGCGCGTGCCGCAGCGAGACCGGGTGTGGCGTGAACGACGCGACGTCGTACCACAGGCCGTCGGCGAAGGCCAATAACGGGTATCCGTCTGCATCGTCGTAGACGACCTCGTATTTACGGCCGCCGAGTAGGCCGTCGTACCACGAGCGCTCTTGCGTCATGTCAACCCCGGTCATTGGCCCGGTGTTTGGTCTCGCAGCCGGTGCTGGCGGGCCGGTGCGCGCCGCCGAAGTGGTCCATGGACTATCCGGGGGAGGCTGCTCGGTCAGGACCGAGGCGACGCTCCCGAATCTGCCGACCATTGTCTCGCTCATCCTTCCCAATTACTTGAACCACGGCACAACAACCCCCGCGACACCCGCTGCGCTCGTGGCATTGCGGGCGTCGTCGTCGGGCCAGAAGTAGGCACAACGGTATGACACGGGCACGGATGGTCAAAGCACTGGTCCGGCGGGTCGCACGTTATCGGACGATCAGTCAGGCAATAGGACGTTCAACAGCCAGCTCACAACCGAGATCACCAGGGCACCGAGCACGGCGTCCCAGAATCCGTCGACCTCGAACGGGACGCCCAGCTTTCCCGCTATCCAGGATGTCAACAGCAGCATGAGGGCATTTACCACGAACGTGAACAGCCCGAGAGTAATGATGTAAAGGGGAAGCGACAGCAGCATGACGATCGGCTTCACGAACATGTTGACGACACCGAACACCGCCGCGACGGCCAGGATCGTCAGCACTTGATCCGTTGTCGTGGATGCGTTGACGTCCACGCCGTCGACGACGAGAGTCGCGAGCCAGAGCGCGACCGCGCTGACCAGGAACCGGACGAGAAGGCCCACGGGTCGGGAGCGTAGCGGTCCCGGACCTCAGCCGGATACGGCGAGGTCGCCCTGGGCCCGTTCCGCGGTTGCCCGCCGTGCGGTGGCCTGCTGGGCGAGTGCGACGCCGGCCAGCACGATCGCGCCCCCGGTGATCTGCACAGCCGTCAGTGCCTGGCCCAGCCAGGCCCAGGCGATCGCGGCGCCTGCGACCGGCTCAGACATGCCGACGATGCCTGCGGTGGTCGGCGGAATGTGTCGCAGGGCGCCAAGATACAGCGCATACGGCACGAGGGTGCCGAGGACGACCACCCACGCGATACCGAGCCACACCGGTACCACGAAGGTGTCGAGAACTCCCCACAGCGATATCAGGTCACCGAATGGGGCCGTCTCGAAAACCGACCACGGCTGCGCGATGCGAGCCGGATCGACGCCGGCATCGAGCACCACCTTCGAGACGCTGGCATTGACGGCGAACAGCACCGCCGCGAGCGTCACGCAGACGAAGCCCCTCCCGGGCGATGCAGTAGACATGCCGCGGCAGAGCGAAACGGCTAGTCGCTGATGTCGCCGTCTCATCGACCGGACGGTGCGCCGTAGGGTTGCGGACATGCCGGCCACGCCTCGACTCCGTCACGCTCTGGACGCTCTTCCGTCGTACAAGCCCGGCCGGGCCGTACTGACCGGGACGGCCGCCCATGCCTACAAGGTCTCGTCGAACGAGAATCCGTACCCGCCGCTGCCCGGCGTTCTCGAGGCTGCCGTGGCTGCCGCCGGCGTCATGAACCGGTACCCGGACATGTTCGCGACCGGCCTGGTGTCGGCGCTCGCCGAACGCTTCAACGTACCGGAGAGCCATGTATCCACCGGCACCGGCAGCGTGGGCGTCTTGCAGCAGATCGTGCAGGCCACAGCGGCCGAGGGCGACGAGGTCATCTACGCATGGCGATCGTTCGAGGCCTACCCGATCGTGGTCGGCATCTCTGGGGCGGCGTCGATCAGAGTGCCGCTCGATGCCGACGCGCGCCACGATCTGACCGCGATGGCGGAGGCCATCACCGACCGGACCCGGCTCGTCCTGGTCTGCAGCCCGAACAACCCGACCGGCCCGGTTGTCCGGCGAACGGAGCTGGCCGAGTTTCTCGACCGCGTCCCTGCCGACGTACTGGTGGTCCTGGACGAGGCTTATTGCGAGTTCGTCCGCGACCCGGACGCCGCGGACGGTGTCGGGCTCTACCGCGAGCGGCCAAATGTCTGCGTGCTTCGCACGTTCTCCAAGGCCTACGGGCTCGCCGGGCTACGCGTTGGTTTCGCGATAGCCCCCGAGCCGGTGACCGACGCGTTGCGCAAGACCGCGGTCCCGTTCGGGGTATCTAGCGTCGCTCAACTGGCCGCGATCGAGTCGTTGCGGCGGGAGGCAGCGCTGCTCGAACGGGTGGAGACCTTGGTAACGGAGCGCGACCGGGTCCGGGCCGTTCTGCTCGACCAAGGGTGGGAGATCCCGGTCAGCGAGGCCAATTTCGTCTGGCTCGATCTGGGCGACGCTACCGTCGAGTTCGCCGCGGCGTGCGACCAGGCGGGAGTGATCGTGCGCGCGTTCCCGGGTGAAGGTTGTCGGGTCACCGTCGCCGAGCCCGAGGCTAGCGACCTCTTCCTACGAACCGCCGCGGAGTGGCGCAAGGTCAGGTCCTGAGATGAGGACGGCACCCAGGGTTCGGGGGGCGAAACCCGGGTGCCGTCCCAACAGCCCGCCTCAACAGCACCACAGCGGGCCTCTTGCCACGATGGCCTGTGGTGGTTGTGCGGACGACGCCACTACCGGCGCTGCAACGGCGACCCCGAGGGCCACCGTCGCCAATGCGACGGCGATCAGACGTCGAACTCGCGACACCACTTCTACCTCCAGGGGTTGGGGGTCTGGCGCAGACGTGACACCTCGTAGTGAAATAGCGTCATGGCAGTTCGTCAAGCTCGGTCCCCAGCCGATCCCGAGGCGCGGACAGCGGTCGGAGCGCGGATCCGGTCCCTTCGCCTCGAACGCGGCTTGTCCCAGGCACAGGTGGCTGAGGGAATGCTCTCGGCCAGTTACGTCTCTCTGGTCGAGAGTGGTCGCCGCCAGCCGGCCAGCTCTGCGCTCGGCCACATTGCCGATCGGCTCGGGGTCGACACTGGCTTCCTGCGCGACGGCATCGACGCCGAGGTCCGACGTCGTGCCCGGCTCGCGCTGGGGCGGGCTGAGGCCGCGCTGAACCGAGGTGAGGTCGACGACGCGTACGCGCGCTTCGCCGAGCTCGACGGCTCGCCCGGTCTCGGCGACGAACAGCTTCGACAGGTCCGGATGGGACGGGCGACGGCGGCCGAGCGCCGCGGCGATCTCGAGGATGCATTGCGCCTGTTGGCGGAACTGGCCGACGAGGCGAGGCGCGCGCCGGCCGTACACCCGTGGGTGGACGTCGCCGAGGCGTTGTGCCGGTGCTACCGGGAGGCGGGCGACCTCGACCTGGCGATCTCGACCGGTGAGGACGCGATGCGCCACGCGGCCGAACTTGGGCTGGAGGCAAGCGACGAGTACGTCCGGCTTGGATGCACCGTCCTGGCCGCATACCACGAGCGGGGGGACCTGGCCAGGGCGACCCTATTGGCGGCCGACATGACCCGGATGGCCGACGCGATGGGCGCGCCGCAGACCCGCGGCGCCGCCTACTGGAACGCATCCTTGATCGCCGAGTCCCGCGGTGAGATCGGGCAGGCCCTCGTGCTGGTCGACCGGGCGGTAGCAATGTTCGGCGAGAGCGACGACCGCCGCAACCTCGCCCGGCTGCGCGTCACTTATGCCTGGCTGCTGCTTCAACAGCATCCACCGGAGGCGGAAAGGGCGCTGGAGCTGCTCGACAGCGTCCGCGGTGGCCTGGTCGAGCACGGCGGCTCTGTCGACGTCGGATCCTGTGACACCGAGCGGGCACGCGCGCTACTGGCGCTTGGCCGCACCGACGAGGCCCGCGCGGCGGCGGAGCAGTCCCTGGCCGGCCTCGGCGATCAGCCCCGCCTCGAGTCGGCGCGAGCCCGACTCATGCTCGGCCGGGTGTTGCGTGAGCAGGGCGACCCCGGTGGTTGCGTAGAGCAGTGCAGATCCGCCGCCGCAACGCTCGAGTCGATGGGTGCGTCGCGACAGGCCGCCGCGGTTTGGCGCGAGCTCGGTGACATCTACCGCGATCTCGGTCGGGCCGAGATGGCGATGGACGCATACGACCGCGCATTGCGAGCCGTTCGGATTGCGCCAGTCCCGGTTGACACAGCACCTGATCGTTTCGCCCCAGCTGTGGTTGGACAACCTGGAGGATAGCCAGGAGTCCGCCGACATCGTCCGCGCCCCCGGGTGCTGGCGGCGCACCGCAGGGGAGTGCGCGAGCCGGCCCGGGGGCGCGGCGCGTCAGCCGGCCCGCACCGGTTCGGCGAGGCGCAGGTCGTCGGCATCAACCGGCGCAGGCGGCCGTTCGCCCCTGAGGACCAGCGCCACGCCGGCAACAACCAACAAGCCGCCACCGAGAACCACGGCAGTCACCGGTTCGTCGAGGATCAGCGCGCCCAGCGCAACGGCGACGACCGGGTTGACGTATGCATATGTTCCGACGACGGACAGCGGCGCGTTCCCCAAAGCAAAGATGTATGCGGTGTATCCGATGATCGAGCCCACGACGACCAAGTAGGCGAGGGCGACCCAACCTTCGGCCGGCACCGCGGCGGCGTTGAACTCGCCCGCCTCGCCGATGACGAAAGCGACCGCGGTCATGATCGCACCGCCAGTGAGCATCTCGTAGGCCGTTGCCACCATGGCGCCGGCGGGGAGACCCAACCGCGGCGAGTAGTACGAGCCGGCGGCCCAGAACAGCGTGGCCGCGAGGATGACGACCACACCCCACGCCTGCACGCCATCGATGCCCCCCCGCGGCAAGCTGATGGCGGCGATGCCGGCGAATCCAACGAGCACGCCAAGCCAGGTGAGCCCGCGAGGGCGCTCGCCCCCGCCGACCCGCAGGAGGACGAACCACAGCGGTACCGCGCCGACGATCAGCGCCGCCAGGCCGCTCGGGACGGTCCTCTCGGCGACGGCGACCAGGCCGTTCCCGCCCAGGAGCAGCAGCGATCCGACGATTGCGGCCGCGCGCAACTCCTGCCAGCTGACCTTGAGCGAATGCAGGCCGCGCTGTCCGGCCAGGAATCCCATCAGTATCGCCGCAGCCGCCAGGAAGCGGGTGCCCATGCCGAGCAGAGGCGGGATCCGGGCCTCGACCACGACCCGGATGCCGAGATAGGTGGAGCCCCATACGACGTAGACGGTCAGCAAGGCCGCCCAGGTTGCGGCCGTACTGGCTCTCGCCCCGTCGCGTGTCATGACCGTACCCTTCTGTTGTTGCTGTCGTACTCCTATTGTCCGGGATCGGCCCGGCACGACAACAGCGGATATCGGCCATGGAAGTGGCACATCGCGTCAGGTCGTTTCGTCCATTTCGCACCGCTCCTCTCCCGGAACGTCAGACGAAGCGGGAGGGCAGGCCTCCGCTGGCATCAGCCGGCACTCCCGTCGCTGGTCACACCCCGTAACCCGGCGCGGCTCGGTACCGTTGGCAAGAGGAACGCTCGTGGCCTCCGGTCACGAATCCGTCCGTCTGAGCGCCGCGCGCCCTACCCTCAGCGCCGTGGCTCGGATGGTCGACGCGCGACGACAGGCCGACGCGGCGATCCCGCTGGCCGGACGCGAAGGAGGACGATGACCGTCGAGACGGACCTGGCGGCGCCGCAGGCGCACGACGAACACGAGCTCGTTCAACTGCTCACGCCCGAGGGCGAGCGGGTAGCGAATCCCGAGTACGACGACCTGATCGCGGACGTCACTGACGACGATGTGCGCGGCTTCTACCGCGACCTGGTGCTCGCGCGGCGGGTCGACACCGAGGCGGTGGCCCTGCAGCGACACGGCGAGTTGGGTTTGTGGGCGAGTCTGCTTGGGCAGGAGGCCGCCCAGGTCGGATCGGGTCGGGCCATGCGCCCCCAGGACCATGTCTTCCCCACGTACCGTGAGCACGGCGTCGCGTGGTGCCGTGGTGTCGACCCTGGCGTGTTACTGGGGCTGTTCCGCGGCGTCGACCAAGGCAGCTGGGACCCGCATGAGCACAACTTCCACCTCTACACGATCGTGGTAGGCGCTCAAACGCTGCACGCTACGGGCTACGCGATGGGTATCCAGCGCGACGGCGCTGTCGGTACCGGCGACCCCGACCGGGACACCGCCGTCATCGCCTACTTCGGCGACGGCGCGTCCAGTCAGGGCGACGTCAACGAGGCGTTCATCTGGGCTGCCGTCACCAACGCGCCGGTCGTCTTCTTCTGCCAGAACAACCAATGGGCGATCTCGGAGCCGCTCGAGCGGCAGACCCGAATCCCCTTGTACAAACGGGCCGCCGGGTTCGGCTTCCCCGGCGCCCGGGTTGACGGCAACGACGTGCTGGCGTGCCTGGCCGTGACTCGGGCAGCACTGCAGCGCGCCCGAGAGGGTGAAGGGCCGACGCTCGTGGAGGCCTACACCTATCGGATGGGCGCCCACACGACGACCGACGACCCCACGCGGTACCGGCTGGAAGCTGATCTCGAGCACTGGAAGCTCAAGGACCCGATCGAACGGGTGAAGGCCTACTTGATCCGAACCGGCGGTGCCGATCACGAGTTCTTCGATTCGGTCGAGGCCGAAGCCGAGGAGTTGGCCGAGCATCTCCGGACGTATTGTCGCGAGCTCCCGGACCCCTCGCCCACGTCGATATTCGAGCACGTGTACGTCGAGCCGACGCCGACCTTGCTCCAGCAGCGCGATGAGCTTGCGGCATACCTGACCTCGTTCGACGTCGGAGACGCGGAATTCGGCGCGGGTGCCGCCGCCGTCGGGGAGGTGGCGCGATGACGACCATGGCCCTCGGCAAGGCCATCAATGCCGGCCTGCGCAAGGCGATGGAGGGCAACCCCAAGGTCCTGGTGATGGGCGAGGACGTCGGCAAGCTCGGCGGGGTGTTCCGGGTCACCGACGGGTTGCAGAAGGACTTCGGCGAGGACCGGGTGATCGACACCCCGCTTGCGGAGTCCGGGATCATCGGGACGGCGGTCGGACTGGCGCTGCGCGGTTACCGGCCGGTGTGCGAGATCCAGTTCGACGGGTTCGTCTTCCCGGGCTACGACCAGATCGTGAGCCAGGTCGCGAAGATGCACTTTCGCTCCGGCGGTCGGCTGCGGGTGCCCATCGTGATCAGGGTGCCGTTCGGCGGTGGGATCGGCGCCGTCGAACATCACAGCGAAAGCCCGGAGGGCTATTTCGTCCACACGCCCGGATTGAAAGTGGTGGCGGTCTCCAACCCGGAGGATGCCTACTGGATGATTCAGCAAGCCATCGGTCTCGACGACCCGGTGCTCTTTTTCGAGCCCAAGCGCCGGTACTGGGACAAAGCGGAGGTCGATGAGGACGGAACGCCTGCGTTGCCGCTGACGGCCGCGCGGGTCGTGCAGACCGGCTCCGACGCCACCGTCGTCGCTTACGGGCCGATGGTGCGTACCTGCCTGGACGCCGCGACAGCCGCAACGGAGGAGGGCCGATCATTGGAGGTGATCGACCTGCGCTCGCTCTCGCCGCTCGACATGCCGGTACTGCATGACTCGGTGCGCAAGACCGGCCGGTGCGTGGTTGTCCATGAGGCCCAGCGGACTCTCGGCATCGGCGCGGAAATCGCGGCCAGGGTCACCGAGGAGTGCTTCTACTCCCTCGAGGCACCCGTGCTCCGGGTCACGGGATACGACACCCCGTATCCGCCGGCCCGGGTCGAGGAGGAGTACCTTCCCGACCTCGACCGGGTGCTCGATGGTGTCGACCGGGCGATGGCGTTCTGAGAGGACCGACGTGAGTGACGTTTTGCAGTTCAAGCTGCCCGACGTGGGGGAGGGCCTTACCGAGGCCGAGATCGTCTCCTGGAAGGTCAAGGTCGGCGACACGATCAAGGTCAACGACATCATCGTCGAGATCGAGACTGCGAAGTCGCTGGTCGAGCTGCCCAGTCCCTACGCCGGCGTCGTCGACGGTCTGCTGGTCGATGAGGGGCAAACCGTTCCGGTCGGAACGCCGATCATCGCGGTTCGTTCGGCTGAGCCAGCCCCTGACCGGCAGGCTGAACCGGGTGAGGCTGGCGGGGCCGGCGTCGTCGGTGGTCCAGGCGAGGACATGGTGCCGCCGCCTGCCCCTGGCAAACCGGACGAGCGGCAGGCGGTCCTGGTCGGATACGGTCCACGAACGGCCGCTGCACACCGCCGACCGCGCAAGCACGCACCAGCCGGCCCCGCCGCCGCGTCTGCGGGCGCCTCCGCCGCGCTCAGCGCCACATTCAATGCCGTTGATCAACCCGCGGGAGCGCTGCCCCCGCGAACCTCCGAACCACTGCCCGCGGGGGCGCTGCCCCCGCGAACTTCCGAACCACTGCCCGCGGGGGCGCTGCCCCCGCGAACCCCACCCGCGGGGGCGATGCCCCCGCGAACCCCCGAGCTTCGCCAAGATCAACGCGTTGGTGCGGAGGAGAAGACACCGGACGCCGCACGGGTCCTGGCGAAGCCGCCGGTGCGCAAGCTCGCCAAGGACCTCGGCGTCGACCTGACCACCGTTGTCCCGTCCGGCCGCGACGGCACCATCACCCGCGCCGACGTCGAGGGGCAGGCTGGCGCTGCTCCGGCGGCCGTCGGTGCACCATCGATTGGGACGGGCTGGGATGGGCAGCCCCGGGAGGAGCGGATCCCGATTCGGTCGGTCCGCAAGGCGACTGCCGCCGCCGTCGTCCAGTCCGCCTTCACCGCTCCGCACGTGACCGAGTTCGTCACCCTCGACGCCACCCGCACCAGGCGGCTGGTCGATCGGTTGCGGGAGTCCCGTGAGTTTCGCGACGTGCGCCTCTCACCGCTGGCGGTGCTGGCCAGAGCGATGTGCATCGCGATCCGTCGCACGCCGGAGGTCAACGCCAGATGGGATGGGGACGCCGGCGAGATCGTCGTGCAGCGATACGTCAACCTCGGTATTGCAGCGGCGACGCCTCGGGGACTGGTCGTCCCCAACATCAAGGACGCTGACCGGCTCTCGCTGCGCGACCTCGCCGTTGCCATCAACTCGCTGGCAGCGACGGCCAGGGAAGGGAAGACCCCACCCTCGGACATGACCGGCGGAACCATCTCCATCACGAACGTCGGCGTATTCGGTGTCGATACGGGCACACCGATCCTCCCGCCAGGCGAATCGGCGATCATGGCATTCGGAGCGATGCGCAAGCAGCCGTGGGTGCAGAGAAACAAGGTGCGGCCGCGATGGGTCACCACGCTCGCGCTCTCCTTCGACCATCGGTTGGTCGACGGCGAGCAGGGCTCGCGGTTCCTGGCCGACGTCGCTGCCATCCTGGAGGACCCGGCCCAGGCGCTGGTCTGGGGATAATGCGCGCCACCGCGACTTCAATGATCGAAACCGCGCCAAAGCGGGGGTAGGCGTCGTTTGGCGCGAATTTGATCATCGAAGTGGACCGACGTGGGGAGTGGTGCCCGGGTTCTTTATGGACGTTCGAGCAGGGTGGCGATGCCCTGACCGACGCCGATGCACATGGTCGCGAGGGCGTAGCGGGCATCGCGGTGGCGAGCCTCGACGGCGGCAGTCAGCGCGATTCGCGCACCGCTCATGCCCAACGGATGGCCCAGTGCGATGGCGCCACCATTGGGGTTGACGTGCTCGGCGTCGTCTGGCAAGCCCAGCAGCCGCAGGCAGGCCAGTGACTGCGCTGCGAAGGCCTCGTTGATCTCGACGACGCCGATGTCGTCGAGGCCGACGTCGGCGCGGGCCAGCAGCCGCTCGGTCGCGGGAACGGGGCCGATGCCCATCACCCGCGGTGCCACCCCAGCGGTCGCGGTGCCTGCGATCCGGGCCAGCGGCGTCACACCGTAGGTAAGGACCGCGTCTTCGCTCATGACCAGCAGGGCTGCGGCGCCGTCGTTGATTCCCGACGCATTGCCAGCTGTGACGGTGCCAGTGTCCCTGACGACAGGGCGTAGGGCGGCGAGCGCGTCGAGCGAAGTCTCGCGGGGGTGTTCGTCGACGTCCACGGCAGCCGTCTCAGCACCTCGCCGTGGTACGGGGACCGGAACGATTTCCTCGCGCAACCGCCCGCTCGCCGTCGCCTTCGCTGCCCGGTCCTGGCTGCGGAGAGCGAAAGCGTCCTGGGCGGCACGCGAAACGTCGTAGTCGGTGGCGACGTTCTCGGCGGTCTCGGGCATGGAGTCGGTGCCATACGCGGCTTGCAAGGCCGCATTGACGAAGCGCCACCCGATCGTCGTGTCATATGCGGTGGCTTGCCGACGGTCGTACGGCGTCTGTGCCTTTGGCAGGACGAACGGCGCCCGCGACATCGACTCGACGCCGCCGGCAAGGACCACGTCGGCCTCGCCGGACTGAATCGTCCGCGCGCCGTAGGCAAGTGCATCCATGCCGGATCCGCAGAGCCGATTCACGGTGACGCCAGGGACCGTCTCGGGCAGGCCGGCCAGCAGCAGCGCCATCCGGGCGACGTTGCGGTTGTCCTCTCCGGCCTGGTTGGCGCAGCCGAGCACGACTTCGTCGACCTGGTCATGCGGAAACTGCGGATGGCGTGCCAGGAGCTCCCGCAACACGAGTGCTGCCAGGTCATCGGGCCGGACGGCGGCGAGCTTTCCGCCGTAGCGGCCGATGGGCGTACGTACACCGTCGACCAGGAACACGTGGACCATCTGTGGTCAACCTCCGGAACCGGCCGGTTGGGTAAAGGGTAGAACGGCCGTGATCACGATCCCGATTCCTCTGGGACCAAGGTGCCGCCGATCTCGCGCGATCGGCCTCGGAAGACAGCCACGTGCTCTGCTGCTGCAGCGCCCGCACGCCGGACCGTGACGTCGTACACACCGTTGCGCCCGAAGCGAGTGAGCTCGACGGCCTCCGCGACCAGGTCGTCGCCCAACCGCGCCGCGGCCACGAACACGATGTCGCACGCTTGCGCGACCGTGCTGCGATTGTAGGAGTTACACGCGAAGGCGAAGGCGGAGTCCGCCAGGGCAAAGACGAATCCGCCGTGGCAGATGCCGTGCCCGTTGACCATGTCGGAACGGACGGCCATGGACAGCCGGGCGTAGCCGGGGTGTACCTCGTCCAGCGTCATACCCATCGCCTGCGACGCCGCGTCGTCGGCCCACATCGCAGCGGCGGACCGCTCGGCGAGCAGCTGCGGGTCAGCCACTGCCGTGCACCCGTCGGCGCACGCTGTCGGGGGTGCGATAACGACCTGGGTCCTCAGCGGCGGCCAGCGAGGTCAGTATTCCTTCCACCCAGGCCCAGCCCACGGCGTCACCCCATTCGATCGGACCGCGCGGGTAGTTGACGCCGAGACGCATCGCGATGTCTATATCGGCGGCACTGGCCACGCCAGCCTCGATGGCATCGGCACCGAATGCGGCTAGCATCGCGACCGTTCTGGCGACGACGAGTGCGGGAACGTCGGGCAGGACGGTGACAGTCAACTCGGCGGCCTGCAGGCAGCCGACCGCGGCATGCACGGCATCAGCCGGTGCGTTTGCCGGCGCGGCGATCGCCAGCCGCGACGTCGTCGCAAAGTCGAGAGCGAGGTCGACGACGACGACCGTGTCGCCCACGGCTTCGGAGACGTCTCCGGCTGCGCGCCCGTCGGTGAGCTGGAGGACGACGCCAGGAGCCGGCCGAAACCGGACCGGTCCGACGTCCATGGTCCGCATGATCGGGATGCCACTCGCGGCGATGCGTCGGACCAGGGGGTCCAGCGGATCGCCTGCGCCGTTCACGACCAACTGCGCCGGCCGCGGTGCAGGCGAAGCAGCCGATGGCTCCGGGTTCTGGTCGCCCTGGTATATCCCACGCCCGGACTTTCGGCCGAGCCGTCCCTCGGAGACCAGCGACTCCTGAAGCAACGACGGCGCAAACCGTGCGTCGTGGTCGAACGCCTCCCATATCCTCCGGTTGACCGAGGCGTTGACATCCTGACCGATCAGGTCAGTGAGTTCGAACGGACCCATGCGAAAGCCGCCGGACTCCCGGAACAGTGCATCGATCGTCGCTGGGTCGGCCACGCCGGCTTCGAGCAGGCGGAACGCCTCGCCGTAGAACGGCCGAGCGACCCGGTTGACGATGAAGCCGGGCGTCGACGCACAACGTACCGGCGTCTTGCCCCAAGCCCGAGCCGTCGCGGCCAGCGTGTCGAGGACTGCCGGCTCCGTCTGCGCCGCGGCGACGACTTCGACCAGCGGCAGCACCGGTGCCGGGTTGAAGAAATGCAGGCCGGCCACCCGCTCGGGTTTCCCAACGGCGGCAGCGATTTCGGTAACATCCAGTGACGACGTGTTGGTCGCGAAGATCGCCGTGCCGTTGCAGGTCGCTTCCAGCTCGCCGAACAAAGCCCGCTTGACGTCGAGATCCTCGACTACGGCTTCGACGACGAGGGCGCATGGAGCGAGTTCGGTCACCGACGCGACGGCGGTCATTCGGCTGGCGGCTGCCTGGGCCGCCTCCTCGGCCAGCCGGCCCTTCGCGCCGGCCCGGGCCAGCCGCTTGCGGGCCGCGGCCACTGCAGCGTCAGCCGCGCTTGGCTTTGCATCGACAAGTAGCACCCGATGGCCTGCTCGCGCGGCAACCTCCGCGATTCCACCGCCCATGGTTCCCGCCCCGACGACGCCCACGATCGACGCCGGGCTGAGTGCGGCCATGCGGGCGAGTTTGGCACGGGCATTTGGGGACTGGCGGCGGGGCGACATGAGAAGTCGTGGGAGGCTAAAGAACGAAGCTTGGGAACAAGCCGAGACCGCCTGTCAGCGCTGAGAGCTCGGACTGGCCTCCGACGACTTCTCATGACGCCCCGTCGCTTGGGCGCCGGGTTGTCAGGGTGCTGCGCGCCGTCACTGCAGGTCAGCGAGGTGTCCGGCCTGACGGAACGGACCGAGCGGCCTTGATGATGGCCTCGACGCTGCGGGTGACGTCGTCGTCGGTGGTCGCCCACGAGCTGACGCTGATGCGCATCGCCGGGCGGCCATGCCAGACGGTTCCGCCGCACCAACACGTGCCGTCTGCCTGGATGGCCGCCACGATCCGGTCGGTGACATCGGCGTCGCCGAACGACACCAGGACCTGGTTGAGCACGACGTCGTTGAGAATCGCAAGCCCGGCCGCCGAAAGTTCAGTCGCAAACCTACGAGCCAGCCGACAGTTTCGCTCGATCAGGTCAACGAGACCGTTACGCCCGAGCGAGAACAGCGCCGCCCAGACCTCGACCCCCCGACCCCGCCGTGACATCTCGGGTGTGTAGTCGGAAGGGTTGCGTTGCCCACCGGCCGCCGGGAGGTACTCCGCCGAGACGGACATCGCAGCTCGAAGCGCATCCGGATCACGGACGAATGCCAGCCCGCTGTCATACGGCACGTTGAGCCACTTGTGCGCGTCGGTCGCCCAGGAGTCGGCGTCCTCGATACCCGCGGTCAGCTGTCGCAGGCTCGGCACGGCCGCCGCCCACAGCCCGAACGCACCGTCGACATGCACCCAGGCGGCATCTTCGCGAGCGCGAGCGCAGATCTCGGCCAGCGGGTCGATGGCCCCGGAGTTCACGTTCCCCGCCTGCGCGCAGACGATCGTCGGACCTGTGAGGCGAGGCATCTCATCGGCGCGCATCCGGCCCTGGTCGTCGACAGGAATCCGCACCACCCGATTCCGGCCCAGGCCGATCATCCCGAGCGCTTTGACCAACGACGTGTGGACCTCGTCGCCGACGACGACGTTGACGGGCGGCGCCCCGAATAGACCGTCGCCTTCCACGTCCCATCCCGCCCGCGTGAGCACCGCGTGTCGCGCCGCCGCCAATGCAGTGAAGTTGGCGACGGTTGCCCCGGTCGTGAAGCCCGCCGCTGTCCCTGCGGGCAGTCCAAACAGGTCGACCAGCCAGCGCAGGGACACTTCTTCCAAGGTCGCCGTCGCCGGCGCGACGGAGCGGAACGCAGACTTCTGGTCCCATGCGCCAGCGAGCCAGTTCGCCGCCAACGCGGCGGGTAGTGAGCCGCCCACGACGAAGCCGAAGAACCGCGGCCCGGCCATCGCAGTCGTCGCAGCGGACGCTGTCTCGTCGAGTAACCGGAGCACGGACAACGAGGCGGTCGGCTGGTCGGGCAGAGGTACATCGAGTGCACCGAGTGCCTCGACGGCCTCGGGTGTGGGCGCAACGGACCGATCGGGCAGGCCCGCCAGATATCGGATCGCGCGGTCCGCGGCGTCACGAAGCACGGCGTCCATGGGTCACCTCCGGGTCCGTCGGGTCCTGCATACACGATCGCCGGCCCCCACAGGGCCTCGACCTGGCGGTCAATGTGACACAGTGGAGACGTAACCGCGCATCAACTGTCACATTGAGAAAGCCGGAGCCGGCCGTGTCCGTAGAAGACCTCGTCACCCGTCACCAGGCCACGTTGGAAGACGCGGTGCGGGCGATCCGGACCCGGGAGTACTTCTCCGCGTACCCGGAGTCGCCCAGCCCGCGGGTTTACGGAGAAACCGCGGCAGACGACGGCAAGGCGGCCTTCGAGGCGTTGCTCGGCCAGGACTTCCCGCTCGACACGCCCGGCGCCGAGGGTCGGGTCGCCACCGAGCGCAGCCCGTACGGCCCCGAACTCAGGGTTCGGTATCCCCGAGTCAGAGCGGCCGGGCTCGACCTACTGCTCGCAGCCGCAATGGAGGCGATGCCGGCCTGGCGTGAGGCCGGGCCCGCAGTCCGCGCTGCCGCCAGTCTGGAGATTCTCACTCGCCTGCATGGACGGGTCTTCGAGCTCGCGAACGCGGTCCAGCACACCTCGGGACAGGCGTTCGTGATGGCGTTTCAAGCCGGAGGCGCGCATGCGCTCGACCGGGCCCTGGAGGCCGTCGCGTACGCACACCAGGAGCAGACCCGGACGCCGGCCACGGCCCATTGGGAGAAGCCGGCCGGCAAGGGCGAGTCGCTGCGGATGGCCAAGACGTTCCACGTTGTCCCTCGCGGCGTCGCCTTGGTGATCGGCTGCAACACGTTTCCGACGTGGAACTCCTGGCCGGGCCTGTTCGCGTCGCTCGCGACCGGCAATGCCGTTGTCGTCAAGGCGCATCCCAACGCCGTCCTCCCGCTGGCGATCACCGTGCAGACCGCACGCGACGTGCTCGCGGAGCACGGCTTCGATCCCAACCTGGTGACGCTGGCCGCCGAAGACCCCGCTGACCAGTTGGCGGCAACGCTGGCCGTGCGACCGGAGGTCAAGATCATCGACTTCACCGGATCGAGCGCGTTCGGGACCTGGCTGGAAGACAACGCCCGCCAGGCCGTCGTGTATACGGAGAAGTCCGGTGTCAACACGGTGGTCGTCGACTCGACCGACGACTTCGCCGGGCTGCGTCGCAACCTTGCCTTCTCCCTCAGTCTCTACACGGGTCAGATGTGTACCGCGCCTCAGAACGTGTTCGTGCCCCGTGAGGGAATCGCCACCAACGAGGGGCACAAGTCCTTCGCCGAGGTCGGCGAGGCCGTTGCCGGTGCCGTACAGAAGCTGCTGGCCGATGACACGCGAGCCGTTGAGCTCCTCGGCGCCGTCGTGAACGCTGGTGTCATCGAGCGGCTGGCGGACATGCCACGTCAGGGCCGGGTAATCCTCGCGTCCCGAACGATCGAACATCCGGCGTGGGCCGACGCGACGGTACGCACCCCGACCATTCTCGCCGTCGATGCAGGCGACAGCGAGGTTTATACGCAAGAGTGTTTCGGACCCATTTCCTTCCTGATCGCCACCGACTCGACTGATGCGTCGATCGCACTGTTCCGTGACACCGTCCGGGAGTACGGCGGCATGACTGCCTCGGTGTACTCGACCGACGAGAAGGTGATCGATGCTGCCGAACGAGCGGCACTCGACGCCGGAGTCGCACTGTCGGTCAACCTGACCGGTGGCGTGTTCGTCAACCAGTCGGCTGCTTTCTCCGACTTCCACGGTACGGGCGCCAACCCGGCGGCCAACGCGACCTTCACCGACGGCGCATTCGTGGCCGGCCGGTTCCGGATCGTCCAATCCCGCCGGCACGTCTGAATCGTCGGTATGGGTCACGCCCATACCTGCCGGTTGAGCCGGAGGACACCTGGCCGCTCCAAGACCGACGGCGCCTGGTCCGCCGCAGCGCGATAGCCGGTTGGCGAGACGCCGTGGATGAACGAAAACCGATGAGAGAAGTGCTCGATGTCGGCGTATCCGCACTGGTGGGCGATCGCCGCGATCTTCAGATCCGTTCGGGTGAGCAAGGCTTCTGCGCGTGAGCACCGGAGGTGCTCGAGGGCCACGGATGCACTGACGCCGAATCCGGCCTGGAACAGCCGGTTGAGGTAGCCGCGCGACACATGAGCGGCCCGAGCAAGTTCCTGCACGCCGATGCGCCGAAGAGGCATGCGCGCCCACTCATGTCGCAGGTGCGAGATCGCCGCGAGCACCGGACCGCTGGGCGTCGGCGCGGCATCAAGACTGGGCAGTGGTCCGGAATCGACCAGCGCAAGCATGAACTCGAGTGTCCGGCGTTGCCAGATCTGCCATTCATCGTGGTTGCCTCCGCCGATCCACAACAAGTAGGCACACAGCCCGGCGAGCGGGTCCGCATCTGACATCCGGATCAGCCGGACCATCGGCACCGGAAGGCGGCCCACGTCCGCGGGTCCGAAATGGACGTAACCGTGCCGGCTCGGCCGTGCCGCGTCCCATTCGAAACGATGGCGAATACCGGGCGGCACCAGCAGCAGGTCGCCAGGTGCGAGGGGCGTCACCTTGGCCGCCTCGAAGCGCGCGGTGCCGCGGAGCATCCAGACGAACTCAAAATCCTCGATGACCCGAGGTGGCAGCCCGGCTCCGGCCGGGTAGTCAGCGACGGCCGGACGGTTCACGGCGCTGCCTTCGATTGAGTGCACATTCAGACAAGTATTCGCCGCATTCGAGCATTCACCGGGTGGGGTTTGGTCACCAAGCATGGGACATCCGAACAACACAGGAGCAGCGATGCCGGCGACCGAGACCGAGTTTGACCGCCAGGGCTACGTGATCATCTCCGAAGCGCTTTCACCGGACATGATCGCTGCCGCTCTCGCCGAGACGACAGCCATATGCCGCGGCCTGCGAGGCGACATCGACGGGGTCACGCCGTTACCCACGAAGGATGACGACGCAGCTGTACTTCGCCGCTACCTGTGCATCCACTTCCCGCACAAGATCTCGCCGGTCATGCTCGACATCGGACGGCTACCAGCGGTGGTCGACGTGCTCTGCGCGGTCATCGGACCGAACGTCAAGATGATGCAGTCGATGCTGTTCATCAAGGCGGAGGGCAAGCCCGGACAAGCGTGGCACCAGGACGAGGCTCATATCCCGACTCGCGATCGGTCCTTGACGGCCGCGTGGATCGCGCTCGACGACGCCACCGTAGAGAACGGCTGCCTTTGGGTGATGCCGGGCTCTCATCGCCATGGCGTCCTCTACCCGGTTCGGGATCAGAATGACCCCCGCTTCGACTGCACCCAGGAAGCGCACGGCTTCGGATACCGCGAGCAAGACGCAACACCGGTCGAGCTTCCAGCCGGTGCCGCGCTCGTATTCAACGGCTATCTGCTGCACCGGTCACTGCCGAACACGGGCCGACACGGTATGCGCAGGGCTCTGGTGAATCACTACATGAGCGCGGAGTCACTCCTCCCGTGGTTTCCGCCCGGCCCGCAGGAGGTCATGGGAACGCTCGACCACCGCGACATCGAGCTGGTCGCAGGCGAAGATCCGTACCTGGCCATGGGGACGGAAGATCTGATGCGTCCGCATGTGCGGCCTGATGGGGATGGCGGCTGCGCCCGGTGATTGCGGGGGCGATCGGCGCATCGGGATCGTCAACTGCCCGTTATATGTCGTGGAGGTGCCCAAATCGTTACGTCACCTCAACCATCTCGGCTTGTGCTGCCGCCCACGACCAGCCAATCTGACCTGTGAGCTACGCCACGCGTGGCCCGGAATTGATGTCCGAGGGAAGGGAGCCGCTCATGCGGCGCAAACATCTGGCTTTCGTCGCCGGGGCGACGGCTACCGGACTGGTACTAGCCGCGTGTGGTGGTGACGACGGCGGCGGCGACCAGGCCGGCGGCGAGGCTACCGGCGCACCGGCGCTCGAGGGCGTCGGCCCAATCACGTACGCCCAAGGCAAGGACACATCCGGCTTCGTCCAGGGAGTCCTCGACGAGTGGAACGCCGAGCATCCGGACGAGGAAGTTACTCTTATCGAGCTGCCGGAATCCGCCGATGCGCAGCGAACCCAGATGATCCAGAACGCCGAGACGGAGTCCGATGCATTCAGCATTCTCAGCGTCGACAACGTGTGGACCGCTGAGTTCGCGGCGAACCGGTACATCGTGGAGCTGCCCGAGGACGAGTTCCCCGTGGACGAGATTCTGGAACCGGTCATCGACTCCGCGAGGTATCTCGACAAGCTCTACGCCGTCCCCAGTGCCTCCGACGGTGGCATGCTCTACTACCGGACTGACCTGCTCGAGGCCGCCGGAATCACGGAGCCGCCGGCGACGTGGGCAGAGATGATCGACCAGTGCGAGCAGGTCCAGGCGACCCCCGAGGGTGCGAACGTCCCCTGCTACGCCGGCCAGTTCGAGAAGTACGAGGGCCTCACCGTCAACGCCTCCGAGGCGATCAACAGTGCTGGCGGCGTAGTCACCGACGACAGCGGCCAGCCAAACGTCAATACGCCGGAGGCCGCAGAGGGCCTGAACTTCCTGGTGAACGGCTTCAAGGAGGGCTACATCCCCGAGGAGGCCATCACCTACAAGGAGGAGGAAGGGCGTCGTGCCTTCATGGAGGGTAGGCTCATCTTCCACCGCCAGTGGCCTTACCAGTACGCCCTGGCCAACGCGACCGACGGCTCGTCCCCGGTTGCCGGCAAGTTCGACGTCGCGCCGCTACCGGGCCTCGATGGTCCCGGCGCCTCCAGCCTCGGCGGACACGCGATGGGGATCTCGACCTTCGCTCCGAACAAGGCGAGCGCGCTCGAGTTCATCAAGTTCTATACGAGCAAGGAGCAGAACCAGAAGAACTTCGAGATCGCGTCCCAGACGCCGATCTACACGTCGATTTACGATGATCCAGCGCTGATTGAGAAGTACCCCTTCCTCCCCGTGCTGAAGGAGTCGATCCTCAATGCAGTACCGCGGCCGAAGGTGGTGCGCTACGGTGATGCCACGCTGGCGATTCAGGACGCGGCGTACGGTGCGCTCACCGGAGAACTGACGACCGAGGAGGCGCTCGAACAGCTGCAAACCAAGCTGGAAGAGCTCACCCAGTAATCGGGCTGGCAGGGTGGGGCGGCCGGTCTGACGGCCGGCCGCCCCACACCGAGGGAGGTCGCATGGCAACCATCGAGGCACCCCCGAAGGTGCCGCCCGCCCCACCAAGGAAGTTGAACAAACCCGAAGACCAGGGGCGGCTGGCGGCGGGGCTCATGTCCCCGACCTTTCTCGTGCTGCTCGTCGTTATCGGGTACCCGATCGTCGCTGGGATTCGCCAGTCCCTGTTCACCACCAGCCAGGTGGTCGACCCGAGCGGATTCGTCGTCGAAGGCGAGCAGTTCGTCGGGTTGGACAATTACACCGCCGTCTTCAGCGGCGAGACTGGCGAACGCTTCTGGAACGCCTTCTACAACACCACGTTCTTCACCGTGGTGTGTGTCGCCATCGAGGTCGTCATCGGCGTCGCGATGGCACTGATCATGAACAAGGCGTTCCGCGGCAAGGGACTGATCAGGGCCAGCATCCTGGTGCCATGGGCGATCCCCACCGTGGTATCGGCTCTGCTCTGGCGGTGGATCTTCGACGCCAACGGCATCGCCAACCAGATCATCAACCAGCAGATCCTGTGGTCGACTGAGGGCTGGCAGGCGAAGCTGTCAGTCATCATCGCCGACACCTGGAAGACCGCCCCGTTCATCGGCCTGCTCGTCCTCGCCGGGCTGCAGGTCATCCCGAACGAGGTCTACGAGGCAGCGAGGATCGACGGCGCGTCGGCATTCAAGCAGTTCAGGCACATCACGCTGCCGCTGGTAAGGCCAGCCCTTTTGGTTGCGGTGCTGTTCCGCATCCTGGACAACCTGCGGATGTTCGACCTCCCGTTTGTCCTCGCCCCGCAAAAAAGGAGCGTCGAGACGATTTCGATCCTCGCGTTCATCGAGAACAACAACACCAGGTACGGTCCGGCAGCAGCGTACGCGGTGATCCTCTTCCTCTATGTCGTCGTCGTCGCCTATGCCTTTGTCAAGCTGCTCGGCGCCGACGTCATCGGCGAGGCCCGGGAAAAGATACCGAAGCCCGCTAGAGGCCGACGAGGTCTCCGGCCGATCGCGATGGGGGACACGCCATGAGCAGCACCTCCGTCAGCGCCCCCCAGCAGGCCCCGGCCGCCGCGCGGGTTGGCCGACGCCCTGAAGGCCAGACCCGCTCGAAGATGTGGCTGGCCTACATCGGCATCACTGCGATCATCATCTACTGCCTGGCGCCGTTCTACTGGATGATCGTC
This sequence comes from Actinomycetota bacterium, assembly GCA_046726315.1. GTDB lineage: Bacteria > Actinomycetota > Actinomycetes > Jiangellales > Jiangellaceae > JACVRX01. The sequence goes on along the minus strand of JBKPAG010000024.1, from coordinate 155,231 downwards.
AGCAGCCTGCGGCGGCCCAGCGACGTGTTCCAGACGACCGTCTTCCCCCAGCCGCCCTCCCTTGACAACTACAAAGACGCGTTCGCCCCTGCCAACCACTTCGGCCGAGCGTTGTTCAACAGCATCTTCGTAGCTTCCTCGGTCACCGTGCTCGTGCTCTTCATAGCCATTCTGTGCGCTTACGCGCTGGCCCGGCTCAAGTTCCGCGGCAAGAATCTTGCGCTCTCGCTCATCATCGCGACCTCGATGTTTCCGGGCATCGCGATGGTCATTCCGCTGTTCAGCCTCTTCACCGACATCGGCTGGATCAACAGCTACCAGGCGCTGATCCTGCCGGCCATGTCGTTTGCCCTGCCCCTGGCCGTATGGAACCTGGTGGCGTTCTTCCGGCAAATGCCCGCCGAGCTCGAGCAGGCGGCGATGATCGACGGCTGCACGCAGGGTCAGGCCTTCCGCAAGGTCATTCTTCCGCTGGCCGCACCGGGCGTCTTCACGACTGCGATCATCGTGTTCGTCGCGGCCTGGAACGAGTACATCATCGCGCTGACGATGACCAACAAGTTCGAGTACCGCACCGCCACCGTCGCGGTGACCTTCTTCACCGGGGCGACCGGCCGCGACATCCCGTTCGGGAGCATGATGGCGGCGGGAGTCATCCTTACCGTGCCGCTGCTCATCATGGTCCTCATCTTCCAGCGGCGGATCGTCGCGGGCCTCACGGCCGGTGGCGTCAAGTCGTGATCGCTGCGGATCATTGACCAGGTGACGGCCCCGCTCCGGAAAGCGGGGCCGTTACTCGTTGTGGTTACGGGCGTAGTGGACAGCCAGTAGGTCTTCGCCGAAGTCAGCTTCGGGGTCGCGCACGACCGTGTGCACGTGGTTGGCGCCGTTCTGGGTGTTGTCCAACTCCACCAGCAATCGCGGTCCGGTCAGCCGGTAGTAATGGCCGATGCCCGGTTCGAGTGCCCCCGCCCAGGCGAACCACAGCTCGTCGGTCCGTGGGCGTATGACGCCGTCGGGAAAGCGGTCGAGATAGGTCCGGACGAGTTCTCGAGCCGTCGTTCCGGCGGATCCGTCGAGCGCGGACAGTGGTACGCCGGCCGGATCCATTGGTGCGTCAAGGCGGGGACGGTTCCGCGTGATGATGTCGGCTGGGGCTTCCTCGGACAGCACTGCCGACGAGCGCTGTTCCATGGTCAGCGCGGACACGAGGTCGAAGCCGAGCCGCTCCTCGATCTGTAGAGGGGCCAGTACGACGTGCCCACCGTCGCGGACCGATGCTGGGTTCGCGCCGAGAAACAGTGGCGTCAGCGCCACCTCGCCAGCGCCGACGGTTGCATTCACCGACACGTGGTGACCCTCCAAACGCAGCGCCCAAGGCTCCACGCCGGGTTCACCGAACACCGCAATCCAGTAGTCGCCGATGTGCCGCCTACCCGACCTGCCCCCTTCGACCTGGTCGAGAACTTCCTCGAGGCCCATCACGGCGACGGCCCGGACGAATGCGGGTGGAGCTAGTAGGGCCGCCAACAGCGTGAAGGCTGCCTTCGTCTGGCCCCGAGACAGCGCCCACATCGGCACCCCGTTCCGCGGGCCGGGCGTGTACGCCCACGTTCGCCGGGCAACCTCGTCGAAGCGCAAGGAGGCCTGTCGACGTTGGCCGTCATCCAGCGTGTCCAGGAACATCGATGTCGCCGTCTGAAGCCGTCGCGCCGCGCTCATCGCGCCAGCCTACGGGGCCGATTTCACTCCGTTCCGGCGACGAACCAGACGCCGATGGCGGGCTCGGATCCGTCGTTGTGATAGCGGTGCGGGGTCGGAGATTCGAACGAAACGGCATCGCCCGGGGTGAGCCTCAGCTCGTCGAAGCCGAGCGTCAACACCAGCTCGCCGCTGATCAGGTACCCGTACTCGGCACCCGGATGGCGCATGAGCCGACCGCTGCTGGACGACATGCCGCCCGGCTCATAGGTGATGAGGAGAAAATCGACGTGCGTGCGCGGAAGCTGGCCGAGCCGCTCCCACGTAACCCCTGAGTCCAGCTGGAGCACCTGCCGGTCGCTCGGTTTCACGAGCGGGCCAACTCGTTGACCTCGCTGCGCTCCCAGTGCTTCGAGCACCGTTGTCGGAACCGCCGATTGGTCGCCCGGCACCACCCCCGGGCTCGGGGGCTCGAACACGTCCTCGACGGAGATGTCGAGAGCGGTGGTGATCGCGTAGAGGGTGCCTACCGAGGGCTGGCTCTTCCCGGTCTCGATCTGGGAGATCAGGCTCGCCGAGACCCCCAGGTCCCGGGCCAGGCTGCGCACGGTGACCCCGCGCCGCAGCCGTTCCTCGCGCAGCCGCTCGCCCACATACGGCACGGGGTCTGGTGCCACAGAGCGACCTCCTCGACCCGAAGCGTACAGAGACACTGAATGGCCCGGCCCGAATTCCGCGTAGGTGTCTCCCCAACCGTGCAGTGACACTTGACGATCGCAGCAAGCGTGACTTTACTCACGAGAGACGTTGTGGGAAGGACGGTGCAACCCATGGCGATCCGTACCTATGGCCCGAACGCGGTCGACTGGGAACAACGGATCGACGTCGACCGGCTCCGGCGCGACAGGTTGGGCCGCCTCAACGCCACTATCGAAGGCTCGGTATTGGGCGCCCTGCTGACCTTCGACTTCGCGAACATCCGCTACATGACCGCGACCCACATCGGAACGTGGGCGATGGACAAGCTGATCCGGTTCGCGGTCCTGCCTCGTGGCGGAGAGCCGGTCGTTTGGGACTTCGGATCAGCAGCCCGCCATCACCAGCTGTTCAACCCGTGGCTGGACGGGACCAAGCGGGCCCGCGCCGGCATCTCGACCCTCCGCGGCGCGTTTCACCCCGACGCCGGCGTCGCCGAGGAGGTCGCCCGCAAGGTCGCCACAGTGCTCCGCGAGCACGATTTGGAGAGCGAGCCGGTCGGCGTCGACGTGATCGAGATGCCGATCCTGGCGGCGCTGCGGGCCGAGGGCCTGGATGTCGTCGACGGGCAACAGGTCTTCCTCGAGGCGCGCCGGATCAAGACCGAAGACGAGATCGGGCTGCTCACCCAGGCGTGCGCGATGGTCGACGCCGCGTACGAAGAGCTCTACGCCTTCCTGCGCCCGGGAGTGCGCGAGAACGAGTGCGTTGGCGTGGTGAGCAAAGTGCTCTACGACCTCGGCAGCGAGTACGTCGAGGGTGTCAACGCCATCTCCGGCGAACGCTGCTCACCCCACCCACACGTGTACAGCGACCGCGTGGTGCGCCCGGGCGACCCGGCGTTCTTCGACATCCTGCACAGCCACCTCGGCTACCGGACCTGTTACTACCGGTGCTTCGCTGTGGGGAGCGCGTCGCCCGCGATGCGCGACGCGTACACCCGCTGCCGCGAGTACATGGACGCCGCGATCGCGGCCGTGAAGCCGGGTGCCACGACCGCCGACATCGTCGCGTTGTGGCCTCGTGCGGACGAGTTCGGCTTCGCCAACGAGGAGGCCGCATTCGCACTGCAGTACGGGCACGGAGTCGGGCTGGCGATCTGGGAGAAGCCGATCTTCAGCCGGCTGGTTTCGCTGGACCACCCGGAAACGCTGGAAGAGGGCATGGTCTTCGCGCTTGAGACGTACTGGCCGGCGTCCGACGGCTGGTCGGCGGCCCGCATCGAGGAAGAGGTGGTGGTGACCGCTGATGGCTGCGAGGTCATCACGAAATTCCCGGCCGAGGAGCTGTTAGTGGCCGGTCGCCAGTACTGGACGGTCGACGGGCCGCTCTCGCCCGTCCGCGAGTCCCAGTCGCATCTCAACACCCCTCTGGGCCGGGGCGAGCCGTGACGATCGACACTCACTCGGTCGACGCCGCCACCCTGCTTGACCTTTACCAGCAGATGGCGGTGATCCGGCGCACTGAGCAGACCGCCCACGACCTGTTCATGCGCGGGCTGGTGAAGGGCACCACTCATCTGGCTGCCGGACAGGAAGCGGTCGCCGTTGGGGCGAATGCCGCATTAAAACCCGACGACTACGTCTTCGCCACCTACCGCGGCCACCACCACGCCATCGCCCGTGGGGCTACACCAGAGGAGTGCCTGGCCGAGCTGATGAGCAAGGCGACCGGGGTGTGCAAGGCCAAAGGTGGCTCGATGCATCTGACCAAGGCCGACCGCGGAATGCTCGGGTCCTACGCCATTGTCGGCGCCCACCTGCCGATGGCGGTCGGGGCCGCATGGTCGGCCAAGCTGCGCGGCACCGAACAGGTCGCCGTAGCCTTCTTCGGCGACGGCGCCACCAACATCGGCGCATTCCACGAAGCTCTCAACCTCGCGTCGGTGTGGGGGCTGCCGGTGCTTTTCGTCTGCGAGAACAACCTCTATATGGAGTACACCCCGATCGCGAGCGTCACCTCGGTACCGAATCCCGCGGCGGACCGGGCAGCGGCCAACGGCCTGCCTGGTCAGCTGCTCGACGGCAACGACGTGCTAGTGGTTCGGGAAGCGGTGGCAGCCGCTGCTGCACGCGCACGGAGGGGTGAAGGCCCGACCGTGTTGGAGGCGCGCACCTACCGGCACTTTGGCCACAGTCGAACGGACCCAGCGAAATACCGCCCAACCGACGAGGTCGAGCAGTGGCTGCGCCGCGACCCGTTGCTCGTCACCAGGGAACAGCTGGCCGCGATGGGCGTCGATCCCGCAGATGTCGACTCGGCGGACACCCGAGCGGCGACAGTCGTCGCGGCTGCATCTGATGCCGCTCAGGCCGCGCCGGATGCCGACCCCGCAGAAGCGCTCACCGACGTGTGGGCGGACGGGGGCGCGGCGTGGCGGACGTGACCTACCGCGAGTCGGTCGCCGAGGGCATCGCGCGTGAGATGCGCCGCGACCCGGCCGTAGTGTGCATCGGCGAGGACATCGGCGCTGCCGGCGGCGTCTTCAAGACCACGGTGGGCCTGTTCGAGGAGTTCGGCCCAGACCGGGTGTGGGACACCCCTATTTCCGAGCAGGCCATCGTCGGCGCCGCGATGGGTGCGGCGATGACCGGCATTCGACCCGTCGCGGAGATCATGTTCAGCGACTTCCTGGCGTGTTGCTGGGACTACCTGGCGAACGAGATTCCGAAGGCCCGGTACATGACGGGTGGGCAGGTCAGGGTTCCGCTGGTCATTCGCACGGCCAACGGCGGCGGGCTCGGCTTCGGCGCTCAGCACTCCCAGGCGGTGGAGAACTGGGTGTTCACGATCCCCGGCCTCAAGGTGGCGGCGCCGGCAACCCCCTCGGACGTCGTGGGGCTGATGGCCGCGGCGATCCGCTCCGACGACGCGGTCGTGTTCTTCGAGCACAAAGGGCTCTTCGCCAGCAAGGGAGATCCGGCGCCGCCCGACCACGTCGTCGAGCTCGGCCAGGCGCGGGTCGCGCGCAACGGCACCGACCTGACGCTGGTCGCCTTGGCCTCCACGGTGCCGCTCGCGCTGACCGCCGCGGAGCGGTTGTCCGGAGAGGGAATCTCGGTCGAGGTCGTTGACTTGCGCTGCCTGGTGCCGCTGGACGTGGCGACTGTCCTTGCGTCGGTCGAACGTACGAACCGGCTGCTCGTCGTCGAGGAAAACCCGTACCAAGGCGGCTGGGGTGCGACGGTCGCCTCAATTGTCGCCGACGAGGGCTACGAGACGCTCGACGCTCCGGTTCGCCGGCTTGCGGCCGAGTGCGTCCCGCTCCCCTTTGCCGACGCTCTCGAGGACGAGGTCATCCCCACTGTCGACAAGGTCATCACAGCGGTGCGACGGCTCGGTGCCTACTGACGGCGAGCCGTCAACACCGGACACTCGAAGGGAGTCAGTCATGGGCAAGCTTCTCCTCAAGGGCGGGACGGTCCTCTCGGTGGACCCTGAGGTGGGGGATCTGCGAACCGGCGACGTGCTCATCGATGACGACCGGATTGCGGGTGTGGAGGCTGGCATCGAGGCTGACGCGGAGGTCGTGGACTGCGCCGGAAAAATCGTCATCCCCGGCTTCGTTGACTCCCATCGACACACCTGGGAAGCCGCGATCCGCAACTGCGCCCCGAACGCGACCCTCGACGACTACTTCGTCGAGGTCCTTGACACCTTTGCTCCGCTGTATCGGGCGGAGGATGTCTACGCCAGCAACGTGGCCGGGTCGCTGGAGTGCCTCAACGCCGGCATCACGACGCTGGTCGACTGGTCCCACATCAACAACACGCCCGAGCATCCGGACGCTGCGATCAACGCCCTGCAAGAGACTGGGATCCGCGCGCAGTACGCCTACGGCAGCGCCAACACCTCGCTGGAGAAGTACTGGTTCTTCAGCGCTGAGGCAATCCCCGGAGACGATGTTCGGCGGGTCAAGGACGCCTACTTCTCCAGCGACGACGGCCTGCTCACCATGGCCATCGCCACCCGTGGCCCGGGCTTCACCCAGGACCAAGTGGTCCAGTCCGAATGGGGCCTGGCGCGCGAGCTGGGCATCCCGATCACCGTCCATGTTGCGATGGGCCGGATGGCAGGCCGGTTCGCCATGGTCGAGCAGCTGGACCGGCTCGGTCTGCTGGGGCCGGACACGACGTTCATCCACTGCTGCTACTTCAGCGAGCACGAATGGAAGCGGGTCGCCGACACCGGCGGCACCATCTCCATCGCTGCGCAGGTCGAGCTGCAGATGGGCCACGGCTGGCCGCCAGTGAACAAGAGCTACCAGTTCGGGTTGCGCCCGAGCCTGTCCGTTGACGTCGTCACGACCGTGCCGGGCGACATGTTCACCCAGATGCGCGCGGCATTTGGCGCCGAGCGGGCGCGAGTCAACGCGGTGAGCTGGGAGGCCGACACCGCTGTTCCCGACACGATCCTGACGGCGGACAAGATGCTCGAGATGGCCACGATCAACGGCGCGCACGTCGCGGGCCTCGAGGAACGGGTGGGATCCCTTACCCCAGGCAAGAAGGCTGACGTCGTCGTCATCGACGCGACAGCGATCAACGTGACGCCGATCCACGACCCGGTTGCTGCGGTGACGCTGTGCGCCGACGTGTCCAACGTCGAGCACGTGATCGTCGACGGGGTGTTCCGCAAGCGCGATTTCACCCTGCTCGCCGACGTCGACCGTGCGCGCACGCTCGTCGAGAACGCGCGCGACTACCTGGTCGAAGCGGCAGCGAAGGCGAAGGCCCCCGCCGCGTGACCACCCATCACCTCGTTCGCCGGGCTGCGGAGGCGGTCTGGAGCCCGGTGGCCGGGCCACTCTCCGGCTCCCGTGGCCTGCAAGCGTGGTCGGTTGTCGACTCCTCGACGGCGGCGGTGCACACCGGCTTCGCGCTCGGACGCCTCGAAGCCGGCGGCTCGATGTCCTCCCACGTTCATTCGTACGAGGAGAGCCTCTACGTGCTGGACGGCGAGGTCGTCGTTCAGACGCCTGGGGAGGCTGCTCTCCTCGGACCGGGCGACTACGGGTGGATCCCGGTCGGCGTTCCGCACGTGCTGCGCAACATCGGGAACAATGAGACCCGCTGGGCTCGGATGTCTGCACCCACCCCACGGGTGTCCCATGGGCTGGACACCTATGTCGTCCCGGAGCTCCCGCGGACCGAGCCGGCCCGGGCCGACGTCCGTGACCCGCGCACCCGCCGGTACGGCCACGTTGACCCGGAGAACATGGATCCAGCGCAGCAAACCCAGGACCGGCTCGCCGCGTCCGCGAGCATGCGGACGGCGCTGCTGGTCTACAGCGGAATCACCGTGAAGATGATGATCGACTCCGACTTGGGGGCGCAGCTGGCGACCATGTTCATGGTGCAGTACGAGCCGACCGGTCTGATCGGAGGGCATGACCACCCATTCGAGGAGACCTACCTCATCCTCGACGGTTCGGTGGAGGCGACATTTGACGGCGCCTCCTATGTACTTGGCCCGGGCGACGTCGGATGGGCTGGCGTCGGGTGTGTCCATTCGTTCCGGCCGGCAGGGGGCGGCCCGGTGCGTTGGCTGGAGACCCAGGCGCCGCAGCCGCCGGGCCGGCACTCCTACCGATTCGCCCGGGACTGGGACTACTTACGGCAGCGACTCGAGACAGGAGGACCGGTGTGATCACCGTCGTCGTCGGTGGAACCAGTGGACTCGGGCTGGAGGTCGCCCGGCATCGCAGCAAGCAGGGTGACGACATCGTCCTCACCGGTCGTGACGCAACTACGGCGGCGGAGGCCGCGTCGTCGCTGGCCGGGACCGCCCGGGCAGTGGCGTTCGACCTCACCGAGCCACCGCGAATCGCGCCCGCACTAGCCGGGATCGAGCGGGTAGACAACCTGGTGCTCGCCGCCATCGACCGGGACACCAACGACGTCCGCGACTACGACCTGGACCGGGCGTTGAACCTCGCGACGCTCAAGCTGGTCGGGTACACCGAGGTCGTACACACGTTGGTGCCGGCGATGCACGACGAAAGCGCCATCGTCGTGTTCGGTGGTCGGGCCAAAGACCGCCCGTACCCCGGGTCGATCACCGTCTCGACAGTCAATGGCGGCGTCATCGGTATGGTGAACGCGATGGCGCTGGAGCTGGCGCCGATCCGGGTCAACGCTGTCCACCCAGGAATCGTCGGGGACAGCCCGTTCTGGGCGAGCAAGCCGCACCCGGTCCTCGAGGGCTACCGATCCCGAACACCGACCGGCCGGCTCGCGACCATGGCCGACATCGTGGGCGCCGTCGACTTCCTGCTCGCCAACCGCGGCGTGAACGCCGTCCAGCTCTACGTCGACGGCGGCTGGCTGCTGACGTGAGTCGATCGCTTCGGGTTTCGGTTGTCGGCACCGGCCGGATGGGCTCGGCGATGGTCGGCCGGCTAGTCGGAGCCGGCCACGAGGTCACCGTCTACAACCGGAGCCGATCGAAGGCCGTCGCCTTGGCCGAGGTCCACGATGTCTCTGTGGCGTCCACCGCGCGCGATGCTGCTTCGGCCGCCGACGTGGTTGTGGTTTCGCTCGCCGACGACGCGGCCGTCCGAGCCGCCTATCTCGGCCCCGATGGGCTGGTCGCCGGGCTCCGCCGGGGAACCGTGGTGGCAGATACCAGCACGGTCGACCCGGCGACGATCCAAGCGCTGGGCCTCGACGTCGCGCGGACGGGAGCAGCGCTGATCGACACGCCAGTCTCCGGAAGCGTCTCCACGGTGCAGAGCGGACAGCTACTGGTGATGGCCGGCGGCGACGAGTCGGCGCTGGCCCGGGCCCGGCCGGCGCTCGACGCCTTCGCCGCTCGGGTGATACCGCTCGGCCCGCTCGGGGCCGGCGCGACGATGAAGCTGGTCGTCAACAGCATGGTCCACGGTCTCAACGCGGCTCTCGCGGAGGCGCTGGTGCTCGCCGAGAGGGCCGGGGTCGAGCGTTCTGCCGCGTACGACGTGATCGCCTCGAGCGCAGGGGCCTCGCCGTTCGTCCTCTACAAGCGCGCGGCGTACGAGAACCCCGACGAAACGCCGGTCGCCTTCGCTCTCGATCTTGTGGCTAAAGATCTCGACCTCGCAGCCACGCTGGCTGCGCGAGTGGGCGCAGAGGTGCCTCAGCTCGCGGTAAACCGGGCCGTCGTTCAGCGCGCGCTCGACGCGGGCCTTGGCCACGCCGACCTCAGCGCCCTCGCCTCCCTCTTCCGGTGATCATGATCATCGGATGTCGCGCTAATACGCAGGTTCAGAGGCGAACAGGCTCAACCCAAGTCGTCGAGCCAAATACTGTGAGGCGAGCTGCCCCCTGACACTGTTCCCGGCGTGGTCGAGCGGCGGCGCGAACGTTCCCAGCCCACCTTTGCCAGGGGCGATGGTGACGATTCCGCCCCCGATACCGCTCTTCCCCGGAACCCCGACGTCGTAGAGCCAGTCGCCCGATGTTTCATACATGCCCGCGGTGGTCATCACCGCGAGTGCGTAGTGGCAGACCACCGCGTCAACCACGCGTGTCTTGTTGAGGGGGTGCACCCCGCCGTCAGCGACAGTGGCACCCATGGTCGCCAGATCGGTAGCGGTCACGCTCAGGGAGCAGAACCTGGTGTACAACTCCAATGCGTCGGTCGGGTCGCAGTAGATGCAACCGAAACTCTCGAGCAGGTTTGCCAGGCCGCGATTGCGATGGTTTGTCTCCGACGCGGAGGTGTAGACCTCGTCGTCCAGCGAAAGCGTCCGGCCCGCGAACTGGGACAGGCCGTCATGGATGAACGCCCACTTCGCCTCTCCAGTGTCGCCCGGCGCCAGGCTTGCAGTGGCGATCGCTCCAGCGTTCACCATCGGATTGGTCCTGCCATCTGCACTGCGCTCGACCGCTGCGAACGAGTTGAACGGCAGCCCTGTGGCGTTCACCCCGAGCTTCCTCCTGGCTTCCGCGGCGCCCAATGACTGACAGACCAGGGCGAAGACGAATGGCTTGGCCGCGCTCATGATGGCGAACTCGTACGCCGCGTCCCCGGCCGTATAGACGTTGCCGCTGGTTCCTACCGCGCAGATGCCGAACAGGTCGCTCGGCACCCTCGCCAGCGCCGGATAGACCTTGGTGTTTTCTCCGTCAGTGATCGAGCGATAGCGGTCGTACGCCTCGTCGACCCAGCGCTGGATCTGTGCGGGGGACGGAAGATGCCCAGTCGAGACGTACCAGGACTCGCGTTCAACGTCGGCATCGGTTTGCATTTCCATGCGGTTCCCCTTGGTTGCGAACAGCACGGCCGTCGCGCGTGAGCAACGCCGCTCAGATTGTCACGTTCCGCATACTGGCCAAGTGGAGGCGAGCCTCGTCCGCGCCTGCTGGCTCGCCGGCGTTCGCGATACGCGCGTGCTGGAAGCGGTGGGAGCCGTGCCGCGGGAGGGCTTTGTCCCATCGGAGCTCGCGGATCGGGCCGACGTCGACAGCCCTTTGCCGATCCCACATGGCCAGGTGACGACACAGCCGTCGCTGGTCGCGCGGATGATCGAGGCGCTCGAGCTGTCCGGCGCGGAGCGCGTGCTCGAGGTGGGGACGGGCCACGGCTGGCAAACCGCGCTGCTGGCTCGCCTTGCTCAGGAGGTCTGGAGTGTCGAACGCTTCACCGACATCGCCGAGACAGCGCGGGAAAACCTCCGACGCCACGACGCAGCGCACACTCACGTGATTGCTGGCGACGGCACCGAGGGACTGGCCGAGCACGCGCCGTTCGATGCGATTCTCGTCGCGGCGGCGTTCCCCAGGGTCCCGCCACCGCTCGCAACGCAGCTCGCGGACGGCGGCCGTCTCGTGATGCCAATCGGGCCGGGCGGGCAGGACACCGTGGTCCAGTTCATGAAGGCTGGCCATCGCTTGTTCCGCAACCGCGACGTCATCCTTGCGCATTTCGTCCGGCTCGTGGGGAGACACGGTTTCGAAAAAGGATGAGGCTTGTCTCTGCGACTGCATTACCGAACGGAGGTCGCATGACCCAGCCGGATGGCACCAAGGCGATGATCGATGCGCTACAGGCGGTCGGTCCGCGTCCAGAGCTGGCAGACAAGTTGCAGCTGTTCGGCCAGTTCGTCGGCTCGTGGGACCTCGATCGAACGTCTTACGCGCCCGACGGCACGACAGCCACGGTTCGCGGCGAGTGGCACTTCGGCTGGGCCTTGGAAGGGCGTGCCGTCCAAGACGTCTGGATCTGCCCAGCCCGGGGTCTGCGGGACGAGCCGATCGCGCCGCCCGCCGAGTGGGGCACGGTGGTCCGCTTCTACGACCCTCGTATCGACGCGTGGCGGGCGACATGGGTCGGCCCGGTGACCGGCCTGGTGCACACGTTCGTCGCCCGGCAGGTCGGTCACGAGATCGTCCTCAGCGGGGAGACCGACGAGGGTTACCCGTTGCGATGGATCTTCTCCGACATCAGCGCGGGGGCGTTCCACTGGCGCAGCGAAGTCTCATCAGACGGGGGATCTACCTGGCGGCTGACCGTTGAGATGCGTGTACGCCGGCGCGCTTGACCCGAACGCCGCCTCCAGTCGCGTTGAGGGGGGCGCACCTCGCCAGGGCACTATCTAAAACGCGGCCTCGCCGAGGTCCATGAGAGCGTTGTCGGTGCTTTCTGCGACAGCCCGCTCCGTGGTGAGGCGCGGGAGCACCTGGCGGGCGAAGAACTGCGCCGCAGCGACCTTGCCTTCGTAGAACGTCCGGTCTTTCGTGGAGACATCGGCGTCAAGCCGTTCCAGAGCGGCGGCCGCCTGCCTGAGCAGCAGCCAGGCGATCAGCAGGTCCCCGAGGGACAGCAACAACCGGGTCGTGTTGAGGCCGACCTTGTAGACGTTGCGGACGTCGCCGTTCTCGGTGGTGGGGTCGGTCGACATCAGGAACCCGACCATCGCGGCGAGTATGCCCTGGACGTCCTCGAGCGCCTTGGCCAGAAACTCGCGTTCGACCTTGAGCCGGCCGCCGCCGATCTCGGCAGTGAGACTGTCCTTGATCTGGGCCGACAGCCAGCCGAACGCTTGCCCGTTGTTTTTGATGATCTTGCGGAAGAACAGGTCCAGGCCCTGGACGGCGGTCGTGCCCTCGTACAGCGTGTCGATCTTGGCGTCACGGACGTACTGCTCGATCGGGTAGTCCTGCAGATAGCCGGAGCCGCCGAGGGTTTGCAGCGTCTCGGAACCAAGCAACACCCAGGACCGCTCCGACCCGTACCCCTTGACCACCGGAAGCAGCAGGTCGTTGACCCGTACGGCGATTTCGTCGGTTTTCCCCTCTGCGCGGGCTTGGTAAATGCGGTCCTGAATCGACGCCGTGTACAAGACCAATGCCCGCATTCCCTCCGCGTGCGCCTTCTGCGTCATCAGGGAGCGACGGATGTCGGGGTGGTGGGTGATCGTGACCCGCGGGGACGTCCGGTCGTTGGCGGTCGTCAAGTCGGCGCCTTGTACCCGCTCTTTGGCGAACGCGAGGGCATTGAGATAGCCCGACGAGAGCGCGGCGATGGCCTTGACGCCGACCATCATCCGCGCGTACTCGATCACCTGGAACATCTGGGCGATGCCGTCGTGCCGGTCGCCGAGCAGGTAACCGATGGCCGGCTCGCCGTCGCCGAACGTCAGCTCACAGGTCGCCGACCCCTTGAGGCCCATCTTCTTCTCGAGGTTCGTGGCGAAGACGCCATTGCGCCCCGTCAGCTCGCCGGTCTGTAGGTCGAAGCGGTGTTTAGGGACGAGGAACAGGGACAGGCCCTTGGTGCCCGGCCCACCGACGCCCTCGACGCCGGTGGGCCGGGCAAGTACGAGGTGGACGATGTTCTCAGCGAGATCGTGTTCACCTGAGGTGATGAACCGCTTGACACCCTCGATCCGCCAGGTCCCGTCGCCGTTCGCAAATGCCTTGGTGCGAGCGGCGCCGACGTCGGAGCCGGCGTCGGGCTCCGTGAGAACCATGGTCGCGCCCCAATGGCGCTCGAGCATGATGTGCGCTATCCGCCGCTGCTCAGGCGTTCCGTTGCGCCAAATCGTGGCAGCGAAGTTCGGGCCGGTCGCATACATCCACAAGGCTGGGTTGGCGCCTTGGAGCAGCTCAGCCCCGGCCCAGTAGATCGACGGCGGCACCGGCTGCCCGCCGAGCTCGGGCGGCAGTGCGAAACGGTAGAACTCCGCGTCCATCAACGCGCGGAAGCTCTGCTTGAGCGAGTCCGGCACCGTCACCGTGTGTGCCTGCGGGTCGAATACCGGCGCGTGCCGGTCGACGTCGGTGAAGGAGTCCGCTAGCTGTTCCCGAGCCAGCCGGTCGACCTCGGCCAAGATCGCGCGAGCGGTGTCTTCGTCGACGTCGGCGTACCGCCCGTGCCCGAGGATCTCGCCGCGGCCGAGTACCTCGAACAGGGTGAACTCGATGTCGCGCAGGTTGGACTTGTAGTGACCCATCGGGGTGCCCTCCGCCACGTAGCTACTCGCCAGTAACCTTATGCTACCAGCGGGTAACAAGAAGACCGCCAAGCCGTCGCCTCAGTCGCGTTTCTTACTCGCCTGGCACGCTGAACCGTTCCACAAATGTGGCGAATCGGGTGCCTCAGCGACGGCTCAACGTGCCACCCACGACGGCTCAGCGAGCCAGGCGGAGTTCTCCATGATCCACGGAGCAAATGCGGGGCTATAGCCCCCAAACTGGTCCGTGGATCATCCTCGAGCCGCACCGCTGGCTGCTGCGACCGCCTCATTACCGGGCGGTTACCGGTGCGAGGAACGGTATGGTCAAAGCAGCGCGTGGCACGGATCGGGGCGATGAGGCCATGCCGCGGAATCCGGGGCGGCTCAATCGCCCGAGGCTGGACTTCTCCGTCCTCGGACCACTGCTGGTGCGCGGCGACGATGGGCCGGTTGACCTACCCAGCCCATTAGAGCGCGCACTGCTCGCCCATCTGGTGGCTCGAGCCGGTCGGACCGTGAGCACCGGCGAGCTCATCGACACTCTGCGGCGGGAGACTCCTCCCCGGACGGCGGCAAAAGCGCTGCAGAACCATGTGCTGCGGCTGCGTAACGTTCTGGAACCAGAACGCGATGGATCCCCCGTCGTGCTAGTCACCGACGGGTCTGGTTACCGGCTGGACGTCGTCGACGACGCCATAGACGCGCGACGGTTCGAGCGGCTCGTCGCGCTCGGTCGGCGGGCATACCAGGAAGGCCGTGTGGAGGCGGCCGCGAAAACCTTGGCCGATGCTCACGCATTGTGGCGCGGACCCGCATACGCGGGGTCGGAGTCGACCCCATTCGGCGGCAGCGAGGCCCGCCGGCTGGAGGAGCTGCGGCTGGTCGCCCTCGAGGACCGGATCGCCGCGGACCTGGACCTGGGGCGCGCCAGGGAGTCGGTCGCCGAGTTGGAGTCTCTGGTCCACGGGCACCCCCTTCGGGAGCAGTTCTGGCAGCTGCTCGTCCTGGCCCGTTATCGGGCCGACCGGCAAGCAGATGCATTGGCCGCCTACTCGCGGGGCCCGAGACGTGCTCGTTGACGAGCTCGGGGTCGAACCGAGCGCCGACCTGCGCCGCCTGCAGTTGCAGGTGCTGGAACAGGACAGCGCGCTGCGGGCGCCAGTCCGCACGCCAACGCTGCCAGATGCGCTTGTTCCGCCACCCGGCCCGTTTGTCGGACGAGGCAGAGAGCTTGCGACCTTGCGGGCCGCTTGGCAGCGAGTAAGCGCCGAGGCAAGACCCAGCACAATCGTCCTTCGCGGCCCACGCGCCGCAGGCGCAACCCGGCTCGCAGCGCAGTTTGCCGGCGAGCTGGCCGACCAGGGTGTCGTCGTCGAGTACAACGCGGCCGGCAGGCCGGCCGGCGAACCGGCGACAGCCCCCGCGCTGAGCGTCGTCGACGCCCGGGGGTTGACGATTGGCGAGCTCGAGTCAGCCGTGCTGGCCGGTCCAGTCGAGGGTCCGCGGCTCACTGTCGTACTCGCTTCTCCGAGCGCCGCGATCCCTCCCAGTGCAGAGGTCATCGACGTCGGGTCGCTCAACATCGACGAGGTGCGGGCGATCGTCGCCACGTATGTCGATGACGCGGCGGCCGATGAGGTGCTCCCAGAAGTGCTGCGAACTTCGGGTGGCTTGCCAGGGCGTGTTCATGACGAAGCGCTGTCCGTCGCGCGTCAACGAGCGGCGGCACTGGTGACCGGGGCCGCGACGTGGGCCGGGATGGTCGCAAGCGATTTCGATGCCGCGCGGGCTGATTTGCGGCAGGGCGTGACGCGATACCGGGAGGTCATAGAGCGTCAGTTGGTCGTCGAGCCCGGTACGTGTCCGTGGAAGGGTCTGGTGGCGTACGGGGTGGCCGATGCACCGTGGTTCGCCGGCCGCGAGCGGCTGGTGGCCGAGCTGCTGACCCGCCTCGCATCGGCTCGCCTGGTTGCACTCGTCGGCGGCTCCGGCAGCGGCAAGTCATCGCTGCTCCACGCGGGCCTGCTGGCGTCCCTGCAGGCCGGAGCGCTCCCCAGCAGCGAGAGTTGGGTGCCGCTGGTCATGCGCCCTGGCCCGCATCCGATGCGTGAGTTGGTTCGGGAGGCACTCCGCGGCGCCGACCGGGACCGCGACCAAGTAGCGGACTACTCGAGTGCGTGGTTTTCGACGAGCCCGAGGAATCGCGCGTGGTCCTCGTGGTGGACCAGTTCGAAGAGGTGTGGACGGCGTGTACTGACACCCCCGAGCGCGAGTCATTCCTCGACGCTCTCGCCGAGGTGGTCGACTCGACATCCCGGTGCACCGTCGTCCTCAGCGTGCGCGCCGACCACGTCGCCGGCCTTGCCGACCAGCCGGTGCTCGCGCAGGCGCTCGCCGACGCCACCGTTCTGATCGGGACTCTGACCGCCGCCGAGGTCCGTCGGGCCGTCGAGCATCCGGCCGGGCTGGCTGGGCTTGTGCTCGAGGTCGGGCTGGCCGACGCCCTGGTCGACGACGCTGGGGACGAGCCTGGGTCGCTGCCGCTGCTGTCCACGGCGCTTACCGAGCTGTGGGACCACCGCGACGGCCGGCGGCTCACGCTCGAGGCGTACGCAGAAAGCGGCGGGCTGCGGGGAGCGGTGGCCCGCATCGCGGATCGGGCTTACGGCGAACTGGACGAGGCGGACCGGACAGCGGCCCGGATGCTACTGCTTCGACTGGCCGGGCCGGGAGAAGGCGACGCAGTGACCCGCCGGCGGGTGCCGCTGGCCGAATTGGACGCACTGCCGAGCCCGAGGGGTGCGTGCGGTGGTCGATCCGCTCGCGGTCGCCCGGCTGTTGACGTTCGACGCCGGTCACGTCGAGGTCGCGCACGAGGCGCTGTTCCGGGAGTGGCCACGCCTGCGTTCGTGGTTGGAGGAGCACGCCGCCGCCCGGGCGGTGGAGCATCGGCTGGTCGTGGCGGCCGCGGAATGGGACGAAGGCGGCCGGGAACCGACCGAGTTCTGGCGCGGCGGCCGGCTGGCCGCCGGACTCGAGTTCGCTTCTGCCTACCCCGAGGAGGTGACAACCGTCGAACGTGCGTTCCTCGACGCAGGCCAGGCCCAGCTGGACGCCGAGCGGCGGGAGGCCGAAGAGCGCGCAGCCACCGCGACCAGGCAGAACCGGCGGTTGCGCTGGCTGCTCGGCGGATTGGCCGTGTTCCTCGCCCTTGCCCTGGTCGCCGGGGGCCTTGCCGTATTCGCGCAGTCGCGGGCCGAAAACGAGTCGCGGACTGCAACGGCAAGGGAGCTGGCGGCGGCCGCGGTCTCCAACCTCGAATCCGATCCGGAGCTGGCGGTCCTACTCGGAACACGCGCGGTCGAGCACACCCGGGACGTCGACGGAACCGTCCTTCCCGAAGCCGAGGAGGCGCTGCACCGGGCCGTCGTGTCGTCTCGAGTCGTGGCGACCTACCCGGACCTCGGCGGCACGCTCGACTGGAGCCCGGACGGCTCCATGTTCGTCACCGAGGGCCCCGACGGCACCGGCGTCGTCGTCGTACGCGATCCCGAGAGTGGCCGCTTATTGCGCTCCTGGAAGGGCCACGACGTCGACGTGAACGACGTCCTGTTCGGCGCCGACGGCACACTCGCGACCGCCGGCGACGACGGGGCCGCCGTGGCATGGGGTCCACGGACCGGCGTGGAGTTGGGCCGGATCCAGGGAGCACCTGGTCCGGTCTGGGGTCTGTCGGTCAGTGCGGACGGTTCGCTGCTCAGCGCCAATTGGGCTTTCGAAGGCGTTGCCCGCGTCCTGGACGTGCGTACCGGCACGGTGATTCAGGAGATCAGCCCTGAGCTCAGTCCTGTCGGGACGGGACTGAGCCCGGACGGGTCGCAGATCGCCGTAGGCGTGGGGTGGGGCCCCGCAACCGTCGTCGTATACGACGTCGCAACGGCCACCCAACAGGTCGTTCTAGACCTGCCGAACATCGGACGGATGGAATGGAGCCCGGACGGCCGGTACCTCGCCGTCGGCGGCGACGATCCACGGGTCTGGTACACCGCGACGTGGGAACCACTGGGGAACCTGGTGGGTCACTCGACCCGCGCGCCTGCCATCGCCTGGGCACCTGACTCGTCTCGACTGGCAACGGGGAGCGACGACGGAACGGCGAAGGTGTGGGAGGTCAGCGATCGCGGCATTCAGGAGGTGCTGTCACTGTCTGCATCGGCCACACACAACGGCGTCTTTGGCGTCGCATTCTCGCCGACGGACGGCGCCTTCTCGTCGGCGACGAGAAGATCACGGCCGTGACAATGTTCGACGTCGACGTTTCTGGGGATGCCGAGTGGGCCAACGTGCGGGTGCCTTCGAGTCCCGCGGGGTCGACTTCCTCCCGGACGGGCGTTTGGCGACCGGCGGCGAGGGACTGTCGGTGACGCTCTGGGATCCCGAAACGGGCCAGGCCGACAGGACCCTTGGGCCGGTCGGGGGCCCCGCCGCGTCAGTCGGAACCGTGGATCTCCTGGACGTCCCGCCGGACGGGTCCGTCGCGACCACGGACTATGACGACTCCAGCAATAGAACCGCTCTCAGGATCTGGGATCACCAGGTAGCTGCGTCGGAGATAGTCAGCGCGGAAGGCTGGGCGCAGGACATCTCCTGGCACCCGGACGGTTCGCTTCTCGCAGTCTCGCCGGTGTTGCTCGACACTGGCGAGGCGCCGGTCGTCGACGCCCGTGAGACGGCAGTCCTCGACCGGTCCGGCACGACGGTGACTCGCCTGCGGGAGGCGGAGGGTTTCATACCCTTGTCCGCAGCCTTCAGCCCTGACGGCAGATGGCTCGCGACTGGCCGATACCCCGTTGGGGAAGATATTGGGAAGTATGGGGCGACTATCTGGGACTGGCGTAGAGGCGAAGCACTCGTCACGATCGAGACATTTGCCGCCAAACTAGCCTTCGCACCCTCAGGATCCGTACTCGCGACTGCCGACACCCAGGGCCCTGCCCGAGTATGGGATGCCGGCACCGGACGGCTGCTCGCGACCCTGACCGGCCACACCGGCGGAGTGTGGGACGTGGTGTTCAGCCCTGACGGCCGCACGATCGCGACAGCGGGCGACGACGGCACGATCCGGTTGTGGGACGTCGTCTCGGGAACACAGCGCGTGGCGTTCGGCAGCCACACCGGCATGATCACTGGGGTTCGATTCAGCCCCGACGGGACCAAACTGGCATCCGTAGGTGACGACGGCGTCGTCCGGGTATGGGCCCTCGACCTCGACGACCTGCTGCGCATCGCCGGTGAGAATGTCACGCGAGATCTCACACCGGCCGAGTGCCGGCAGTACCTGCACGTCGATACCTGTTACTGACGCGCAGCACGGTCGCTCGCGACCGGCCGGTGACCAGCCTGTGACCAGCGCGACCAGGCCGAGACTCCATCAAGACCGTCAGGGCGAAACCTCGAGGTGAGGGCTCCGGGAGGTCCGGGGCCATGGACCTGGAGGTCACCATGAACTGCATCCAGCGCATCGCTGCGGCGGCCGCGTCAGCGCCGCGGTCGTTGCACCCGCCACGATCGGGCCTGCCTTCGCCGAACCGTACCCGTGGCACGCTCCGAGCGAAGGTGCATCGCAGCCCCTGCAGAAGACGAAGGCGCAGATCGAGTACGAGGAACGACTCGGGCTGGAGCCCGGAACGGGCAACGTGCCGCCTGCGTCGGATTCCGTTGCGGACGCCTCGGAATTCCCGTGGGACACCGTTGGGCTCGTGGCACTCGGAACCGGCGCCCTGGTGGCCGGAGGGGTTGTTGTGGCTCGCCGATTCCACCGCGAACCGCGCCCTGCCTGATCGACCGTGATCCACCGAGCAGATCGGGAACCTAGCCCGGACGGGCGACATCCTGGCACGTCGAGCCGTCCCACAAATGCGGCGAATCGGATGCCTCAGCGACGGCTCAACGTGCCACGCACGACGGCTCGGCGAGCCAGGCGGCACAGACCGCGTTCCGGTCGGCCGCGAAAAAGCGAGAGCCGCGCGTATCAACGCACGCCCTGCCGGCTCTGTCATGGCGAAGGCTTCGGAGCGTCCGTAGCCACGGAAATGGGGGGCACCATGAACCGAATCCAGCGCATCACCGCAGCGGCCGCAATCGGCGCCGCGGTGTTCGCACCGGCGACCGCGGCTGTCGCGAGCGCCAAGCCGGACCCAGGACAGGCGCCGCAAACGTCGAGTGTCTCGAGGACCAAGGCTGAAATCGAGCACAACGAGCGGCTCCAGATGCTGCAGACGTCGGAGGGCGACCAGTCCGCTAACTCGACCGGCTCCGACAGCACGGGCTTCCCCTGGGAAGCCGTCGGTCTGGCTGCACTGGCAGGCGCTGCTCTCACCGCCGGTGGGGTGGTCGTTGTTCGGCGTTTCAACCACGAACCGAGCCAGGCCTGATCGTTCGTGATCCACGGAGCAGATGCGGCGCTATGGCGCCGCATCTGCTCCGTTGATCATGTGTATACCCATGCCGATCCCTGGTTCTTGATGCTCACGCGGCATCGCGCCAGGCGTCGATGTACGGCAGCAGGTCGGCGAGCCGGTTGATGACGGCGTCCGGCTCGACGTCGACGGGGACCTGCTGGCTGGTCGGAATCTCCGAATGCGGCACCAGCACTGCGCGCATCCCGATGGCGCGTGCGCCAGAGATGTCGTCGTAGGGACGATCACCGACGAAGACACACCCGGTCGGGTCGGCGACGCCGACGGCGGCCATGGCGCTGCGGAAGGCTTCCGGATGCGGCTTCGTGTGCGCGATCTCCGAGGTGTAGACCGCACCGTCCAGGAGATGCAGCACGCCGTCGCGGCTGAAGACATCCTCGTGCCATTGGCGTGGCCAGATCGTGTTGGACAACACGCCGATCCGGATGTACCGCCGCCGAAGCTCCGCGAACAACTCCGGCACGTCGGGATCGGTGTAGGTGTGCGGTTCCCAGAAGTCACGCAGCGCCTTGGCGGCGTCGTCATCCAGCGGTACGCCGGCGGTGGCGAGCAGATCGGCCAGCGTCGCCGATTGCTGGTGTACCCGGGCGGCCGCCCAAACTCGGTCCCCTGCTGAGATGAGCCTCGCAGCGACAGCATCGGCGTCGTCGGGTGCGACGACCCGTGCGTACACGCGCCACTCCTCGGCCAGGTCCACCGTGTGCCACGGGGTCAACGTGCCGCCCCAGTCGAAGATCACCGCGTCGATGCTCACCGGCCGAGGATAAGGAAATGACCACGTCCACCACCCCGTGGGGTTCGCCGCGGCGGGGTGGGCCCTGCGACTAGTCCGGCTCGGAAATCGCCTCGACAACCGCGCCGACCCGGCTCGCCTCGAGATTACGGGCAACGTCTGCCTGGCTCAGGATGCCGACGAGATCGTGACCGTCGATCACCGGCAGCCGCCGCACCTGATGCTCCTTCATGGTGCTCAGCGCTTCCTCGACCGAATCGTCCACTCCGATCGTCACCGGCTTACCCTGGGCGAGGTCACCCGCGCGCACGGTTCGCGGGTCGTTGTCGTCGGCGATGCAGCGGACCACGATGTCCCGATCGGTCACCATGCCCTTGAGTCGGTTGTCTTCGCCGCAGACGGGCAGGGCGCCGACATCGAGGTCGCGCATCTTGCGAGCCGCGTCCGCGAGAGTCTCGTTCTCGCCGACGCAGACGGCGCCAGGGGTCATGATCTCCTGAATCGTTGGCATTACGTGCCTCCAATGATTCCGATCGGCCGGGACACCGGTGCCGGACGGTTGCTCGTTCCGTGTACCCACTTCGCGCGGATGCATTCACCCATGGGTATGATCTTGCGTTGCACGGAAATTGGGTCGCGCCAATCAGCGCCACCGCGGTTTGCTTGACCTGTGCAGCTGACCTGGCTCGACCGCGAGCACCTCGACGACCGCGACCTCGCCGGGGCAGTAGCGCTGTTCGAGGCTTCCCGGCTGGTTGACAGCCCGCACCAATTGGTCGGCCCGACCCTCTTCTCCTATGGGATGTTCCTGCGACACGGCTGGGACGGAGACCCACCGAATGCCGCGCTGGCCCGCGACGACAAGGGCAGGGTCGTGGGTGTCCTGCAGGTGACGCTCCCGCATTGGGACAACACGCACCTCGGCTCGGTCGACGTGACCGTGGATCCCCATGCCCGCCGGCAGGGCATCGGTCGACGGTTGTTCGAGGCGGGTGTCGACAGGGTGCGCGCCGAAGGACGCCGGCTGGTGCTGACCGACTGTTGGGCGGAGTCCTCAGGTGTCAAATTCGCCGAGGCGATGGGCCTGGAACGCGCCTCCGTCGGTGTGCAGCGCCGGCAGGATCTCCGTGCACTGGACTGGCCGCGGCTGGACGCCGAGCATGCGACAGCAGAGGGCCGCGCGGGCGGCTATGAGCTGGTCCGGATCGCCGGACCGACCCCGGAGGAAATGCTCTCGGACGTCGCCACAATGGTCGCCGCGATCAACGACGCCCCCATCGATGACCTCGACATCGAGGACGAGATCTTCAGCCCGGAGCGGGTCCGCACCTTCGAGGCAGCCCAGCTGGCAGCCAAGAATCGCATCTACCGCGTTATCGCCCGCGAGCGCGAGACTGGCCTCTTCGGTGGACACACCATGGTCGGCGTCGACGCCGAGCATCCCGGCTACGCCAGTCAGTACGACACCAGCGTTCTGCGAGCGCACCGGGGTCACCGGCTGGGCCGGTTGCTGAAGATCGCTATGTTGCAGTGGCTGGCCGACGAGGAGCCACAGCTGCGGATGCTGGACACCTGGAACGCGGCGTCAAACGCGCACATGATCGAGGTCAACGAGGTGCTCGGCTACCAGATCGTCGCCACCGGCATCGAGTGGCAGCTGCACCTCTGAGGTCGGATGTCTGGTGGCTGCCTCACCGCTGGCGATAGGCAGTGGAGCGGTGGCGGATCTCGAGGACTATGACGGCGTGCTTGTGGTCGTCGATCTCGTAGAGCACGCGCCAGTCCCGGGCGAGCCGGGCACTGTAGATGCCGGCGAGTTCCTCACCCAGCGGGTTCCCGACCCGTAGCGGGTTCTCCAGCAACTCGCCGGTAATGAACTCGATCGCTGCTGCGGCGACGTCGGGCTGGAGCAGGTCCGCCAATGCGCGGCGCGCAGGTGGTGCCGTACCGAGTTCGTACCGAGCTGTCACGAAGCGCGGCGGGCGCGGAGTAAGGAACGCGCGGCATCGGTTCCGTAAACAACATCGCCGTCCCGAACCGCTTGGCGCGCCTCGGCGAGAACCCGCAGCGCATCTGGGTCGGCCTTGATCTCGGCGGTTTCCCGCGCTGCCAAGAAGTACTCGATGGCCAACACGATGGTTTGGTGGATGCTTCGGCGATCTTCCGCCGCGGCCTCGCGCAGCTCTGCTTCAAGCTCGGCTGGAATCCGCAGTGTCATTGCCATACCGCAACGGTATCACCGTGCCACCACGGCCGACGTTTCGGTGAGCTGGCCGTCGGCCAGCACCAAGGTGCGGTCGAAGCCGTCGAGGTCGTGGGTCCGGTGCGTCACAAGCAGAACCGTCCGATCGGCGGTCTCGGTGAGCAGGTCGGCCATCAGCGCAGCCGCAGTCGGCTCGTCGAGATGCTCGGCCGGTTCGTCCAGGACGAGAACATCGAAGTCGGCCAGCAGGGTGCGAGCCAGTGCGATCCGTTGCCGCTGACCAGCGGACACCATCGCGCCCTGCTCGCCCACGTGCGTGTCTAATCCATCGGGCAGCCCGTCGACCCAGTCGAGCAGTCGAGCCCGGCGGAGCGCGTCACGTATCTCTCCGTCGGCGGCATTCGGCCTGGCCAGCCGGATGTTCTCCCTGATCGTGGTGTCGAAGAGGTGAGCGTCCTGAGCGCAGAGGCCAACGACCCTGCGGACGGCGTCGCCGTCGAGGTCGGCCAGGTCGGCAGTCTCGTCGCGCCCCACGAGCAGGACCGATCCGCTTCTCGCGCTGAGGAACTTCAGCAGCACGGCAGCCAACGTGCTCTTGCCCACACCGCTCGGTCCGACGAGTGCCACGCGCTCACCCGGCGCCATCGTGAGGGACGTTCTCGCCAACACGTCGGGCCCGTCCGGCCAGCCGGCTACCACGTCCGTCAGCTGGAACCCGCACGGTCCGTGAGGTACTGCCTGAGGTCGAACAGGCTCGGCCACAGGCGGCGGCTGGGATAAGACATCGAGCACCCGCTCTGCGGCTGCCCGAACCCGCGGCAGCTGTTGGGCCGCTCCGGCCAGCCCCGAGAACACCTCGTGAACCGCAAGTGGAGTCAGCACGACCACGGCCAGAGCGACGCCCGCCAGCACACCCGACCGCACCGCGGGAACGCCATATTCCAGGCCTGCCCACGCCGCCGCCCCGGCGGCAGCCGTCGCAATCGCCGTGCCCACCCCCACACTGGCGGCTGACCGGGCGTTGGCTCGCACAAGCTTCTCGTCCGCCCGGGTCACCTTCGCCAGCTGACGATCCGCGGCACCGCAGGCGACGAGCTCGGGGGCCCCCCGAAGCAGGTCGAGAGTCGCTGTGCTCAGCGCGCCCTGCAACGGTGCGACAGTGGCTTCGACACGCCGCGCGGTCCGCGATGCGACCCAGGGCGCAACCAATGCCACCAGGACCAGGCTCAGCGCAAGGACAATTGCCGCGTCGGGCAACAGCACTCCGACCAGGACGACCGCTCCGGCTCCGGCGACCGCTGCCACCGCGTAAGGGAGGAGAAGGCGCACCCACAGGTCCAGCAATGCGTCGACATCGGCGACCAGGCGGGACAACAGATCGCCGCTGCGGAAAGCCATGAGCCCGGCCGGTGCGAGCCGCTCGAGTTGCTGGAAGATGCGAACACGAGTGTCGCCGAGCATCCGGAACGCCGCGTCATGCGCAACGACTCGTTCGGCATAACGGGCGGTACCGCGCAGAATTGCGAACGCGCGGACCGACACGATCGCAACCATCAGGTACAAGACGGGCGGCTGCTGAGCGGCTCGGGAAATGAGCCAGGCCGACGCTGCCATCAAGCCGACGGCGGAGCCGGCCGCGAGCGTCCCGAGACAAGCGGCAAGGAGCAGGCGGCCACGTGCCACCGCTGAAAACTTGATGATCCGCATCATGGCGTTCATGCAGCTACCGCCGCGGGTGCGAGCTGCACGACCCGGTCGGCCGCTGCAAGCACGGAAGGGCGGTGTGCCACGACCAGAACCATTCGTCCATTGGCGGCCTGAGATCGGACGGTAGCGAGCACCGCTTCCTCGGTGGCTGTATCGAGACTGGCGGTCGGTTCGTCTAGCAACAGCACAGGGGTGCTCCGGACCAGCGCTCGGGCGAGCGCCATTCGTCGGCGCTGTCCCAATGACAGGCCCGCACCCCGCTCTCCGACCCAGGTGTCGAGCGCGAGATCGCCGAGTCCCGCGTTGCGTAGCGCTTCGGCCACGGCATCGTCGGAGGCCGAAGGAGCACCCAGCCGGACGTTGTCGGCGAGGCTGCCGGGAACGACGTACGGCTGCTGCGCGACCCAGGAGACGTTTCGCCGCCAAGTCTCCGGATCGAGTTCGGCGAGATCGACCTCCTGGCCATGCGCTACTACAACGACTCGGCCTTCGTCCGGTCGGACCAGGCCGAGGAGAACGTGCAGCAGAGTCGTCTTACCGGTTCCACTAGGGCCAGCGAGGGCGACCAGTTCGCCCGGACGAAGTGCGACGTCAAGGCTGTCCGGCGCAGATTCGGTGCGGCCGGTGTGTCGAACGGTGAGACCCTCCACTCTCAGTTCGGCATGTCGCAGGTCGGGGATGTCTGTGAGCCGTCCGGTGGGAGGGACCGGAGACTCCAGCACCGAGAACACCTCTTCCGCGGCGGCCAGACCTTCGGCGCTCGCGTGATAGTGCGTGCCGAGATGCCGCAATGGGAGATAGGCCTCCGGAGCGAGGATGAGGACGAGCAGGCCGGTTTCGAGATCGAGGGTGCCCTCGACCAGCCGCAAACCGACGCCGACCGCGACCAGGGCGACGGCAAGCGAGGCCATGAGCTCCAGCACGAGGGACGACATGAACGCGATGCGCAGGGTGGCCATCGTCTCCCGGCGGTACTCGTCGGTGACTCGACGGATCTGCACCGCCTGCACCTTCGCCCTGCCGAATATCTTGAGTGTGGGCAGACCCGCGACAACGTCGAGGAAGTGGTGGGCGAGGTGAGTCAGGGCCCGCCACCGCCGTCGGCTACGAGCCTGTGCGGCCATGCCGATGAGAACGGTGAACACCGGGATCAGCGGCAGTGTCAATACCACGGTGACGGACGCGAGCAGATCGGCCGGCACCATCCGCAGCAACACCACGATCGGTACCACGACGGCAAGCACGAGTTGCGGCAGGTACCGCGAGAAGTAGACGTCCAGCGCGTCCACCCCTCGGGTGGCGAGTGTCGCCAGCTCGGCACTGCGGCGTCCGGCTAGCCAACGAGGGCCCAACCGCACCGCATGGGCGAGCAGTTGGCTGCGTAGTTGCGACTTCACCTGTGCCGAAGCCCGGTGAGCGGCGCCCTCGGTCGCCCAAGCGGTCAGTGCCCGGCCGACGATGACCAGGGCAAGCAACAGCATCGTCGAATCCAAGTCGGCGAGATCAGCTCCGCCGACAAACGCCGCCGCGATGCCGTGCGCCAGCAAGCTGGCCTGTGCGACGACGAGCAAGGCCGTCACCACACCAATGGCGATACACACCCCGAGGTAGGCAAGGCTCGCCCGCGCCCGATGCAGCAGCCGGGGGTCGACCGCTCTCACTGAGGCGAGCTCGAGGATGGGGCAGACTCAGGTATGTGCTGGGTCCCGATCCGCTTGCGAAACACCCAGTACGTCCAACCCTGGTAGAGCAGCACGATCGGCGTGAGGATAACCGCCACCCAGGTCATGATCGTGAGCGTATAGGGCGTAGACGAAGCGTTTTCGACGGTGAGGCTGGCGCCGTCGTCGAGCGTGGTCGGCATCACGTCCGGGTACAGCGCCACGAACAGCGTGGTGATTGCGAGGCCGATCGCAACCGCCGATGCGACGAACGACCACCCCTCGCGGCCTCTGAAGATCGCGGACAAGCCACCGACGAAGGACAACGCTGCTAAAACCGCCAGCACGGCGGTCCACGTGCTGCCGCGCAGCGCCTGGGTCCAGAACAGGAACACCACGGCCACCAAGGCGACCAGCGGGCCGAACCGCAAGGTGAAGGCTCGAGCCCGGGCCCTGACCTCGCCGACGGTCTTCAGCCCGACGTAAACCGCACCGTGAATGACGAAGAGACCGAGCGTGGTCAGACCGCCCAGCAGCGCATAGGGACTGAGCAACCCCCCCAGCGTGCCGACGAACTCGAAGTCGGCGTCCAGCGGAACCCCGCGGACAATGTTCGCGAACGCGACACCCCAGAGGAACGCGGGCACCAACGAACCCCAGAAGATCACCTGATCCCAGCGGCTGCGCCAGCCTGGACTGTCGCGCTTGGCGCGATATTCGAACGCCACCCCGCGCACGATGAGAGACGCGAGGATGATCAGCAGGGGCAGGTAGAACCCGCTGAACAACGTCGCGTACCACTCAGGGAACGCGGCGAACATGGCGCCGCCTGCAGCCAGGACCCAGACCTCGTTGCCGTCCCACACCGGGCCGATGGTATTGACGAGCACGCGGCGCTCGCGGTCGTTGTGCGCAAGCACCTTGGTGAGGACACCCACGCCGAAGTCGAAGCCTTCCAAAACGAAGTATCCGATGAAGAGCACCGCGATGATGCCGAACCAAACGGTGGAGAGCTCCATCCGGGCTCCTCAGTAGGCGAAGGCCATTGGCTTGTCAGGATCGTCGCTCGGCGTGACCTCGTCGGGGCTCACGTCGGGGAGACCGGAGCGGATAACCATGATCAGCAAGCCGACCTCGATGACCGCAAGCACGGCATACACAACTGTGAGCACCGACATCGAGGTAATCACCTCGCCAGCCGTGGTGCCGGGTGAGACGCCGGCCGCCGTCGGCATCAACGAGAAGACTATCCACGGCTGGCGGCCCATCTCGGTGAAGATCCAGCCGAAGGCGTTGGCGGCCAACGGGAGCAACGGCAGCACGATGGCGGCCCGCAGCGCCCACCGCGAAGTAGGGGCTCGGCCTTTTCGGGTCAGCCATAGGAACCAGGCACCGACCAGACCTGCGATTACGCCGGTAGCGATCATCAGCCGGAAGGTCCAGTACGTGATCGGGATGATTGGCTTGTAGTTCTCGCCGGCGCCAAACTCGTCCTCGTACTCCGTTTGTAGGTCGTTGATGCCCTCGACCTCGGCATTGAAGTCGCCGTGGCCGAGGTAGGACAGCAAGCCCGGAATCTTGATGGCAAATACCTCTTCGCTGCCGTCAAGGGTTCCGATTGTCAACAGCGAGAATGGCGCCTGGGTGTCGGTTTCGTACAGGCCCTCGGCGGCGGCCATCTTCATCGGCTGCACCTGCGTCATGACCTTCCCCTGGATGTCGCCGGTCACGGCGACTGCCACGGCACTGACGACGATGGTCCACCCGCCGAGCCGCAACGCGGACCGGAAAGCGTCGGTGTCGACACCCGGCCGGCGGATGAGGTGCCACATGGCGACGGCGGCAATGACCGCCCCGCCGGTCAGCATCGCTCCAGCCATGGTGTGCGGGAACGTGATCAACAGCACCTTGTTGGTCAGGACGTCAGCGAAGTTCTCCAGCTCGGCCCGGCCCTGCTCCTGGTCGATGCGGAAGCCGGTCGGGTTCTGCATCCACGAGTTCGCCGCGAGGATGAAGAAGGCCGACAGGGGAGCGCCGACGGCTACCGCCCAGATCGTCGCCAAATGCAGCCTCCGTGGCAGCCGGTCCCACCCGAAGATCCACAGCCCGATAAACGTCGACTCGACGAAGAACGCCAACAGCGCTTCGATGGCCAACGGGGCTCCAAAGATGTCGCCGACGAAGCGGCTGTAGTCACTCCAGTTCATTCCGAACTGGAACTCCTGGACGATGCCGGTGACCACGCCCATGATGACGTTGATCAGAAAGATCTTGCCGTAGAACTTGGTCAGTCGGAGCCACTTCTCGTTGCCAGTCCGATACCACGCGGTCTGCAGCCCGGCGACCAAGAACCCCATCCCGATCGTGATCGGGACGAACAGGAAGTGATAGACGGTCACGATGCCGAACTGCCATCGGGCCAGGTCGAGCGCGTCCATCGCCCTCCTCCCGCGGCCTGGTCGGCATCACTACTGCGCCGTTGCCCGTACTCGGCGGACATTACTACCGGCTGGAGCCCGGCTTTCACGCTTTTGCCGTCCAGTGGTTGGGCGGCCTTGGCGGTTCCAGCAAGCTTGCAGCACGCCCGTCTGACTGCAGATCCTCGCCGGATCTTGTGGTGACGTTGACGGCCAGCCGGTAGGGGGTGCCGGCCTCGAACGATGGTGGGTTGCGCATGAAGATCCGGCACGCCGAGAAAGCCGACGCCACTCGCATCGCCGAGATCTATGGGTACTACGTCACCGAAACCGTGGTGACCTTCGATCTCGAAGCGCCCTCGGTCAGCGACTGGGAGGGTCGACTGCGCGCAGCGGACGGTGCTGGCTATCCGGTACTGGTGGGCTGCGAGGACGGCCAAGTCATCGGCTATGCGCTTCTCGGAGCCTGGAGGTCGAGACCGGCCTACCGCTACACAGCTGAGGACTCGATCTACCTTGACCCCGGATTCACCGGAGCCGGCCGCGGGCGTGCCCTGCTGGAGTGCCTACTCGATGAGGCGCGACAGGCGGGCATCTGCCAGGTCATCGCGGCGATCGCTGACGCCGGGGTCGAGGCTTCGGTGGCCCTGCATCGAGCTCTGGGGTTTCGCGTGATCGGTCGGATGAAGCAGGTCGGCTTCAAGTACGGCCGTTGGGTCGACGTCGACCTTCTCCAGTTGGACCTGCATGATTTCGAAGGGCCCGGTCGGTAGTGATGGCATCTTCATCACTTACCCCGAGGTTGAGCAGCGTGCCGACGTGTAGGAGGACCGATGTCGCAGACGATTCTCATCACCGGCGCGTCGTCGGGAATCGGACGCGCCGCGGCGCTCGAGCTGTTGCGCGCCGGCCACACCGTCTACGGCAGTGCGCGGCGATTAGAAAGCATAGCGGCGATCGGCTCAGCCGGCGGCCGCGTCCTACAGCTGGACGTCACCGTCGAGGCAGACCTCGAGCGCGCCGTTCAAACGATCGTGAAAGAGCAGCGCAGGATCGACGTCTTCATCAACAACGCCGGCCAGGGACTCTACGCCGCCGCCGAGGACATGCCGCTCGAGGAAGCTCGTCACCAGTTCGAGGTCAACGTGTTCGGGCCGGCACGGCTAACCCAGCTGGTCCTGCCGCACATGCGCGCTCAACGCTCGGGACGGATCCTCAATGTCTCCTCGATGGGCGGCGAGATCGCGTTCCCGCTCGGCGCCTGGTATCACGCCTCTAAGCACGCGCTGGAAGGGTATTCAGACGCACTCCGGCAGGAAGTCAAGCGCTTCGGCATAGATGTCGTGCTCATCCAGCCCGGCATCACCCGGACCGAGTTCGGCGATGTCACCGTTCGGGCGCTACGTGAGCACTCGGGTCGGGGCGCCTACAGGGAGCTCGCCGAGACACTGGCGAGGAACACCGAGACCAGGTACGGCCAGAACAGCAGGGCGTCAGACCCGACCGTTGTCGCGAAAGCGATCCGGAAAGCAGTCGAAAGTGCCAGGCCGAAGCCGCGCTATCCGGTCGGATACCTTGCCAGGCCGCTCATCGCCATGAACAGATTCCTGCCGGCCCGGGTGTTCGACCGGATCACGAGCAGCCAGACGGGTCGGACGTAGAGATCCTCCACCGCCGAAGAGCACAAGGCACAGACCCAGGTGACCACCACTTGATCGTCGCCGGTTGCCTTGGCGATGAGCTGAGCACTCGACTCACAGCGTGCCCGGCCGCATCATTCGGTGTCGCGTGGGAGCGGCCTCCGGCGAGAGCCAGAGTTCGACCGGGTGAGCCGCTGAAAAGGGGGCTTTCGCGTTCGGAGCGGGTGACGGGAATCGAACCCGCACTGTCAGCTTGGGAAGCTGATGTTCTGCCATTGAACTACACCCGCGAGACCGCTGCGCTGCAGGCCCGGGTTGCCGCGCCAGGAGCATACCCGGTTGACGGACACTCCTTCTCAAGTGCGGATCGGATGGCATCGCCACCTGATCGGCAACGTCTGCTCAGTCGCGCCGTCCGGTCGCCTCCGGCGGAGCAGCGCTCGGTAAGGTCCGCGCATGCTGCTTTCGGACCGGGATATCAAAGCAGCCGTCGAGGCCAAGCGGATCGCGCTCGAGCCGTACGACGTCGCGATGGTGCAGCCATCCAGCATTGACATCCGGTTGGATCGCTACTTCCGGGTGTTCGAGAACCACCGCTACCCGCACATCGACCCGGCCCAGGAGCAAGCCGATCTCACCCGGATGGTCGAGACCAGAGGCGACGAGGCTTTCGTGCTACATCCGGGCGAGTTCGTACTTGCGTCCAGTTACGAGACCGTGACGTTGGCCGACGATGTCGCCGCGAGACTTGAAGGCAAGTCGAGTCTCGGCCGGCTGGGATTGCTCACCCATTCGACCGCGGGGTTCATCGATCCTGGCTTCACCGGGCACGTGACGCTCGAGTTGTCGAACGTCGCCACCCTGCCGATCAAGCTGTGGCCGGGGATGAAGATTGGTCAGCTGTGCTTCTTCGACCTCTCCACCCCGGCCGAGCATCCGTATGGATCGCAGCCGCACCAGTCCCGATATCAGGGGCAGCGTGGGCCGACTCCGAGCCGGTCCTACCTCAACTTCGACCGGACCGAGATCTGACCGCCCATCACCAGGCAGACCTATAGACCACCAGGCTTGCACGCCTGGTGATCTATGGCAGGGGTGGTGAACGTGGACATTCCGGAGCACGAGCAGGGCAACCCGCACGCGTAATGTGGCGGCAGAGGCGTCCGAGAGCCGACGGGAGAAACGAGCAGTAATGCAAACCGCCGCGATCGTCGTCTCCGTGGCAGTCACCCTCGTCGCCGTCGCGTTGGCGGCCCGTGCGGTCGGTCAGATCGTCAACGTCATCCGGCTCGGCCAGCCGGTCAGCGGCCGCACCGACCAGCCTGGACGCCGTACGGCAACGATGCTCCGTGAGACGCTCGGCCACACCCGCATGCTCAAGTGGAGCCTCATCGGCGCGTCTCACTGGTTCGTGTTCATCGGCTTCGGGCTGCTGTTCTTCACCTTGGTCACCGCATACGGGCAGCTGTTCGACGCGGAGTTCGCGCTACCCGGTATCGGCGGTGCGCATCCATTTGAGTGGACGGCCGAGTTCATCACCTGGGCGATGTTGGTCGGCATCACGATCCTCGTCGCGATCCGGCTACGAGCGCACCCAGCGCGCACTGGCCGGATCTCGAGGTTCACCGGGTCCCGGATGTGGCAGGGCTACTACGTCGAGGCGACCGTCATCGGCGTCGGCGTTTGCATTCTGATCCTCAGGGGGTTGGAGTACGCGCTGGGCGCCGGCGACGCGAGCCACTTCCCGCTGACGTTCTTCGTTGGCGACGCGCTCGCCAGCCTCCCGACGGAAACCCTGGAGTACCTGGTCTACCTGGTCGCCGCCGTCAAGATCGTCATCTCCATGGCCTGGCTGATCGTGATCGCCCTCAACGTCACCATGGGCGTCGCCTGGCACCGTTTTACCGCGTTCCCCAACATCTTCCTCAAACGGGAGACCGACGGCGCTAACGCGCTCGGAGCCGCCAAGCCGTTGACGGTGAACGGGCAGCCGGTCGACTTCGAGAAGCTCGACGACCTCGACGAAGATGCCGTCCTCGGCGTCGGCAAGGTCGAGGACTTCTCCTGGAAAGGACTACTCGACTTCACGACTTGTACGGAATGTGGCCGCTGCCAGTCCCAGTGTCCAGCGTGGAACACCGGCAAGCCGCTGTCGCCGAAACTGCTGGTCATGGGGCTGCGGGAACATGCGTACGCGAAGGCGCCATATCTGCTGGCCCGCGGTGGTGCGGACCTCGCCGAGGAGGAGCCAGCAACCGCCGAGCGGTTGGCGGCCGACGTGCCCGCCACCGCGATCGCCGAGGCCGACCGTCCGCTCGTCGGCACCGCCGATCACCACGGGGTCGTAGACCCGGAGGTCCTCTGGTCCTGTACGACCTGTGGCGCCTGCGTCGAGCAATGCCCCGTCGACATCGAGCACGTCGATCACATCCTCGATCTGCGCCGCTACCAGACGCTGATCGAGGCCGAGTTCCCGTCGGAACTGACTGGCCTGTTCAGGAACCTCGAGAAGTCGGGGAATCCGTGGGGGGTGAACGCATCGAAGCGAATGGAGTGGGCTGCGGGCCTGCCGTTCGAAGTGCGCCAAGTCGGGGTCGACGTCGAGTCCCTCGACGACGTCGAATGGTTGCTCTGGGTCGGCTGCGCCGGCGCGTTCGAGGACCGCGCGAAGAAGACGACCCAGGCGCTCGCCGAGCTCCTGCACATTGCGGGCGTGTCGTTCGCCGTGCTTGGCGACGGAGAGACGTGCACCGGCGACCCGGCCCGGCGGTCCGGCAACGAGTTCCTCTATCAGCAGCTGGCCATGCAGAACGTCGAGGTGCTGAGGGAAAGCCAGGCGACCAAGGTCGTGGCCACCTGCGCGCACTGCTTCAACACGCTCAAGAACGAGTACCCCCAGCTCGGCCTGAAGCTCGAGGTGGTCCATCACACCCAGTTGCTCAATCGGCTGGTCCGCGACGGCCGGCTCACCCCCGTGCCGGCGAACGGTTCGGTCGCGGGCCGACCGGTCACCTACCACGACCCCTGCTATCTAGGCCGCCACAACCAGGTCTACGAACCGCCCCGCGAGCTCGTCGGCGCCCTCCCCGGAGTCGAGCTGATAGAGATGACGCGCACCGGGTCCCGGTCGTTCTGCTGCGGCGCCGGCGGTGCCCGGATGTGGATGGAGGAGCGCATCGGTAAGCGGATCAACACCGACCGCACCGAGGAGGCGTTGGCGACCGGCGCATCGGCAATCGCGGTCGGCTGCCCCTTCTGCCGGATCATGCTCTCCGATGGGCTCACCGCTGCCCAGGCCAATGGCCAGGGGGAAGGTGTCGAGGTGCTCGACGTGGCGCAATTGCTGCTTGCTGGTGTCCAGCGTGGCCAGGCCTGAGCCGGCCCGGCATTCCTGATATCTCGCCGTTTGGACCGGTTCGGAATGCTGACTCTGGACTGTCAGCTACGTCGCGACCTCGTCGAGCTCGGCGACGCCGGTGGGTATCGGGGCAGGGGTCTGGGTGTGGCCTTTTCCGGGAGGTGTAGCGGGCTTGCTCCCCTTGCCCGACGAACCGCCGGAGTGACCGGGGGGCAGGTCCGTCTCAGCAGTCGACGTCGGGCTCGGGACGGCTGGCTGCGGCAGCGGCGTGGCGGATGGCGACGTGTCCGCCCTGGCATCCGGTGTGGAGGTCGCAGGAAGTCTCGGGCTGACGCTGCTTGCGGGAGCATCCGACGAATTGAACCGACGGTCACCCTGCACCGAGTCTGGCTGGAAAACCTCCTCGCTTGAACTCGGAGAGGGGGAAATCGTGTCGTTCGCTGGCGGACCACCGATCACCGTGTTGAGCATGAGCACGAGTGCGAGGGAAGCCAGAGCGGGAAGCGCGAGGAGCAGCACCTTCCGCCGTGGCTTTGCACGGTGGCGGCCTCGTCGCGGATGATCGTCGGCCGGGGCCGGGTCGGAGCCGGGCTGGTCGGTCACGAAATGCCCGTTCCGACCGGTTCTGGTCTCGTTCGCTCGTGCATTGCACCGAGGACTCTAACCATCGCTCGCCCACAGGCTGAAACCGCCCAAAAGGCCGCCCGATTTCGCCGGTTTTGTCAGACGCCAGCGCTGGCGGTGACTACATCTGTCTCGTAGATGAGCGCCACTGTCCCGCGCGAATCTGGCATACCACCAGCGGGCCGGTCGGTTCAGAATGGCCAGCATGGGCGTCGATGATGTGGGCTATCAGGGGGACCCGAGGACTGACACGCGGGTGAGAGTGGGGCCGGACCCGCTGGCGCGGGACGACATTGTGGCGGTGGCCAGGTACGACGCCGGAGTGGAGCTGACCACCGAGGCGCTGGCCGAGATCGGCAAGACCCGGGAGGTCATCGAGCACCTCGCGGCCGCCACCGTTCCCTATTACGGCGTGTCGACCGGCTTTGGAGCGCTCGCAACCCGACACATCCCTCGCTCCCGTCGCGCCCAACTTCAGCGCAGCCTCATCCGCAGCCATGCGGCCGGGTCCGGCGCCGAAGTCGAGCGTGAGGTCGTCCGCGCGATGATGCTGCTCCGGCTGTCCACGTTGGCTACCGGCCGTACGGGTGTTCGGACGCTGACGGCGACGAACTATGCAGGCATGTTAGACGCCGGCATCACGCCGGTCGTCCGCGAGTACGGCAGCCTCGGCTGCTCGGGCGACCTTGCGCCGCTCGCGCACTGTGCACTGGCGTTGATGGGCGAAGGCGAGGTGCGGACGGCGGACGGCACGCTCGTGCCGGCTGCGCAAGCGCTGGGCGACTCCGGAATTGATCCAGTGGAACTGGCGGAGAAGGAAGGCTTGGCCCTCATCAACGGCACCGACGGGATGCTTGGCATGCTGATCCTTGCGGCGCACGATCTGGACCGGCTGTTGCGGGTCGCCGACGTCGCCGCCGCGATGAGTGTCGAAGCACTGCTGGGAACCGACCGGGTATTCGCCGAGGACCTGCAGGCCCTTCGGCCCCACCCTGGGCAGGCAGCGTCCGCCGCCAACCTGCGCGCGCTGCTGGCCGGGTCGGGAATCGTGGAGAGTCACCGCGGGCCTGACTGCACCCGCGTTCAGGACGCCTACTCGTTGCGCTGCTCGCCGCAGGTGCACGGCGCGGCGCGGGACACCCTGGCCCACGCTGAGACCGTCGCCGAACGCGAGCTGGCTGCGGTGATCGACAATCCGGTCGTCACCCTCGACGGACGGGTCGAGTCCAACGGCAACTTCCATGGCGCTCCGGTCGGGTACGTGCTCGACTTCCTCGCGATCGCGACGGCCGACATGGCGAGCATGAGCGAGCGCCGGACCGACCGGTTTCTTGACGTTGCGCGCAACGGCGGTCTGCCGGCGTTTCTCGCCGAGGATCCTGGTGTGGACTCCGGGCACATGATCGCGCAGTACACGCAGGCGGCGATCGTGTCGGAGCTGAAGCGGCTCGCCGCCCCATCGTCCGTCGACTCGATCCCGTCGAGTGCCATGCAGGAAGACCACGTCTCGATGGGCTGGAGCGCCGGCCGCAAGCTCCGCCGCTGCGTCGACGGGCTGTCCCGGGTGCTCGCCATCGAACTGCTGACCGCTGCCCGGGCGCTGGACCTGCGCGCGCCGCTGGAGCCGGCTGCTGGAACGGCTGCAGTGCGGTCAGCCCTACGGGCCGTCGTCGACGGTCCTGGGGCGGACCGATATCTCACTCCCGAGATCGACGCCGCCGACGCGCTGGTGCGCTCCGGCACCGTCGTCGCGGCGGCCGAAGCGGCCGTCGGACCGCTGCAATGAGGCAGGAGAGGCCATGACCGCCGGACCGCGCACCGTCACAGCGCCGCGAGGGACCACCCTGCACGCGAAGGCCTGGCCGCAGGAGGCGGCGCTGCGGATGCTGCAGAACAACCTTGACCCCGAGGTGGCCGAACATCCCGAGGACCTGGTCGTGTACGGCGGCACTGGGCGGGCCGCCCGCGACTGGCCGAGCTTCGAGGCCCTGGTCGGTACGCTCACGTCGCTCGAGAACGACGAGACGATGCTCGTGCAGTCGGGCCGGCCGGTCGGAGTCATGCGCACCCACGAATGGGCGCCGCGGGTGCTGATCGCCAACTCGAACCTGGTGGGTGATTGGGCGACGTGGGAGGAGTTCCGGCGGCTGGAGGCGCTGGGCCTGACGATGTATGGCCAGATGACCGCCGGCTCGTGGATCTATATCGGTACCCAGGGAATTCTGCAGGGCACGTACGAGACGTTTGCCGCCGTCGGGGCGAAACGGTCCGGCGGCTCGCTGGCCGGCACAATCACGCTGACCGCGGGCCTGGGCGGGATGGGGGGTGCGCAGCCGCTCGCAGTGACGATGAACGACGGTGTCGCGATCGTCGTCGAGTGCGACCCGTCCAGGATCCAGCGCCGGCTCGAGCACCGGTACCTCGACGTCGAGGCGGCGTCGGTGGACGAGGCCTTACGTCTTGCCTACGAGGCGCGCGACAGGCGGCGCGCATTGTCGATCGGCGTGCTCGGCAACGCCGCGGCTGTCGTCCCGGAACTGCTGGCCAGATCGGCCGAGATCGACGTGGTCACTGACCAGACGTCCGCTCACGACCCGTTGGCCTATCTGCCGCTGGGGGTCGAGTTCGAGGACTGGGGGGCCGAACGGGAGAAGGATCCCGCCGGATTCACGACCCGTTCGCGCGAGTCGATGGCCGCGCATGTCGAGGCGATGGTCGGGTTCCAGGACGCCGGCGCGGAGGTGTTCGACTATGGCAACTCGATTCGTGGTGAAGCGCAGTTGGCCGGCTATGGCCGGGCGTTCGACTTCCCAGGCTTCATCCCGGCTTATATCCGGCCGCTGTTCTGCGAGGGTAAGGGTCCGTTCCGTTGGGTGGCGCTCTCCGGTGACCCGGCCGACATAGCGGCGACCGATGCCGCCGTCCTCGAACTGTTTCCGGAGAACGAGTCCCTCGCCCGGTGGATCCGGCTGGCCGGAGAGCGAGTGCACTACCAGGGCTTGCCGGCGCGGATCTGCTGGCTCGGTTACGGCGAGCGTGACCAGGCAGGTGGGCGGTTCAACGACATGGTGGCCTCCGGTGCGGTGCAGGCGCCGATCGTGATCGGGCGCGACCACCTCGACTGCGGGTCCGTCGCTTCGCCGTACCGCGAAACCGAAGCCATGGCCGACGGTTCCGACGCCATCGCCGACTGGCCGCTGCTCAACGCGCTCGTCAACACCGCCTCCGGTGCGACGTGGGTCTCGATCCACCACGGTGGCGGCGTCGGCATCGGGCGGTCGATCCACGCCGGGCAGGTGACCGTGGCGGACGGCACACCGCTCGCCGGTGAGAAGATCGCCCGCGTGCTGACCAACGACCCGGGGATGGGCGTGATCCGGCACGTCGATGCGGGCTACGCGCACGCGGTGGACGTGGCCACCGAGCGTGGTGTGCCAATTCCGATGCGCGAGGTGCCTTGACCGTGCGAGGGCGGTCGGATGCTCCGCGGGCTCCGGGCTCCGGGCTCCGTGGCGGGGAAACATGCCACGGATCCCTCTATAGGCGCCCGCTGCCGTGTCCGATTCCTTCCGCGGCAGCTGCCGCATCCGTCCAGCCCCGCACGCACCGTCTGGCCGTGTCCACCGACCTCGTTGCGAGGATCCGTGAGTTTTGACGAGCTGTGGGACGGGCTACTACCCGTGGGGCGACACGCTGCAACGGGCGGATACCGGAGATTCGCGTGGACGGCGGCCGACCTCGAGTGCCGGGAGTGGTTCGCCGGAGCGGCCGGCGAACGGGGTTTGGCTGTAGAAACCGATCGGAACGGCAACCTGTGGGCCTGGTGGGGCGACCCAACCGGCGTGGACGCGCTCGTGCTCGGGTCGCATCTGGACTCGGTTCCAGACGGCGGGGCATTCGACGGGCCGCTCGGCGTCGTGTCGGCGTTCGCCGCGCTCGATGCGGTGCGCGAGCAAGGCTTCGAACCGACGCGGCCAATCGCCGTCGTGGCGTTCGCCGACGAGGAAGGTGCTCGGTTCGGGGTGGCGTGCGCCGGGTCTCGGCTGCTCACCGGTGCACTGACGGCGAACAGGGCGCTGAGCCTTGAGGACACGGACGGCACGACGATGGCAGAGGCGATGCGCGTTGCCGGGCACGACCCGGAGAGCGTCGGAGCCGAGCCGGAGCGGGTTGCCCGCGTTGGTTGCTTCGTCGAGCTGCACATCGAGCAAGGCAGGGCCCGGCCCGATTCGGTCGGGGCGGCAACGCCGACGACGGACGACCCGCACGGGCTAGTCGACCTCGACAGGGCCGTTGGAATAGCCAGCTGCATCTGGCCGCATGGACGTTGGCGGCTCGACTTCGTCGGGCACGCCGATCACGCCGGAACGACCCGGCTCGAAGACCGCGACGACCCCATGCTGGCCTACGCCGCCACCGTGCAAGCAGCACGCGTCGCTGCCGAGAAGCTCGGCGCGTTGGCGACGTTCGGGAAGGTATTGGTCGAGCCGAACGGCGTCAACGCGATCCCGTCGCAAATAACGGCCTGGCTGGACGCCCGCGGCGCCGACGAGTACCGCGTGCGGACCCTCGTCAGCGAGTTGTCAGGCCGGACAGGTCCGCAACCTGCAGGAATGGGCTCGCGCACCCTGACAAGTCGCGAAGACGGGGAAATGCAGATCACCGAGGAGTCGTGGACGCCCGCCACCATGTTCGACGTCGGCTTGCGAGATCGGCTGGCAGCGTTGCTCGACGATGCTCCCGTGTTGCCTACCGGCGCGGGACACGACGCCGGCATCCTGGCGGCGGCTGGAGTCCAGTCGGCCATGCTCTTCGTGCGCAACGCGACAGGGGTTTCCCATTCGCCGGCAGAGCAAGCGGAGCGCGCCGACTGCCTGGAGGGGGTCGATTCGTTGGCGCGCATTATCGGCGGTGTTTCACAGTAACTGTGAATCTGTGTGCCAGGCAGCCGTGAAGAACATCACCGTCTCGGTGCCCGACGATGTGTACCGCGCCGCGCGAATCCTGGCGGCCGAGCGCGGCAGCTCGGTCAGTGCCTTGGTGGCTGACTACCTCCACGCGGTTTTCCGAGCGGGAGGCCCGGGTCAAGTCGTTCCTTCGATTCACCGTCCAGAAGATCACGACCGGTGTGACGTGGGCTGCGCTGGAGACGCGGCAGCGCTTCGGAATCCCATATTGGGATGCCGCGATCATCGAGGCAGGTCGAGCGCTCGGGTGCAACGTGGTCCTCTCCGAGGATCTCAGCGACGGCAAGGACTATGCCGGTGTGCGGGTCGAGAACCCGTTCCGTGAGGGTGGGGAGCTGACGAACCTCGGTGACAGCCTTCTGGTGTGAGCGCGCCTGGCTCTCGGACCGGATCTCAACTCGCGTGCGGGTGGCGGCCGACGAGGCGGGCGTGGTGAGCAGCGTCGACATCGACGTCGACGCGCAGCCGGACGATCAGCGCCTCCGCGGAGTCGTCCTGGCGGGCTTCGCCAATGCTCACTCGCATGCCTTTCACCGCGCCTTGCGCGGACGTACCCACACCGATGGTGGGACGTTCTGGACCTGGCGGGAGCGGATGTACGAGCTCGCCGCCCGCCTCGACCCCGATTCGTACCGACGGCTGGCGACCGCGGTCTACGCCGAGATGGCGCTGGCCGGCGTTACCTGTGTTGGCGAATTCCATTACCTCCACCACACGCCGGGTGGCACACGCTACGACCATCCCAACACGATGGGAGAGGCCCTCCAGCAGGCCGCTCGAGCGGCTGGTATCCGGCTCACGCTGCTGGACACCTGCTATCTGACCGGCGGGATCGGCGTACCGCTCACCGACAACCAGCTACGGTTCGGCGACGGCGATGCCGACCGGTGGGCTGAGCGGGTTGCTGCCCTCACGCCAGACGCGAATACCAGAATCGGCGTGGCTATCCACTCGGTCCGCGCCGTTCCGGCCGACCAGATTCCAGTCGTCGTGTCGGTGGCAACGGGCCGTCCTCTGCATGTGCATCTCTCCGAGCAGCCGGCCGAGAACGAGCAGTGCCTGGACGCTTATGGCGTTACGCCCACGCAACTGCTCGCCGGACGAGGTGCGCTCGGTCCGACCACCACCGCGGTGCACGCCACTCACCTGATGCCAATCGACATCGCGCTGCTCGGACGAACCCGCACGACCGCCTGCATCTGCCCAACCACCGAGCGCGACCTGGCCGACGGGCTCGGGCCAGCCCGAGCGCTGCGCGACGCTGGCTCACCGCTCGTCCTGGGCTCCGACCAGCACGCCGTCATCGACCTGATCGAGGAGGCTCGGGCCCTCGAGATGCACGAGCGGCTGAGCAGCCACCAGCGTGGCCGCTTCACCGCGGCCGAGCTCATGAATGCGCTGACGGCCGCGGGGCACGCCAGTCTCGGCTGGCCGGAAGCCGGCCAGATCGCTGTCGGCTCGCCATGCGACCTGGTCGCAATCAACTTGGACACACCGCGGACGGCCGGCGTCGATCCTGCCCAGGTCGTGCTTGCTGCGACGGCGGCCGACGTCGACATGGTCATCGCCGGCGGCCGCACCGTCGTGAGTGACGGCCGCCACGTCCTCGGCGACGTCGGTGCTCAACTCAGCGAGGCGATCGCACACGTGGAGTCGTCACGCTGACCCATGCCGACCGGTCGTCCGTCGGCCCCGTCGCCGAGCGCAGGCAACCTGCGCAGCGGCCGCGGAAGCCACCAGTTGCGCTCGCCCAGCAGCCTCATCGCAGCAGGGAGCAGTACCGCGCGGACGATCGTCGCGTCGATCAGGATCGCCGCGGCCAGGCCGACGCCCATCTGCTTGAACTCCAATGGGGAGAGCGTCGCGAAGATCGAGAAGACCGCCACCATCACCAGGGCAGCGCTGGTCACGACGCCGGCGGACGAGGTGATCCCATGGGCGATCGCCTCGCGAGTCGGCATCCCCAGCCGCCGTCCCTCCCTGATCCGGCTGACCACGAACACGTGGTAGTCCATCGACAGCCCGAACAGGATCACGAACAGGAACAGCGGCAGCCAGGTGACGACTGCTCCACTCGAGGAGAAGTCGAGCAGACCCTCGGCCCAGCTGTTCTGGAAGACGAGCACGAGGAGCCCGTATGCGGCGGCCACCGAGAGCAGGTTCAGCCCGGCAGCCGTCAGCGCGATCGTCAGGGACCGGAAAGAGATCACCAGGACCACAATCGTCAGGAGGAGAACGAAGCCGATCACGATGGGCAGCCGTTGCGAGATCTCGTCACGGAAATCGACGTCCCACGCGATCTCCCCGGTCACACCCGTGTCCACTCCGGGCACCGCGCCAAGCGTCTCGGGCACGATCTCCCGCAGCGCTTCCAGCGAGCCACGGCCCTGCGGGTCGTCGACCTCGGCCGACACCGGGACGCTGAGCCGGGCGACCGCTCCGCCCTCGGCGTACTCGACGGCGGGCGTGGCTCCGTTCGTTGCGAAGAGCGGGTCGGCGTCGGTGCCCTCGGCGAGCTGGGCGACCGCGCCGTCGATCGCCGCGGTGTCGAGCGCGGTCCCGTCCTCCGACCACATCGCGACGGTGTGGCTGGTGCCCTCGGCGGGGTACGCGTCGCTGATGCGCTGGTAGGTCTGGATCTCAGGGACCGACGCCGGCATGTCGTCGACCCCCGGATTGGACAGGGTCATGCCCAGGGAGGGCGCGGCGAGGGCGCCCAGCGCGACGACGCCAAGCGTCAGCGCGACGGCTGGACGGCGCAGGACTGGTCGCAGGATTGCCGGCCAGAGCCGGGATCCGCCTGAGCGCCGCTGCAGGCGCCAGATCAGCGGGACCCGCGGCCGGTCCACGAACCGGCCGAGGATCGACAGCAGCGCCGGAAGCACTGTCACGGACCCGAGCATGGCGACGGCCACGACCAGGATCGTCCCCATGCCGAACGCCTCGAAGATCGAGAAGCCGGCGAGGAACATGCCGGCCATGGCGACCATGACGGTGATGCCCGAGACGACCACAGCGCGTCCCGACGTCGCCGCTGTGACGGCGATCGCGTGGTCGGCCGAGTCGCCACGGGAGCGTTCCTCCCGGTCGCGGCGGATGTAGAACAGCGAGTAGTCGACGCCGACGGCCATCCCCACGAGCAGGACGACCGAGGCCAGGTACTCGTTGGTGGGGACCAGGTAGGACGCGAATGCCGACAGCCCCATGGCCGCCGCCACCGACGACAGCGCGAGCAGGATCGGCACGCCGGCGGCGATGAGCGCGCCAAACACGACGAGCAGGATGACCAG
Organism: Actinomycetota bacterium; assembly: GCA_046726315.1. Taxonomy (GTDB): domain Bacteria; phylum Actinomycetota; class Actinomycetes; order Jiangellales; family Jiangellaceae; genus JACVRX01. The sequence goes on along the minus strand of JBKPAG010000024.1, from coordinate 112,255 downwards.
CGTCACCGGGACCGAGATGAGCTCGGCCTTGGCCAGGTCGTCGTCGTAGACCTGATCGAGCGCAGCGCCGATCGTCGCTTCGCCGGCTTGCTCGATCCGCAAGTCGGGATACGCCGTCGCAACGTCGGCGACGGTCTCCTTGACGTCCATTGCCGTCGTGTCGATGGCGGCGGCCCGCTCGTCGTCCGTGCCGGTACCGTCGTCGAGGGCGACCTGCAGCAACAGCGAAGTGCCATCGCCGGATGGGATCGGTTCGCCAACTGTCGCCACACCGGCAAGCGCGGTGATCCCGTTGCGAAGCTCGTCGACCGCCGCTGCCGACGTCTCGGGGTCGAGTGATCCGCCGGCCGCGTTCTGGACGAGCACCGACTCCGTCGGCAGGTCGCCGAACTCGGCGTCTTGCAGGGCTTGGTCGGCCGCCGCCGATGCCCCGATGGTCTCTTCGGCCTGGTCTGCCTGTTGCGCAGTGATCGAACCACCGCCGACGACGGCTGCCGCGACGAACGCGATCCACAGCAGCAGTGCCGACCAACGGTGACGAGCGCTCCAGGTGGCCATTGCGACTATGGGCCCACCAGGCGGAGTGCGAGGTGGTGTTTTTGGTCTTTCCGGTCGCGTGACAGCAGTCGTCGGAGCGGTGGTCATGGTGTCTCCCCGGCAGGCTCAGCAGTGGTCTGGCCACAGCGTCGTCGCCATGGGGCCCGAGCACAGTCAGGAATGGTCCGGGAATCGGAGTCGGGGTTCCCCCGGTGGACCCTGACGACGAACGCCATCCCGGATCCGGGATAGCTATGGTGCCACCGGTGGTACCATACAACGATGGAGAAGACGACGGTCTACCTGCCCGCAGACCTCAAACAGGCGGTCAAGGTCGCCGCACGACGCCGTGGCGTCTCCGAGGCGACGGTGATCCGCGACTCCCTCCGCGCGACCGTGGCTGCGGATCGGCCGCGTCCACGCGCCGGGTTGTTTGCGAGTGCTGCCCCCATGGCCGAGCGCGTCGACGAGCTGCTGGCAGGGTTCGGCGAGAGGTGATCGTCGATACGAGCGCCCTGCTCTCGTTCTTCGACCGCACCGAGCCGCACCACGAGTCCGCGGTCAAGGTGATCGTCGGAAGCCGTGACCCGCTGGTCGTCTCGCCTTATGTGTTGGCCGAGCTCGACTACCTGGTCGCCTCTCACTTGGACGTAACGGCGGAGCTGGCCGTGCTGCGGGAGATGGCTGGTGGGGCATGGGAGCTCGCGGCGCTGGATGCGAAAGACGTACTTCGCGCCGCGTCGGTGGTCCAACGCTACGCAGATCAGGAGATCGGCTTGGCCGACGCCTCGATCGTCGTCCTTGCCGAGCGCTACGGGACCCGGCGGGTCGCAACGCGGGACCGCCGCCACTTCGAGGTTCTCCGGCCATTTCAAGGTGGGCGGTTCACGATCGTTCCGTGACCACATGCTGTTGTGGATGCCTTCGGCGGTCCCGAGACTGCGGGTTCACGGCAGCAGCAGCGAGCAGAAGACGTCGTGCGGGTCGAAGGTGCGTTTCGTCTCAACCCACCACGAGTGCTGCGGTCCATAGTGCCGCCGCCAGTCCTCTTCGCTCATTTCCCCAAGCCAGTCGGCGACGTAGCGCTTGCCACCCGCACCGGTGAGAATGTCGCCAGCGCGCCGGAATGCCGCCAATGTGTCGTCGAAGAACTGCGGCAGCACTTGCGGGTAGATCACGCTCAGGAAGACAACGTCCTGGGCCTCGGGGAGCGCCATCAGCCGCGGAGGGTCCTGGGTCGCCATGAAGAAGGTCCCGCGGTGACCCTCGCCCAGCGGCATTGTGTCCAGCACCGCGGGCAGCACGTCGACCAGCGCCTCGGTCCCGACAAACGCTCCGATGTACGGGTGTGGGCGCTCCCACGCGCCGAGCCTGCGGACCGTCTCGAAGCGCATGTCGTGGCGAGCTGGGAAATAGGCGATGTCGTCGTCCTCGACGTGCACCACTCGGTATGGTGACAGCCCCGTTGGTAGCTGCGGCGCGGCCTCGTCGAACTCGAACGAGACCTGCAGCGGAAAGAACCATTGGGCGAAACCTGCACGCCGCCCACCGACACCGCGTAAGCCCTGCATGCTCGGAGAGCAGAAGCCCTCCATTGCGCTGACGCCATCAGTATGTGCCAATACCCGCTGGTCGGTCATCCACTGCCGGACGTCGTCGTAGAGCAGGTAGTAGGTCCGCACCTGCGAGCGAACCGGACGCAACTCCAGTTCCGCGGAGACGATCGCAGCGCACCGGCCGAGTCCGCAGAGCACCGCGTCGAAGAGCTCGCGAGCCTCGGTGCGCGAACAGTGCCGCAACGAGCCGTCGCCTGTCACAACCTCGAGCGATGCCACGTTCGCGACCAACGGACCATAGCGATGGCTACCTGGCCCGACCCCGCCGACGGAAAGCAGACCGCCGACCGTGAGGTCGAGCAGGTTCGTCAACGCGCGAGGCAACAACCCGTGTTCGACGGTCGCCGCTACGACCTCCCGCAACCGTGCGCCCGCCTGGCAGCGGATCCTCGCGCGCTCCCTGTCGACCGGTTCGATCCCGTTGAGCTCCGAGAAATCGACCACGACCGAATCTGCCGGAAGCGCCTGGCCGCCGGCGCTGTGGCCGACTCCGCGGAGGGTCAGCTTCCAGCCCGACGAGACCGCATGCAATACGGCCTCCGCGACCTGCTCAGCCGATTTCGGACGGATGATCCCGCTGGTCGAGCCGCGAAGCACATGCCCGAAATCCTCAGTCACAGGCGCCAGTGCTGCGGCCGATCGCTCGACGATCACCCGCGCACGATCTCACCAGTGCCGAACACAGACAACGTTCGGTCGGCTTCGGCGTCGCCCGCGACCGCCACGGTCTCTGCGATGCTAGGACGGTTCTCCGCCCTAAGGTATGGCGGGTGTCGACGACCCTGCTGGACGGGATCGGGCTACTGGTCACCGGGTCGGCCAAGTCAGGCGACGGCTCGCCGCTGGGTGAGATGCCCGATGCGGCACTCGTCGTCGGCGAGGACGGGCTGGTCGCGTGGGTCGGGCCTTCCCGACAGGCTCCCGCCGCCGACGCGAGGGTCGACGCCGCCGGTAGGTGCGTGCTTCCGGGCTTTGTCGACAGCCATTCCCACCTGGTCTTCGCTGGTGACCGGGCCGCGGAGTTCGACGCCCGGATGGCCGGTCGCCGCTACGAAGCGGGCGGCATCCGCACCACTGTCGCCAAGACTCGCGCCGCCTCCGACGAGGAACTCGGGGTGAACTTGGCCCGCCTGGTCGCCGAGATGCGCCGCCAGGGAACGACGACGGTCGAGATCAAGAGCGGCTACGGCCTGACGGTCCGGGACGAGGCTCGGGCACTCGCCTTGGCGAGAGGTCAGACCCACGAGACGACCTATCTGGGTGCCCACGTAATCCCCGCGGAGTATGCAGACGATCCCGCGGCATACGTCGAGTTGGTAACCGGCGACATGCTTGCAGCCTGCGTTCCTTACGCACGCTGGGTCGACGTTTTCTGCGAGCGCGGAGCCTTCGATGCTGATGCTTCGCGAGCTGTTCTGACCGCGGGTATGGACCGCGGTCTGCAAGCGCGAGTCCACGCCAACCAGCTCGGGCTCGGGCCGGGTGTCCAGCTGGCCTGTGAGCTCGGCGCAGCGAGCGCCGATCACTGCACGTACCTGTCTGAAGCAGACGTCGACGCGCTCGCGTCGTCCGGAACCGTCGCAACGCTCCTGCCCGGCGTCGAATTCTCCACCCGTTCGCCCTACCCCGATGCGCGCTGGCTCCTGGACGCAGGCGTCGGTGTGGCGATAGCGACCGACTGCAACCCCGGTTCGTGCTTTACCTCGTCGATGCCGTTTTGCATCGCGCTTGCTGTGCGCGAGATGAGGATGACGCCTGCCGAAGCCGTGTGGTCGGCAACTGCGGGCGGCGCGGCGGCCCTTCGCCGGACTGACGTTGGGTGCCTGGTCCCAGGAGCGCGGGCGGACCTCGTCGTGCTGGCCGCGCCGTCGTACGTCCATCTCGCCTACCGTCCTGGCGTCCCGCTGGTCGCCGACGTGTGGCGCGGCGGCCGTCGACTGGACGACTTTGCGCTGCGCGAGTGACGCATTTGCGAGGCGATGCAGGACCCCGGACCCTTCTATTGCGCCGTCAGCGCGTCGCGGAAGGCAGTCACCAAGGCGGCCCGGCCCTCGGTCCCGAGGCTTTGGGCGGGAAGATCGCCCAGCGATTTGATGATCTGCTGGAACTGGTCGAGATAGCGCTCGCAGCCGACACAGTTGGGCAGGTGGTCGACGAGGCGGCCTTCCGTGATCGGGTCAAGGGTGCCGTCGAGGAAAGCGGTGACCAGCTCGACGAAGTCGGAACAGGTGAGGTCGCTGACCAATTCGCCGCTGCCGTGCAGGTTCCACGCATGACCCCGCTCGTCTGAGCGCGTTTCGAGTGCCGCCTCTGATGAAACGGCGGCGGGCTCGGCACGGCTGCGGAGCGCTATCGCGAACAGCAGGGCGCCCACGAACACGGTTGCGGCGATGATCAGCCAGCCGGCCGTGTTGACACCACTCTGTTTGCTGACAATCCCGAAGACGAGGGCCGATGGCAGAAACGTGATCCACGAGATGGCACCGACGCCCGAGGCCACTCCCGTGCGAACCGTGGATGGCACGGCGTCGTGCAGCAACCGGGTGACGTGAATACTCGCGATCACCATCAGCAGGGCGAGAACGACTTGCGCGATTGTGATTACGGCAACTCCGGTCTGGCGGGTCAGCACAACGCTGGCCAGGAGCATCAACCCGACAACGGCGCCCAGCGGCGCCAGCCGGCTGAGCTGCACCTTGCCGGCCAACAGCCCGCCCAGCCCGAGCGTCGACACCAATGCGGCCCAGTACGGCCCGTACAGCACCGCCGGCGCCGCCAACGCGACCAGCCACAGCGGACCGAACTCAAAGACCACCTGCAGGACCAGCGAGGTCAACACGGCAAGGCCGATGATCGGCAGCAGCCGTCCTCGTTCAGTGAGCGTCCGGTAGGTCAGCGCGAGCTGACCCCGTAGTGTCGTAGCTTCCTCGGTCTTGTGCAGCTGTGGTTCGCGGAATCTGAGGAACGCGAGGACGGATAGGGCGGCCATCGGGACGCTGAGGAAGTACATCAGCCGGGGTGTCGCCAAGCCTGCCAGCCAGCCGCCCAGCAGCGAGCTCGACACTAGTGCCATGCTCTCCACGAGCCGGACCCGGCCAATGCGTTTCTCGAAAGCCTCGCTGTCGCCGGTTTCCTCGAGCACGGTGTCGTAAACGACGGCGTCCATCGTTCCCGAATACATGGCGAAGTAGACGCCGAGCACGAGGGCGCTGACGATGTACGTCGCCACGTTGTTGCTGAGCCCTCCGATCAGTGAGCACAGCACCAGCGAGATGCTCGAGATGATCAGCACGCCTGTTCGGCTCCACCGGTCGGCCAAGATTCCGGACGGGATCTCGATCACCGGTACGACGGCGGCATATGCGGCCGCCATAAGGCCGACGCTGGCCGGATCGAAGCCGATCTCGCTCATGAACAACTTCTCGACGGGCACCCATAGCAGGAACCCCTGGAACCACACGGCGATGAGCAGCGGCAGCAGCCGCCGCCGCAACGAAGCATCGGGTTGCAGTCTCCCTGGCGAGGCCGGGACCTGTGTCCGACGGGTCATGCCCGTTCAGTGTCACTGCGGGCGCCCAGCGTTACACGATGCCCGCGGCCATTTTCAATGGTGACGGCGCTCACCCGTCAGTCGTCGACCCCGCGTTCGGTCCGACCGCCGCGAAGTAATCCTCCAGCCTGGCCCGGACGAATGCGCGGGCCCGGTGTAGTAGCACCCGCTGGTAACCCGCCGAGATGTCCAAGATCGAGCACACCTCGTCGGAGCTGTACCCCTCGACGTCGCGCAGTGTGATCACGATTCGCTGGCGGTCGGGCAATGCGGCGAGTGCTGCGATGACCTGTGAGCGGATCGCGCCAGCCAACGCTTGATGTTCCGGTGTCGGCCACGGCGCTGGGAACTCCCGCCAATGCCCCGCATACGGTTCGCCGGGCCCGCGAAACTGTTCCGGGTCGACGGTCGGGCTAGCGTCCTGGTCAGTTCGCGACAGGCTGCTCCACGGGATGCTGCGGTTCTCCCGCGCGCCACGACGTTTGGCGACATTCACCAGGATCCGGTACACCCAGGTTCGCAGCGAAGACCGGCCTTCGTACCTGGCGATCCCTTCAATGACCGCAAGCCAGGCCTCTTGCACCACCTCCGCGGCGGATTCGTCGGTCGAAACGAACGAACGAGCCAGCCGCAGCATCCCGCTCGACCAGGCGTCCACCAGCCCGGCGAACGCAGCCTCGTCCCCGGCCCGCAGCCGGGCGGCCAGCTCGTTGTCAGACGGCCACGGGTTGACCCCACGCGATCTCACCCACGCCGTTTGCGAGGGCTGCCGGGTCACTGCTCGGGTCGGATGTTCTGATTGAGGTGGAAGACGTTGTCCGGGTCGTATCGCCGCTTGAGCCTGGCGAGACGGGCAAGCTTGTCGGCTGAGTATGCCCGGCGCACACCGCTCTCGCCTTCGTCGGCCAGCACGTTGACGTAGACGCCGCTTGCGAACGGCTCGACGGCGGCGCCGAACCGGCGGGCTGCATCGATGCGCTGGTTGTCCTCGGCCGGGTCGGTCCACCCGGTGGCGGCGACGAACTCTACGAACGCGTTACGGTGGCTGAAGGCGCTGTCGTCGTCAGACCGTGCAGCGATCGCGCCACCATAACCTTGCAGCGCGCCGGCGGGCAGTCGCGTCCGGTCGGCACCGGGATCGGGTTCCCCCTGGGACAGGAACGCGTCGATCGCTTCGTCCGAGAGCTCCGACAGGTAGTGCCCCTTGAAGTACCGCCGGCGCGCGCCTGGGCGGTGCCACTCGTCGTCCATGGTCTGCAGGCGCAGGTAGGACAACTCCTCCGCCCGCTCGGCCAGCGGCGCACCAAGGCTGGCGACGCTTGACACGAGCCGCCGGCCCTCGTGCGGATCGCCCACCCAGACGAAGCCCAGGCTCGCAACTGTTCGGTTCCGCAGCTGCTGCTGCACGTCCGGCGAGTCGGCCATCGTGCCGACCCACGCTATGGGAGTCGCCTGCGATGGGACATCGTCGCCGAGCAGGTCGCGCCAGCGGCGCATGGCGGAAGGTGCCTGGGCCCGGTCGAAGGCGAAGTCGATGAGCAATGCTCGAGTTCCGATCTCGTGCAGACGGAACTCGAACTCGGTGACGACCCCGAAGTTCCCCCCGCCACCGCGCAGCGCCCAGAACAGCTCTTCGTTTTGTGACTCGCTGACCCGCAGCGTCGAGCCGTCCGCGGTGACGATCTCGTACGATGCGACGTTGTCGCACGCCAGGCCAAAGCGCCGGGCGAGCCAGCCCATGCCACCGCCAAGAGTCAATCCGCCGACTCCGGTGTGGGAGACATTGCCTGCTGTCGTCGCCAAACCGAACCCCTGCGCCGCCCGGTCCAGGTCGCCCAGCAGCGCGCCGCCCTGGACCCACGCCCGCCGGGCATCGGGATCAACCCGGACCGAGCGCATGCCGGACAGATCGATCAGCATGCCGCCGTCCGGCACGCAAACACCCAAGATGCTGTGGCCGCCGCAGCGGACGCCGATGTCGAGGCCGTTATCGCGGGCGAATGCGATGGCGGCGGCCACGTCTGCGCTGCCGCTGCACCGCACTGCTACCGCGGGGCGGCGGTCGACCATCGCGTTCCAGACGGCACGGGCCGCCTCGTAGCCGTCGTCGCCATGCTGCATGACCCGACCGGCCACGCTGCGCTTGAGCCGGCTCACGTCGATCCCGTCGTTGCTGTTGATCATCTGTCCCACCATTCGCTCGGTACCAGAGCGCGTAACTGTCGCGTAATCCTCGACATCATCGAGACTGACTCGGCCGAAGTCGTGAACTCATCGGTTACCCGACCGGACGCATCCGGAATACAGCGGGTCGACTCGGCTGGTCAAGGTGATCACCCGGGCGATTTCGGCTGGGTCGGCGATGCGGAAATGGTCGTCTGCGAACCGTCGACTGGCGGAGTCACCGGGGGAGGGGTTGGTAGCCGCGTACGGCGTCGGCGGCCCCGGCGGCCACCCGCGCGGCCAGTGCCTCGAGTGGCCCGCGACCGACGCACATGCGCCACGGGACGGCGATCGCAATGGCGACCAGCACGTGCCAAAGCAACGCATTAGGGATGGTGTCGGGCATGACGGTGGAGATCAGTACGACGTGGAGCGAGTAGAGGGTGAACGTCATGCTTCCGATCGCGGCGAGTGGCCACACGGCTGCGCGCGCGACCCGCGCCAACAGCAGCATCGCGCCGAGCACGAAGCACGCGGTTCCGATTGTGTGCAGCAGGTCGAACGGTGAACCAGAGTGCGGGGCCGCGACCGTGAGCCACCACCAACTCGTCGTCGGTGTCGTTCCATAGAACGATGTGGTCAATGCGACGTCGAGCGGACGGTCTGCGATGGGCGAGGATCCTGCGCCGGCGGCTTCGAGCGCGTCCAGCCCGCCACCGGAGTTCAACAGCAGCCACGAGACTGTCGACGCGGCGACTGCAAGACCGGCACCGCCCAGCATCATCCAGGTTGCGGTCTGCGCCCGACTGAGGACGAGCCGGCCAAGCGCGAGCCCGGCCAGGATGTAGGCGCTCCACGTCAGCACCGGGTAGTAGCCGGTGATGGCAAGTTCCCTGAACAGACCAACGGGTTCGGCGAGCGATTCGACGACGGGGTTGCCGTACGACGGCAGCGGCATCGAGGGCCGCAACCACTGGCTGACGAGGGGGGTCACGACTGCGGCCGTCGCGGCGAGCGGGAACAACATCCGCGGCCCGAGGCCGAGGAATGGCACGGCTACCACGAACAACAGCGCGTAGTACACCAGGATGATCGCCAAACCCGAGTGGAACGCGCCGAGCAGCAGTCCGACCACGCCCAGAACCATGGCCCGGGCCAGCGTCACGGCCATCGCGGCGGCCAGAGGGCGGCCGCGCCGCGGTGTCGCGCCGCCGCTGGACAACGCGAGGCCGACGCCGGCCAGCACGGCGAACAGGGCAGCGGACCGGCCGCTCGCGATCTGGTACGTCGTGGTGGTATCGCCGGCTGGCGTGACAGCGGGATTGATGTGGACCGACATCATCCCGACCAGTGCCACGCCTCGAGCAGCGTCGACCCCGAGCAGCCGTCTGGCCGAGGACAGCCGAGTGTCCGGCGCGGCGACGGGCTCCGGCGCGGTCACCAGATCAGGTCGGCGATCCAGCGGACCAGGGGAACGACGGCGGGCGCCGCGACGATGAGCAGCCCGATTGCGGCCAGCAGCGCCACCAGGCGAGTCTTGATGTTCGGCCCCCCGCTCTGGTCCCGCAAGCTCCGCAACATGGCACCAGGGTAGAAGCCCGAAGACCCGTAACGTCGGCGGCCGGTGGGAATCCGAAGCGTCGGCCGGACGTTGCTAAAGTTGAGTCGCCGACACTCAACGTCGAGTTGACACGGGGACGCAACTGGGAATACTTGAGCGTGACTCGCTCAACGAGAAGACAATCTCCTTCGGAGGTAGCACCAATGACACGAGCCGTAGGCATCGACCTCGGGACGACGAACTCCGTCGTGGCGGTCCTGGAGGGTGGCGAGCCGACCGTCATCGCCAATGCCGAGGGGTCGCGGACCACACCGTCGGTCGTCGCATTCGCCAAGAACGGCGAGATCCTGGTTGGCGAGGTGGCCAAGCGCCAGGCCGTCACCAACGTCGACCGCACGGTGCGGTCGGTCAAGCGGCACATGGGCACCGACTGGAAGGTCGAGATCGACGCCAAGACCTTCACGGCGCAGCAGATTTCCGCGTTCGTCCTGCAGAAGCTGAAGCGGGATGCCGAGGCGTATCTCGGCGAGACCATCACCGACGCCGTCATCACTACGCCCGCGTACTTCAACGATGCCCAGCGGCAGGCCACCAAGGAGGCCGGTGAGATCGCGGGTCTCAACGTCCTGCGCATCATCAACGAGCCGACAGCCGCCGCGCTCGCCTATGGGCTGGACAAGGGCGAGAAGGAGCAGACGATCCTGGTGTTCGACCTTGGCGGAGGCACGTTCGACGTGTCTCTGTTGGAGATCGGCGAGGGCGTCGTGGAGGTCAAGGCGACCAGTGGCGACAACCACCTCGGTGGCGACGACTGGGACCAGAAGGTCGTCGACTGGCTGATCGACCGGGTCCGGGCCAGCCACGGCATCGACCTGGCCAAGGACAAGATCGCCATGCAACGGGTCCGTGAGGCCGCGGAGCGGGCCAAGATCGAGCTGTCGTCAAGTACGCAAACCTCGATCTCGCTGCCCTACATCGCCCAGGACCCGGAAAAGAACCCAGTACATGTCGATGAGAGTCTGTCCCGCGCCCAGTTCGAGCAGATGACCACCGACCTGCTCGCGCGCTGCCGGTCGCCGTTCGAGCAGGTGATCAAGGACGCCGGCATCTCGGTCGCGTCCATCAACCACGTCGTGCTCGTCGGCGGCTCCACCCGGATGCCCGCCGTCGTCGACTTGGTCCGCCAGTTGACCGGCGGCAAGGAGCCGAACAAGGGCGTCAACCCCGACGAGGTCGTGGCCGTCGGCGCCAGCCTGCAGGCCGGTGTGCTGCGCGGCGAGGTCAAGGACGTCCTGCTGCTCGACGTCACTCCGCTCTCGCTCGGCATCGAGACCAAGGGCGGCGTGATGACGAAGATCATCGAGCGCAACACGACCATCCCGACCAAGCGATCGGAGGTCTTTACGACTGCCGACGACAACCAGCCGTCGGTGATGATCCAGGTCTATCAGGGCGAGCGTGAGATGGCCCGCAGCAACAAGTCGCTGGGCAACTTCGAGCTGACCGGGTTGCCGGCGGCTCCGCGTGGCGTCCCGCAGATCGAGGTCGGCTTCGACATCGACGCCAACGGCATCGTGCACGTGTCTGCGAAGGACCTGGGCACGGGCAAGGAGCAGTCGATGACGATCACCGGCGGCTCGTCGCTGCCCAAGGACGAGATCGACCGGATGATGCGGGAGGCCGAGAAGTACGCCGAGGAAGACCGTCGCCGGCGCGAGGCGGCCGAGAACCGCAACCAGGCCGAGGCGCTCGTGTACCAGACCGAGAAGTTCCTTGCCGACAACGCTGAGAAGGTCGGCACTCTCTCACCGGAGATTCGCTCCGACGTCGACTCCGCGCTGGCCGACCTGAAGAAGGCGCTCGACGGCAGCGACGACGCAGCGATCAAGTCGGGCACCGAGCGGCTTGCGACGGCGAGCCAAGCGCTGGGCACGGCGATGTACGCCGGTGCCGCTTCGGCGGCCTCCGACCAGGCATCGCCGGGCGCCGAGCCGGGATCTGCCGGCGCCACCACCGATCCGTCGGACCCGTCGGCGAGCGCCGAGGAGGACGTCGTCGAGGCTGAGATCATCGATGAGGAGAAGGGTGAGAAGTGACCGACCGCGACCAGCCCACCGAAGCCAACGACACCGTCGGCCGCCCGGTGGTCCACGATCGCCGTCGAGTTGACCCTGATACGGGGAAACTGCGAGCCGGCAGTGCGGCCTCCCGGCACGGCGCTGCCGGCGTTGCTGCGGCGGGCGAGGCCACCGCTGCCGCGGAGAGCAACCCGCTGACCGTCGCCCAGGCCGAGGCGGCGGAGCGGCTCGATGATCTGAAGCGTCTACAGGCGGAATACGTCAACTATCGGCGGCGGGTCGAGCGCGACCGAGACGCTGTGCGGGAGAGCGCGGTGGCGCTGGTGCTGCTGGAACTGCTCCCCGTGCTCGACGACATTGGGAGGGCCCGCGACCACGGAGACCTCACCGGTGGTTTCCGCTCAGTGGCCGAAACCCTGGAGGCGGCGGTCACCAAGCTCGGCTTGGAACGGTACGGCGAGCCCGGCGACGCGTTCGACCCGACGGTGCACGAAGCGCTCATGCACGAGTACTCCGACGAGGTCGACGTCCCGACCTGCACGCAGATCCTGATGCCGGGTTACCGATACGGCACTCGGATCCTGCGGCCGGCCAGGGTCGCGGTGGCCGAACCCACCGAAGAATTACCGCTGGCCGACGACGCGAATGGCGCTGCCGTCGGCGAGACTGAGGACGACTGATAAGGAGAGAGGAGGGACGCCGATGAGCACGAAGGACTGGCTCGAGAAGGACTATTACAAGATCCTCGGCGTCCCCAAGAATGCCGACGCCGCAGCGATCAAGAAGGCGTACCGCAATCTGGCCCGGGACCTGCACCCGGACCACAATTCGGCAGACAAGGCCTCGGAGACCAGGTTCAAGGAGGTCTCGGAGGCTTACTCGGTGCTTTCCAACGCGGAGAAGCGCAAGGAGTACGACGAGGCGCGGTCGCTGTTCGGCAGCGGCTTCCGGGTGCCGACCGGCGGGGGATCCGGCACGGGCGGTTCGTTCAACTTCGACCTCGGTGACCTGTTCGGCGGGTCGTCCCCCGGTGGCGCGGCGGGCGGGCTCGGCGACGTGTTCGGAGGCCTGTTCGGGCAACGGGCTCGGACCACCCAGCCACGCCGCGGAGCCGACATCGAGAGCGAGGTCACGATCGGCTTCACGGAGGCCGTCGACGGCGTCACCGTTCCGCTGCGCATGACCAGCGCCTCGGCCTGCACTGCCTGTGCCGGGACCGGCGCACGTGCAGGCACAGTGCCTCGGGTCTGCCCTACCTGCAACGGCACTGGGCATACCAACAGAGAGGCGGGTGGACGGTTCTCGTTGTCCGAGCCCTGCCGCGAGTGCCGAGGCCGCGGCCTGGTGGTCGACGACCCGTGCCCGGTCTGCAACGGCTCAGGGCGCGGAACGACCAGCCGGGTGATGCGGGTGCGCATCCCCGGCGGCGTCCGCGACGGACAGCGCATCCGGCTCAAGGGCAAGGGCGCACCGGGCGAGCGCGGAGGCCCGGCCGGAGATCTGTACGTGTTGGTGCATGTCTCCCCGCACCCGGTGTTTGGTCGACGCGGCGAGCACCTCACGGTGACTGTGCCGGTGACTTTCCCCGAAGCGACGCTGGGCGCGGAGATCAAGGTGCCGACGCTCAACGGTGCTCCGGTAACCCTGAAGGTGCCTCCTGGCACGCCGAACGGTCGTACCTTCCGGGTGCGCGGACGAGGCGCCGCCCGGCCCGACGGGACCCGCGGTGATCTGCTGGCGACCGTCGAGATCAGGGTGCCGCAGCGGGTGGACGGTCAGGCCAAGGAGGCCTTGGAGCACTTCCGCGCGGCGACGTCCGGCGACGACATCCGGGCCGACCTGATGAAGTCGGCGCAGAAGGGCGGCTAGGCATGGACGCCGGCTCCCGCTTCGTCGTGACCGTGACCGGCGCCGCCCGCCTCGTCCGTGACGACGAGCCTCTCTACGTCATCTCCGTGGCAGCCGAGATGGCGGGCATGCACCCGCAAACTCTCCGGCAGTACGACCGGTTGGGCCTGGTCTCTCCCGGCCGGGCCGGTGGAGGTAGCCGGCGGTATTCGCTGCGCGACATCCAGCTGCTCCGGGAGATTCAGCGGCTGTCCCAGGAGGAGGGCGTGAACCTCGCGGGCATCAAGCGCATCCTCGAACTCGAGGATGAGCTCGACGCCGTCCGGGAGCGGCTGGCCGAGCTGAGCGCTGAGTTCTCCTGGCTGGCTGCCAAGGTTGCCCCGCACACGCTCGCCCGGTTCGAGCCTCGCCGGATGATCACCTGATCTCGGTTACTTCACCTGATCGCCGCGCCGTCAGCGATCAGGTGAAGGCGTCAGCTGGATAGCAGCAACCGGATGCTCACCTGATCGTGTCTCAGTCGGTGGACCTCAAACGATCAGGTGAATGCTGCGCCCGAGGTTCGGTCGAATCATCACCTGATCTTCCCGCGCACGCTCACCGGATTGCCCGCACCCCCCAAACCTGAGGGTTGGCCCCGCCTCGGCCTCATTTTCAGCTGGCAGGCGGAAGCATGACGCCGGGTGAGAAGACGCCAGCCGGGTCGAGGGCGCGCTTGATCGCCTGCATGGCGGCCACGTCGGCGGGCGACCGGGCCATCGATAGCCACGGCTGCTTGGCGCGGCCGATTCCGTGCTCGGCGCTGATGCTGCCGCCGAACTCGATGACGAGCCGAAGTACGAGGTCGGTGGCATCGTTGGCTGACTCGAGCGACAGCCCGAGCAGGTTGATGTGCGCATTGCCCTCGGCAAGGTGCCCGAAGGTCACCACCTCTACCCCATCGAACCGCCCAGCCACCATCGTCCGAAGTGCTGCCTCGAAGCGGGCGATTCGGCTCGTTGGGACGGAGACGTCCAGCTTTACCGGCGCTCCACCGAATGATGGTGCGGCCGCGCTGATCGCCTCCGTATGACCCTCCCGGTAGGCCCAGAACCGACTACCGGGCCCCACGTCCACGGTCGCGTCGCCAATCAGGTCGCCCTGCCCGGCAAGGGTCTCCGCCACCTCGTCCGCACTGGTACGGGAGAGTTCCACCAGGAGGTAGGTCGGGTACTCCCGAGCAAACGGCGGGCGCAGACCCGACGAGGACCGAACCAGCGCCAGCCCATCCGCATGAAAGTACTCGGCCGCCTCGACGGTCAGCCCAGCATTCCGGACGGCCGCCAACACGGATGTGGCCGCATCCAGCGAGGAGACGCCGACCAGCGCCACCTGCACACCCCGCGGAAGAGAGACCAGGCGCATGAGTACCGACGTGATGACGGCGAGAGTGCCCTCACTACCGGTCAGCAGTCCGATCAGGTCGTAGCCGACGTTGTCCTTGGCCAGGCCGTTCCACCGGCGCAGCACCGACCCGTCGGCCAGAACCGCCTCCAAGCCGAGTGTCTGTGCCCGGGTGGACCCGTGACGAACGACCCGCAGCCCGCCGGCGTTCGTCGCGACCACTCCTCCGAGCGTGGCCGAGTCCCGCGCAGCCAGGTCGATGCCCAACACGAGTCCAGAATCGGTCGCCGCGCGTTGCGCAGCCGCGACGGTCACACCCGCTCCAGCAGAAATGGTTCGCTCGACAGGATCCACGGACTCGATGACGTCTAATCGGCGCAGGCTCAGGATCACCTCGCCGTCATGTGCGATGGATGCCCCGACCAGGCCGGTGTTGCCGCCCTGCGGCACCAGTGAGACCCCAGCCGTTGCACAGGCACGGACGACGTCGGCCACCTCGGCGGTCGTGGCCGGGCGGACGACGGCCAGTGTTCGTCCTTCCCACCGGCCGGTCCAGTCGGTGCGGTATCCGAGGGTGAGCGCACCGTCGGTCAGCACATGCTCCGGGCCGACTATGGCCGCGAGCCGGTCAAGCAGTGTCACCCCGTCAACCCTGCCACGCCACCCAACGTGCCAGTTAGGAGTTGAGCGGAACAGGCTCAAGTTTGGGATGGTTGGGTTGGGTAGACACTGATGACAACGGCTCACTGGGAGACCGATGAATGACCAGCTGACGACCAGGGCTCAGGAGGCGCTGTCGGTCGCCGTGCGGAGTGCCGCGACGGCTGGCAACTCTGCCGTCGAGCCCGTGCACCTGATGCGAGCGTTGCTCGCGCAGACCGACGGGTTGGCCGGGCCGCTGCTCGAGGCCGCGGGCGCCGATTCGGGAGCGGTCCGCCGGGACGTCGAAGCCGCAGTGGCCGCGCTGCCGTCAGCCGCCGGCACAACCGTCTCGGCGCCCGCTTTGGCGCGCCCAACCTACGCTGTGCTGTCGCACGCCGGCGAGGTTGCCCGCGAACTGGAGGACGAGTATGTGTCCACCGAGCATCTCCTCGTCGGGCTGGCGCACGTCGAGTCGCCCGTGCGGCAGCTGCTCAACCGCCACGGCGTCACCGCCGAGCGGCTGCGTGCGGCTTTCACCCAGGTCCGCGGCAGCGCACGGGTCACCAGCCCCGATCCCGAGGGCACCTACGACGCATTGAACAAGTACGGCGTCGACATCACCGAGCGTGCCCGCGAGGGCAAGATCGACCCGGTCATCGGGCGAGACGCCGAGATTCGTCGGGTCATCCAGGTGCTGTCCCGGCGGACCAAGAACAACCCCGTCCTCATCGGCGAACCCGGAGTGGGCAAGACCGCCGTGGTCGAGGGGCTGGCCCAGCGGATCGTCGCCGGCGACGTGCCGGAATCGCTGCGCGGCAAGCGACTGGTGGCGCTCGACCTCAGCGCGATGCTCGCCGGCGCCAAGTACCGCGGCGAGTTCGAAGAGCGGCTCAAGGCCGTTCTCGACGAGATCAGGGGAAGCGACGGCCAGATCATCACGTTCATCGACGAGCTGCACACCGTCGTCGGCGCGGGCGCAGGCGGCGACTCCGCCATGGACGCCGGCAACATGCTCAAGCCGATGCTCGCCAGGGGTGAGCTGCGGATGGTCGGCGCGACGACGCTGAACGAGTACCGCGAGCGGATCGAGAAGGACGCTGCATTGGAGCGGCGGTTCCAGCAGGTCTACGTCGGCGAGCCGAGCGTCGAGGACACCATCGCGATACTGCGCGGCCTTCGGGAGCGGTACGAGGCGCATCACAAGGTGCAGATCTCCGACGCCGCGCTGGTCGCCGCTGCAACGTTGTCGCACCGCTACATCACCGGCCGCCAGCTTCCGGACAAGGCCATCGATCTGGTCGACGAGGCAGCGTCCCGGCTTCGCATGGAAATCGACTCCAGCCCGGTCGAGATCGATTCGCTACGGCGCACCGTCGACCGGTTGAAGATGGAAGAGCTCGCGCTGGAGAAGGAGTCCGACGAAGCCTCGATCGCGCGGCTGACCAAGCTGCAGGCCGAGCTCGCGGACGCGGAGGAGGAGCTGCGCGCACTGGAGGCTCGCTGGGAGCAGGAGAAGTCCAGTCTCAACCGGGTCGGCGCACTCAAGGAGCAGCTCGACGAGCTGCGCGGCCAGGCCGAACGGGCCCAGCGCGACGGTGATCTCGCCGGCGCCAGCGAGATCCTCTACGGTCGAATGCCGGAGCTGGAGAAGGAGCTCGCCGCTGCGGCGGAGGCGGAAGCGCCGGTCGCGGACCCGATGGTCAAGGAAGAGGTCGGTCCCGACGACATCGCCGATGTCGTCTCGGCATGGACCGGCATTCCAGCCGGCCGCCTGCTCGAAGGCGAGACCGGCAAGCTGCTGCGGATGGAGGACGAGCTCGGCCGCCGTGTGGTCGGGCAGCAGACCGCGGTCCGGGCTGTGGCCGACGCCGTCCGCCGAGCGCGGGCCGGGATCTCCGACCCGGATCGCCCGACCGGCTCGTTTCTCTTCCTCGGCCCCACCGGCGTCGGCAAGACCGAGCTGGCCAAGGCGCTTGCCGGGTTCTTGTTCGATGACGAGCGTGCAATGGTCCGCATCGACATGAGCGAGTACGGCGAGAAGCACACGGTCGCCCGCCTGGTCGGCGCGCCGCCCGGGTACATCGGCTACGAGGAGGGCGGGCAGCTGACCGAGGCGGTGCGGCGGCGGCCGTACTCCGTCATTCTGCTCGACGAGATCGAAAAGGCGCACCAGGAAGTCTTCGATGTGCTCCTCCAGGTCCTCGACGACGGCCGGCTCACCGACGGCCAGGGACGCACCGTCGATTTCCGCAACGCGATCCTGATCCTGACCTCGAATCTGGGCTCGGTGTTCCTCGCCGATCCGGGCTTCGACGACGCCACCAAGAGCGACAAGGTGATGGAGATCGTTCGGTCGTCGTTCAAGCCCGAGTTCCTCAATCGGCTCGATGAAATCGTGCTGTTCGACGCGCTCGGCGCGGACGAACTCGCCCGGATCGTCGAGATCCAGGTCGCCCAGCTCTCCGCCCGGCTTGCCGACCGCCGGCTGACGCTGCAAGTGACCGACGCGGCCAAGGAGTGGCTCGCGCTCACCGGATACGACCCGGTCTTCGGGGCCCGGCCACTGCGGCGGCTGGTCCAGTCGGCGATCGGTGACCAGCTGGCCACGGCGATCCTGGCCGGCGAGATCCGCGACGGCGACACCGTCGTGGTCGACCTGGACGAAAGCAAGGACGCGCTCACCGTTAGCCGAGCCTGACCGTGGGCACGTAAGGATCGCGGTATGCCGACGGCGGTGGTGACCGGCGCGACGTCGGGGATCGGGCTGGCCTTCGCCCGGCAACTCGCGGCAGCGCGCGACGACGTGGTGCTGGTCGCGCGCGACGTCGAACGGCTGGAGAGTCTCGCCGCCAACTTGCGCTCTCGGCACAATGTGGAAGCCGAAGTGCTGCGGGCCGATCTGTCGACGCCGTCCGGCACGGCTCTGGTCGAGAAGCGGCTGCGCGACGGCGACCGCCCAGTGGACCTGCTCGTCAACAACGCCGGCTTCAGCCTGCGCCGTCGATTCCTCGCCAATGACATCGCTGACGAGGAGCGGTTGCTCGACGTGCTTGTGCGGGCCGTGCTGCGGCTGACGCTCGCAGCTGTGCCCGGCATGATAGAGCGGGGACGCGGAGCCGTCGTCAACGTGTCGTCCGTTGCGGGCTTTGTGCCGCGCGGCAGCTACAGCGCCGCCAAGGCCTACGTCACGGCGTTCACTGAGGGGCTGGCCGGCGCGCTGTCCGGAACGGGCGTTCGGGCCATGGTCTTGGCTCCGGGCTTCGTACGCACCGAGATGCACGATCGGGCCGGGATTGACATGTCGGCGCTGCCGTCCTACCTCTGGCTCGACGCCGACGATCTGGTGCGGGCCGCGATGCGGGATCTGGCCCGCGGCAAGACGGTGTCCATTCCTGGTGTTGTCTACAAGGCGGTTGCCACCGTCATGCCTCGGCTGCCACGCCGTGCGGTGATCGCCGCCGGCCGCCGGTATCCGGCCGGCCGCCGTCGGGAGAATCCACGGACGTGAGCGCGCCTGGATCGGGGTATCCGACTCGCATGGCAACCGAAGAGCAGTGTGCGGCCGCGATGCGCAACGTCAAGAAGGCGCAGTCCGCCGCGCTAGGCCGCCGCCCGCGTCCTCGCTGAATAAATCCGTGTATTGACCCGCCAACTGGCCGGTTAACGCGGAGTTGTTCAGCGAGGACAGATTGGGTGATGTGTCGCGTCGTACGCTCGCTTATCGTGAGCGTGCAGGACGAGTTGCGCCGCCAGATCGTCGAGAAGGCGGTGTTCCGCGGCCGGGTTGTGCTGTCCTCGGGGCGGGAAGCCGATCACTACATCGATCTGCGGCGCATCACACTCGACGGCCGCGCAGCTCCGTTGGTGGGTCAGGTGATGCTCGACTTGACTGCGGGCCTGAGCTTCGATGCCGTCGGCGGGCTGACGCTGGGCGCCGACCCGCTCGCCGCTGCCATGCTCCACACCGCTGCGGCACACGGCCGGCTACTCGACGCGTTCGTCGTCCGCAAGAGCGAAAAGGCTCATGGGTTGCAGCGTCGGATCGAGGGGCCTGACGTGGCCGGTCGGCGGGTGCTCGCAGTCGAGGACACATCCACAACGGGCGCCAGCGTGCTTGCCGCTGTCGCGGCACTGTACGCCGAAGGCGCTGACGTCGTTGCCGTCGCCGTGCTCGTCGACAACGCGACCGGCGCCCGCGAACGCATTGAGGGGGCCGGGCTCGAGTACCGCGCCGCTTACCGCTTGGCCGACCTCGGCCTGGCCTGACGCCAGCTGCACTGTCGTCACGACGACTTCCAGCGCCGATCCGGCAACCCACGGGCAGCCACCGGGCCTACGATCATCGCGATGGGGGTGTGGATCGGCGTCGCGATGGGGGTTGCTGTATTGGTCGTCGTCGCCGGCCTCCTGGCCATGCGGCTGCGATCGGTGCAGTCGACGGTCGACGAATCGTGGCAACAGGTGCTGCTCGCCCTTCGACGGCGTCGAGGTCTGGCGACAGAGTTGGCCGAGGCCGTCAGGGTATGTTCCGATAGCGGCATCGACATGGTGGATCGCATCCGCGACGCCAGCGACGTGGCAGACCTTCCGGGAGCATCACCCAAGCAGCAGGTGATAGCCGAACGGGATCTCGATGCCGCAATGGCGGAGCTGTCCGACGCTGTGGCCGGCTCGCCCAGGCTGCTCGAGGACCCGCACGTGACGGCCCTACGTGCGCGCCTCGACGACGCCGAGCGGCGGATAGACGCGCGCCGTGCCGTCTACGAACGGAGCGCTGATGCTTTCCACCGGCGGGCCGCGTCGTTTCCAGGCAGGTGGGTGGTCCGCACGCTGGGTATGGCCGTCGATACGACCTACGAAGACGAGTAGCCGCCGGCTCGCGCCGTCGGGCATGCTCGGCTGCCGTGGACGAAAAGGCCGAACCGGGCGTCGGCCCATGGACCGGTCCGCCGCCTGACGACCCCCGCCTCGACCCCGATCTGTTGCGCGAGGGCGACCGCCGCAACGTTGCAGACCAGTACCGTTACTGGCGGCACGAGGCGATCGTCGCCGACCTCGACACGCGCCGACACCCGTTCCACGTCGCCATCGAGAACTGGCGACACGACCTCAATATCGGCTCGGTGGTCCGCACGGCGAATGCGTTCCTGGCATCGGCCGTCCACATCGTGGGCCGTCGCCGCTGGAACCGCCGAGGAGCCATGGTCACCGACCGCTATCAGCACGTCCATCACCACGCGACCGTCGATGACCTGATGACGTGGGCTCGCGACCGCGAGCTGGCCGTGCTGGGAGTCGACAACTTGCCCGATGCGGTGCCGCTGGAGACCTTCGACCTGCCGGAGCGTTGCGTGCTGCTCTTCGGGCAGGAGGGGCCGGGGCTGTCCGAGGACGCTCGCGATCGGGTCGACGCATTGCTGGCCATCGCACAGTACGGGTCCACCCGCTCGATCAACGCCGGTGCGGCGGCGGCGATCGCAATGCACGCTTGGATACGCCGGCACCGCTTCGGCCAGTCACCGGTGAGCTGATTCCAGGGTTCCGGCGCTGGGCGACGGTCGCTGACGATCAGGTGCATAACCGGCGTCTGCCGAGCCTCGTGCTTCACCTGATCGTCGGTGGTCCACGTGTCGAGAAGCGACCAGGTGCACAGTCGGGGCACCGGCCCGCCGCGTAGCCGCACCTGATCAGTTCCAACACGCTGATCAGGTGCAGGATCGACGATCAGGTGACTAGGGAAGGGTGAGCCCATGAGTGAACGCGTGGTCGTGATCGGCGGTGACGCAGGCGGAATGAGCGCCGCGTCCCAAGCACTGCGCGTGGCGAAGCGGCACGGCCGAACCCTGGACATCGTCGTGCTCGAGCGAGGTCACTGGACGTCCTATTCCGCGTGCGGAATCCCGTACTGGGTTGCCGGTGTGGTCGAAGGCCCGGATGAGCTAGTCGCCCGCACGCCGGAGGAACACCGCAAGAACGGGATCGACGTGCGGATGCGCACGGAAGCGGTGCGAATCGACCCTGGAAGCCGGGTTGTCGACTTCGTGAACCGAGAGAACGACGAACCCGGGACCATCGAGTTCGACCAACTGATCATCGCGACGGGCGCCGAACCGATCCGGCCAGACATCCCTGGCATCGACAGCGTGGGGATCCACGGCGTGCAGACACTAGACGACGGCGCGGACCTGCTCGACCGGCTGGACGAGAACGATCCCAAGCGGGCGGTCGTCGTCGGTGGCGGGTATATCGGCATCGAGATGGCCGAGGCCATGATCGAGCGTGGCCTGGACGTGACCGTCATCGACAAAGCCTCTGAACCCATGTCCACCCTTGACCCCGACCTTGGTCGCCAGGTGCACGACGCGATGGAGGGCATGGGCATCGAGGTCGAGACCGATACGCCAGTCGAGGGATTCGAGGCCGGCGATGACGGCATTGTGCAAGCTGTGGTCGCCGGCGGACGGACCTACCCGACCGACATCGTCGTCCTCGGCATCGGTGTGAGACCTGCGGCGTCGCTTGCGCGGGATGCAGAACTACCGGTCGGCGACCACGGGGGACTGCAGGTCGATGACCGGATGCGGGTGGAGGGACAGGACGGCATCTGGGCTGCTGGCGACTGCGTCGAATGCTTCGACCGGGTGGCGCGTACATCGGTGCATGTGCCGCTGGGGACGCACGCCAACAAGCAGGGCCGGGTTCTGGGTACCAACCTGGGCGGGGGTAACGCGATATTTCCTGGCGTGGTCCGCACGGCCATCAGCAAGGTCTGCGACTTAGAGGTGGCGCGTTCCGGTCTGCGGGAGAAAGACGCTCAGCGGGCGGGGCTGGAGTTCATTACGGCGACGACCGAGTCGACAACCCGGGCCGGCTACTTCCCCGGAGCCAAGCCGATGACGGTGAAGGTGCTCGCGGAGAAACCGGGCGGCCGGCTGCTCGGCGCCCAGATCGTGGGCCGGAAGGGCTCGGCCAAGCGCATCGACGTGCTTGCCCTGGCGCTCTGGACAGCGCTGACGGTGGCCGAGTTGGCCATGGTGGACCTGTCCTACGCGCCGCCGTTCTCTCCGGTCTGGGATCCGGTGCTCATTGCCGCCCGCAAAGCGGCAGACCTGCTCTGACCGGAGACGGCTACCGGTTCCAGGTGAACAGCGGATCGCCCGCCGCGAGGTCACCGAATTCCCGCACGCCCGACAATGCCGACGCCGGCGCGTCGAGGGCGACGACGGGGCAGACCGCGTACCACCCACGGGCCTCGACACGGTCCGGGTACCACGCGACGATGCCGGCGCCCGCAGCGACCTCGACACCTTCAGGTACGAGCAGCTCGAAGCCCTCGCCAGCCAGTTGGATGGTGTCGACACCGAGGTGCACGAGCACAGCGGCGCCGTCGGCGGTCTGCACGATGAAGGCATGCGGATGGAGTTTGACGATCTTTCCGGTGACCGGAGACACCGTGATCACGCGGCCTCCGCCGGCCGGGTCGATCGCCGCCCCGGGACCCACCAGTGCTGCGGCGAAGACCGGGTCCGGCACCTCGTGCAGCGGCAGCGCCCGGCCGCCGACCGGTGCGAATACGACCGTAGCTGCCTCGTGCGAGGTCACATCAGGTCGTCGATGTCGGACGCGATCGTATCGGCTTGCGGCCCGACCACAACCTGGACGGCGTGCCCTGACCGAAGCACACCATGCGCGCCGGCTGCCTTCAGCGCCGGCTCGTCGACCAGACGGGGGTCCTCGACCTCTGCCCGCAGCCGGGTGATGCACGGTTCGATAACGATGACGTTCTCAGCCCCGCCGAGGGCGGCGAGGATCTGCTCGGCGGCGCTCATCGTTCTCCTTCGAGTCAGTCGGGGTCGACGGGATCGGTCTGAGTGATCTTGGACAGACCGCGGGGCGCGTCGGGGTCCAGCCCGAGCCTACGGGCCAGCCCTTCGACGACGAGCTGAGCCGGAACGACCAACGCAAGCGGTGCGACCAGCTCGGGCAAGTCTGGGCCCGCGGCAGCGACATCACACGCGGCCGCGAACCGCGCATCCCCGCCCATTCCGATGGTTGCCGCCACGCCGCGGGCGCGCAGGTCGTGAGCCAGTTCGGTCATGCCTTCCACGATCGGGCCGTCGGCCGCGGAGACGAGCACGGCCGCGTGGTCGGCGTCGACGACCGCGATCGGGCCGTGCCGCAGGTCGGCGTAGGACAGCCCGCGCACCGGTCGCAGGCAGGTCTCCTCCAACTTGAGCGCCGTCTCCAGGGCGGTCCCGAACACGATGCCGCGCCCGCTCACCAGCGTTTCGACGCTCTCCGCGAGCCGATCGATGGCCTCCCCGACACCCGCGTGCGCATCGATCAACCGCTCGACCTCTCCGGGGACCCGGTCGAGATGGGCATCGAGCGCCGTCTGATCATCGGCGAGTGAGCTGGCCAGAATGGCCATCGCGGCCAGCTGCGTGGTGTACGACTTGGTGGCAGGGACTGCGAATTCGGGTCCGGCCCTGGTGATCAGTGCGACGTCCGCCGCCAACGCCAACGCACTGCCGTCGCCATTGGTGACCGCGACGGTCCGCGCGCCGCACCGCCTGGCCCAGTTGAGGGTGTCCACGATCTCCTGAGTTTCGCCCGACTGTGACACACACACGACGACGGCTTCCGACAGGTCGAGCGTGGCTCGGTAATGAGTGGCAACGCTCGGAGCCGCGAGCCCAGCAGGGTGCCTCGCGTGAACCTCGATCAGGTATCGGCCGTAGATGGCCGCGTTGTCCGACGACCCGCGGGCGACGAACAGCACGTTTCGCCGACCGGACGCCAGCGCGGCGATCTCGCTGCGGAGCGGTCGCAGCGCGTCGAGGGTCCGGGCGATCGCCTCCGGTTGCTCGGCGATCTCACGCGCCATCATCGTCTCGGTCACATCGCGGACCGTACCTCGTCAGCCTGATCGAACCGATCCGGCCAACCAGCCGGCCGGGTTGGGACACTGACCTGGACCAGCTCGCACCAGTCGGGAGGTTCCGCGTGTCGGTTACCACTGCCTCGACCACGGGTCGCAACAGGGGAATCCCGGGTTTGCCTCAGTTGCAGCGAATCGGGCGCAGCCTGATGCTCCCGATCGCCGCGTTGCCGGCGGCCGCGCTGTTGCTGCGCCTCGGCCAGCCGGACATGCTCGGCGAGCACGGCCTGGCGAACGTGCTCGGTCGCTGGCTGGAGCCGGTCGCCGACGTGATCGGCGCGGCCGGTGGCGCCTTGTTTGCCAACCTGCCGGTGCTGTTCGCGATTGGCGTCGCGATCGGGTTCGCACGCAAGGCGGATGGATCCACCGCGCTGGCCGCCCTGGTCGGTTATGTCGTTTTCAAGGCCGTCACTGACGCCATGTCGCCGTACATCCTCGGCGAGCCGCCGGAGGGTGTGGACCAGGAGCTGATCAACTTCGGCGTCCTCGGCGGGCTGATCATCGGCATCACGGCGGCTCTGCTCTGGCAGCGTTACTACCGGATCAAACTGCCGCCGTACCTGGCGTTCTTCGGCGGCCGCCGGTTCGTCCCGATCGTGACGGCGTTCGCGGCGCTGGTCATCGGGGTCGCGATGAGCTTCGTCTACAAGCCGTTCGACAGTGGCTTGTACGAGCTGAGCAAGTGGGTCACCGAGAATGAGGTGTTCGGCGGCGGCGTCTACGGCACGCTGAACCGGCTGTTGATCCCCCTCGGGTTGCACCACATCCTCAACTCGTTCCCATGGTTCACCCTCGGCGAATACACGACCGACAGCGGTGCCGTCGTGACCGGCGATATCGCGCGGTTCCTCAGCGGAGATCCGACGGCCGGGCCGTTCATGACCGGCTTCTTCCCGATCATGATGTTCGCGCTGCCCGCGGCCGGCTTGGCGATCTGGCAGACCGCTCGCCCGGCGCAGAAGAAGGTCGTCGGCGGCATCATGTTGACGGCGGCGCTGACGTCGTTCGTCACCGGCGTGACGGAGCCGATCGAGTTCTCCTTCTTGTTCGTTGCCTTCCCGCTCTACGTGATCCACGCGGTGCTGACCGGTACCTCCCTGGCCCTGGTCAACGCGCTGGGCGTGCGCGACGGATTCGGCTTCTCGGCCGGGGCGATCGACTACGTGCTCAACTACCGGATCGCGGAGCAACCGCTGCTTCTCGTCCTGATCGGCTTGGTCTACGCGGTCATCTACTACCTGTTGTTCCGGTGGGTGATCACGCGTTGGAATCTGCGGACCCCTGGCCGTGAGGACACGCCGGAGGCGACGGAGGTGTCACTCGGAGCCGAGGCTGCCGAACTCGTCGAGGCTGGCGTGGGCGCCGGCTCGCCAGACCATCCCGACTCCCCGGCGACTGGAGGAACTCTCACGTCATCCGAGCCAGGAGACGTGGAAAACCCTCCAGTCACGCGAGAGTAGCCGCCATGGCTGAGATCGTCGGGATCGGAGTGAGCCCAGGGCGGGCGGTGGGTCCGATCGTGCGGATGCCAGGCCCGGTCGCCGCACCCTCCGCCGACGCAGAACCGACTGAGGGCGCCGACTTCGCGGCACTGGCCGAGCGGATCAGCGTCGCCGCGGACCGAGTCAGCGACCAATTGTCCGCCCGTGCAGCGAAGGCCCGCGGCGACGGCAAGGCTGTTCTCGAGGCCGCGGCGCTCATGGCTGTCGATCCGGTTCTCGTCGACGGGGCCAAACAGCGGGTTTCGGCGTTGGTGTCACCGGCCAGAGCGGTGTGGGACACGGCTGGCGAGATGGCCGCTGCGCTCATGGCGCTCGGGGGTTATCTGGCCGAGCGGGCCCGCGATGTGGCTGATGTCCGGGACCGCATCGTCGCCGAGTTGTCCGGGTTGCCGGCGCCGGGACTCCCGGAGCGGCCCGGACCGTACGTGCTTGTGGCACGCGATCTTGCTCCGACTGACACAGCGATGCTGGATCCGACGGCCTGTGTGGCGGTCGCGACCGCTCACGGCGGGCCGACATCGCACACCGCGATTCTGTTGCGGTCGGTCGGCATCCCGGCGGTGGTCGCGGCCACCGGCGTGCTCGAGCTCGCCGACGAGACCATCGTCCTGGTGGACGGTTCCGCGGGAACCTTGCGGACCGATCCTGGCTCGGCCGAGGTCGCACATGTGCACAACGTCACTCGACGCGTCCGGACTTTCGACGGGCGGGGACGGACGGCAGATGGCCATCCGGTACGGCTGATGGCCAACGTGGGCGCCCCGGCTCAGGTCGATGCCGCCGTCGACGCTGCGGCGGAGGGAGTCGGGCTGTTCCGAACCGAGTTCTGTTTCCTCGACCATCCGCTAGCGCCTGGGGTCGACGAGCAGGTCGCGGCGTACCAGCAGGTTCTGGCGGCGTTTCCCGGGCGTCGGGTCGTGCTGCGCACCCTGGACGGAGGCGCCGACAAGCCGTTGCCGTTCCTGGAGCAGTCCGTGCAGCCGAATCCCGCGCTGGGTATCAGGGGGTTGCGGATCTCCGCGCGTTCCGAGCAGCTGTTGACAGATCAACTCACGGCGATCGCGCGTGCAGCCAAGCGCGAAAGAGCAGAGGTGTGGGTGATGGCCCCGATGGTGGCAACCGTCGACGAGGCCGCCGAGTTCGTCCAGCGGTGCCAGGCCGCCGGCCTGGACAGCGCAGGCGTCATGATCGAAGTGCCGTCTGCAGCCCTTTCGGCCGCGGACCTGCTGCGTTCAGCGAAGTTCGCCAGCATCGGTACGAACGACCTGACTCAATACACGATGGCCGCCGATCGCAGTGTCGGCGCACTGGCCGCGTTGAATGACCCGTGGCAACCGGCGGTGCTCCGGCTGGTACAGCTGACGTGCCAAGCGGGCAAGGACCGCGACCGGCCGGTCGGCGTGTGCGGGGAGGCAGCCGCCGATCCCGCCCTCGCGTGTGCGCTGGTCGGCTTCGGTGCGAGCAGCTTGTCGATGACGCCCCGGGCAATCCCCGACGTCGCCGCGGCGCTCCGGTCGACCTCATATGCCGAATGCGTGCGGACGGCCGAACTCGCCGTGGCGGCCCCCAATGCGCGGCAGGCCCGGCAGGCCGTCCGGTCCGAGCTACCCGGGTTGGCCGAGCGCGGCCTCTGACAACGCCGCTCGTCTTGCTTTGATGCCTGGCCCCATCGCTGTGATGAGTGCAGCCGCGACGATGCTGACGATCAGGCAGCCGGTCCATAGGGCGGGCTCGCCGTAGCTCTCGAGAACTGCCGTGCCGACCAACGGCGCCACGAACGCAGCGGCGCCAAACGACATGCCGACGATGCCGTTGTACCGGCCGCGAAGTGCAGGCGGCGCGATGTCGGCGACCAGGGCGGGCCCGACCGCGTTGAAGCCAATCTCGCCGAGGGTCCACACGATGACCGTGACCATGAACAACGGGACCGACGAAGCGAACATCGTCAGCGCGAATCCGATGCCCATCACGATCGCCGAGGCAGCGAGGGTGGGCACAGCCGGCAGCCGGTCGATCACCCGCAGAACCAGCACCTGGGCCAGGATCACCACCGCCGGGTTCACCGCGTAGATGACTCCATAAGCGTCGGGGCCGAGGCCGTCGGCGGCTACCGCCAGCGGCAACGTGATGAAGCTCTGCATGTACACGATCGCGCCGAGCAGCGTGGCCGCGGTGAGGGTCACCAGCAGTCCGTCGGAGAGCGCGCGCCCGTATCCGGCCTGATCTCCGGGCTGCCGTTCGGGCCGGGTCTCTGGCACCCTTTGCGCGATCAGCAGTGCGAACGCCAGGCAGGTCGCCGCGTCGACCATGAACAGCAACCAGTACGACCGCGTGGCGAGGAATCCGCCGGTGATGCCCGCGGCGGCAACCCCCAGGTTGATCGCCCAATACAGCAGCGCGAACGCCTTGGCTCGGTTCTCCGGCGCCACCAGGTCGGCGATCATCGCCGAGACCGCTGGTCGGTAGAGGTCTATCGCGACACCGGATACGCAGGCCGCGACGCCCATCAGGCCCAGGCCGCGCACCAAGGCGAGCAGCATGAAACTGGCGGCCGTGCCGATCATTCCGCCGACGAGTGTCGCGCGGCGGCCGTACCGGTCGGCCAGGTAGCCGCCGATCGGTTGCGACGCGAACGCCCCAGCGCCGAACGCCGCGAGGACAACGCCGACGGTCGACGGATCGAGCTCGCGTGGCCCGGCCAGATAGAGCGCCAGGAACGGCTCCACCATGTAGCCGAGCCGGTTCACGAATGCCCCGGCCAGCAGGTACCAGAACGGCCGCGGCAGCCCGCTCGTGGTGCCTGCCCACCACCGCGACAGGCGACCGTCGGGTCGGCGCTGCGGCGTGTCGCTCATCGCCGCGAAACGCTAGCCGCTGCCGCAGACATTTCCGGCGGAACCAGCGTCGGAATGACCACGGGGCCACCCCTGTGCATACGCCGCAAGGCTTGCAGGCCTAGGGAGGTATCAACAAGCCTGGTGATGGCCAGCGCTTGGCGTTCACGTTTCACCGAGCAGGGGCGTCGAGGTCCTGCTCGAGCAACTCCGTCAGCGCGTCGAGAACAGCGTCGGCGCCGTCTCCCTGCGCGGCGAGCACGACCTCGTCGCCGTGCGACACCCCCAGTGTCATGATCGACAAGATGCTGGCGGCGTTGACTGCCACGCCGTCCTTCTTCCGGATCGTGACCGGGACAGCCGCTTCTGCAGCCGCCTTGACGAATACCGCTGCCGGTCGCGCGTGCAGACCAACCTTGCTGGCCACCGTGGCGGTTCGCTCGGGCACAGCTGAGCTCCTCGGGTCGGCCGTCCGGCTTGCGCCGGATGCGAGGCTATCGCCCAGCGTCCGGACCGGCGGTGCAGCACGGGCGTCGTCGCGGAATACTGGCCGGGAGAGTGTCCCGACGTCCCACGCAAGGAGTCCCGATGCCTATAGCCACCCCGGAGACGTACGCCCAGATGCTCGACCGGGCGAAGTCCGGCGCCTTCGCGTACCCGGCGATCAACGTGACGTCCTCGCAGACTCTCAACGCCGCGTTACGTGGCTTCGCCGACGCCGGCAGCGACGGCATCGTCCAAGTGTCGACCGGCGGGGCGGAATACCTGTCCGGGCCCAACGTCAAGGACATGGTCGCGGGTGCGTCCGCCTTGGCGGCGTTCGCCTACGAGGTGGCGCGCAACTACGACGTCCACATCGCGCTGCACACGGATCATTGCCCAAAGGGCAAGCTCGACAGCCTCGTCCGCCCACTGCTGGCCATCTCCACAGAACGTGTCGCCAAGGGTGAGCCGCCGTTGTTCCAGTCGCACATGTGGGACGGGTCAGCGGTGCCGCTGGCGGAGAACCTGCAGATCGCCGAGGAACTGTTGTCCGCCGCCGCCAAAGCAAACGTCGTGCTCGAGATCGAGGTTGGTGTCGTCGGCGGCGAAGAAGACGGGGTATCGCACGAGATCAACGAGAAGCTCTACACCACCGCCGAGGACGGCATTGCGACCGCGGCCGCGCTTGGCACGGGGGAGCGAGGCCGCTACCTGACCGCGCTGACGTTCGGAAACGTCCACGGCGTCTACAAGCCAGGCAACGTGCAACTGCGTCCAGAGATCCTGGACGAGATCCAGAAGGCGGTCGGCGAGAAGACCGGCGTCGACAAGCCGTTCGACTTGGTCTTCCACGGTGGATCCGGGTCTTCCCTCGACGAGATCCGCACGGCAGTCGACTACGGGGTCGTCAAAATGAACGTCGACACCGATACGCAGTACGCATTTAGCCGGCCGGTGGCGCACCACATGTTCACCAAGTACGACGGCGTGTTGAAGGTCGACGGTGAGGTCGGACACAAGAAGCAGTACGACCCCCGCACATGGGGGAAGGCGGCCGAGGCGGGCATGGCCGCCCGGGTCGTCGAAGCGTGCGAGGCGCTGCGCTCGGCTGGCCAGCGGATCACCTGATGGGCACGAGCTGAGGCCGCCGGAATCGTCCCCTGCAGCGTTCCCGGCGGCCTCAGCTTCTATGATGCATCGCGCACCATGATCAATACGGCATTTTAGTGACACTGGCGCTAACCTGCCAACTGTGACGTCCACCACGCATGACTTGCCGCTAGAGAGCTTCGGTATCGGCCCCCGAGGGGACCGGCTGTACCGCGCGGTGCTGCGGGAAGGTCGGACGACGACCGCGAAGCTGATCAGCCTGCTCGGCTGGGAGCACGCCGAGGTCGAAGCCGAACTCGCTCCGCTTGTCGAGCTGGGTTTGCTTGCGCACAGCGACGGGCTGATCTTCGCACTGTCACCGCACCTCGCGCTGGGCCGGTTGGGGGAGCTGGAGGCCCGAAGCCTGCTCGATCGCGAACGAGCGTTGGCGAGTCTGCGGGCCGCCATCGCGGACTACGCGGCCGAAGAACGCGGCGCCGAATTCGTCGGCTCGCCACTGCAACCGGTCGAGGTCCACGCCGGCCCCGAAGTCGGCGCGGTCGTCGACGCTCTCCTTCGGAGCACCACAGGTGAGGTGCTCCTGATCCATACGGTGGAGTGGCTGGACCGGCCGGGCTGGCCCAAACAGGACACCCTCATCGCGCGGGAAGCCGCTGGCGGACGGGGCGTCCGCAGCATCTACCCCACCGAGGCGCTGCATCGGCCGCAATGGCTGGCCACCGTGCGAAGGTGGGCCGAGCTCGGCGAGAATGTTCGATTACTGCCTTCGCCGCCAGCACGGTTGATGGTCTTCGGTGTCCAAGCGGCCCTGGTTCCGGTCGAGTGGGGCAGCTTTCCGGCCCGACGCGTCATCGTGCGAACCCCCGGAGTGGTGGATTCCCTGCGGTTGTTGTTCGACGTCCTGTGGCGGCAAGGTGCTGCCCTGCCGGGCATGCAACCGGCCGGCGATCACCAGAACCTGCAAGTGCTCAAGCTGCTAGCAGCCGGCGCCAAGGACGAGACCATCGCTCGGCAGCTGGGAGTCTCGTTGCGGACGGTACGCCGGCGGGTCGCTGAGCAGATCGGCGAGCTCGGTGCGACGACCCGTTTCCAGGCCGGCGTCGAGGCAGCCCGGCGCAAGCTGATCTGACGCCACCTGCGGGGGCTCCGCCGCCGCATGCCCCCGGGGTACCCGCCACCTGCGGGGGCTCCGCCCCCGCATGCCCCCGGGGTACCCGCCACCTGCGGGGGGCTCCGCCCCCGCATGCCCCCGGGGTACCCGCCACCTGCGGGGGGCTCCGCCGCCGCATGCCCCCGGGGTACCCGCCACCTGCGGGGGCTCTGGCCCCGCATACACCGGGGTACCCTCTGCTCGGGCTGTGCGCCCGCATACCCACCAGTCGCCGCGTCTCCTGCTCAGGAAGGGGTGCCATACGTGCCTGCGATCGTGCTGGTGGGTGCCCAATGGGGCGACGAGGGCAAAGGCAAGGCGACCGATTTGCTCGGCAACGTGGTCGACTACGTGGTCAAGTTCAACGGCGGTAACAACGCCGGCCATACCGTCGTGATCGGTGGCGAGAGGTACGCGCTGCACCTACTCCCGTCGGGCATCCTCAGGTCCGGTGTGGTGCCGGTGATCGGCAACGGAGTCGTCATAGACCTCGGGGTACTGTTCGACGAGATCGACGCGCTCGAGGCCCGCGGCGTCGATACGTCGACATTGGTCGTGAGCGCCAACGCGCACTTGGTCACGTCGTACAACCGCACGCTGGACAAGGTGACCGAGCGCTTCCTGGGCAACCGGCGGATCGGGACGACGGGCCGCGGTATCGGACCGACGTATGCGGACAAGATGTCCCGGGTCGGGATCCGGGTCCAGGATCTCTTCGACGAGAAGATCCTGCGGCAGAAGGTCGAGGGTGCGCTCGAGCAGAAGAACCAACTGCTGGTCAAGGTATTCAACCGGCGGGCGATCACGGTCGACGACGTCGCCGACGAGCTGCTCAGCTTCGCAGACCGGCTGGGGCCGATGGTCACCGACACCACGGCGCTGCTGTCCCAGGCGCTCGACGATGGGCAGACGGTTCTGCTCGAAGCGAGTCAGGCCACGCTGCTGGACGTCGATCACGGCACCTATCCGTTCGTCACGTCCTCGAACCCGACGGCTGGGGGCGCATGCACCGGGTCCGGAATCCCACCCACCCGGATCAACCGGGTGATCGCGGTGATGAAGGCGTACACCACGCGGGTCGGAGAAGGCCCGTTTCCCACCGAGCTGCACGATATCGACGGGCGACAGTTGCGCGATGCCGGTGCCGAGTACGGCACGACGACCGGACGTCCGCGGCGGTGCGGCTGGTTCGACGCGGTCATCGGCAGGTACGCGGCGCGGGTAAACGGTGTCACCGACTTCGTGCTCACCAAGCTGGACGTGCTGACCGGCAGGGACAAGATCCCCATGTGTGTCGCCTATGACATCGGCGGCGTTCGGCATGACGACATGCCGATGACGCAGACCGAGTTCCACCACGCCGTGCCGATGTACGAATACGTCGACGGATGGGGCGAGGACATCTCCGGTGCTCGGTCGTTCGGTGACCTTCCCCAGGGGGCCCGCGACTATGTGTCCGCCGTCGAGGATCTCTGCGGTGCGCCAGTGTCGGCTGTCGGCGTCGGACCCGGCCGCGAGCACACCGTCGTCACCCGCCCGCTGACTCCCTGAGCCGATGCGGAGCCCGCAGCTGATCCTGGCAGCCGTTCTCCTGGTTGCCGGGTGCGGAGACGGTGAGCCGGACGGCGCCGACGCGCTCGCGACGTACACCGATCCGGGTGACGGTTGTCACCAGGTCGTGTCCGCGATCGGGTATGCCGACGACCTGCTGCTGGTACTGGGCCAGGAAGACCACCAGAAGTTCGAGCCGGCGGTGCGGTCGCGGCTCGCCGCCGTTGAAGGAACGATCTCACTCGAGGTCGAGGACTTCCCCAACCGCCGTATCCTCCTTCAGGCCCTGCGGGTCGCGGACCTGGCCGACCGCGCGCAGGCATCGGAGGAACCGGACGACGACCAGATCGCGGCTCTGCGTCAGTACCGACGCGAAGCCGCGCAGTTCGTCATCGATTGTGCTGCCGCAAACCGCTGATCGTGGTTGTCTACCGGCGGGTGAGAATGGCCTGATAATTCGCGCACCGGAACATCTCCTGGTGCACCTGTGTCGGGCGCACGACCTCATCGACCGGCACTGTGCCGAGCCGCTCGACCTCGACGAGCTGGCGGATGCGGCTCGGGTCTCCAAGTTCCACTTCCTTCGCTGCTTCGCCCTCGCATAGGGCACGACACCAGCGGCGTACCTTGCTGAACGACGCATCGAACGGGCCCAGGATCTTATGCGAGCCACGAACCTCAACGTCACCGAGGTGTGCATGCTGGTCGGCTATACCAGCCTGGGGTCGTAGTTCAGCGCTGGTCGGCGTCTCTCCATCGGCGTACCAGGCCAGCTTCGCCGCGTACCCCGGATCCCGGCTGACACGCCTTCATGCACGGCCTGAGCGATCGGCGACCGAACATCGCAACTTTGAAGCAGCCCGTGGCTGTCAGGTCGTCCTAGGTTCGTCACGTGATCACCAACGTTTCGCTGTGCACGCTGTACGTCTCGGATCAGGACGCCGCCAAGGCGTTCTACGTGGACAAGCTCGGTTTCGTCGAGCGAACCGACGTCCGGATGGGTAACGGCTTCCGGTGGGTGACTGTGGGACACCCGAGCCAACCAGAGCTGGAGATTTCGGCAGTGTTGTGGCAGCGCTGTTGCCACTCGCCATCGGGGCGATCGCGATCTCGAGCGGAGGTTCGGCGGCGAGTCTTCGTGATCAGCCGAATCAAGGAACGCCACGACGCCGGTGCGAGCATCGACGAAGCGACCATCCACGGGCTGGCTCACACCGGTCGGATCGTGACGACGGCCGCCGCCTTGATCGCGGTCTCGTTCTTCGCCTTCCTGGTCGGCGAGATCAGCTTCCTGCAGTTGTTCGGCCTCGGCGCGGGCCTGGCGATTCTCATCGACGCGAACCTGGTGCGCGGCGTCCTGGTCCCCGCCTCGATGCGGCTGCTCGGTGAGTGGTCATGGTACGCGCCGGCCGTGCTGCGTCGCGCCCACGCGCGGATCGGCCTGGCCGAAACCTGAGCCTGCGAATCCCGGTCCGCCGCCTCAACTGCGTCTTCGCTGAACAAATCCGCGTTTAGGGCGTCGAAACACGGTCGTATTCGCGGAGTTATTCAGCGAGGACGGGCATGGCCTAGGCTCGCGGCCGTGAGGGTACTGGTCGTCGGGACCGGCGGGCGCGAGCATGCGCTCGTCCGTGCCTTGCTCCGTGATCCAGGGGTCGCCGAGGTCCACTCCGGTCCGGGCAATGCCGGGATAGCGGCCGACGTTGCACAGTCGCATCCGGTCGACCCGATGCGCCCGCGCGCTGTAGCCGACCT
The DNA here is from genome assembly GCA_046726315.1 of Actinomycetota bacterium. Classification (GTDB taxonomy): domain Bacteria; phylum Actinomycetota; class Actinomycetes; order Jiangellales; family Jiangellaceae; genus JACVRX01. Next base: position 77,551 of record JBKPAG010000024.1, on the reverse strand, counting down.
GGCGCAACGCATCGGCGCTGACCTGGTCGTGATCGGGCCGGAGGGTCCATTGGTCGCGGGGGCGGCCGACGCCGTGCGGGCGGCCGGTATCGATTGTTTCGGTCCCTCGGCCCGCGCGGCCCGGCTCGAGGGCTCGAAGGCGTACGCCAAGGAGGTCATGGCCGCCGCCGCGGTTCCGACGGCGATGGCCGTAGTCTGCGACACCCCAGCGCAGGCCGAGAATGCGCTGGACCGGTTCGGTCCTCCCTACGTCGTCAAGAACGACGGCCTGGCAGCCGGCAAAGGTGTCGTCGTGACCGAAGACCGTGCCGCCGCGCTCGCTCACGCGGCGGCGTGCGAACGGGTCGTGATCGAGGAGTACCTCGACGGTCCCGAGGTCTCGCTGTTCTGCGTCACCGACGGCGCGGCGGTCGTCCCGCTGTCACCGGCACAGGACTTCAAACGAGTCAACGATGGCGACACCGGACCGAATACGGGTGGCATGGGGGCCTACACACCGTTGCCATGGGCGCCGGGTGACCTTGTTGACGACGTACTGGACAGAATCGTCCGCCCGACCATTGCGGAGCTGCATCGACGCGGCACGCCGTACACCGGCGTCCTGTACTCAGGGCTCGCCCTCACCTCCCGCGGCGTCCGCGTCGTGGAGTTCAACGCGCGGTTCGGCGATCCGGAGACCCAGGCTGTACTGGCCCGGCTGGGCTCGCCTCTCGGCGTTCTACTGCGCACGGCTGCCGCGGGTTCCCTGCGCGATCTGCCGCCACTGCGCTGGCGGGACGGCTCGGCCGTGACCGTCGTGGTCGCTGCGGCGGGATATCCCGCCTCGCCACGGACTGGCGATGTCGTCGAGGGGCTCGCAGACGCGGAGGCTGTCGACGGAGTTGACGTGCTGCATGCCGGTACCCGACGGAACTCAGTCGGCCAGCTGGTCAGCAGCGGCGGCCGGGTTCTCTCGGTAACGGCTGCGGGTGCGGATCTCGCCCAAGCCCGCGGCAGAGCGTATACTGCCGTCGAACGGATCCGCTTGGAGGGCAGTCACTTCCGACGCGACATCGCCGAGGCGGCCGTCCTCAACGCCGTGCGCGTTCCTGAACCTCAGCTGCACCCGCGAGGGGCTTCGCCCCCCGCGTTCTCCCAGCTCCCGCGCGAGGTCCGCCTTCAGTCGCGCGCCTGATCATCACGCCACGCGATCCAGTCGCGGACCAATCCAAGGTCATACGCAGGACCGGACAACCCAATCGTGAAAAGCGTCACTCCGATGTCGAGCAGCTCGTCGGCAACCGATGCCGGATCGCGCCGGACGCCTGTCGAGCGCTCTATCTCGGCCGGATCCCGCCCGACCTCCGCGCACCAGTCGTCGAGCACCTTGGACTTGTGCGCGAGCGTCGACGCGTTGCCGAAGCTGTGCCAGATCGTTGCGTGCTGGGCGGTGAAGCGCAGCGTCTTGCGCTCGCCTCCGCCGCCGATGAGCACCGGGATGTCACGAGTCGGGCTGGGGTTCAGCCGACTCCATCGCTTCTTGATGCGTGGCAGCGCCTCTCCTAACGCGTCCAGTCTGGTTCCGGCAGTGCCGAACTCATAGCCGTACTCGTCGAAGTCACGCTCGAACCAGCCGGATCCGAGGCCGAAAATGAGCCGGCCGCCGCAGATGTGGTCGACGGTTCGCGCCATGTCGGCGAGAAGCTCGGGATTCCGGTACGCGTTGCACGTCACCAAGGCACCGATTTCGACCCGGCTCGTCGCCTCCGCCCAGGCTCCGAGCATCGTCCAGCATTCGAAATGCTTGCCGTCGGGAACTCCGTAGAGTGGGAAGAAGTGGTCCCAGTTGAAGACGATGTCAGCCCCCGCTTCTTCGGCAGCGGCGACAGCTCGGCGGATGTCGGCGTACTCCGCGTGCTGGGGTTGGAGTTGGACACCGATCCGCACCGGTCGCGTCATGTCCGGCCAACTTGCGAGGCAAGCTCCCGTATTCCGGATCGCGTTCGGCTGTAGGGGACAATGGCCGCCGTGCCCGGCGAACCCGTGATTGCCGACGTCCTTGCGTCTCGTTACGCCTCGCCGGAGATGAAGCTGATCTGGTCTCCTCAGCACAAGATCGTCCTGGAGCGGGAGCTCTGGCTCGCCGTGCTGAAGGCGCAGCGAGACCTCGGCGTTCCTGTTACTGATGGGGCGATCGACACATACGAGTCGGTGGTCGAAGACGTCGATCTCGTGAGCATCGCCGAGCGGGAACGCGTGACGCGGCACGACGTCAAGGCGCGCATCGACGAATTCAACGCCCTTGCCGGCCACCAGGACGTGCACAAGGGCATGACCAGCCGCGACCTCAGCGAGAACGTCGAGCAACTCCAGGTACGCAGGTCGCTGGAGCTGGTGCGAGACCGTTGCGTGGCCGCCGTGGTTCGGCTGGCGCGGCTGGCCGCAGAACACGCGGAGCTGGTGATCACCGGTCGGACCCACAACGTCGCAGCACAGGCGACAACTCTGGGCAAGCGGTTCGCCACGGCGGCCGACGAACTGCTCGTCGCGTTCGACCGCGTGGCTGACCTGCTGAGGCGCTACCCGTTACGGGGGATCAAGGGACCGGTCGGAACCGCTCAGGACATGCTCGAACTGCTCGGCGGCGATGCCGAACGGTTGGCAGAACTCGAACGCCGCGTGGCCCGGCACCTGGGCTTCGATCACGTGTTGACGAGCGTCGGCCAAGTCTATCCGCGGTCGTTGGATTACGACGTGCTGTCCGCCCTGGTTCAGGTCGCCGCCGGGCCGTCGTCGCTGGCCACGACGATCCGGCTGATGGCAGGGCACGAGTTGGTGACGGAGGGTTTCCAGCCAGGCCAGGTGGGTTCGTCGGCGATGCCGCACAAGATGAATACCCGCTCGTGCGAGCGGGTCAACGGCCTCGCGGTCGTCTTGCGGGGTTACGCCTCGATGACGGCGGAGCTGGCGGGTGCCCAGTGGAACGAGGGGGATGTGTCGTGCTCGGTGGTCCGCCGGGTCGCGCTACCTGGCGCGTTCTTCGCCGTCGACGGGCTGTTCCAGACCTTCCTCACAGTTCTCGACGAGCTCCGGGCCTATCCCGCCGTCATCGCTCGAGAGCTGGATCGTTACCTGCCCTTCCTCGCGACGACCAAGGTGTTGATGGCCGCGGTCAAAGCTGGCGTCGGCCGCGAGACGGCTCATCAAGCGATCAGGCGGCACGCGCTCGACGTCGCGGCGCAGGTGCGCGAGCAGGGCACCGAACACAACGACCTGCTCGACCGGCTGGCTGCGGATCCCGCAATACAGGCCGACCGCGCGACCATCGAGCAGACGATTCGCCGGCCGCTGGAGTTCACTGGCGCGGCGGCCACCCAGATCGCCAATGTCGCCGACAGGATCGAGAAGCTCGCCGCCGCGTATCCCGACGCTGCGGCGTACGACCCCGGGCCAATCCTTTGATCCATCCGGCAACCCACGGTTTACCCTGTCGCTGATGTCCCCGACCGCGTTGCCCGGCTACCGGCACGTCTACTCCGGCAAGGTCCGCGACCTCTACGTTCTCGACGGCCGTGACGATGTCGTGCTCATCGTCGCGAGCGACCGGATCTCCGCCTACGACTATGTTCTTGCATCGACCATCCCCGACAAGGGCCGGGTGCTCACCGCACTCTCGGCTTGGTGGTTCGAACGGCTCGCCGATCTCGTGCCGAATCATCTCGTGTCGACCGACGTGCCGGCGGTGGTCGCCGGCCGGGCGCTGCTGTGCCAGCGGCTCGACATGTTTCCTGTCGAATGCGTCGCCCGCGGGTATCTCGCCGGATCCGGGCTGGTGGACTACCGGGCGACGGGCTCGCTCTGCGGTATCGCACTGCCAGCCGGTTTGCTGGACGGCTCGCGTCTGCCGATGCCGATCTTCACCCCGGCCACCAAGGCCGAGCGTGGGGAGCACGACGAGAACGTCGCCTTCTCCTACGTCGAGCGGCTGGCCGGTGCGGACACTGCGGCAGAGCTGCGCCGCCTGACGCTCGCCGTCTACGAACGAGCCGAGGCGATCGCCCGGGAGCGGGGGATCGTACTGGCCGACACCAAGCTCGAGTTCGGGCGAGGTTCCGACGGCTCCCTCGTGCTCGCTGACGAAGTACTGACGCCCGACTCGTCGAGGTTTTGGCCGCTCGACGCCTGGACACCAGGCCACTCGCAACCGTCGTTCGACAAGCAGTACGTCCGGGACTGGCTGACCTCCGGCGAGTCCGGCTGGGACCGGCATTCTGGCGATCAGCCACCACCACTGCCTGATCGTGTCGTCGCCCAGACACGGGCGCGCTATGTCGAGGCGTATGAGCGCCTCACCGGCAACACATTCCGCTAGCCGTTCAGTGCGAAACCACTCCCGCCGCCGTAACGTCACATCACATGTGGAGATGTCGCCGTTTGGCGATTCTCCTGGCGGCGGCGGTCGTCTCGGCGGCGTGCACCCCTGCGGGCGAGCCGGCGGGGAACGAGGCGACGGGTCCGAACGTTCCCGGTGCCGGGGCAACGCGGACCGGGCTGGCAACACCTGCGGCGGGAGCGACACGGTCATCGAGCCCTGGTCGTGCTTCCGGCCACCCGGCGGCGGCTCCAGCGGCGGATGACATGGCCACCCTGTTCGTCACCACCCAGTCCCATCGTCACTGTCCGCTGATTGCTCCATCGCTGAAGGCGGACTGCGGGTTCCTGCCGCTGCCCAACGTGAGGATCGCCATTACGACCGCAGCTGGGGACGTGTTGACCGGGCTGACCGGTGACGATGGAACCGTCCGGCTGCCGGTTAGCCCCGGTGTCGTGGTTGTGCGCGGCGTGCCTGTTTCCGAGGACTTGTCGAGGCCGCCGTTGCCGATAACGGTCGAAGTCGTGCCGAGCCAGATCCAGCCCGTCGTGTTGATCTACGAGAATGGCTCACGGTGTCACCTGCGCACTGATAAATCGGCGCGCCACCTGCTCCCGCGCACATACCGCGCGGGCGCTGGTCGAGCCGTCGTCACGCGAGGAGCGTGTCCCTGACCCGCGTTGCCACTCCGCCTTGACGCGGCACGCGTGGTCACGGCTCGCTGCTCGATTCGGCTCGATACATTGGGCCCGGCGCCACCGAACCGCGGCGCCGCCGTGCCCATCGTCACGCGAGGAGCGTGTCCGTGACCCGCGTTGTCGTCTACGTCATGCCCAAGCCGGAGATCCTCGATCCGCAGGGCAATGCCGTCCTCGGTGCGCTGAGCCGGCTGGGCTTCGCCGGCATTGCGTCGGTCCGGCAGGGCAAAAGGTTCGAGATCGAGCTCGACGCAGAGCCCACGCCAGAAGTCGTCGCTGAGATCGAACGGGCCGCCGGCACGCTGTTCGCCAACCCGGTGATCGAGGACTTCGCGGTGCGGGTCGAGCAGTGAGGATCGGCGTCGTCAGCTTCCCCGGCTCGCTCGACGACGGCGACGCAGCGCGAGCGGTCCGGGTGGCCGGCGGCGAGCCGGTTCCGCTGTGGCACGCCGACGCCGATCTGCGTCGGGTGGACGCTGTGGTGCTGCCGGGCGGTTTCTCCTATGGCGACTATCTGCGGTGCGGAGCGATCGCTCGGTTCGCGCCGGTCATGCGACCGGTGGTCGACGCCGCGGGCGCCGGGCTGCCGGTCCTCGGCATCTGCAACGGGTTCCAGGTGCTGTGCGAGTCGCACCTGCTGCCAGGCGCCCTGATCCGCAACGACCACCGCAAGTTCATCTGCCGGGACCAGCGGCTACGGGTCGAGAACGCGACGACGGCCTGGACGTCAGCGTACGAGCCTGGCCAGGAGGTAACGATCCCGGTCAAGAACGGCGAGGGCGGTTACGTCGCCGACGATCGCACGCTGGACGAGCTGGAGGAGTCCGGCCGGATCGTCGTCCGCTACCTGGGCGACAACCCGAACGGTTCCTACCGCGACATCGCGGGCGTCGCCAATGCGAAACGCAATGTTGTCGGCCTGATGCCGCATCCGGAGCACGCTGTTGACTTGCTCACCGGACCCTCCGTGGACGGGCTCGGCTTCTTCACCTCCGTCATCGCCGGCCTCGTTTCGGCATGACCGACACCGTCAGGCAGGCCGCGGACACCCCCGAGCAGGCCCAGCCGTGGGCGGAGCTCGGGCTGCGCTTCGATGAATACGAACGGATCAGGGGGATCCTCGGCCGCCGCCCCACCAGCTGCGAGCTGGCCATGTACAGCGTCATGTGGTCCGAGCACTGCTCGTACAAGTCCAGCAAGGTGCACCTGCGGCGATTCGGCGAGCTGGCTCAGGAGACGCCGGTGGGCAAGCTCCTGGCGGGCATCGGCGAGAATGCGGGCGTCGTCGATGTCGGACAGGGTTACGCGGTCACGTTCAAGGTCGAGTCGCACAACCATCCCTCGTTCGTCGAGCCCTACCAGGGTGCGGCCACCGGTGTGGGCGGGATCGTCCGCGACATCCTGGCCATGGGTGCCCGGCCGGTCGTGGTAATGGACTCGCTGCGGTTCGGCCCGGCCGACGCCGACGACACCCATCGCGTGCTGCCTGGAGTCGTTGCCGGGATCGGCGGCTACGGCAACTGCCTGGGCCTGCCGAACATCGGCGGCGAGGTGGTCTTCGACAAGTCCTACGCCGGCAACCCCCTGGTCAACGCGTTGTGCGTCGGGGTCATGCGCCACGAGGAGCTGCATCGCGCCCACGCGTCCGGCGCCGGCAACCTGGTCGTGCTCCTTGGCGCGAAGACGGGGGGTGACGGCATCGGCGGGGTCTCGGTGCTCGCGTCGGAGACGTTCGGCAACTCCGGCCGCAGCAAGCGGCCCAGCGTGCAGGTCGGCGACCCGTTCATGGAGAAGCTGCTCATCGAGTGCACATTGGAGCTGTTCGGGGAGGGGTTGGTCGTGGGCATCCAGGATCTCGGCGGCGCCGGCCTGTCCTGTGCGACGTCCGAACTCGCCTCTGCCGGCGACGGCGGCATGCACGTCGTCCTCGACCGGGTTCCGTTGCGCGACCCCACGCTTGCTCCAGAGGAGATCCTGATGAGCGAGTCGCAGGAGCGGATGATGGCCGTCGTCACGCCCGCCGCGATCGACCGGGTGCTCGAGATCTGTGCTAAGTGGGAGGTCGACGCGAGCGTCGTCGGCGAGGTGAACGAGACCGGCCGGCTGACGGTCGAGTGGCGCGGCGAGGTCGTCGTCGACGCGCCGCCGCGGACCGTCGCGCATGAAGGCCCGGTATATGAACGGCCGTACGCCCGGCCACAGTGGCAGGATGCGCTCCAGGCGCCGTCGGCGCTGACTCGTCCGGAAACCGGCGCCGCGCTACGCGCGACGCTGCTGCAGATGATCGCCTCGCCTAACCTGTGCTCGCGCGCCTGGGTGACCGACCAGTACGACCGTTACGTCCGCGGCAATACCGTGCTCGCGCACCCGGAGGACGCCGGCGTGGTGCGCATCGACGAGGAGACCGGCCTTGGGGTAGCGCTGGCGACCGACGCCAACGGCCGCTACACGAAGCTCGACCCGTACGCGGGGGCGCAGCTCGCCCTGGCCGAGGCGTACCGCAACGTCGCAGCCGTCGGCGCCCGCCCGCTCGCGGTCACGAACTGCCTGAACTTCGGCTCCCCGGAGGACCCAGCGGCGATGTGGCAGTTCGCCGAGGCGGTCCGCGGACTCGCCGACGCCTGCGCACTCTTGGGCGTGCCGGTGACCGGCGGCAACGTCTCGTTCTACAACCAGACCGGCTCGACGGCGATCCTGCCCACGCCTGTCGTCGGCGTTCTCGGTGTGCTCGACGACGTCGCGCGGCGCACTCCGTCCGGCTTCCGCACACCCGGACAGATGATCTACCTATTGGGCACGACCCGGGACGAGTTCGGCGGCTCGGAGTGGGCGCACGTCGTTCATGGGCACCTTGGCGGCCTGCCACCGGCCGTCGACCTCGACGCTGAGCATCAGCTGGCCGAGATTCTGGTGAATGCGTCGCGAGACGGACTGGTCGATGCCGCTCATGACCTTTCCGACGGCGGGCTGGCCCAGGCGCTCGTGGAGGCGTGCCTGCGCAACGGGCTCGGCGCCCGGGTGTGGATACCCGACGAACACGACCCGTTCGTGTTTCTGTTTGCCGAGTCCTCGGCGCGCGCAATCGTCGCCGTGCCCCGCTCGGAGGAAGTGCGCTTCACCGACATGTGCACTGCTCGCCGGTTCCCGCACGCCCGGATCGGGGTCGTCGACGACGGCGCCGGCGAGCCGGTGCTCGACGTCCAGCAGCAGTTCAGCATCCCGATGCGCGAGTTGCGCGAGGCGTACGTGGGCACGCTTCCGGCTCTCTTCGACGGCTGACCTCCGCCGTGAAGATCGTTGTGATAAAAGGCCCGGTCGACGGAGTGCAGAATTGCCTCACGACGATCATCACGCCTGGCGGCATACGGTACGTCTTCCCTCAAAAGCGCCGGGGGTGAACGGTCCACGTGTCGCTGCGACTCCCCGATCACTGGATATGGGACAGCTGGCTCGTCGAGCACGGCGCCGACTACCACCTGTTCTTCTTGCGGGCGTCCCGTGCTTTGCACGACCCGATGCGGCGGCATCGACGTTCATCGATCGGGCACGCGGTGTCGGGGGATCTTCGCAGCTGGCAGCTGCTTCCTGACGCGCTCGTCCACGCCGATTCACCGGCGTGGGACGACCTCGCCACCTGGACCGGTTCGATCGTCCGGGATCCGGAAGGGAAGTGGCGGCTGTTCTACACCGGCCTCAGCCACGCCGAGCATGGGCTAGTCCAGCGGATCGGCGTCGCTGTCTCCGACGACCTCCTGACGTGGCGACGGGTAAGCGATCTGCCGCCGCTGGAGGCGGACGGAAGGTGGTACGAGAAGCTCGACCTGGCTAGTTGGATCGACGAGGCCTGGCGGGATCCGTACGTCTTCGCCGACCCTGACGGTGACGGTTGGCACATGCTCATCACCGCCCGGGTACCACACGATGGGCAGGCCGCAGGAGGCGTCGTCGGCCATGCTCGTAGTCCCGATCTGATCGAGTGGGAGATCCAGCCGCCGCTGTCGGAACCCGTCGGCTTCGGCCAGCTCGAGGTGCCGCAGGCCACATTGATGGACGGCCAGCCGCTGTTGGTCTTCTCCTGCTGGCCGGACCGGATGGACGCCGAGCGCGCCCTGGGCTGGACTCGCGGCGGCGTCTATGTAGTCCCGGGGAAGAGTCTGCTCGGCCCGTGGGAGATCGCCGACGCCGTGCCGATCGACCATCCCAGCCTCTACGCCGCCCGGCTGGTACGCGATCCCACCTACGGCTGGTCACTCCTGGGCTTTCGGGACACCGAGGACGGGATCTTTATCGGCGAGATCGCCGACCCGATCCCCGTCGTCCTCGACGCCGGCCGGGTGCGAATCGCCAGCTGAACGTGGCCGACCTCACTGCCCCATCGACTGCATCTGCCGGATGTGAGCGAGTCCAACATGACCTCCCGCCTTGGCGGCCGGGCAGTCATCGGTGATTGGTCAGCGCGCCCAGGGCTGCGGAGTATGACTTTGCATCGACGGAGCCGGCAAGGACTCGTTGCAGAACGTAGCCGAGGAGCGACCCGAACAGGAACCCGGCGACGTCGTCCGGGTCGGCGTCGGTGGGGATCCGCCCAGCCGACTGTTCGGCGCGAACGACGCCGGCGATCGCGCTGCGCACCTCGGCGAACTTGGCCTGCACCAGCTCGCGCAACGAGGGATCGCGCAGGGCCTCCGCCCAGACCTGAGGCCCAATGTAGGCCAGCCCGTCCGGCCCGAAGCCAACGTCTTCAGCGTTGGCGAGTAGCTCCTCCATCACGGCGTCGAGGGGGGGCGGTGGTATCTGCGCGGCGAGCGGTCCCATTGGCCCCGTTATGTGTGCCAGCGCCTCTTCGGCGATCGCCGCGATGATCTCTTCCTTGCTGCGGAAGTACCGGTAGAGGGCGCCGGCCGACAACTGCGCCTCGCCGAGGATGTCCTGCATCGAGGTCTGGTGGAAGCCGTTGCGGGCGAACTTGCGGCGAGCTGCGTCGAGGATCTGCTCCCGTCGCAATTCACGGTGGGCGTCGGAGACTCTGGGCACAACTCAGATGTTAAAACGAACATTCGTTCTTGACAACACACCGGATGCTGGCGCACGCTTGGGATAAGAGAACAAGCGTTCCGCTTTGTCGTAGGAGGCTCCGATGCATGCCCCGAGCCCTGGCCGCCTGACTGCCCTGCTCGTCGTCGGGATCGTCACCGTTCAGGCGTTGATGTTGCTCGCGTTCGTCTGGCCGGTGGCAAACGTCGGACCACGCGGACTGCCGGTTGCCGTCGCGGGCCCACCGCAGGCCTCCGCGCAGCTGGAGGCATCGCTCGCCGCAGTGCCCGGACCGGACGACGATGCGGCGGCGTTCGACGTCGTGACGGTCGACGATGCGACCGCCGCGAGAGCAGCAATCGAGGATCGCGACGTCTACGGTGCCGTCGTCGTCTCCCCGGACGGTACGCAACTGCTCGTTGCATCGGCCGCCGGGCCAGCGGTCGCGCAGCTGCTGAGGTCGGCGGCCACCGAGCTCTCGCCGGACGCCGCCACGGTGCCAGTCGAGGACGTTGTGCCAACGGATCCGGACGACCCGATCGGCGCCGGCTTGGGAGCTGCGGTGCTGCCGTTGGTGCTGACCAGCGTGGCCGGGGGAATCGTTGCGGGCTTCGTCCTTCGGCGCACTCGGTACCGGCTTGCTGCGGTCACGGGTATCGCCATCCTCGGCGGTCTGGTTGCGGCGGCGGTGCTGCAGTACCTATTGGGTATCCTCGGCGGCTCATATGTGGAAGTTGCAGGCGTGCTGGCGCTCATCATCGGGGCTGTGTCGGCCGCGATGGCTGGACTGGTCGCGTTGCTCGGCCGGGCGGGCGCGATCCTCGGCGTGCTGACGATGGTCTTCATCGGCAACCCGCTCTCCGCGGCGGCGAGCGCGTGGCAGATGCTGCCTCAGCCGTGGGGAGAAGTGGGCCAGCTGCTGCCGCCCGGCGCTGGTGTCAGCGCAACGCGGTCCATCGCGTTCTTCGACGGCGCCGCGGCGGCGCGGCCGCTGACTGTGCTGGCCATCTGGCTGCTCGCCGGTCTGACGGTGCTCGTTCTAGGTGGCCTGAGGCGCCGGGAAAGCCCGACTGTCGACACCTCCACCCAGTCGGAGCGGTCGGTTACCCTGCCCGGCTGAGCCGGAGCCGACGATCAGGTGTACAACGCATGCTCGACAGCCGACGTTTGTCACCTGGTCGTTTGTTCATCGGGTCATCGACACACGATCAGGTGCGCAGCACCGCGGTCGGTTACGTGGTTTGTGCACCTGATCGTGGATGGCGAAACGATCAGGTGCACAAACGGCGATCAGGTGCACGGGTACTGTGCCCTCCCGTGGCGACCAGACGGGTGCAGCCTGGCCGGGCGTGGGCCGCCTACCAGGCCGGTCATCTCGTCGTGCGGGACTGGCTGGCCGCGCTGCCCAACGGCGTCATGGACGTGCCGAGCGCTCTTCCCGGCTGGACGGTGCGACACCTTGCTGCGCACGTAGCACTGGTCGCTAAGTCCGTCGCCAGGCTCGAGCCGGTGCAACGGGGGGAGCGCCCATTGACCGTCGCGCAGTACGTGGCCCGCTATGCCGAGGCCGCCGAATCGATCGACGCCGACACCCGCGCACAGGCAGAGGTGGCGGAGCCGCTGGCCGTCGTGGACGAGCGGTTTGCCGCAGCGGCTGCGGCCGTGCACCGATTCGGGAGCGGCGATCCAGTCGTCGCGGCTGGCCGGGGTCCGATCCGCCTCGGCGACTACCTGGTTACCAGGTGCATCGAGATCGCCATCCACGCCGACGACCTGGCTCGCTCGATCCCAGGGATCGAGCGGCCGGTATCACCCCCAGAGACTGAACGGCTGGCAGTCCGCGCTCTGCTGGACGTGTTGGCCGAAACCGCACCCGGTCGCAGCGTCGAGGTCCGGGTACCGCCGTACGCGGCCGTTCAGTGCATCGAAGGACCGCGGCACAGCAGGGGTACGCCGGGAAACGTCGTCGAGACCGACCCGACCACGTGGCTTCGGCTGGCCTGCGGTCGAATCAGGTGGGCCGACGCCGTGCAGTCCGGCCACGTCGACGCCAGCGGGGAGCGGGCCGACCTGGAGCCCTATCTGCCGCTGCTCTGATGGGTTTGGGTAGACCGGTCAATCGATCTAGTGTCAGCGCCGTGATGCGCCAGGCCGGCGTGGCGGCCGGCAACCCGGACACCGCTCGAGCAGCCATCGCGGTGCTGCGAGTGGGCGGCAACGCCTTCGACGCAGCGATCGCGGCAGGCTTCGCTGCTGCTGTCGCCGAGCCTGCGCTGTCTAGCCTCGGCGGCGGAGGGTTTCTGCTCGCGGCTTCCGCGGACGGTGGCGTGACCGTATTCGACTTCTTCGTCGACGCGCCCGGCCGTGGCCGCCCACCTGAACAGCTTGAGCCGTCGTTCCTGCCAGTGACGGTGCGGTTCGCTAGAGCGAACCAGGTCTTTCATGCGGGTTGGGGATCGGTCGCGGTCCCCGGCTGCCTCGACGGATACCTGCACGTCCACCGAAGACGTGGTCGCCTGCCGCTCGGCGACGTCGTCGCTCCCGCGAGAGACCTGGCTGCCCGCGGCACGGTCGTTGGTGCTACTCAGGCGGAGCTGCTGGCCCTCCTCGAGCAGATCCTCACGCTCTCACCCGAAGGTCGGGCGATCTTCGCTCCCCATGGTGAGCTGCTGCGCATCGGTGACCTCATGCGCAACGAGGCGCTGACGGGTCTGCTCGACGCTGTCGCGGCCGGGCGGGTTGGCGGCTTCGCGGCGCCTGAGATAGCCAAGCCGCTCGAGCGGGCAATGAATGGCGGGAACGGCCTCCTCACCGAGGCGGACCTGGCAGCGTACGCCGTCGTCGAGCGGGAGCCGCTGCGGGCGACATACCGGGGAGGGCAGCTCAGCACCAATCCGCCGCCGTCGTTCGGCGGCAGCATCGTCCTGGCCGCACTCACCGACCTGGACCGGCAGGACCGACTCGACGGGTCGGCCGAAGCAAACCTCCGATTGGCTCAAGCGCTCGTGGGGTTGTCTGAGCGACACGCCCCTGCTCCGCAGGCGGTCCGAGGGACCACGCACATCAGCGTTGTGGACGGCGACGGCAACGTTGCTGCGATGACGACGTCCAACGGCAGCTGTTCGGGCCAATTCGCGCCAGGCACGGGCATCCAGCTCAACAACGTGATGGGCGAGGCGGACCTGCACCCTGCCGGCTTTCGCGCCACGGCACCAGGACTCCGGATCGGTTCAATGATGGCCCCCACGCTGATCGTGACCGAGGACGGCACCGTGGTCGGGCTCGGCAGTGGTGGCAGCGAGCGGATCCGCAGCGCGCTCACCTGTGTGATCACCGGGCTGCTCGACCGGAGGCAGCCGCTGGACGTGGTGCTCGACGCCCCGCGCATGCACTGGGACCGCGAGGTTCTCCAAGTCGAGCCCGGTCTGCCAGCGCAGGCGATCGAGGCGCTCCGGGCTCGATGGCCCGTGCACGTCTGGGACCGGCCGAACCTCTACTTCGGTGGAGCACACGCCGTTGCTCGTACTGCGGACGGCCAGGTCAGGGCGGCCGGCGACGCCCGCCGAGGTGGTGTCGGGATGGTCGTCCAGCTCAACGGGGGTCTGGCATAGGGTCCAGGGCGTGGAGGACGATCTGCGAGCGGCCGTCGAGCGGGTTCTGCCTACGGTCCGGCTGGACCTGGAGCGGCTGGTCCGGATCCCCAGTGTGAGCGCCGACCCTGCCGCGGGCAGCGCCGTCCGCGCGTCGGCTGAGGCCGTCGCCGACCTGGCTCGACGCGCTGGTACCCAATCTGTAGACATCCTCTCGGTGCACGGCGGCGCTCCGGCAGTCCTCGCCCGATGGCCCGCCTCTCCTGGTGCGCCGACGGTCCTTCTGTACGCGCATCACGACGTTCAGCCGACCGGCGAGCCGGCCGACTGGACCAGCCCGCCGTTCGACCCGAGCGAGCGCGCCGGCCGCCTGTACGGTCGCGGTGCCGCTGACGACAAAGCCGGCGTCATGGCGCACGTGGCAGCGTTGCGTGCCTTCGACGGTCTGCCGCCGGTCGGCGTCACGCTGCTCGTCGAGGGTGAGGAGGAGATCGGGTCGCCGACGTTCCCTGCCTTCTTGGCGGCACATCGCGACAAACTGGCCGCGGATGTCATCGTCGTCGCCGACTCCGTCAACTGGACGATCGAAACGCCGTCGCTCGCCACCAGCCTGCGTGGCCTGGTCGACTGCGTCGTCGAAGTGCGGGTCCTGGACCATGCCGTGCACTCCGGCATGTTCGGCGGACCGGTTCTCGACGCAGTGACGTCGCTGTGTCGCCTGCTCGCAACCCTGCACGACGAGAACGGCGACGTCGCAGTAGCGGGATTGGTACACGGGACGCCTGCCCAGGTCGACTATCCCGAGTCGCGGTTCCGTGCCGAGGCGGGTGTGCTCGACGGCGTCAAACTCTCCGGCAACGCCTCGATCGGTGACCGGATGTGGTGTCGGCCGGCAATCTCGGTCGTCGCGCTCGACGCCACGCGCATAGCCGACGCCGCCAACGTCCTCGTACCGGTGGCCAGCGCGAAGGTCAGCCTGCGGATCGCACCTGGCGACAACCCGCGAACGGCGCTGGACGCCTTGGCCGACCATCTGCGCAATCACGCCGAACATGGTGCTCATGTGACCGTGACCGACGGCTCGCTCGGTCCGCCCTGCCAACTCGACACCACCAAGCCGGCCTTCGACACTGCCCGTGCCGCGTTCGTCGACGCATTTGGCCGTCCCCCAGTTGAGGTCGGGCTGGGCGGAACGATCCCGTTCATCGCCGAGTTCGCCACGTCGTATCCCGACGCGGCGGTTCTGGTCACAGGCGTAGAAGACCCGGACTCGCGTGCGCACGGTGTCGACGAGAGCCTGCACTTGGAGCAGTTCGCGAAGGTCTGCCTTGCAGAGGCGCTGTTGCTAGATCGGCTGTCGCTCGGCACCTGACACCAGCGACCTGAAGCGCGATCAGCGTGGGTTCAGGTACGGCTCGCCATCCTCGCGGTCATGACAACGAACCCCTGGACAGTGCGAGGTGGCGCGGCGGCAGTGGCAGCAGTGATGGCCCTGACCGCGGCCGGCTGTGGCACCGACACCGCCTCCACCGGCGGCACCGAAACTGCGTCCAACGCGAGCAGGCCGGCAACGCCCGTCGTCGACCCGGGTGACGGCGGCAACTACCAACCCGACCTCGACCCGGCGAACTTCGTCGACGTGGTTGACAATCCATACCTCCCGTTCCAGCCAGGCATGAAGTGGGTGTACCAGGGAGAGAGCGAAGGCAAGACCGAGCGCACGGAGGTCTTCGTGACGAGCGAACGCCGTGACGTACAGGGCATCTCCGCGACCGTCGTCCGGGACACCGTGAAAGTTGCGGGCAACGTGGCCGAGGACACCTACGACTGGTACGCCCAGGACAAGGACGGCAACGTCTGGTACCTCGGCGAGGACACGACCGCCCACGAGAAGGATGGGACGACCAGCAAGGAGGGGTCCTGGGAGTACGGTGTCGACGGTGCGCTGCCTGGCATCGTCATGCTGGGCAACCCCGCTGTCGGGGAGAGCTACCGTCAGGAGTACTACCCCGGGCATGCCGAGGATCTAGCCGAGGTACTCCGCACCGACGAGACCAAGGCGATTGGCATCGGCGACTACGCCGACGTCGTGGTGACCCAAGACTGGAACCCGCTCGACCCGGAGACGGTGGAGAACAAGTACTTCGCGCCCGGCGTGGGCCTGATATTCGCTGAGCACACGGCGGGCCCCGCGGAGTCCGAAGAGTTGGTCGAGTTCACACCCGGTTCCTGATTCAGCCCTGGTTCAGGCGTGAACGCGCACGATCGTGGATGACAGCGAAGGTGTCTTACCATGGAGTATCCCGGAGGCCCAAAGATGAGACGCAAGACCAAGATCGCGATCGCTACCACGGCCCTTGCCGGTAGTGCCGTGGCCGGCACGGCTGCTTTCGCCGCGGCGGGCGGTGCTGACGACGACACCACCGAGGCTCCGATCAGCGGCTCGGCCCTGGAGAAGGCTAAGGCCGTTGCACTCGAGCACACTGGCGGCGGGCGTGTTTCCGGCACCGAGGTTGGTGACGAGGAAGGCTTCTACGAGGTCGAGGTGATCCTCGACAACGGTAGCCAGGTCGATGTCCATCTCGACGAGGGGTTCAACGTCATCAGCGGTGGAGGCGACGACGAGTCCGAGGCCGGCGACGATTGAGTGACGTGAGTTGTCAGGCCGACGCGACGCGTCTGCCGTGGTCAGTGAGTTGTCCGGCCTGACAACTTGAGCACCTAGACTGGCGGCCGTGGCGCGCGGCGACGGTCGGCTAACGCACGACACCGACCCCCACGACCGGCGCCCGCAGGACGCCTGCGGGATCTTCGGCGTCTGGGCACCCGGCGAAGAAGTCGCCAAGCTCGCGTATTTCGGCCTGTACGCCCTCCAGCACCGGGGCCAAGAGTCCGCCGGCATCGCCGTCGGCAACCACGAGCAGATCCTGGTCTACAAGGACATGGGCCTGGTCAGCCAGGTCTTCGACGAGGCGACGTTGAACTCGCTTGAGGGCCACGTCGCCGTCGGCCACGCCCGATATTCAACGACTGGCGGCAGCCGCTGGCAGAACGCGCAGCCCACGCTCGGCGCTACCTCGATGGGTACCGTGGCCCTCGCCCACAACGGCAACCTCACGAATACCGCGGAACTTCTCGAGGTAGTGCGCGAGCAGATCGGAACCGACGTTGGCGAACTGCGTTACGGCAACACGTCGGACACGGCTCTGGTGACGGCGCTACTGGGCGCCGACCCGGACACCGCGCTGGAGCAAGCTGCCGTCAACGTCCTACAACAGCTCCGCGGTGCCTTCTCGCTGATCTTCTCCGACGAGTCCACGTTGTACGCGGCTCGCGACCCCCAAGGAATCCGCCCGCTGGTGCTCGGCCGGCTCGAGCGCGGCTGGGTGGTCGCCAGCGAGACGGCGGCGCTGGACATCGTCGGCGCTTCGTACGTCCGCGAGATCGAGCCGGGTGAGCTGGTCGCCGTCGACGAGGCCGGCTTGCGCTCGCGACGGTTCGCACCAGCTGACCCGAAGGGCTGCCTGTTCGAGTTCGTCTATCTGGCCCGGCCGGACACCCACATCCGCGGCCGCAGTGTGCATGCGACCCGGGTCGAGGTCGGCCGTCGCCTAGCGCGCGAGCATCCGGCCGAGGCCGACCTGGTGATCCCGGTACCGGAATCGGGAACTCCCGCTGCTGTCGGCTTCGCCAAGGAGTCCGGTGTGTCCTACGGGCTCGGCCTGGTGAAGAACTCCTACGTCGGCCGAACGTTCATCCAGCCGTCGCAGACGATCCGTCAGCTGGGCATCCGGCTCAAGCTCAACCCGCTGAAGGAGATGGTTGCCGGGAAGCGGCTGGTAGTCGTCGACGATTCGATCGTGCGCGGGAACACCCAGCGCGCCCTGGTGCGGATGCTGCGCGAGGCTGGCGCGCGTGAGGTGCACGTGCGGATTTCCAGCCCGCCGGTGGCCTGGCCGTGCTTCTACGGCATCGACTTCGCATCCAGGGCGGAACTGATCGCGACCGGACTCTCCACCGACGAGATCTGCCGGTCGATAGGTGCGGACTCGCTGGGCTACGTCTCCTTGGAGGGCCTCGTCGAGGCGACCACCGTGCCGATGACGCAGCTGTGCCGAGCGTGCTTCGACGGTGTGTACCCGGTGGAGCTGCCCGACTCGGCGCAGCTGGGCAAAAATGTCCTTGAGCAGACCGAGCTGCCGATCGCGACCGGGCCGGTGGCATCGACACGAGTCGCCGTCGACTCCCCGCTCCGAGTGGACGCGGACGGAGTTCCGACCGGAGTCGGCGGCGGCGCGGCCGACGCCCTGGGCCACCCCTGACCGCACGACTACCCGTTCCGGACGGGACGTGCAGGTGCGGACCATTGACGTCCTGGCAGTCGAGGACGGCCGGGTCTCGGCGATTTGGGTAGTCGCGGATGACCTGGGTCTTTTGACCCAATTGGATGCGGTGAGCCTGGCCGGTCGCCGCTGATCTGCGGCGCTCAGCCCACGGTGGCGGGCTCGGATCTCAACATTCGGTCAACTCACGTACGGATCTCGCCGGCAGAAGGCGCCGGATCGGTTGCCGCCCCGCACCAGGCAGGTGCCTGGAACGCAGCCCAGACCAGGACAATCGCAGACAGGAGCGCGAGCACACCCGGGCCGAGCTATGCCGTCGACCAGGCAATGACGAGGAACGCCAGGACAGCGAGTCCTCAGTACTTGCGTAGGAACCGCTCCACAGTGATCAACGGTAGGCGCGGAAGGACCGGGTACGCCGGCTAATCCCCGAATGCTGAAGAAGCTTCCGCCTCCGTCGGCCCCGTCGGCGCTGTTTCCTGTGCTGGCACGGAAGTCTCGACCGGTGGCGTAACAGTGTTCTCGGCCGTCGGCGAGGCGGTTGTCTCGGTTTCCACCGAGGGCTCCTGGCTCAGGTCGGCGAACAGGGCGATCGCGATTACCGCGCCGACGATCGAGAGGAGCACCACGACCGAGCTGGTGATGATCCCCCACAGCGCCATCGTCCCGTTGGTGGCTTCGCCGCGCTTGGCGCGGCCACGACCGATGAAGCCGAAGATCAGGCCGATGATCCCGAGGACTCCGGTGACCCAGAAGAGAAACGGGAAGATGCCCGCGAGCAGGCCGACGATGCCGAGGATCAAAGCGGCGATGCCGAGGCCATTCCGCGGAGCCTGTTGGACGCCAGGCGGAGGTTGGTACGGGGAAGGAGACGGCGAAGGTTGTGGGACGTCAGACATCGCCTGGGTGCTCCCGTCCGGAGGAGTAAGGATGCTCGCAGAAAGCACGCCGCGTGTCAGCGGAATCTCGGATCGGCGCGGCGGCGACAGTCCTCGACCACAGCGCGCAATCCCCGCGGGCCGCGCGCCCCACGGGCGGCGTCTGCGAGCGTACGCGCCGACACGAGGAGGTGGGCGGGCTAGCCGCAGGCTGCCGAGCCGGGAGCGGCCGAGGGAGGCGCTATGCCCCGAACCGACCCAAGGTCAAATATCAAGGAGGCATAGGTAACTCGGCGAGGTACTGAGCACACCGAGGTGCCCATCGCGACCGGGCCGGTGGCATCGACGCGAGTCGCCGTTGACTCCCCGCTCCGAGTGGACGACGGCGTCCCGACCGGAGTCGGCGGCGGCGCGGCCGACGCCGTGCGCCACCCCGGACCGCACGACTACCCGTACTGGCCGACGATCCAATCCTTGACCGTTGTGGCCAGCGGTGTGACCGTGTCATTGGCCTCGAGCATGTCCCAGCCGTGACCGCTTTCGGGGATGACCAACTTCTTCTCGCTGGCCGGAATGGTCGGGAAGAGGGCCTCGTACGCGCGGCGATCGATGTCGTCGTCCGGGCTGACGGCGATCAAGGTCGGCAGGGTGAGTTCGGGCGCGATCATCTCCGCACGGAGCTCGCGCCACGTGACGGGCCCGGACAGGTCGACGACAGCATCTGCATCGACGGCGACGGCTGCGTGCAGGGCGACAGAGCCGCCCATGGAGGCGCCGACGATGACGACCCGAGTGGCACCGTGGTCCCGAGCGTTGGCGACAGCGAGTTCGACCTGGCCGATCTGGTCGGTGGCGAACTTCCCTTCGCGGCAGACTGCCTCGCCAAAACCGCAGAGATCGAACAGCAGGGCCTGGACCTCGGCCTGTGTGGTCAGCCAGTTGGCGTAGGCCCACCAGCCACACATGGCGACATTGTCCGTCTGGTGCAACAGCACGGCGACGGTGCTGCCGCTGCCGACCGTGACTGCTGGCATGGTCGCGCCGTTCGGACCCGTCAGCTCGAAGGCTTGTGCGGCCGGGTTCTCCGGTTCTCCGCAGCGATCCGCCTGCGGGACGAGCTCAGCCTCGAGGCTCGAGGTGGACGGCGCCGAGGGCGACGCCGATGGCGGCGTTGAACACGAACCGCACAGCCCGACGGCGGCCATGATCAGAACAGCCGTTCTGACCGCTCGGCTGGGGTTCTTCACCATTGCAGGCTGTCCCCCGCCGGCTACGCCGTCAACGCCAGCAGGCAGGGGTCGTTCCCAGCGACGCCCGGGCGTGATCAGTACGCTGCGGGCGTGGCGACGGCTGACGACCCCACGGCCGACTCCCTCACGTACAAGGCGGCGGGGGTCGACATCGAGGCAGGCGAGCGGGCCGTCGAGCTGATCGAGGAATGGGTCGCGAAGGCCCGGCGACCAGAGACCCTCGGCGGGATCGGCGGCTTCGCGGGCTTGTTCGACGCCAGCGCGCTGACGACATACCGCCGGCCATTGCTGGCGACGAGTACCGACGGTGTCGGCACCAAGGTCGTGATCGCGCAGCGGATGGACGTCCACGACACCATCGGGTTCGACCTGGTCGGAATGGTCGTCGACGACGTCGTCGTCTGCGGCGCCGAGCCGCTGTTCCTGACCGACTACATCGCCTGCGGACACGTGGTGCCCCAACGAGTCGCGGCGATCGTCAAGGGGATCGCGCAGGCGTGTGTGGCGGCCGGCTGTGCGCTGGCCGGAGGCGAGACGGCCGAACATCCCGGCCTGCTCCGACCGGACGAGTACGACCTCGCCGGCGCTGCAACCGGCGTAGTCGAGGCCGACGCCCTGCTTGGGCCCGGCCGGGTGCGCCCGGGCGACGCGGTGGTGGCGATGGCGTCGTCTGGTCTGCACGCGAACGGATATTCGCTGGTCCGCACGATTCTCGATCGCACAGGCTGGCAGCTCGATCGGGACGTGCCGGAACTCGGCCGAAGCATAGGTGCAGAACTGCTCGAACCGACCCGAATCTATGCGCCTGCGTGTCTGGCCCTGGCCGGGTCGGGGGACGTGGAGGTGCATGCGTTCGCACACGTGACCGGCGGCGGGATTGTGGCCAACCTGGCCCGGGTGCTGCCCGATGACGTCTCGGCTCGGGTGGACCGGGCGACGTGGTCGTCGCCGCCTGTCTTCGCCCTGCTTGGCGGGCTCGGCAACATCGAGCAGGGCGAACTGGAACGCACCCTCAACATGGGCATCGGCATGCTCGTGGTCGTGGCGGCCGACGACGCGGACGCCGCCGTTCGTCTTCTCGGACACCATCAGGTGCCTGCCTGGCTCGCTGGCGACATCGTCAGCGGCGGCGGCGCCGTCGATCTGGTCGGTGGGTACCGCAGCTGACGATCGCAAGGCAGCAGGTGTGCCATGCTTTCGGGCGTGGTTCGCTCGACGGTGCTGCGACCTCTGCCGGCCGCAGTGCTCCTCGTCGTCTTGACCGGATGCATCAAGATCGATCTCGCGCTCGACATCAACGAGAACGAGGCGATCGACGGCGAGATCATCCTTGCGCTGAGCAAGGAGTTGGCGCAATTGACCGGTCAAAGCAGGGAGCAGCTCATTGCACAGTTCGAGGCCGACGTGATGCGGGACGCACCTGAGGGTGTGACCAAGGAGTCGTACCGGACCGAGGGGCTGGAGGGAACCCGGCTCATTCTGCACGACGTCCCTGTCGACGCCTTCGACCCGATAGAGGAGGCGTTGTCGATCATGCACGAGGCGATCACTACGTCGTCAACGGAATATTCGATCTGGCTGCCGTCAGCGACCTCGGCGAGCTGTCGGACAGTAACAAGAAGGCCTTCGAGGGCGTCGCGGACACGATGGACGTGCGGATTGCAATCACATTTCCGGGCAAGGTCGTCGACCGCAACAGCGAACTTGACGGCCAGACGGTCACGTGGATTCCCACGGGCGTCGAAGCCATCGAGATCTATGCACGCGCCGAAGACTCAGCCAGGGAAAGCGCCGAGGACTCAGCCAGTCATAGATCGTTGGCTGGACCGGTCGTTGCCGCGTTGCTCATCGTGAGCGCCGTTGCCACGTTGACGATGTTGCGGCGCCGAAGCAGCCAACCGCACGAATCAACCTGAAGGACGCTCGAGCGGCGACGGCGGCACGTCAGTGCCAGCGCGCGCTCTGCTCGTCGGTCTCGTCGAAGTCGTAGGAGTCGGCGTCGTCGTCCTGGTCGGCGTCGTCGTCCTGGTCGGCCTGGGCATCGGCCGACCCGTCGCCGCCCAGCTCACGCTGCAACGCGTCGAAGTCGGTCTCCAGCGACTGGTACTTCAGCCGACGGGCAACCTTCGTCTGCTTAGCCTTGGCCCGGCCGCGCCCCATAGGGTCGACCCCCTCGCACAAAACCGGGGCGACCAGTCAACCGGACGCCCTCGCAACTTCGGTGACATCTGCTCGTGGAGACAACGCTACAGGGTTGTCCGGTGTTCCGTCTCGCCCGGTCTGCGCTGAGTCGAGGAGCGAATCATCCGGGCAGGTGGATTCCCCGCAACCGGGAGACCTCGGCCATCCGCCGCTCGGCCAGCCGGTCGGCTGCGACCGCCGGTGGCACGCCTTCGTCGGCGGCCAGCGCGAATATCTGTCGGGTCGTCTGGAAGATCTGCTCGGCTTTGCCGCGAGCCCGGTCGAAGGAGAACCCGTGCAGCTCGTCGGCCACCTGAATGACCCCTCCGGAGTTCACCACGTAATCAGGCGCGTAGAGGATTTCCCGATCTTCGAGCATCTTCTCGACGCCCGGGTGCGCGAGCTGGTTGTTTGCGCCGCCGCACACCGCGCGGCAGGTACGACCCGCGGATAGTGCCTCGACGGTCTCGTCGTCGAGCGCTCCTCCGAGCGCGCACGGCGCGTAGACGTCGATTCCGGCCCGAGTGAGCGCTTGCGCGTCCGGGACGGCGACAACTTGCGGGTGCTCGACACGCAGCCGCTCGATCGCTTGTTCGGAAACATCGGTGACGACAACGTCCGCGCCGTCGTCCAGGAGCAGGGCTGCGAGCTTGGCGCCGACCTTGCCGACGCCGGCGATGCCGACTCGGCGGCCGCGCAGTGACGGCACCTCCCAGACCCGTTCGGCGCAGGCCCGCATTCCCTGGAAGACCCCAAACGAGGTGAGCACGCTGGAGTCGCCAGCACCACCTTCCGCGGGCGACCGTCCGGTGACCCACCGGCACTCTCGGGCGATGACGTCCATGTCCGCGACATAGGTCCCGACGTCACACGCGGTGATGTAGCGCCCCCCGAGTGATGCGACAAATCGACCGTAGGCCCGCAACAGCGCTTCCGACTTATCCCTGGCTGGGTCGCCGATGATCACGGCCTTTCCGCCACCGAGGTCGAGCCCGGCCAGCGCGTTCTTGTATGACATACCGCGGGAGAGCTCCAGTACGTCGGCCAGCGCGTCGTCCTCGCTTCGATACGGGTAGAACCTGGTGCCGCCGAGTGCCGGCCCGAGGGCGGTCGAGTAGATCGCGATGATTGCCCGCAGCCCAGTCGGCTCGTCCTGACAGAAGACGACCTGCTCATGGCCGGTGTGCCGGCCGAAGACACCGGGCGTCATCGAGGTGTCGGTCACGGTGGTGACCCCTTCATCCTCGGGCCCGCGCCGGTGCGGTCGGCACTGCTGCGGGGCCGCTGTGAGCATGTGTTGTGACCGTCACGATATGCCCGGCAGCGTCTCGAGCGGGTGACCGGTTGTGTTCGACTCGCGGCATACGTCGTCTCTGCGTAGTCTCTGCCCTAGCGGCTTGAAAGAGTCGGCCGAACGGGGAAAACACGCAAGCCGTTCGGTACCTTCTACGCCACAGCGCGGTGGCGTGGAGTGACCGATGATGGCGGAGCTGGTCCGCCTGCACGAGGGAGTTGACATGGCGACGAGGACCCAAGACGCCGAACCCCTCCTCACGCCTGCCGAGGTCGCTGCCATGTTCCGGGTCGATCCCAAGACGGTCACCCGGTGGGCCAAGGCTGGCAAGCTCACGTCGATCCGGACGCTCGGCGGGCACCGCCGGTACCGGGAGTCCGAGGTCCGAGCCTTACTGACGGGGCAGATCCCTGCGCAGCGAGCCGAAACGGACGCCGAGCAACAGGGGTGAGTGTCTTCCGGCGGCCGTTCTCACACCACAGGTAGCGGCCGCCGGAGTCTCGACGGGGTGAATCCTCCCGGACGGGAGGCCGCGTGCGGGCCCGATCGACGATCAAGCCGGTGGCCATGGTCGCCACGGGCGGACTCCTCGTTGTCCTCGCTGTCATGGGTACTCGGGCCGCAGGCAGGCTGGACCTGGAGTTCCGGCCGCTGCTGGCCGAGCCGGGTGAGGTATTCCAGGTCGTCCTGCTGGCCGGGGCAGTGCTGTGCATACCGCTGCTGATCATCGGCATGATCCTGCGCCGAGCTCGCCGCGCCGATCAGGGTCGGGACCGGGAGTGGTTGCAACGCCTGGTCTTTCTCGCGGTCCTCGTCGCTTCTGTCGTGGTTCTTCGCGAACTTCTCCCGACCGATGCAGAGCAAGGGGCCGCCTCCGACGCCGATCTCGACCGGGCGCGGGAAGGCCCCGCCGACGTGTTGTGGTCCGGCCGGATCGGCGTACTCGCTGTCGTGCTGGCGGCCGCTTCAGTCGCGGTCTTGTGGTGGCGACGACACCTCGTTCACGATCCGGTGCGAGCGGCGGCCGGCGCGGAGCCCGACCACGAAACCGACGCTGTCCGAGCTGGCCGAGCCGTCCTCGATGACGAGTGGGACGACCCGCGCTCGGCCGTGGTCGGCTGTTATGCCGCCATGGAGGAGGTACTGGCCGAGACCGGCGGCCCCCGCGGTCGCGCGGAGACACCCGAGGAACTGCTGCAGCGAGCGATCGTCGAGCGCCGCCTGGCTGCTAAGCCCGGGCGGAGGCTCACCGAGCTGTTCCTGACCGCCCGCTACTCGTCCGCATCGGTGAGCGCCGCCGATGTGGCCGCCGCGCGCGAGGCACTGGGCAGCCTCGAGGCTGGAGTGGTGCGGTGACCCTAGGTCTCCCCGAGGACTTCTTCACTGCGCCGCTCAGGCCGCGTCGCCCCGCCGTGCCGAAGCGCAGGCGGGTGGTTCCGTGGTGGCCGGTGCTACTGATCGTGGCCGCTACCCTTGCCGCCGGCCCGGTTGGCTTGTTGGTGGCAACCTCCGTGGCCGGTGCGTTCGTTGTGCTGCGGCTGCGAGTGATCGGCGCGGATCCGGAGATGCCCGACTTGCCGACGCTGCCCTGGTCCCGTCGGTCACAGGCGCCGGTGCTACAGGGGTTCACCCGGACGGTGAGCGCTGTCGAGTGGGGCCTGGCGTCGGCCTTCGACTTCGACACGTCTCTCCGTCTCCGACTGACCAGGGTCGCCGCAGTCAGGTTGGCCGAGCGGCACGGCATCGACATCGCCGATCAGCCGCAGGAAGCGGCCCGACTGCTCGGCGCGGAGGCGTGGGCGCTGCTCGACCCAGACCGGCCCTCGCCAGCCGACCGGAGCGTCCGGGGGCCGGATCGAGCGGGAGTCGCGCGGGTGCTGGACGCGATCGAACAGATCTGACGGAGGACCAGTGACCCACACGATGAGCTCGCCGGCGTGGACGCCGGTAGCGACCGGGCGCCGCTCGCACGAGGTACTCGCCGAGGTCGAGCGCGCGGTCGTCGGGAAGCGGACGGCGCTGGAACTGGTGCTGCTCGGAATCCTGTCCGGCGGACACGTCCTGCTCGAGGATCTTCCCGGCCTTGGCAAGACACTCATGGCACGTTCGTTCGCCCGGGTCCTGGGGCTGCAAATGCGGCGCATCCAGTTCACTCCGGATCTCCTGCCGTCCGACGTCACAGGTGCGCCGGTGCTCGACCCGAGCAGCGGCGAGCTGACCTTCCGCGCCGGGCCGGTGTTCGCGAACCTCGTGCTCGCCGATGAGATCAACCGGACGCCCCCGCGCACCCAAGCAGCCTTGCTCGAAGCGATGGCCGAGCGGCAGGTCACGGTCGACGGCGTCACCCGTCAGCTGCCAGAGCCGTTCACTGTGCTCGCCACCGACAATCCGATCGAGTTCGAAGGCACATACCCGCTTCCGGAGGCACAACTGGACCGGTTCACCATGCGGGTCCGGATCGGCTATCTGTCCGCACCCGACGAGAGGCTGATGCTCCGGCGGCGGATCGACCGCAAGGCACCAGAGGCCTCGTTGCGATCCATCGGCGAAGCAATCGATCTGCTCGCCATGACCCGCTCCCTGGAAGACGTGGAGGTCGATGACGACCTGCTCGACTACGTCGTACGAATCCAGACCGCGACCCGCGACCATCCGCACATCGTGGTCGGCGCGAGCCCACGAGGGGGCTTGGCCATGCTCGCCCTGGCGCGAGGGCGGGCAGCGCTCGCCGGCCGGGCGTTTGTCACGCCCGACGACGTCAAGCAGGTTGCGGTGCCGGCGCTGGGACATCGGCTGGTACTCCGACCGGAGCTGTGGGTGCGCCGGATCTCTGGCGACGACGTCGTCGCCGAGGTCATGGACGCTGTCCCGACGCCGCCAACCAGGCCCTCTGTGTCAGGCACTGGAGCATCGTGACTACGGAACAGGTCGAGCTCCGCTGGCGGCCGTCACCGCTGGCGGCTCGGTTGGCCACCGTCGGCGCCGTTGCCTCGGCGCTCGGACTCCTGGTCGGCCGGGCGGAGCTCGTCCTGCTCGCCGTGCCCGCGCTGGCCGTCCTAGCGGTAGGGCGGCCGGCCGGACCGGGTGCGGTCGGTATGACGGCTGCTACGCCCAGCGATCGCTATGTCGAAAACGACGCCGTCGACATCCGGTTCAGCGTCGAGCCCGGGCCGGCGACCGGAGGCTTACGAGCGGAGCTCGCGTTGCCCGATAACGCATGGACCGCCGAAGGGTCGCTGGCGATCATCGGGGACCGGGAGGGGACGACGACCTGGTCGGCCACGCCAACCCGGTGGGGCCGGCGCAGTCTCGGCCCCATCCGATTGACGGCATGGGGTCCGTCCCGGCTGGACATCGCGACCGCCGAGGTCACGGTCGGGCACGTCGACGTGCACCCGCCAGCCGCCTGGGCGCGGCATCTTCCGGTCCCGCCGCGGCTGGTCCAGCGGACCGGCTTGCATGCGGGTCGGTCGGAGGGGTCCGGCGTCGAGTTCGCCGGAGTCCGGCCATACGAACCCGGTGACGTCGTACGCCGCGTCCACTGGCCCGCCACTGCTCGGCGGGGTCGTCTGCACCTCACCCGCCATGCGGTCGAGCGGGCTGCGGACGCCGTTGTCGTCATCGACGCGACGACCGAGGTTGCGGACACCCTGGACCTATCGGTACGCGGTGCTGCGGGAGTAGCGCAGGCCTATCTCGCTGTTGGGGACCGGGTCGGGGTTGTCGCGCTTGGCGGTATTGTGCGCTGGCTGCCGCCCGGCGTCGGTCTCCGGCAGGTGCATCGGGTCGTCCAAACCGTTCTCGACGTCCGGCTCGACGACTCGTATGTCGCGCCGGACCTCAACCGGCTACCGCGGCGGGCGCTGCCGCCGGGGGCACTGGTCGTGGCGTTCAGCCCGTTGCTGGACCCGGCGGTTCCTGAGATCTTGCGCGACCTACGAGAGCGCGGGCATCCGACGGTCGTCGTCGACGTGCTTCGGACGGAACCCGCACCGCCGCCAGGCACCCGCGCCGGCCCGGAGGCGGTGCGGCTGTGGCGGCTCGAGCGCGACGCCCTGCGGTATGAACTTGGCTCGATCGGCGTGACCGTCGTGCCGTGGGGTGACGACGAGCACGCTGTCGGCCTGCTGGACCGCGTCGCGGCTCGTCTGCACCCCCGGATCCCGGGTGGTGTGCGATGAATCCACTGGTGGCCGGCATGCTGGCCGCCGTCCCGGGCGCGTGCGCCGTGCTGCTCGCCGGTTTCTACACCCCAGCCGACGCGCGGCTGTGGACCTGGGTTGCCGCCCTCGGCGTTCTGCTGGCGATTCATCCGGTGCTGCGAAGGGCGTGCACGCTGGCGCTGGTCGGCATTCTGGTCGGGGTCATCCTGCAGGCTGGCGTGATCGGGCTGCCGGCGACGGTGGCCGCCGGGCTCGGTGTGCTGCTACTCGTCTATCTGCTGGCCCTCGACCTCGCCGACCTTCTCAGCGGGGCGAAGGGCGCAGTGGCCGCTCTCGCGGTTGGTTGGGCCGCCGCTATGGCCGTGCCGGTTGCCGCCGGCCTCGGCGCTTGCGCGCTTGCCCTGGTGGTCGTCGCCGCGCCCGTCTCGCCGTCTTTGCCGTTGGCGTTGGCCGGGCCGGTGGCCGTCGTCGCGCTGAGCGTGTTGGCGATGCGGCGCCGCGTACCGTGGCAGTGAAGGAGCCGGGGGCCGGCAGGTGTCGGCAAGACGGGTGCTATGGGGCCGGGTCAGGACGGGTGATTTCCGGCGATTCCGAGGACGGCCACGGTCCGACCTGTCACTATGACCGCGAGAGTCGACGCCGAGGGTGCTGGCATGGTTCGTGGGGTGGATGACGTCCTCGAGCGGATGCGCGAGATCGAGTCTATGCACCCACGCCGCGACGGCATCGCGGTATTCAACGGCGTCTACCGAGAAAGGTCCGAGCAGCTTCGTGATCGGATGCGTGACGGGTTCTTTCGCGACCCTCGGCTCATGGAACGTCTCGGCGTGATCTTCGGCGGGCTTTACTTCGACGCCGTAACGCCGGCGCAGTTTTGTGCTCGTCGCCTAGGCCATGCCACCTCGGAACCGCCGCGACTTCGCGGCACGCGGACCGATCGAGGGGCAGCGGCCTGTGCCGCCGTCGGACGCCAGCCGAAAGCAGGAAACGCCCCTTGGATCCGCCCGAGGAGGACGCGGCAGCTATTCGCCACCAGGTCGCTCCGACACGGGCTCAGGTTTCCTGATCCACGAACAGCGCCAGTGAGGCGGTGAAGCCGTGCAGGAAGTTCTTGCCACCGACCGGGCCGAGCTCGCCGGCGGCGAAGAATCCGGCCACCGGTACTCCGCCCAGTAGCTCGCTGACGAGGGCAGCATCATGGTTAGGCACGTCGAACAGGCGGGTGCCGCGCCCGTTGCAGGTGAACAGCAGCGCCCCGATCGGTCGGCCTGCCACCGATGCATGGAGCAGTGCGTTGTGCAGGTCTTCGTCGGCGGTCGCGGCGTCCCGCACGTGAAACTGAACGGTTGTTCCCACATCGATCAGGTCGCCAACTCGAATAGCGCCGCTTTCTTCATCCGCGCCGGTCAGCGCACGCATCAGGAAATCGCCGCGAGTGTGTTCAGCCTTGGTTTCGACCATGGCCACGCCGAGGAGGACGCCGCGAGATACGAGTGCCTGCTCCGCCGGAGAAAGTCGGGCCGCCACCCGCTCGAGGAGTCGAAGCGGTGGCTGCCCAGCAAGTTCGGTGATGATCGAACCTTCGGCACGAGTAACGGTGTACGGGTTGCCGATGGGCCGGCAGCCTTGCGACACAACGGGATGAGCACGCACGCCCGGTAGCCGAACCCCAACGGCGCCGCTCACGAGCACCTTGTCTTCGTAGAACAGAGTGGTTCCACCGGGTTCCCCCGCGCCGCTGACCACTCCGCCCATCACTGTCGTGCCCGGCGAATGCGTGTTCAGGTGGTCGAGCAGCAGGTGCAGGGGAAACGTGTGCGGATCGGGGAACAGCAGGTGCAGGTCGGTGCTGTCCCGGTCGAACCGGTATCCGCCGAAGATGCCCCCGGTGCTGGTGCGGAGGAACTCGATGTGGAACGTCTCTGCGGGCCGGGCAAGTGCGGCCAACCACACCGCGACAGCGGGCCCATCCTCTATTTCACGACGGCCGGCCACCACGGCTTCGGCCACACACCCAACCAGCGCGTCAGGGCGCGCGAAACGTTGAACGATGTCAAGCAGGTCGCGAGCGCGGGCGGCGTGATGTGGTGATGTGATGACCACACCCAGCGTCGGCGAAGCTGCGGTCAGCGGTTCCCGCGCGAGAAGCGCGGCCTCAGCCGCCGCATCGTGCGTGTCCGGTGAGGTGGACAGGCCTACAGCGATCCGCACGACACCATCTTGCGCCTAGATACGGCATCAACGGTCTATGGCTACGACGTGGTCACGCGGGCGAGTGCGATGGTGATGTTGTCAGGACCACCGGCCTCGATAGCCGCTTTCCATAGCTCGTAAGCTGCGCGGCCGTCCTCGTGCTGGTGGAGTACACCACCGAGTGTGTCGTCGGGCACGAGGTCGGACAATCCGTCGGTGCAAACGAGCCAGCACACGTCAGGCGACAGCGGGTAGCCGGTCACATGTGGGTCGACGGCCGTGTACGTGATCCCTCCACCCAGTGTCTGCGTCACGATGGCGCTTGACTGCTGACCCGGCGCCAGCGGTGGGCTGTCGTCCTCGCTTGCCTGGCGGAGTCCGTCCGAGTCGAATGCGTACACACGGCTGTCACCGACGTTGAACACGAAGACCTGGTCCGGAGTCATCAGGACTCCAGCGAGGGTCGTACCCATTGCCGTCAGCGTCGGCCGATCTTCTGCGGCGGCGTACACGGCGCGGTTGCAGGCGTGGATCACATCCCGCAGGGCATCCTCACCGTCCAGCGTCAGCCCGGCGTCAGCGAGCGTGCGAACCACAAGCGAGCTGGCCACTTCCCCTGCGGGGTGTCCGCCCAAACCGTCTGCGACCGCTACGACAAGCGGGCTGCTGATCGGGAAAACCAGGGTCTGCGGGGTCTCGGTCTGCGCTGCGCACAACGTCCACGGGCCGGCGACCAGACTGTCTTCGTTGTGGTCGCGCACGAGTCCTACGTGGCTCAACGCGGTGACGATGCTGTAAGCCGCTGTATCCGCCACATAGCCAGTCTGCACCGGCCGTGGATCACGAGGTGATGATGTGGTGACACCTCAGCGCGCATCCAGCTCAGCAATGAGCGCCTTCGGCGCGACGGCTCGGTAGGCGTCCTCGACCACCTCTGCGATCTCGTCCCAGTCGACCGCAATGTCGAGGCGGACACCGAGCCAGCCGCGGTGGCCTACGTAAGGCGGGCGGTAATACCGGTCCGGTGCGGATTCGACCAGCGCGGCCTGAACTCCTTCGGGTGTGGCGCACCAGAATCCGAGCACGTCATCGTGGTGGTGGTCGGCGTAGGTCACGAACGTCTTCTTGTCGCGCACAAACCAGGTCGGCTCGCCGTGGCTCATCCGCTCGGTGGTCTCCGGGAGGGCGAGGCAGATCTCGCGCAGCCGAGGGAGTGGATCCTGCATCACTGCGCGATCGGCCGTGTGGACGGTTCGCGGAACCGGGTGCCGATCGTGAGCAGCAGCAGCCCCACCCCGAGGATCATGAAGAAGTTGCGCGGCGCGGTTTCATCGGCGAAACCAAGCACGAACGGAGCGACGATCAAGAAGATCGACAGCATCATGTCGACGGTTACGTGGGCTGTGATCGCGAGCTGCTTGACCAGGCTAGTCGGCATTCCCGCGGTGATCGCGGTGTTCACCAGCACAACGATCCCGATGGCGATCGAGACGCCGGTGGCGACGGCAGCGTCGAAATCGAACATGATCGGGCCGGCCAGGAACACGACGCCGAGCAGGTACTCGACAGCCCCGTGCACCGTTCTGGGGACGGGTCCCTCACGCAGCATGAGGTAACGCTAGCCGGGCTGGCGCTGGACTTGTCGGACCGGACAAGTCGCCTGCCGCCGGTCAGCCACCAAGCAGGGTGCGCACCGGAGCGGGTAGGTCGGCGAATGATCGCAGTGGACGGGCGTCAACCAGCTGGTCGGCTTCGTCACTTGGCAGCGCAGCCTCGTCGGCGAGCATGTGCCGGGCGTAGGCGTCCGGCAACAGGTTCAGCCAGCGGAGGCCGAGTTGCTGGCGGCCCTGTTCACTCAGCTCGCCATGGAGCCGTACGCGGGCCATGCCGCCGTCGGGGTACACGTCGAGCCGGACGTGGGTCGTCTCCGGGGCGGTTGCGATGCGGAACAAGTGCCGGGTGTCCGGCTGCAGGCGGGTGCGCGGCAGGAGGTCGACCCAGCTCGCGTCCTCGGTGACCCCGTCGAACCGGCGCCCTCGCAGCGACGCCCAGCCGGGCGCGTTGCCGACGAAGTACGACGTGTCGAGCTCGGCCATCCGCACCAAACCTGGGCCGGCCAGGCGGAACTCAACCCAGTCGTTGCCGGCGTCGCGACGGCGAGCCGTCTCCCAACCCTCGCCCATCACCCGGGCCAACCCAGGGGAGATGAGGTTGCTCGGCGACGAGTAGAACATGTTGCTGCATCCGGTGACGTCTCCGCCGTTCGCAAGCGCGGCGAGGTCGATGTCGCCTCTGCCGAGGAAGCGCGGATCGGGGACCGCCTCCCCATGGATACGGAGCCGGGCGACTCCGCCGTCGGGATACATGCACAGCCGGACATGGCTCACGCGTTGCGGCATATTGACGGCGAACCGGTTCTGGGAGTCACCAGCGGCCGGCGACCGCGGCACGAGCGGGATCCACTCGGCTTCCTGAAGTTCGTCCGGCGACGGATACCCGTCGACCGAGGCACCCTCGACGGAGACCTCGGGTGGGAAGTTGCCGGTGAAGAAGGCGGTGTCGACGACGATGCCGCGCACCACGCCGGCGATCCCGAGCCGGACAATCGCCCAGTCATGGCCCGGCTCTCTGCGGCGGCGGGTTTCCCAGCCGTCGTATACCTGCCCTTTGTGGCCGAAGGTGTAGGTCTGATAGGTGGGGGGCTCGGGTTTGATGAGGTTCTCCCGCTCGGCGAACAGCTCGTCGTTGGCGGCGACGGCGCTACCGCCAAGCCGGCGGCTGGCCAGGTCGGGCAGCGTGATGAAGTCCTGCTCGGTCACGTCTTCTCCTCGGTCGAGCTGGAAGGCGCAATTGGCCTCAGCAGCCAGTCTTTGACGATGCGGCCGGCTACGCGTTCAAGCAGCGGGCCGGCCTCAGCCATGCTGCGAGCCGGGTCCGGCTGCAACGCGGTGAGTGCGTAGGCCCGGCGAATTCCCGCGGCGCGCAGTTTCTCCGGTGTGAGCAGGCACCGCCCGGCGACCGCGACGACCGGGATGCCCGAAGCGTTCGCGGCGGCGGCGACCCCGGCCGGTGCCTTGCCCCGCAGGGTCTGCTCGTCCAGCGAGCCCTCCCCGGTCACTACGAGATCGGCTCCTGGCAGCCGGTCGGCGAAGCCAATGAGATCGAGCACCAGCTCGATGCCTGGCCGCAGCGTCGCACCCAGAACGGCCAGCGCGCCGAACGCGACACCACCCGCGGCCCCGGCGCCGGGAACGGCTGATCGGTCCTGTCCCGTCGTCTCGGCCACGATCCGCGCCAAGTGGCGCAGGGCGGCGTCAAGTGTCGCCACATCGGACGACGACGCACCCTTCTGCGGTCCGTATACCGCCGCGGCGCCGGTCGGCCCGGTCAACGGGTTGTCCACGTCGCACGCCACGACGATTTCCGCAGTTCGCAGCGCCGGGTGCAACTCGCTCAGGTCCAGGCGGTCTAGCCGGCCGAGTCCAGCCCCGCCGCGGGGCACCGGCTCGCCCGCAGTGTCGAGCAACCGCGCGCCGAGCGCCTCGAAAAGCCCAGCACCTCCGTCGGTGCTGGCGCTGCCTCCCACGCCAAGCACGACCCTGCGGCAGCCGGCATCCAGCGCCGCCCGGACAACCTGCCCGGTGCCATAGCTCGACGCAACGAGCGGGGCCAGCTTCCCCTCGGGCAATCGGCGCAGCCCAGACACGTCGGCCAGTTCCACGACTGCGACGCCGTCGCGTTCGGCAAAGGCCGTCTCCACCGTCTCACCGGTTGGCCCGAGTGCCTGGACCGGCACCCGGTGGTACCCGGTGGCCACCGCCGCGTCAACCGTGCCGTCCCCCCCGTCGGCCACCGGGAGCCGGTCAACCTCGACGCCCGGCGCGGCGGCGCCGAGCCCGGCCGCCAGGTGATCCGCGACCTCGGCGGCGGAGAGCGACCCCTTGAACTTGTCCGGGGCGAGCAGCACCCGCATCAGGCCGTCCCACGGCGGAGCAGTTGCCCCTGAGGTTCGCCGTCGCCGGTGACCGGCCTGCCGCGCAACCAGCTGCTGCGGACGACTCCGGCGAGCGGCCGCTCGGCGTAAGGGGTGACCGGATGACGGTGGTGCAGCCGGGCCGGATCCACGACGAAGGCCTCGTCGGGTGCGAAGACGCAGAAGTCGGCGTGGTATCCCAGCGCGATGTGTCCCTTGCGCTGCATTCCGGCGATGGCAGCCGGCTGCTCAGCCATCCAACGCACGACGTCAGGCAAGACAAAGCCCCGGCGACGCGCTTCCGTCCACACGGCACATAGCCCCAGTTGCAGCGACGCGATCCCGCCCCACGCCACGCCGAAGTCGCCGGCGTCGAAGGACTTGAGCTCAGGCGTGCACGGGGAGTGGTCGGACACAACACAGTCGATGCCGCCGGTCCGCAGGCCGTCCCAGAGCAGCTCGCGGTTGTCCGCCTCCCGGATCGGTGGGCAGCACTTGAACTGGGTTTGGCCGTCAGGGATCTCCTCGGCGGTGAAGAACAAGTAGTGCGGGCAGGTCTCGACGCTGATGGACACCCCGTCGCGGCGGGCGGTGCGCAGCATCGGCAGGGCGTCCGACGACGACAGGTGCAAAACGTGCGCCCGGCCCCCGGTCCACCGGGCCGCCTCGATGACCTGCGCGATCGCCACGTTCTCCGCGCCCCGGGGGCGGGAGGCCAGGAAGCCGAGATACGTCTCGCCGTGCGCGCTGGGTGCGCGGTCGATCGCGTCAGAGTCCTCCGCATGCACGAGCAGCAAGGAACCGAACGTGCGGATGGTGTTCAGCACCCCCGGCAGGTCAAGCGGATCGAGATGCGGGAACTCGTCGACCCCGGAATGCAGTAGGAAGCACTTGAACCCGAAGACACCGGCGTCATGTAGCGCGCGCAGCTCGCCGAGGTTGCCGGGGATCGCGCCACCCCAGAACCCGACGTCGACCGACACCTGACCCTCGGCAGCCTTGCGCTTCACCGTCAGCGCGTTGGCGTCCACCGTGGGCGGAATGCTGTTGAGCGGCATGTCGACAATCGTCGTGACGCCTCCCGCGGCCGCTGCCCTGGTGGCGGTCGCGAAGCCCTCCCATTCGGTCCGTCCGGGCTCGTTGACATGGACGTGCGTGTCCACCAATCCGGGCAGCAACACCTCATCCGACCCGAGGTCGACGACCTCCGGTGCCGTCAGGTCTGAGTCGAGCGGTTCGATGGCGACGATCCGGCCGGCTGCGACACCGACCCGGCGGGCCACCTCCCCGGCCGCGGTCACGACCCGGGGGGCACGCAGTACCAGGTCCAGCTCGCCCACCGTGCCCTCAGTCGAGTAGCGCGATCGCGGTGGGGGCGTCCTCGCCCCTCCGGGCGAGTTCCTCGAACTCGGTGATGTTGTCGATTTCGGTGCCCATTGCGATGTTCGTGACCCGTTCGAGGATCACCTCGACGACGACAGGGACCCGGTGCTCGGCGGCGAGCTTCTGTGCACGCTCGATGCTCGGCAACAGGTCGTCGGGTCGGTGGACTCGCAACGCTTTGCAGCCCAGGCCTTCCGCGACCTTGACATGGTCGACGCCGTATCCCTCGAGCTCGGGGCTGTTGACGTTGTCAAAGGACAACTGGACGCAGTAGTCCATGTCGAACCCGCGCTGCGCCTGCCGGATCAGCCCGAGGTAGGAGTTGTTCACGACGACGTGTACGTACGGCAGGTTGAACTGCGCCCCGACGGCCAGCTCCTCGATCATGAACTGGAAGTCGTAGTCGCCGGAGAGTGCCACGACGGTGGCGTTCGGGTCGGCGGTCACCACGCCGAGTGTCGCCGGAACCGTCCACCCCAGCGGCCCGGCCTGCCCGCAGTTGATCCAGTGGCGCGGCCGGTAGACGTGCAGGAACTGGGCGGCCGCGATTTGGGAGAGACCGATGGTGCTCACGTACACGGTGTCGCGGCCGAATGCCCGGTTCATCTCCTCGTAGACGCGCTGGGGCTTGATCGGCACGTCGTCGAAGTGCGTCCGGCGCAGCATGGTCCGCTTCCGTTCCGCGCACTCCGCCGCCCAGTCGCTGCGGTCTGGCAGAGCACCTGCGTTCGCGCGTTCCCGGGCCACTTCGCAGAACAACTGGAGGGCCTCGCCAGCGTCGGACACGATGCCGTAGTCGGGCGGGAACACCCGGCCGATCTGGGTGGGCTCGATGTCGACGTGTACGAACCGCCGGCCATGCCGGTACGTGTCCAGGCCGCCGGTGTGCCTGTTGGCCCAGCGGTTGCCGATACCGAGGATGAAGTCCGACGCCAGCACCGTCGCGTTGCCGTAACGGTGCGCGGTCTGCAGCCCGGCCATGCCCACCATCAGCGGGTGGTCGTCCGGAATGGTCCCCCACCCCATCAGCGTGGGGACGACCGGGACGCCGGTGAGCTCGGCGAATTCGACCAACAGGCTGGACGCGTCCGCGTTGATGATGCCGCCGCCAGCGACGATGAGCGGTCGTTGTGCCTCAGCCAGCAAGTCCATGGCCCGCTCGACCTGCCCCCGGCTCGCCGCCGGCTTATAGGCCGGCAGCGGCTGGTACGTGTCCGGGTCGAAGTCGATCTCGGTCATCTGAACGTCGAACGGCAGGTCGACGAGAACCGGCCCGGGGCGGCCAGACCGCATGAGATGGAAGGCC
Source organism: Actinomycetota bacterium (assembly GCA_046726315.1). GTDB lineage: Bacteria > Actinomycetota > Actinomycetes > Jiangellales > Jiangellaceae > JACVRX01. The sequence continues at coordinate 40,914 of JBKPAG010000024.1, read as the reverse complement.
TGCTGGAACGCTCCGGGCACCTGTGCCGCCTCCAGCACCGTCATCGCCATCTTGGTCAGCGGCTGGGCGATCGCGGCGATGTCGACAGCCTGGAAGTCCTCCTTGTGCAGTCGCGCGACGGGGGCCTGCCCGGTGATGCACAGGATCGGGATCGAGTCGGCAAACGCCGAGTACAGCCCAGTGATCATGTCGGTCCCGGCCGGGCCGGACGTACCGATGCAGACGCCGATGTTGCCGGCCTGGGCCCGGCTGTAGCCCTCGGCCATGTGTGACGCGCCCTCGACGTGGCGCGCGAGCACATGGTCGATGCCGCCCAGCTTCCTCATGGCCGCGTAGAACGGGTTGATGGCAGCACCAGGCAGCCCGAAGGCGTGCCGGATCCCTTCCATCTTGAGAATCTCGACGGCTGCCTCAGCAGCGGTCATCCGTGGCATCTCGGTCCTCCTGCTCTCAATGCTGCCCGTGTGAGGCTGCTTGTCGAGATGGCCTGGTCAGCCGCCGGATCGACCGGAGAGCTCCTCGACCAACTTGAAGAGCCCGGAGTGGTCCAGGCCGCCGTCGCCGCGAGCGACCAGGGCGGCGACGAGTTGGCTGACGACCGCACCGAGCGGGATGGCGACGCCTGCCTCGCGTGCAGCTGCCTGCACGATGCCCAGATCCTTGTGGTGGAGCTCGAGCCGGAAGCCGGGGGCGAACTCCCGGGCGAGCATCCCGTTCGCCTTTCGATCCAATACGGTGCTCCCAGCCAGGCCTCCGCCGAGTACTCGCACTGCTGCCTGGGTGTCCACGCCGTATGCCTCGAGGAACACCAGCGCTTCGGCCAGTAGCTCGATGTTGCCGGCGACGATGAGTTGGTTCGCCGCCTTGACGGTCTGTCCGGCGCCAGCTGGGCCGACATGCACGATGGTCTTGCCGACCGCCTGCAGCATCGGCAGGGCCTCCTGGAAGTCGGCGGCCTCGCCGCCCACCATGATCGACAAACTGGCTTCGATTGCACCGGCCTCGCCGCCGCTCACCGGCGCGTCGAGTACCCGCACGCCGCGTTTGACGCCGGCCGCGGCAACGATGCGGGCCACGTCGGGCCGGATGCTGCTCATGTCGACGTACAGCAAGCCGGGCGCGGCGTTTTCGAACACGCCGTTCGGGCCGGCCGCCACCTCCTGCACGTCCGGCGAGTCGGGCAGCATCGTGACGACGATGTCAGCACCGCCAACCGCCTGCGCGACGCCGTCGGCGCCGCGGCCGCCCTGTTCGACCAGCGCCTGCACCTTGTCGGCGGTGCGGTTGTACCCGATGACGTCGAACCCGGCCTTGACCAGGTTGGCGGCCATCGGGGCACCCATGATGCCCAGGCCGATGAACCCGACGGTCGTCATCGTTCCTCCTCCGGTGTCGGATGGATTAGTTACGGGCGCTGCGGGCCGGCTCGGGCAGCCAGCCGAAGCTGTCGACGGTGGCCCCGCTGGGCTTGTACTCCAGCGCGACCCAGCCGTCGTAGCCGGCCCGGGCCAGGGCGTCGAGCCAGCGATCCAGTGGTAGCTCCCCCGTGCCCGGCTCGTTGCGGCCGGGCGCGTCGGCGATCTGTACGTGCCCCACCCGGTCGGTGCAGCGGTCGATCGCTGCGTCGACGTCGTCGCCGTTGACCGCCAAGTGGTAGAGGTCGCAGAGCATGCGCAGGTTGTCGGCGCCGGTCTCCTGTCGCACGCGGTCGATGACGCCGATGACGTCGGAAGCTGTCTTCAGCGGGTATCTGGGCGCGCCGCTCACAGGCTCGACCAGCACGGTGCCGCCGATCCGGTCGGCCGCCCGGGCCGCCAACGCGAGGTTCTCGACGGCGAGGTCATCCTGCTGCTCGGCGGTGCTGCCGTCGACTCGATTGCCGTAAAGCGCGTTGAAGGCCCGGCACCCGAGCTGTTCTCCGATCCCGACTGTGATGTCGACGTTGTCCCTGAACTCATCGGAGCGGGCCGGCCAGGACACCAGCCCGCGGTCGCCACCTGGCATGTCGCCAGCCGCGAAGTTGAGGCCGATCAGCCGCACGCCGGCGTTGCGGATGGCGGTGACGAAGGCGTCGACGTCTCGGTTGGCGGGTGCCGGCACGTCGAAGGGCCACCAGGACTCGACGGCGACGAAACCAGCGGTCCGCGCCGCTGCGGGCCGTTCCAGCACCGGAAGCTCGGTGAACAGGATTGATGTATTGACGGCATACCGTGGCACGTGTGCCTCCAAGGTTTCCGTATGACGGAGAAGCTAGTCCGCTATGTGGAATTGGTCAAGCGGCGTGCGAGCTGGTCAAGGATCGCCCGGTCCGGGCCGCCACGGCCGGTCACCTCGTGGGTATCGATGGCCCCGCAGTCCAGCCCGCGCACGATGAACCCGGCCAGCGCCTGTGCCGTCGCTGGCTCGTCCAGCACGCCCGAATCGCTCTTCGCCAGATAGGCGCGCAACCGATCCACGGCGTCCGGCAGACCTTGCCGGAAGAACGCATACGTCGCCAGGTAGCGAGTGGGCAGCTGGGCCGGATGCATGTCCCAGCCCTGGTAGTAACCGCGCTCGAGGGAGCGACTTACCAGACGAGCATGCAGCCGCCAGCCGGCGTGGACGGTGGTCCGGTCACCAACCGGCAGCACGTTGGTCGACCCGTCCGACAGCCGCACCCCGGTGCCCGCAGCGGCGAGCTGCATCACTGCCTTGGCGTGGTCCGCGACCGCGTGCTCCATGCTCTGGTACGCGGCTGCCACGCCGAGCGCGGCGCTGTAGTCGTACGTTCCGTAGTGCATCCCGCTGCACCGTCTGCCTGCGGTGTGCACCATCCGGGCGATCGTGGCTGCACCGTCCGGCCCGAGTACAGCCTGAGGGGTCTCGACCTGGATTTCGAATCGGAGCCGGCCAGCGGGCAGTCCGACCGTGGATTCCAGCCGCTCGCATGCGGCGACCATCGCCGTAACTTGGTCGACGCTGGTGACCTTGGGCAGCGTGACGACGAAGCCGGCGGGCAGCTCGCCGCCCAGTCGGTCGACCAGGCCGGACACCAACATGCCGAGTGTGCGCAGCCCTCGTCGACGGGTTGGAGCTTCTAGGCTCTTGAACCGGATTCCGAGAAATGGCGGTGCACCGCCGTCGGAAACGGATTGAGCCAGCGCGCCCGCCGCCACCTCAACTGCTGCGTCCTCGACGTCGTCTGGATGCAAGCCGTAGCCGTCCTCGAAGTCGACCCTCAGATCCTCCACCGGCTCGCGTTCCAGTTTGGCTCGCACCCGGCCGATCGCATCGGCGACCACATCAGCCGGAATTCCGGTCGCGTCCGCGAGCATGCCCAGGTCGGCGCCGTTGGCGTCGAGTGCGGCCAGCGCGGTACGGCCCCACTCGGCGACGGTGTCCACCTCAAAGCGATCGGCGGGGACATACACGGTATGCACTGGCTGCCGGGTGCCTGGATCACCGGGGAACTGCTCGGCCAGCGCCCGGTCAGCGGTGGCGAGCCGTTGATCGAGTTCGTCCAGGAAGGCGCCGCCTAGGCCGCCGGCCGTGCTCGGTGTCGCCATGGCCGAGCTACGCCACGATGTCGTAAGCCGGCAGGGTCAGGAAGTCGACGAAGTCGTCGGCGACGGCCACCTGTTCGAACAGCTCGCGCGCCTCCTGGTAGTGGCCGGCGGCGAAGGCATCGGCTCCGATGGCCGCCCTGATGGCGTCGCTCTCGTCGTCGAGGATCCGGGCAACCAGGTTTCCGGTCACCTGCTCGCCCGTATCGTCCAGGGTTACACCATTGTGTAGCCACTGCCAGATCTGAGACCGCGAGATCTCAGCGGTGGCTGCGTCCTCCATGAGGTTGTTGATGCCGACGGCGCCGTTGCCGCCCAGCCAGGCCGCGAGGTACTGCAGTGACACCGAAACGTTCTCTCGTAACCCGCGCTCGGTGGCCCGGCCCGGGGTCTCTTGCACTGCGAGCAGTTGATCGGCGGTGACGTGCACGTCGTCACGCCGGCGGTCCAACTGGTTGGGTCGGTCGCCGAGATAGCGGTCGAACACCTCCTGGCACACGGGTACCAGGTCGGGATGGGCCACCCACGAGCCGTCGAAACCGTCGCGGGCCTCTCGCTCCTTGTCCTCGCGGACCTTGGCCAGCGCTCGCTCGTTGACCACCGGGTCGCGGCGGCTAGGGATGAACGCGGCCATCCCGCCCATCGCGAACGCCCCGCGCCGGTGGCAGGTGGACACCAGCAGCTCGGTGTATGCGCGCATCATCGGTGCGGTCATGGTCACGTCGGCTCTGTCGGGCAGGACGAAGTCGAGCCCCGCGTCGCGGAAGTTCTTGATGATGCTGAACAGGTAGTCCCATCGCCCTGCGTTCAGCCCCGACATATGGTCGCGTAGCTCGTAGAGGATCTCGTCCATCTCGAAGGCGGCAGTGATCGTCTCGATGAGCACGGTTGCCCGGATTGTTCCGGTGGGTATGCCGAGGGACTCCTGCGCGCGGACGAACACGTCGTTCCACAGCCTGGCCTCGAGGTGGCTCTCGGTCTTGGGAAGGTAGAAGTAGGGGCCACTTCCGCGCGACAGCAGCTCCGCAGCGTTGTGAAACATGTACAGACCGAAGTCCACGAACGCCCCGACCACCGGCCGGTCGTCGAGGAGGACGTGGACCTCGTCGAAGTGCCAGCCCCTTGGGCGGACCACAAGCACAGCAAGTCGTCCGTCCTCGTGCAGCCGATATGCCTTGCCCTCCGGAGAGTCGTACGCGAGCTGACGGCGGGCGGCGTCGTAGAGGTTCACCTGGCCCGACACCACGTTCTCCCAATGCGGGGTGTTTGCGTCTTCCAGGTCGGCCAGCCAGACCCGGGCCCCGGAGTTCAGCGCGTTGATCGCCATCCTGCGCTCGGTCGGGCCGGTGATCTCGACCCGACGGTCGACCAGATCGGCGGGGGCCGCCGCGACGGTCCAGTCCGCGTCTCGAATTGCCTTGGTGGACGGCAGGAAGTCCAGCCGGCCGGTCGACGCGATTTCCGCCCGCCGCTCTGCCCGGCGGGCGAGCAACTCGTCACGCCGCGGCCCGAAGCGTTCCTGTAGATCAGCGACGAAAGCGAGCGCCTCGGGAGTAAGGATCTCGCCTCCGCGATCGACAGGCTGTCCGGTCACCTGGATGTCGACCACAGTCCCCCCTCGGTGAGGCCTGCCTCAAGATCGCGCCCCCGCCACGAGCGATTCCGTATGGCGGATGCTACTTTCTGAGATACGGAAGTCAATCGGATGCGGTGGCTGGAAACATCCCAAGGTGGTCGTACGGGTTTCCACTATGCGGAAGGCTAGCGAGGGCGACACCGGCGAGACAGGACGCCGCGGCGGTGTTCAAACCATCGAGCGGGCGTTCCACCTGCTCGAGGTGTTGGCTGCGGCCGGCGGCGAGATGTCGATCAGCCAGCTTGCCGAAGAGTCCGGGCTGCCCATGCCGACCATCCACCGACTGCTGCGAACGCTCGTGGCGGAGGGGTACGTGCGGCAGCAGCCGTCGCGGCGCTACGCGCTCGGCCCTCGGCTGATCTGGCTCGGCGAGAGCGCCGAACGCCTGCTTGCCGCATGGGCACTTCCGCATCTGGAGAAGCTGGTGGCCGAGCTCGACGAGACTGCCAACGTCGCCATGCTGGATGGTGATCGCGCTGTCTACGTCGCCCAGGTGCCGGGGACGCGGCCGATGCGTACGTTTACCGAGGTCGGGCGGCGGGTGCACTTGCACAGCACCGGCGTCGGCAAGGCGCTGCTGGCGGCGCTCCCGGACGACCAGATGATCGACTTGGTGAACCGGATCCCGCTCCTGGCCAACACCGAGCACACGATCGTGGACCGTGAGCTGTTGCTGGCCGACCTGAGGGAGGGCCGCGAACGCGGATTTACCTTGGACGACGGGGAACAGGACATCGGCGTGCGCTGCGTGGCAGTGTCGATTCCTGCAGAGGTCCACGCAGCGATTTCGGTGTCGGCGCCGAGCGTGCGGTTGACCGACGACATGCGCGCCCGCGCCGCGCGTCTGCTGCGACGCGCCGCCGACGAGCTGGGGCGCGAACTGATCAGCCGCAACGGCCCGCACTGAACCAGGCGCTCGGCCGTCCAGCTTGCCGGCAGCCCTACCGCCCGCCCCGTCTTCGCTGAACAATTCCGCGCCTACTGGGCTCATTCGGTCTCAGAACGCGGATTTGTTCAGCGAAGAGCACATCCGGTGATCTACCGCGGTGGCGCTTGGCGACTGTTGACACCCGGGAGCACCGCAGCTAGCTTTCTGCCAAGCAGAAACCAACTTCCGCATGCCGGAAACGGTGGTTCTCTGGAATGACCCTCTCGACACATGTTCTCGACGCCGGGCTCGGTCAGCCCGCGACTGGCGTGCCGGTTTCGCTGTATCACCGATCCGGTGATGAATGGGATCTGCTCGGCGAGGGTCTCACCGACGCCGACGGCCGGGTCACGGAGCTCGCCCCGGATGGGCTCCAGGCAGGCGTCCACCGGCTCGAGTTCGACACCGGCACGTATTTCGCCGCTTCGGACCAGACTGGCTTCTACCCGGAGATACGGGTGACGTTCGAGATCGTCGATCCCGAACAGCACTACCACGTGCCGTTGCTGCTGAGTCCGTACGCGTTCTCCACCTACCGAGGGAGCTGAGCCATGGCAGTGACCCTGGGTCACAACCAGTACGGCAAGGCCGAGACCCGTGTTGTCCGCGTGTACCGCGACTCGGACCCGCACGAGATCGTCGACTACAACGTCAGCGCGGCGCTGTCCGGTGACTTCCTCGACACGCACGTCACCGGTGACAACGCGAAGGTGCTCACCACCGACGCGGTGAAGAACACCGTCAACGCCTATGCCAAGGAACAAGGTGAGGCCGCGCGGCAGCCAGAGTCGTACGGTCTCGCGCTCGCCCGCCACTTCGTCGACGACAACGAGCAGGTCTCCCGCGCGCGGGTGAACATCGAGATGTACCCGTGGATTCGGCTTGATCACGACGGTTCCCCGCACCCGCATGCGTTCGTCCGTCATGGCGGGTATGTACGAACGGCCACAGTCACATCCGACGGCGACAACACCTGGGTGGTATCCGGAGTGGACGAATTGGTGGTGCTCAAGACCACTGACTCGGAGTTCTGGGGCTACTACCAGGACAAGTACACGACCTTGAAACCGACTACCGACCGGATCATGGCCACCAAGGCAAAGATCCAGTGGTGGCACCCGAATGCCGCCATGGAGACCGACATCGACTGGGGCAAGTCGTACGAGACCGTTCTCAGCACGCTGACCAGCGCTTTCGCCGGACATCACAGCCTTGCCTTACAGCAGACGATCTACGCGATGGGTGAAGCGGTGCTCGAGGCCCAGCCGGGGATCGCGGAGATCAGGTTCTCGCTGCCGAACAAGCATCACTTCGTCATCGACCTGAGCCCATTCGGGCTGGACAACCCGAACGAGGTGTTCCACGCCGACGACCGACCCTACGGCCTGATCGAAGCGACGGTCCGCCGGGACGACGCCGCCGGTCCCGGTCCGGCCTTCGACCCCGGCATCGGCTGGTGACGACTCGACTCGAGGGAGGTGGACGATGCAGATCGCCCGTCCGACATCGCTGTCCGCGGTGTTCGACGCACTGGACGAGATGCCCGACGCGCACCTGCTCGCCGGAGGCACCGACTTCATGGTGGAGGTGAACTTCGGCCACCGATCACCGCCTGCGATCGTCTGCCTGCGCCGAGTCGCCGAGTTGCAGGGCTATTCGATCAGCGACGACGAGGTCGTTCTCCGAGCCGGTGTCACCTGGACCGAGGTAGAGAACGACCTCGTCGACGTGCTGCCCGCACTGGCCGAAGCGGGGCGCACCGTAGGGTCGCCGCAGATGCGCAATGCCGGCACCGTCGGCGGGAACGTCGGCACGGCGAGCCCGGCGGGCGACGGCCTGCCGGTGCTGGCCGCGATGGACGCCGTCGTCGATATAGCCGGGCGGAACGGCACCCGAAGTGTCCCGCTGGTCGACTTCATCACTGGTGTGAAGCGCACCGCGCTTGAGCTGGGCGAGGTGATCCACCAGATTCGGGTGCCGCGGCTGGACGGCCCCCAGGAGTTCCTGAAGGTCGGTACCCGCAACGCCATGGTGATCTCGATCGCTTGCTGCGGGTTGGTCGTCGACCGAACCGGCCGGACCGTCCGCCTCGGGCTCGGTTCTGTCTCGCCGCGGCCACTGCGGGCGACCGACGCCGAGCAGTTCGCCGCGGAGGCGATCGATTGGGATGCGATGTCCGCCCCGCCCTCCGTCATGACCCGGTTCGGCGAGCTGGCACGGCAAGCGGCATCGCCGATCTCCGACCAACGGGGGACGGCGGCGTATCGCGCACATGCGGTGGGTGTAATCGCCACCCGAGCCCTGGAGAGGAGCCTGGCGGCATGAGCCAGCAGCCACGCGACGCTCTGCATGACCCCACGACGTCCGACGGCGGCCTGGGCATCTCCGACTACCCCGAACCCAGTACCGAGCGGCAGGTCACGCTCGACTACACCCTCGAGGTCAACGGCCGAGAGCTCCCGGTCACGGATGCGTGGATTGGTGAGAGCTTGCTCTACGTGCTGCGTGAGCGGCTTGGGCTGCCCGGCAGCAAGAACGCCTGCGAGCAGGGCGAGTGCGGTTCGTGTTCGGCGCTGCTCGACGGCCGGCTGGTCGCCACCTGTTGCGTCCTCGCGGCCGACGCCGTAGGCAGCGACATCCGCACGGTCGAGGGCCTGGCTCCCGAGGGAAAGCTCACCGACGTGCAGCGCGCGTTCGTGGAGCAGGGTGCCGTGCAGTGCGGCTTCTGCATACCGGGCATGGTGGTGGCGATCCACGACCTGCTCGACCGCAACGTCGACGCCACCGAGCTCGAGCTGCGGGAGGCCATTTCCGGCAATCTGTGCCGCTGCACCGGCTACGGCCGGATCTTCGCCGCCTTTCGCCAAGCCCAGGAGGAGCGTCAACATGCCAGCGCCTAGCCTTCCGGCGACGTTCACCCGCACTCGCCGCGCCCCCGGAGTGGGTGAGAGCGTGCTCAGGCCGGACGCGTCGGCCAAGGTCCAGGGGTCGTTCGCGTTTTCGTCGGACCTGTTCATGGACGGCATGGTCTGGGGCAAGACCCTTCGCAGCCCGTTCCCGCACGCCCGGATCACCCACCTGGACACCAGCCCGGCTCTGCTCGTCCCCGGGGTGCATGCGGTCATCACCAACGACGACCTGTGGGGGAGCCGAGCCTACGGCCTGGAGCATCACGACCAACCGGTATTCGCCAACCAGACGGTGCTTTTCCACGGCGAACCGATCGCCGCTGTCGCTGCGGACCACCCGGAGGTCGGCGCTCGCGCGGTAGCGGCGATTCAGGTCGAGTACGAGGTGCTCGAGCCGCTCTCCGACCCGGAAAGGGCGATCGATCCGGCGACCCGGGCGATCCACCCCGACGGCAACGTGTTCCGGCACATCCGGTTGCGGCACGGCGACCCGAGCGTCGTGGGCGACGTGGTGGTCGAGGGCAGCTACGAGGTCGGCATGCAGGACCAGGCCTTCCTCGGTCCGGAGTCGGGGTTGGCCGTCCCCAGCGAGGACGGCGGCGTCGAGCTGTTCGTCGCCACCCAGTGGCTGCATGTCGACCGGGACCAGATCGCGGCCTGCCTGAACCTGCCCAGGGACAAGGTGCGGCTGACCTTAGCCGGCACCGGCGGCGCGTTCGGCGGCCGCGAGGACCTGTCGATGCAGATCCATGCCTGCCTGCTCGCCCTGGTCACCAAGAAGCCGGTCAAGATGGTCTACAGCCGCGAGGAGTCCTTCTTCGGCCACGTGCACCGGCACCCGGCCCGGCTGTGGTACCGGCACCACGCCGACCAGGACGGCAAGCTGGTGAACGTCGAGTGCCGGATGGTCTTCGACGGCGGCGCCTATGCGTCGTCCTCCACCGCAGTGATCTCCAACGCCACGAGCTTCGCGGCCGGCCCGTACCTGGTACCCAATGCCGCCGTCGACGGCTACGCGGTGCGGACGAACAACCCACCGTGCGGCGCTATGCGCGGTTTCGGGGCGGTGCAGACCTCGTTCGCCGCCGAAGCGCAGATGGACAAGCTCGCCGAGGCACTCGGGATGGACCCGGTCGAGCTGCGGTTGCGCAACGCCTTGAAGACCCATGACCAGCTGCTCACCGGCCAGGTCATCATCGGCACTGCCCCCGTCGCCGAGTGCATCACCGCCTGCCGGGACCTGCCGATGCCGGAGCCGTTCTCCGACGACGCGCCGATGATGACGCTGCCGGGCGGGGCGGGGCGCACCGCCTTGCACCACAACGTCCGCCGCGGCGTCGGTTTCGCCGTCGGGTACAAGAACCTCGCCTTCTCCGAGGGATTCGACGACTACTCCACCGCCCGGGTCCGCCTCGAACTCGGGCCGGGCGGGCAGCCGCTCGCGACGGTTCACACGGCCACCGCCGAGGTCGGGCAGGGATTCGTCACGATCGCCAAGCAGATCGCCCGGGCTGAACTGGGGGTCGACGAGGTGATCGTCCAAGCCGCCGACACGCAGGTTGGCTCCGCCGGCTCCTCGAGCGCATCCCGCCAGACCATGATGTCCGGCGGTGCCGTCCAGATGGCCTGCTCGGCGGTGCGTGAGGTGATCCTCGAACGGGCCGCACTCGAGCTGCACCTGGCTCCAGCCGACATGGTGCTCGAGGAGGGCGAGCTCGTCACCAAGGACGGCCTGCGCAGCGTCTCGCTGGTCGACGCGTTGCAGGCCGGTCCGGTGGAGGCCAACCGCGAGTTCCACCACCCGCCGACCGAACCGCTGGACGAGAACGGCCAGGGCAACGCGCACTGGTCGCTCGCCTTCGCGGCCCACCGCGCGGTCGTCGACGTCGACGTCGAGCTGGGGCTGGTTCGGGTCGTGCAGGTCGCAACCGCTCAGGACGTCGGCAGGGCGCTGAACCCACTGGCGGTTACGGGCCAGATCGAAGGCGGCATCGCCCAGGGCGTGGGTCTCGCGGTGCTCGAGGAGATTCTGGTGGAGGGTAGCCGCATCCGGAACCCGTCGTTCACCGACTACCTGCTCCCGACGCCATTGGACATGCCGGCGGTCGAGCAGACCTGGATCGAGCAGCCGGAGCGCGGTGCACCCTATGGCGCCAAGGGCGTTGGTGAACCGCCGACGATCTCGTCGACGGGCGCCGTGCTCGCAGCCATCCGGCAGGCCACCGGGCAGCCGCTGAACCGGATCCCAGTGCGGCCGGACGATATCGCACTCGCACGCGAGGCGGCTGGCATCGGCTGATCGAGCCCAGTTTCGAACGAATGCGCCGCGGCCGTGGCGGCCGCGCCGGAAGGAGAGGACCACCATGGCGCAGGACGTCGCACGAACCGAGGAGAAACCGGCGGTCCATCCCGTCGACGAGGTTCTGCCGGTACCCAGGCTAGCCATCTACGGCTTCCAGCACGTGCTGGCGTTCTACGCCGGCGCCGTCATCGTGCCGATCCTGCTGGCGACGGCGATCGACCTGACGCCGGAACAGCTCGCGTATCTGATCAACGCCGACCTGTTCACCTGCGGGATCGCCTCGATCATCCAGACCATTGGGTTCTGGAAGATCGGGGTTCGACTGCCGCTCCTGCAGGGTGTGACCTTCGCCGCGGTCTCGCCGATGATCAGCATCGGGCTCGCCGAGGGTGGTGGAGTCCCCGGGCTACGGGCGATCTTCGGTGCCGTCATCATCGCCGGAATCGTCACCTTCCTGGTCGCTCCGTTCTTCGCCAACCTCATCCGGCTGTTCCCGCCGGTCGTCACGGGCACGGTCATCACAATCATCGGTGTGGTCCTGCTCTCCGTGGCAGCGCTCGACGCCGGCGGTGGTGGTGTCAGCCTCGCCGACGGCACGTTCGGCAATCTCGACAACCTGGCCTTGGCCGGCTTCACGCTGGTGTTCATCCTGGCGCTGTACCGCTTCTTCCGCGGCTTCGTCGCGACGATCGCCGTGCTGATCGGCCTCGTCGTGGGCACGGCCGTCGGGGCGATCTTCGGGTTCACCGATTTCAGCCGGGTCGCAGACGCGGACCTGTTCGGGGTGACCACGCCGTTCCACTTCGGCGCTCCCACCTTCAACGCCGCGGCCATCATCGCGATGGTCATCGTCATGCTGATCACGATGGTCGAGACCACCGGCGACGTCTTCGCCTGTGCCGACATCGTCGAGAAGCCGGTCGACAAGACCGACGTCGCTCGCGCACTGCGCGCCGACGGTCTGGCGACGACTCTGGGCGGGGTGCTCAACTCGTTCCCGTACACGTGCTTCGCCGAAAATGTGGGCCTCGTACGGCTGACCAAGGTCAAGAGCCGCTACGTGGTGGCGACCGCCGGCCTGTTCATGATGATCATCGGCATCTTCCCCAAGGTGGGCGCCGCCGTGGCGGCGATCCCGCCGCCGGTGCTCGGCGGCGCGGCGTACGTGCTCTTCGGCACCGTCGCCGTGGTCGGGATCCAGATCCTGCGCCGGGTCGACTTCCACGACGAGCGCAACGTCATCGTCCTCGCGGTCAGCCTGGCGATGGCGATCACCCCGACGGTGTATCCAACGATCTTCGACGAGCTCCCCGACGACGTGCGGACCATCATCACCAGCGGCATCACCATGGGCAGCATCACCGCGATCCTGCTGAACCTGATCTTCAACGTGTGGGGCGGCAACAGCAACCTGGTGACGAAGGTGCTGCCGACCCCTCAGCGCGACGATGTGTTCAGCATCGACCAGGTCAACCAGATGAGCCGCGAGCAGTTCGTCGCGGAGTTCGGCGGGCTGTTCCAGGGTCCACCCTGGATCGCCGAGCAGGCGTACGAAGCCCGCCCGTTCGAGGATGTGTACGCGCTGCGGCGGGCCTTCCACGACGTCCTGTTCGAGGCGCCGACAAACCGCCAGCTCGAGCTCATCCGGGCGTACCCGGATATCGGCAGCGTATTCCGCGGAGACCGGAGCCCCTCGGTGCTGTCGGTCAAGGACCAGGCGTTCGCCGGGCTCGACCGTCTCGACACCGACGAGCACCACAGCCTAGGGGATCTGACGTCGGCGTACCGGCAGAAGTTCGGCTTCCCGCTGATCATCGCTGTGCGCGAGAACACCAAGGAGACGATCCTGCGATCGGGCAACGCCCGGCTGAACAACTCGCCAGCCGCTGAGCAGGCGACAGCTCTCGTCGAGATCGCGAAGATCGCCAACTTGCGACTGCTCGACATCGTCGAGGAACCGGACCGTGTCACGGCAGAGCCGGCGTGACCCGCACCGTCCTCCGCGGGGCGAGATGGCCCGGCGACGTTGCCTGGTCCGACGGCCGGATCACCGCCGTCGGATCGGTACCGGCCGAGGAGGGTGACGATGTCGTCCTGGTCGACGGCGACATCGTCACCGCCGGACTGGTCAACACCCACCACCACTTCTACCAATGGATGACCCGCGGCTGGGCCTTCGACTGCACCCTCTTCGACTGGCTCATCACGCTGTATCCGGTGTGGGCGCAACTCAGTCCCGAGGACGTTGAGGCCGCGTCGGCAGTGGCCCTTGGTGAGCTGGCGTTGAGCGGCTGCACGACCGCCGCCGACCATCATTACGTCGTCCCGGGCGGTGACGACTCGGTGTTCGACGCGATCGCTCGCTCGGCACGTCGGATCGGGATTCGTGCGCACATCGCTCGCGGCTCGATGGACCTCGGGCGAAGCAAGGGCGGGCTGCCACCGGACTCGGTGGTGGAGGAACTCGACGCGATCCTCGCCTCGACCCAGTCGGTCTACGACCGGCTGCACGACGGGGAGCGGATCACGATCACCGTCGCGCCATGCAGTCCGTTCAGTGTCACGGCGGAGCTGATGAGCGAGTCGGCAGCATTGGCGCGGCAGCTCGGCGTCCGCCTGCACACGCATCTGGCCGAGACGCTCGACGAGGAGGAGAGTTGCCTGGCCCGGTTCGGCAAACGTCCGCTCGAGGTGCTCGACGATCTCGGCTGGATAGCGTCCGACGTCTGGGTCGCCCACGGCATCCACTTCAACGACTCGGAGGTGGCCCGGCTGGGCGAGACCGGGACGGGCATCGCGCACTGCCCGTCGAGCAACAGCCGGCTGGGTTCGGGTATCGCGCGGGTAGTGGACCTGACGGCTGCGGGCGCTCCAGTAGGCCTCGGCGTGGACGGCGTGGCGAGCAACGAGATCGGCACCCTCTTTCCCGAGATGCGGATGGCACTGTTCCTCGCTCGCCAACGGGACCTCTCGGCAACCACGTTCGCGCCGGCCGACGCACTTGCCCTGGCGACCGAAGGTGGTGCCCGGTGCCTCGGACGGGACGACGTCGGCCAGCTCGAGCCCGGGTTCCGGGCCGACGTGGTGGTGTGGCCAGGGGATGATCTTGCAGATGTCCTCGATCCCGTCGCCGGGCTGGTGCTCGGACCGGAACGGACCGCCCGGTACGTCTTCGTCGAGGGGACACCAGTCGTGAGTGACGGGCAGCTGGTGAACGCGGACATCGACGCTCTACATGCTGATCTAGCTCGGCGGGTTCGCCGCATCTGGCCCGAGGGCGCGGCCTGATGGGGTCCGTCGAGGAACGGCAGCTGCGGTGGTTCAACGAGCTGTCCGACGAAGAGGCCGTCGGTGCGATGCTGCTCGTCTGCCACTCCCGGGAGTGGGCCAGCGAAGTCGCGGCGCAGCGCCCGTTTCCTGACATCGACGCCCTGTTGGTCGCTGCAGACGACACCTGGATGGCACTTCGTCCGGAGGACTGGCTGGAAGCGCTCGACGCGCACCCACGCATCGGTGAACGCGGCGGACGGTCCGCCGACTTCTCCGAGCGGGAGCAGGCCGGTTTCGGCGTCGCGGGTGACGACGTGCAGTCGGCCATCGCGGCAGGCAACGCCGAGTACGAGCGGCGGTTCGGGCACGTGTTCCTCATCTCGGCAGAGGGCCGCAGCGCCGAGGAGATCCTGGCGAATCTGCGTGCCCGGCTGGGCAACGATGCCGACACAGAGCTGCGCGTCGCCGCCGAGGAGCACCGGCGGATCACCCGGCTTCGGCTCCAACGCCTGCTCAGCTGAGGAGCCCGCGTGGCACGCTGAACGGTCGTGCCTGGCGCGGTGAACCGTTGCAAACGCGCCCGTTTCGCCCGGCTTGTGGAGCGGCCCAGCGTGCCATGCAGATCCGGGTTGTCGGTGGCCGTGAGTACAACTGGAGCGTGGCGCGTATTCGACACGAGGAGTGGTGATGATCGGACGGTTGTCGTCGGTGGTGCTGGACTGCCCGGACCCGATGGCGTTGGCGAAGTTCTACTCGGAGCTCCTCGGATTGCCCATCAGCAATGCCGACGACGACTGGGTTGACATCGGCGACGGGCAGACCCGGCTGAGCTTCCAGGAAGCGCCGGATCACCAGCCGCCGCGGTGGCCCGACCCCAACTTCCCGCAGCAGTTCCACCTCGACATCGACGTCGACGACATCGCCGACGCCGAGCCGAACGTGCTGGCCTTGGGCGCGAAACTGCTCTCCAACACTGGGAAGACCTTCAGGGTGTTCGCGGACCCGGCCGGTCACCCGTTCTGCCTGACCTGGGAGTAGCCGACGGTGGACAGGGGCGGGATCGATCCGCCGACCTTCCGCTTTTCCGGCGAGCACGCCGTAACGGTGTCGCCACCTGCGGTTTTACGGTCAAATCCGCGAGCGTCGCGGCGAAGTTATCGGGTCAGTTGACCCGGTAACTCAGGCGGGCCCGGACGCGGAGACGATGCCTCCAGCCGGGCCCTTGACCGGGAAGGAGCCCGGCCCAATGGACACCGTACCGAGCGGACATCACACCTGGGCGGATCTGCGCTGGGCAGGATCAGGGACGCATACCGCGAGTACGACCAGCAGGGGGCATGCATTAGCGCCCCTTGTGAGCCACCGAGATCGGCCCCTGGATTTGGGAGACCCGGGGTTGTTCTGTGCGCTCTTTGGGGCGCTGGCGACGTCGTGGGCCACCGTGACGACGACGGTCGCGAACTGGCGAGCCGCAGCCTCAGCTGGAGATCGCCTCGACCACGTCGCCGACTCTGCTCGGGTCGATGCTCTTGGCGATGTCGGCCTGGCTCACCATTCCGACCAGGCTGTGGCCGTCGATGACGGGCAGACGGCGGACCTTGTACTCCTTCATTGTCCGCAACGCCTCTTCGACGGAGTCGTCAGCGCCGATCGTCACAGGCTTGCCGTCACCCAGTTCACCGGCCCTGACGGTCTGCGGGTCGCCGCCCTCGGCAACGCACTTCACGGCGATGTCTCGGTCGGTGAGCATGCCTTTGAGCCGGTTGTCCTCACCGCAGATCGGCAGCGCGCCGACGTTCAGATCGCGCATCTTCCGCGCGGCATCGGCCAGGGTTTCGTTCTCCCCCACGCATTCCACGTCGGGCGTCATGATGTCTCTCGCATTGGTCATGTGATGGCCTCCTTGGCCCTCAGCCGGTGGACGACCCAGCCGGCGGACGGATGTCTGCACGGGTGTGTACCCACCGTTCGCGGTCTATCAACCGCCAGGGCTGAAGCAAATTTGGCGGCGGCCGGCTGCTAATGCAGCACTACGTCGATCCGATTCGGGTCGTTCGCGGTGCCGATCATGCCGACGTGGGCGAAGTGGTCGCCCGGCCCTTCGATGTGGTCGTGTGGGTGCGCATCGCGCTTGCCTTTCTGCACGCACCAGCGCGGGCACAGGAAGATCTCGAAGTCGAGATCGGTGGTCGTGGTCATTCTGTGGTGCTCCTCTCGGGTGTGGTGACGCGGACGACGTTGCAGGTCGACTCGAGCTCGTTGGGTCGCCAGTCGGACGTGCGGTGCCAGCCGAGCTTGTGCAGGCCGTAATCCCATCCCGCGACACCGACAACGTCGGTCGGCAGTCGGCGAACGCCACGACAGCGCCGTCGGGATCGGTGACGTTGACCTGCGCGTGCTCCAGGCCGGGTCGGATGACGAGGTGGCTGCGCTACTGGGCCTGCTCGTCTTCGGGTGCGATGCTTGTGGACACGGCGGGGACTCCTCCCGTCGAGGCCCAGGCCGGAGCGACCATCTCCGCGTCCGGGGCTGCCTATATGTGACTAACCCACGTTGTCACCGGTGACGGTTTCCAGGGTCGCGTCCAGGACTGCGTCACCGATCGGGGAGCGATCACGGGCTCTGAGCCGCCACGGTTCGACCACGCGTGAGATGTCCACTCGTCCCATCGGGGCCAGTCCGACGAGGTTCGCGCCCGCCAGCATGATTTCGACCTTCGCTGGAGAGTACGCAACTTGCCGATGGTGTCATCGGTGAGCAGGAGCAGAAGGTCCTCCGGGTTGAGCACGGGCCCGACACTAACCAGGGCCTACAGGGATTCGAGGCCCTTCCGATCAAGCCGGCCACTCCGGGGAGGCGCGGCGACCAGGGTCACTACTGTCCGTGTTCGACGATTAGGAAGGGTTGAGCGTCTCACGTCGCTGGGGTCGAGCCAAATCGAGGTGAACCTCCACCGGCTGTCGGGTAGCCGCACGTATGCGTCACCGTTGCTCCAGCCCAGCGCCACGCTTTCGATGTGCTCCTCGCCGTCGTGTTTCCACACGATGCGGACCACGACCGGCACCGGCTGGCTGAAGGTGTGCTCGGGCACGGGCGCCGTGCCGTTTTACGATCACCAGAACGCCTGTTCGAGAAGCGCATGACCGCTGACGGTTTGGTGGCCTTACGCCTTATCGGGGCTTTAATCGTCGCCGTGGCCGCGATCCTGTTCATCTCGATGACCGGTACTGCCGCGCGGGCCACTGACGTTGACAACACCCCGCCCGCCACCGAGGTGGACACCACCGCGCGCCCACTGCTCCATACATTGTGTATGCCTCCGGTTTGCTGTGGACGGGTGAGTGTCAGACGGTCCCCATCGGACTGTCCCGGTCAACCGACGACGTAACCCGCAGCAGGATCTGACCTACGAGGTGTTCGCCGACGGCACCCTGATCGGCACGGTCATCGACCGGCGCCTACGACAACGGTCTGTGGGCAACGCTGCCTCTTCCCAAGGCGGGGGTTAATACGATCACGGCTAAGGCGGTCGACGCCACCGGCTACCGGTCCGCACCCAGCAACGCACAGGTCGTCACCGGATGCGCCTGCTGACGCGCGTCTGCGGCATCCCGGAGTCCGTGACGATGGAAATTCTTGGCGAAGAACGCGACGGACTAGCGCCGCGCGAGGGCGACCCAGGGAGCCGACTGTGTCTCCGCGATTGGTTAGGCCCCGGCCCGAGCCGAGGGGGCGGGAAACCGGGGCGGGGCCCTTCGCGCGGCGGCCGGGACTCCTGCTGGCTCTCCTGGGTAATGGCAGGCGTAGCTGGGTAGAGCCCATTTATAGGGAGGTCGCCATGACGACCCAGACCCAACGCAACGTCACGTGGATCGTGGTCGCTGTCGTCGTCGCCGCGTTGATCGTCCTCGCACTGGTCTACGGCTTGGGCGGTTCTGGTGGCGGCGGCGGCGGAGGGTACTGATTCCGCGCGAAACTTGCGCCACCGTCGCCGAGTAGAGGCGCCCCGACCGGAGCACGTGACGCGCGGTCTAGGGCTGTGCCAAGTCAGCCAGTTTGGTCGCTGATCTTGGCATGGCAAACGTGGCATTACTCACTCCCCTCGTCGTGCAGGAGTCGTGTGCGCGCCGTGAGCGGTGGGTACATGAGTTCGAGTCCCACGGGGGCCGGGGGGACGGGCGTCTGACGCCCGTCGGGCAGCATCCAGGGGAGAGCGGGATCCCAGGACGTCGAGTCCTGGGATCCCGCTTCTTGCTGAGCCGACCAACGGGCGAATGGCCGAGTTTCGCTGCGGTCAGGATCTACTGACGAGTAATGTCCGGCGCTGCCGGCGTCGGCGTCGTGAATCCATCCCCGGCGTCGGCCCGCTGGCGGGGGTGGTTTCTCTCTCCCCTTGCCGCGCGCTCGCCAGCGGCGGCGACGTTTCGGTGCGGCTGGCTTCCGCGATTAGTGGGTACTGAACCACAGGGAGTGATGTCGATGACTCAGGCGATTCTGTTTGAGCGGCAGCAGGTGGCCGAGCTGGAGGATTTGGCCGACCGCCCTCGGCGGCTGACGGGGTCGAAGTTGCTCTGGGTCGACCTCGACGGTGGGTCGGAGGCTGGTGCCGATGAGGTGGCCGAGGCGTTCGGCCTGGACGACGAGACCCGGGACGGCCTCGCGAAGCGGCGCGATCAGCCGGTCTGCGTGGCCATCCTCGCTGTCTGGCGAATCGCACAACCTACGTGATCCGCTGGTTCCAGCTGATTCCGCGGCTTGTCGCGATAGCGCGCACGCGAGGACGACAGCGGATGACCGGCCTGGCTTGGTGGGCGACGGTGCCTCCGTTTCCATGCGGGGAAACGGAGGCACCATCGGCTCCCCTGGTTAGTTGCTGCTGGATTTGCTGGTCGGCGATTGTGGATGCGGAGGAGCGACCCTTGTCTTTGACCGTCGATGCGGCGTCGGCGGCGGTGGATTTCACCGACTGGACTGCCTCCTGGGCCGGGCTCTTCATCTCCTAGCCGATCTCGGCGGTGACGTCGGCCGCTTCGTGTGCCAGTGGTTGTCCGTGTTCCTTGGCGGTGTCGGCGGCCTTGGATGCCAGTTGGGTCTCCTTTCGCTGGCCGGCAGCAGTGAGGAGACCAGCCAGCCAGCACCGAAGGCGAATCAGTCCGGCTGCCAGTGGGTTCCCTTGGGTCTTCTCCCTCACCCGCGACCGCGGCATCCGATGCGGTGTCGGTGACGGTTTCGCCCGCGAGCACAGCCTGCCTGGCCGACAACTCCCCGATGTCGTCGAACAGAGCCGCCATGGCTTCCGACGGGGTCATAGTCCGCTCCATTCCATGATCCCTTTTTTCAGAGCCCGGGGAGATAAAATCGGCGGCTGTGGCGTCCATCACGGTCAGCCAACAGACGGTGTGCGTTGCGTGCAGCAGGTTGAACATCCCGAAGCGGAGCCCAGCCACCACTCAAACGCTAGGCGGCCCCCGCGGGTCAGCCCTTTCGACCCTGGGTGGCGATGCCTTGGACGAAGTACCGCTGGCCGAGGAAGAACACGATGATCATCGGGATGGTGGTTATCACACTGGCCGGCGAGGACCACCTCCCATTCCATCTCGCCCCCCTGGCCGAACTGGTCGAGCACGGCTTTGAGGCCTCGGGGCAGGTGAACAGCGCCGGGGTCGCGCAGGTAGATCAACGGCCGCATCAGCTCCGACCAGCTGGCCTGGACCTCGAAGACGAACGTGACGATCAGCGCGGACCTGGCCAGCCGCACGGCGATGTGCCGAAAGAGGCCGAAGTAGCTGGCGCCGTCGATCCGGGCCGCTTCGAACAGCTCCCGCGGCAGGCCGAGGAAGAACTGCCTGAGCAAGAAGATATATAGAAGGCGCTGCCGAACAGGTTCGGCGCCCACAGTGGCATCTGCGTGCTCGCCAGGCCGATCCGGTCCCAGATCAGGAATACGGGGATCATCGTCACAGCGGCCGGCAGCATCATGGTCGCTAGCACCAAGCCGAAGAGCAGGTTGCGGAAGCGGAACTGGAAGTATCCGAATCCAAAGGCAACCAGCGCACTGGCGATGGTGACCCCAATTGCGGCTGCCAACGTCACGGTTGTGCTGTTGAGCAGCCACTGAAGGATCGGGGCCTCGCTCCAGACCGTCAGATAGTTCTCGAACGCCCATTCCTTCGGCCAGAGCCGGTTGTCGAAGACGTCGGAGCGGGGCTTCAAGGAGGCGAGGACCAGCCAGACGAAGGGGTAGAGGAAGATCACCGTTGCCACGATCAGCGCGATGATCCGCAGGACCTTGGTGATCGGTCGGCGTGGAGCCAGCGTCGTCGCGGGTGCTGCCCGCTCCGGTTCCTTCGGCGGGGGCGGCAGCATCACGGCGCGTTCGGTGCGGCTCATCGGGTCTGCCCCTCGCAGTAGACGAACCGGTTGCTCAGCCGCACCTGGATGGCCGTGATGATCATGATGAGGACGAACAGCAGCCAGGCCAGGGCAGAGGCGTATCCCATGTGGAAGAACTGGAAGGCCTGTTGGAACAGGTAGATGACATAGAAGAGCGCGGCATCGCTGCTGAACGCCGCTGTCGCGCGGTTGCCGAAGAACGCGGTATATGCCCCATCGAAGGACTGGAACGCCGCGATGGTCTGGATGATGAGCGTGAAGAACAGCGCCCCGCTAATCATCGGCAGGGTGATGTGCCGGAACTGCTTACACGGTGAAGCACCGTCGATCGCTGCTGCTTCGTACAGGTCCTGCGGCACGTTGTTCAGCGCCGCCAGGTAGATGATGACGGTGCCGCCAAGCGCCCACAGCGACATCAAGGCCAGCCCTGGTTTGACCCACGGTCCATCAGTCGTCCAGTTCGGGCCGTCGATCCCGAACACGGCGAGAACCCGGTTGACGATGCCGAAATCACCGTTGAACAGCAGGAGGAACAAGATCCCGACGGCCACCGCGGGCGTCATGACCGGAAGGTAGAAAGTGGTCCGGAAGAAGCCAACGGCTCGCCCCACACGGAGTAGTAGCATCGCCAGCGCCAGCGCCGTGATCATCGTCAGCGGCACTTTCGTAACCGCGAAGATGAACGTGTTCCACAGAGCACGCTTGACCCGCGGATCTTCGATCATCTCCTGGAAGTTCGCCGTTCCGACGAACTCCGGCTCGTTGATGATGTCGTAGTCGGTGAACGCCAGGTACAGGCTGTATATGATCGGACCGGCAGTGAAGATGAGGAAACCGACGATCCACGGAGACAGAAACCCGAACGCGGCCACCGTGACGCGGATCGGGTTCGACCCGAAGATTCCCGAGTTCCTGCCGTTGTGGGCCAAGGCCAACGGCGTCGACCTGCTCAGCGAGGACGGTTATGGTCTCCCAGCGGCGCGCCGGGGATGATCTTCGGTGAGCCGACCGTAACCGACCCGCCGGAGCAGAGGTAGTGGCCATCAGCCCGCTGTTGCCGCGTCGAGCGCTTGCTGAGCCTCCGTCTGCGCCTGAGCCAGCGCTTTGGCGGGTTTCCTGTTCCCCAGCGAGGACCCGGTTGACGGCGTTCTGCCAGGCGGCCTGGAACTCTGCGCTGGCCCGCGAGCTCGGCAAGGAGAAGGCGGCCTCCTGCGCATCCAGCACCGCCTGCACCGCCGGGCCATAGGTGCCGTCGTCAAGGTTCACCATCTCGCCGAAGATGGTCTCGTCCGCGACGGCGTTTCCGGTGTAGACACCGGTGAACGCCAGTCCATCCGCCTCTCTGGCGCAGCTCGGCGCGTTCCCGATGGAGGACTTGTATCTCAACGTGCTGAACGAGAACTCCCCTGACGTCGTATTGACCGCGAAGCCGTTCATGGGTGTCGACGGGCAGCCGGTCGACTTCGTCACCGGTGGCGCCTGGGTGATTCCCGCCGGGAGCGACTTCCCCGAGCAGGCCTGCGAATACATCAAGACGATGACCAGCCGGGCTTAGAGTGCAGACGACGTCGACACGAGCAACTGGAACGGGTTGAGAAACGTCGCGAAGGTAACTTCAGTCGTCGACGGCAGATTCCGCCACCTGGATCGCCGCCGCCGAGGCCAGGGCGGAGGTTGGACGCGAACTGGTTCTCGGCACCGAAGAAGTCCCACGAGTCGCGGAAGGACTTGAACGCGCCCCATCCGCCCTGGGCCTCGATCAGGCTGACGGTGTATTCCAGCGCCTCGACGACGCCGGTGGCGTACACGTCGTCGGCGACACGGGGGGCGTATTCGGACAGGGCGGCGTTGGCGGCGGCCGCCTGCTCAAGCAGCGACGCGCCCGGGCGGCGCGTGTTGCGGAGGCTCCCCACGCACAAGGTGGCGATCAACACGCTAGCCACGCCGTGACCCATCGCATCCGTGATTGACAGGTGCAGCACGTCGCGGCCGAGGCTGTAGTCGAAGGTGTCGCCACCGACGCTCGCCGCCAGCTCCAACCACGCCGACAAAGTGAACGCACTTCCCACGACGAGCCGCTATTGAACCGCCGATGACCTGTGCGGTAGGACGGGCGCCGTGACCGAGGGCTTCGCTATCGGGTTCGGCTGGCTGATGCTGTTTGCATTGCTTGGCCTGCTCGGATATTTCCTGTTGCGGAAGCCCCGATGAGGTCCGTGTCGCGCGGCCAATGCCTACTCGGGTTCGGTCTGGCTGCTGCCGTGGGCCTGGCTGGCTGCGTGACACCAGCCACCGGCCCGGACTCCTACCGCGGCAAGGCCTCCATGACAGTCGAGGCGGCCACCAGCGAGGTTGAGACCGCCCGAATCACAGTGCAGGCTCTGCTCGACGACCGGATATTCACGCCATACGCCGACGAGACCATCACCGCGAGCGAGACAGCGCTCGACTCGATCGGGGCCGCGTTCGGGTCGGTGCAGCCGCCGGTCGGCTCGGACGAGCTCCGGGAGTCCGTCTCCACGCTGGTCTCGAACGCCGAAGATGCTGTTACAGCAGCGCGCATCGCCACGCGGCGGTCCGACCGCGTTGAACTGGTCCGGGCCATGAGCCAGCTCGACGTGGTGTCCGACGATCTGACCTCCGCCGAATTGGAGCTGCGGTGAAGCGGATCTTCGCCGTTGCGCTGGGCGTCCTCACCGCGATCGGCGGGTTCGTCGACATCGGCGACATTGTGACCAACGCCCTTGTCGGTTCCCGGTTCGGCCTCTCGCTCGCCTGGGTGGTCGTCCTCGGGGTCACCGGAATCTGTGTGTTCGCCGAGATGTCCGGACGGGTCGCCGCCATCAGCGGCCGTGCCACGTTCGATCTCGTTCGGGAACGGCTCGGGCCGCGAGTCGGCGTGCTGAACCTGATCGCATCCATGGCGGTCACGCTGCTGACCTTCATTGCGGAGATCGGCGGCGTCGCGCTGGCGCTGGCGCTGGCGACGAGTGTGAACGAGCTGCTCTGGATTCCGCTGGTGGGCTTCGGCGTGTGGCTGGTGCTGTGGCGGGTGAGGTTCGTCGTCCTCGAGAACGTCTTCGGGATGCTAGGACTCGCCATGATCGTCTTCGCGGTCGCGGTCTGGCAGTTGGGGCCGGACTGGGGGTCGCTGTGGTCCCAGGCAAGCCATCCCTCGGTTCCGGCGACCGAAGGCGCGGCGACGTACTTCTACTATGCGGTAGCACTGTTCGGAGCGGCCATGACGCCCTACGAGGTGTTCTTCTTCTCGTCCGGCGGTGTCGAGGAGCGCTGGGGACGGGACGACCTGCCGATCATGCGAGCGAATGTTTTCGTCGGGTTCCCGCTCGGCGGCCTGCTGTCCCTCGCCATCGCCGCGGCGGCGTTTCTCGTCCTGTTGCCGGCCGGGGTCTCGGTCGACACCTTGGGCCAAGTCGGCCTTCCGGTGGCTGTGGCGCTGGGCAAGATCGGCATTGCGGTCATGCTTGTCGGCTTCTTCGCCGCCACGTTTGGTGCGGCCTGCGAGACGGGCCTCTCGGTGGGCTACAGCATCGCTCAGTACTTCGGCTGGCAGTGGGGAAAGTATGTGCGGCCGCGGGAAGCAGCGCGCTTCCACGTCGTACTCCTGCTGGCGACGATCATCGGCATTGCGGTGCTGCTCAGCACCGTCGATCCCATCAAAGTCACCGAGTACTCGGTGGTGTTCTCCGCTGTGGCGTTGCCGTTGACCTACTTTCCCATCCTGGTCGTGGCCAACGATGCTGCCTACATGGGCGAGAGGGTCAACGGCCGGTTCGCCAACCTGCTCGGCACCGTTTACCTGTTCATCGTGCTCGCCGCCGCTTTGGCCGCGATCCCGCTGATGATCATGACCAAGGCGGGCCAATGATGGCGGATCCCGCTGCCGGCCGGCGCTTCGACGCTGCCCTGCACTTTCTGGACCGGCAGATCATCGACCCCGACGGAGGGCTGGTGGCGAAGGTCGACGACATCGAGCTGCGGGAGAATCCCGACGGACGCCTCGTCGTCACTGCGCTGATTACCGGGCCTGGTGCGCTCGGACCCCGGTTCGGCGGGCGCGTCGGAGAATGGGTTGTCGCCGTGTGGCGGCGTTTGCACCCGTCGCCCGAACCCGAGCCGAGCCGGATCTCCATCGCGGATGTCGTCGATATCGACAGCGCGGTTCACGTCGGCCGGCGCCGGGACGTACTGGCCGTCGACGGCTTCGAACGCTGGGTCGACGACCACATCGTGTCTCGCCTCCCCGGAGCGAGTCATGACCCGGATTGACCCTGCCCGCGTCGTGCGGCTCAACGACCTGCTCGGCATGCCCGTCGAGGCAGCTGACGGGCGCACGCTCGGGCATGTCAACGACGTGCGGCTCGCACCCGGCCGGGCGGTTCAGGGCCCGCGGTCCGAGCTGATGATCGATGGTCTGATCGTCGCCGACCGTCATGCCGGGTCGCTGCTCGGCTACGACCGCCGCGCCGAGCAGGGGCCGTGGCTCGTCCGCGCTGCCGTGCAGCTCTTGCACCGCAACGCCGGCTACGTCGGATGGGACTCGGTGCGCCAGATCGCGTGGGGAGAGGACGGCAAGGTCGTGCTCACCGTTGACCGGCTCGACGACCTCGGCATGCCCTAACCCTCGCCCCGCCGACTTCGCAGCCTCGGTGGCAGGTTTAGCGCGTTTTTGATCATCGAGGTTGCACGATGTGCGGCCGCCGACGTCAGTCGATGAGCTTGACCGCAGTGGAGAACCCGGTGCCGCCCGACATCTGCAGCGCGATGTGCAGGAAGCCGAGGCCCTCTACGTAACGGGCGTTTGCAAGCGGTCCAACATCGATCGGCCGGAGTCCGCCGGCTTCCACCAGTCCGGAGACGGCGCTTTTGGCGTCGGCATCGTCGCCGGCGATGAACACGCCAAGGGGGTCGGTGTGGTGGATCAGACCCTCGAGGTCATGCCGCTGACGAGTCCACACCGCCAGCTCCAGGGCCTCCAGCGGCAGCTCGGTGCGCATGTTCCCGGCCAGTGCCCAGCCGACGATCCGGCGGCTGAACACGTCGATGACCAGCGCCAGGTAGCCGAAGCCGACCCAGGTGCGAATGTAGGTCAGGTCACACACCCACAGCTGGTCCGGCCGGTCGGCGGTGAACCTGCGCTCGACCAGGTCGACCGGCCGCGCCGCGGTGTCGTCACAGACCGTGGTGCGCTTGACTGTGCCGCGGCGCACCCCGGCCAGGCCGAGCTCGCGCATCAGCCGGGCCGTCTGGTCCCGGCCGATGTCGATGTCGGCCCGGCGCAGCGCCGCGTGCATCTTCCGTACCCCGTAGGCGCCGTAGTTGTCCCGGTGCACCCGCTCGATGATTGGCTTCAGCCGCGCGTCGGCGACTCGCGCGGGCCGAGGCCGGTCGGGTCTTCGCCGCGTAGTAGGTGGCGGGGGCGATCTTCACGTGGTGCGCGGTGAGCACCTCGCAGATCGGCTCGACCCCCACCGCATACCACCGTCAGAGCGGTCCTTGTGCTCGTCGACGAACCTCACCAGCGCTGCTGTGGCCGGTCGAGCTCGGCTCCGAAGAAAGCCGCTGCCGCCTTGAGGATCTCATTGGCCCGCCGCAGCTCGGCCACCTCACGCTTGAGCCGCTTGATCTCGGCGTGCTCCTCACTGGTCATCCCCGGCCGCTGCCCAGAATCGACCTCCGCGCGGCGCACCCACTTACGCACTGTCTCCGCCGACGCGCCGATCTTCGCTGCCACCGACTCGATCGCCGCCCACTGCGACTCATGCTGCGGCGTCGCCTCCGCGACCAGCCGCACCGCCTTCGCTCTCTGCTCGGCAGAGAACCTCACACCTGGCATGACTCCACATCCTCACGGATCGGAGTCCCTACAAGACCCAGGACGCTTCAACGACCGGACAGTGTTCTCAAGAGTCACCCCGCGCCGCCGGCCCCAGCCTGGCGAACGCCCTCACCGGGCCGCTCAGATACTCACAGTGTTCTCGTTGGAGCCGCGCTGCCAGGGGCTGGCCGGGTCGCAGAAGTAGACCTGCACGCCGGTGGCGATGGTGAACCGTTGATGCTGGGCCATCTGGTGGCCGAGATTCCAGGTCAGCGACTTGGTCAGCTGCTGGGGCACAGTGGTGATCGCCGCTGCCAGGGCGTCGGCGACCGCGTCGGCCTGGTGGTTGCCGCGCGGCAGCGCGACCAGCATCAGGTACCGGGTGGAGCGTTCCACGCGACATGTGTCGCAGGTGTTTCTCCCCAAGGGCTCGTGAACCCAACGCTAAGCACCGGCGTTCTTCGCTTTACGGCGCCGTCGCGCCCGCATCTCGTCGACCTCACCACCACGCGGCGGCGGGGCCTTGCGGATCTCGGCGAGCTGCTGTCGAAACTCGCGGGACAGCGCCACCAGCCCGGGTGCCGACGTCTCCTGGTCGACGTATTCGGCGGTGACCAGCAGCAACAGGCCGCTGTCCATCGACGTGCATCTGGGCTCCAATTGCGGGTACTGGCAGACCATGACGGAATCGATGTACGCGCGCACGGGTGCGGGCCTGCTGCAGCGGCTGCACGAGGTGTACGGGCGGCGGGGGCCGTTCAGCACCGTGCACGTTGACGTCAGCCGGGCCGCCGAGGACGCCGCAGAGCAGGTCGAGCTGCGCTGGCGGGCCGCGCTCGACGCGTTGCGCGACGCCGGCGCCCCGCAGGAGCACCTGGATGCCGTCAGCCGGGCCGCCGAGCAAGCGACCGACCGGCCGGGCGACGTGCAACGGACGGTGGTGGTCAACGCCGAGGGGATCCTGCTCGACGAACAGATCCCGGCGCGCACTGCGGCGGCGGGAAGGGCGGTGTTCGGCACGCTGCCCGACGCCGTGCCGCTGCTGGCCGAGGCAACCTCCTGGGTGCCGTACGTGGTCGTGCAGACTCAACGCGCGCACGCCGCCGTGGCGTTACGGGTGGCCGGCCGCAGCGGCGGCGTTGAGCGGGAGGTTGAGGGCGAGGACTACCACATGCGCAAGGTCCGCGTCGGCGGGTGGGCGCAGCGGCGAATCCAGCAGCACGCCGAGGAGGTCTGGGAGGGCAACGCCGAGGCTGTCGCGGAACAGGTCGTGCGGGTCTTGCGCCGCTCCCGCGCGCAGCTGGTCGTGGTTGCCGGGGACGTTCGAGCGCGCCAGGCGCTGGAGGCAGAGTTGAACAAGACCGGCGAGATGACGGCTGAGGTGGTCGGCATCGACGCCAACACGCTGCCCGAAGGCTCCTCCACCGAGGCGCTCGACACGGGGTTGCAGGAGGCGCTCGGCGAGCAGGAACGTCGTCGCATCGACGATGTCCTCGACCGGCTCGCCCAAGGGGTCGGCCGCGGCGACACCGGCGTGGAAGGCGTGCCGGCCGTGGTGGGTGCGCTGCAGCAGGCGAAGGTCGACGCGCTGCTGCTGCACCCCGGCGGGCTGGTCGACCAGCGGCTTGGAGCACTGGCTGACGCCCCCTGGGTCGCCACCCGGGCCGAAGAGCAGCCGGTCGAACCGCTCG
The DNA here is from genome assembly GCA_046726315.1 of Actinomycetota bacterium. Taxonomy (GTDB): domain Bacteria; phylum Actinomycetota; class Actinomycetes; order Jiangellales; family Jiangellaceae; genus JACVRX01. The sequence goes on along the minus strand of JBKPAG010000024.1, from coordinate 12,404 downwards.
GCGAGGCACCGGCCGGGGATACCCTCGCCCGCGCCGCCGTGCTCACCAACGCCGACGTGGTCGTGCTCGAGGACCCGCACCCGCAGCTCGGTGATGGCGCCGCGGCGGTCCTGCGGTGGGGCAGCTGACGGAGATCCTGCATCTCCGGCTGCGTCGGCGGGTGCTGCCGCGGGACCAGTGCGTCACTCAGGCCGAAGTCGGCCGGCTCCACTTGGGCTGTACCGGCTATGCCGGGTTGCCGTGCCGCGGGGCCGCCGCCGCCGCGCCTTGCTGACAGGTAGAGCCTGGTGTAGACGATGCTGCTCGCGGGGGTTGCGGTAGCTGAACCTGCCCTGTGTCGAACGCCTGCCACGGCGGCCGTCTGTGATCCGAGGCACCGCTGATTTGACCGCGAGGAATTCCGTTCGACGGTCTACCGACAGCTATTTGACGTTTGAGGAGGTGGCCCACGGGTAGAGCGCGCAAGCAAGGCGGCCCGTCATGGTGGGCGCCTCCGGGTCTGCAAGGGAGCGACCATGGACACTGGCCTACTGATCACGATCCTGGTCGTCGTGGTCCTCGTCGTGCTGGTGGCCGTGTTCTTGGGGCAACGACGGCGCACCCAGCGGCTGCAGCAGCAGTTCGGTCCCGAGTACCAGCGTACCGTAGCCAGAACCGGCGATCAGCGCAGCGCCGAAGCTAACCTCGCTGCCCGCCAGCAGCGGCGCCGAGAGTTCACCATCGTGGCCCTCGAGCCGGCCGCCCGGGACCGCTACCTGGAGGCATGGCGGGCGACCCAGGGCAGGTTCGTGGACGACCCGGCCGGGGCCACCCAGCACGCCGACAGTTTGGTGGCCGAGGTGATGCGCGACCGGGGCTACCCGGTGGACGACTTCGAGCAGCGGGCCGCCGACGTCTCGGTCGATCATCCCCAGGTGGCCGAGAACTACCGTGCTGCCCATGCGGTCTACCAGGCCAACGAAGAGGGGCTGGCCAGCACTGATGACCTGCGGCAGGCGTTCGTGCACTACCGGTCGCTGTTTGCCCAGTTGTTGGATATCGAAGACGACGATCGCAAGGAGGCTCACCGATGAATGAGCGCCGCGAAGACCTGAGCACGGCCGATCTCGTCGGCCGGCAGCCGACCGATACCGCACCGTCCGAGCGCGCCGCCGCGGACGACGTCCAGGGCCGCCACCCCACCGACGACGAACTCCGCCGCGAGGACCTCACCGATGAACGTGCGCGCGGCACCGCCGTGGGCGAGGACCGGGGGCCGGACTGGGAACCGGAGACCACGCCGGTCGGGGCACCTGCCGCTCAGATGGCTCCCGACCGCGGCGGCACCGCGTCCACCACTGGCCCGCTCCTAGCTACCGAGGACGCTGAGGGGTTCCGGGCCCGCTGGACCGACATCCAGACTGGGTTTGTCGACGCACCCCGGCGGGCGGTCGAGCAGGCCGACGCCCTAGTTGCCGAACTCATGCAGCACCTGGCCAGGACCTTTGCCGATGAGCGGGGAGGGCTGGAGAGCCAATGGGACCGGGGCGACGACGTCCCTACCGATAACCTCCGCGACGCCTTCCAGCGATACCGCTCGTTCTTCGAACGGCTCCTGGCAACCTGACGCCCCAGAGGGATGTGCGCCGGTTCGGCCGGGGCGCTCCTCGGCGAGAACGTTGGAGCTGTCGGAGCTGTAAATTTCCTCCTGTGCGTAGCCGTCATGGAAGGCGATGAGCACCGCCGCCCCCGAGAGTCGTGCCCGGGCGCGTCCAAGTTGCGCACTTACCTCGATCCCACAATCCGCGGCGGGCGCATCCGCAGGGCCTCCCGGACGAGATGGCGGAGGCTGATCTCGCCTGCTCAAGGTGCCACTGCCCGATGTGGTGCGAATGCAGACCAGGCAACCGAACCTGGAAGGTCAAACAGTTGAGCATCGTGGTCTGTGCGCCTAGACATGTGTAAGTCGCAATATAGGCGGGCCCGGACGCGGAGATAGAAGCTCCGGCCGGGCCCTCGACGGGACGGAGCCCCGCCGTGGATCACATCATGCCCCCGGACGAGCACGGCAAGCGCCACGCCGACGCACGACGCCGGCTGGCCGAGACGCTCGACCCAAAGACTAACCAGGAGCGCGAGCTCTGACCTGGCTCGGCGACCAGCTCGACCTACAGCGCCTGCTCGTGCTGGTCGAGCTCGTGGCGTACCGCCGTGGTCGCTGAGCTGTGGTTTCAGGGGACGATGGAGCTGATCTGGACCAGCCCCGGTTAGAGGGCGAACAGGATCGTCACCGGCGATACCAGGAAGACCACCGGGACCACGTGCCCGACACTCGCTCATGCCTGTGGGCTCAGGCGGTCATCGCAACGCCTCGTTGAGCGCTTCGGATGGTGTCTTGAATCCGAGTGTCTGTCGAGTGCGTCCGTTGAGTTCGGCTGCGATCGAGTCGAGCTGGTGTTGGGCGAGGGTCTGGAAGTTCACCGTGCGCGGAAGGTACTGACGCAGCAGGCCATTGGTGTTCTCGTTGCTGCCGCGTTGCCAGGAGCTGTTCGGATCACAGAAGTAGACCGCTACCCCGGTGGCGATCGTGAAGTTGGCGTGCAGTGCCATTTCGTGGCCCTGATCGCAGGTCAGCGACCGGGTCAGCTGGCGCGGCAACGTCTGGATGCTTGCGGCCAGCGCCTGCACTACCTGCTCGGACTTGTGGCCCTGGGGCAACGCCACGAGCATGACGAACCTGGTGGAGCGCTCCACCAGGGTGGCGATCGCGGTCATGCCACGGCCAAAGATGAGATCCCATTCCCAGTGCCCCGGCACTGCCCGGTCCTCGACCTCAGCCGGGCGGTCGCTGATCGTCAACTCGTGCAGCCGACCGCCACGTCCGTCCGGTAGCCGTCGTCCGGCGGGCCGGCGCATCGCCGCTTGGTACGCAGGTGCCGGGTCAATTCCTTGCGCAGAGCACCCCGGGACTGCACGAACAGCGACCGGTAGAGTCTCGTGCGACACCTGCATCTCCGCCTGGTCGGGGAACTGGCGGGCCAGCCAGCCGGCGATCTGCTCCGGAGACCACCGCACCTCCAGTTGCTCCTCGACCACGGCACGCAGCCGTGCGCAGCCGGCCAGCTTGGATGGCTTCGGGCGACATGCCAGCTCCCAGGCAGCACGATCGGCGACCAATGCCCGGTACTGCTCACGGCCGCCGTTGCCGGCGACTTCACGGGAATCCGTCGAGGGCGCCCGTCGCAGACCTGCAGCGAGCAGCGAGGCACCAGCGGCTAGCCCGCGGGAGATCTCCTCACGCTCGGCCAGCGACAACCGCCACTCGCACCGACGGCGCGGCGCAGGACGCACCCCGCCACAGCGCTTCAACAGATCCCGAACCGTCGACCGATGCCGACGCATCTCCCGCGCCAGCACCTTCACCGCCTGCCCAGACCGCCACCGACACCAGACCTCGTCGATCTCCTCCGCCGACGGCGCAGACCTCGCCACCACGCACCACCTCATTCACCTCGACGGATCACGAAGTGTTGCGCTGACCTATTGAGAGCACCCCGATGAGCGGACTTCACTTGGGACTCGTTGACAGGGCCCCTCGACGTTGGGGGCTGGCCACACAACCGTTGATTGGGTGTGTCAGCTCCCCGAGAGCAGCGGGAAGTTTTGCATGACTTGCTGCAAGTGCATGACTTGCCGGGGGAAGAACTCGGCGATCGCGACGCCGACGACGTCGGTCGCCGCGGTCACGTCCGCGACGATGCTGCTGACCTGGGCAACCGGGCAGGATGCCCGCCGTGCCCTCGTGCTGGCGCTCGCCAGCATCGAGTCGGTCCAGACCGCAGCGCCGGTCTCCGTTGACAAGGTCGACCCGCGATGAGTGGCGGCTACCGGTTCACCCTCGCGGTCTGCGCGGAAATGGTGTTCCGTGACAAGCCCATCGACCAGCGGGTGCGCCTCATCCACGACCTCGGGTTCGCGGTCGAAATCTGGGACTGGACCACCAAGGACCTCGACGCACTCGCCGCCACCGACGCCCGATTCACCCCGATGACCGGCTACATCGAGGGCAACCTCACCGAACCCGACGGCGCCGATGCCCTGCTGCGCACCGCCGAGCGGTCCATTCATCGCGGCGGCCGCGAAGCTCGGCACCCCCCACCTCAACCTGCACGGCACCGGCCTGGACACCCAAGGACTGCCAGTGCACCCGGTCCACACCGTCACCGGACCGATGTGGCTGGCCGCGGAAAGACCCTCACCCGGATCGCCGCCCTCGGCGAACGCGAGGGCGTCGTGTTCTGCCTGGAGAACCTCAACACCGCCGTGGACCACCCCGGCACCCCCTTCGCCAAGGCCGCCGACACCCGCGCCCTGGTCCAAGCCATCAACAGCCCCCACCTGCGGATGAACCTCGACCTCTACCACGCCCAAATCGGCGAGGGAAACCTCATCCAACTCATCCGCGACAGCATCCACTGGGCCGGCGAAATCCAGGTCGCCGACGTCCCCGGCCGCCGCGAACCCGGCACCGGAGAGATCAACTACCCCGCCATCGCCGACACCATGCACCACGCCGGCTACACCGGCGTGGTTGGCCTCGAAGCATGGGCCTCCAACGACAGCCACACCGCCCTCCACCGGTTCCGCCAAGCCCTCACCACACCGGACTAACCCCGCCCGCGCCAACGCGGTGACCATGCCGCTGAGGGCGCGACGCTCGCCCGACCATGCCGCCGAGGGTGTGCGTGGACCATTGCAGTGATCGCGTAGCCCGCAGGTGGTGGACAGGGGCGGGATCGATCCGCCGACCTTCCGCTTTTCAGGCGGACGCTCTTCCGACTGAGCTACCTGTCCTCGGTGGGAGCTCGACGAGTGTATCCAACTGGCTGTTGGGTCTCGACGTTCTCCGGGTCCACCCCCCGGGCTCGGGCGTCCAGGCGGGCGAGGTAGGCGTTGTACGCCGCGAGCTGCGCCTCGGTGTCGCCCTCGCGCCGGTCGAAACGTCGCGCCTCGCGTTCGTCGGATCGAATCCACTGGACGAACACCGCGCCGAGAACGAGCAGTCCGGGCAATTCGGCGAAGCCCCAGGTGAGTTGCCCCGCGAGGATCTGGTCGGGGAGGGGCTCGGGCAGCCAGGTGATCTCGGTAGCGAGCTGACGGTAGTACTCACCGGCGATCAGTCGGGCTGATTCCATCAGCGCGAGCCCGAAGAATGCGTGGATGCCGACGACGCCGAGCTGCAAGACCAGCCGAGCAACGTACGGCGGGCGCTTGGGCAGTGGGTCGATTCCGATCAGGACTTCGTAGAACAGGAAGCCGGCCAGCAAGAAATGCACACTCAGTAGCAGGTGAACGGTGTGGTTGCGCATCGCGTACTCGAAGACACCGGTGAAATACACGACGAACGGACCAGAGACGAAGATCGCCAACGCGACCAGCGGATGGGTGAGTACCCGCACCACCCGACTCTGGATGGCGGCCAGGAGCAACTCGCGTGGTCCGGTTTCCCCGCGGCGAGCCGGCGTCATGGCGCGGATGGCCAACGTGATGGGCCCACCTAGCACCAACAGCACCGGGCTGATCATCATCAACGCGATGTGTTGGCCCATGTGGACCGACAACATCGTCATGCCGTAGGTCATGAACCCACTGAGCTGGACGAGGGCAACGGATCCGACGCCGAGAAGCCATGCGACCACCCGGCCCATCGGCCAGGTGTCGCCCCGGCGGCGGAGCCGCCATACCCCACCCAGGTACAGCAGAACAGCGGCGAGGCATCCGAGGGTGAACAGCGCATCCGGGTAGGTCTCGGTCAGCAGTCGCAGCGGAGTCGGGGCGGCGGGAATCGGGAAGCCGAGCAGATCCCGGACGAACGACGCGGCCGGAATGTCGTCAGGTACCGGAGGCGCCGTCCGGCTCAACGCCACACCGAGGGCAAGCGCGCCTGCCATGACCACGATCTCAGCGGCTGCGAAGCGACGGAACGCGGTCGGCCGTCCGGTCTCGAGTTCCCGCAGGGTCCGGCGCCGATGCATTGTGCCGAACCAACCGAGCGTTGCCAGGGCGGCAACCTTGCCGAGGACCAGCACGCCGTAGGCGGTGGTGAACAGGTCGGTGACCGAGCCGATGCGGATCCACGCGTTCAACACGCCGCTCGCACCGACCATGACGAAGCAGCCCAGAGCCAGCGCCGAATACGACCTCGCGACTCGGGCGAGATACGCACCCCGGCGCGCCGCGTACCACGACAGGGCCACCAGCCCGCCGACCCACAGCGCAATGGCGACGATGTGCACAAGCAACGACGTAACAGCGGAGTGGTGGTAGTAGCCGGTGGCGGTATGGCCGGCGAGCGTCGGTGGAACCAATGTGCCGATGCCCAGGCAGAGCACGGCGACGGCACCGCCGCGCCCGAGCGTGAGCCTGGCAGCCGGCACGAGCGCGAGAGCCAGCACGACAACCGCAGCGTAGGCCTGGCCTTGAGCGACGCTTGCGGTGTAGCTGAGGACGGCGTCGCCAGTGAGCGCGTCCCACAGTGGCTGCCCGACCAGTTCGGACAGCGTCAGTAGGTGGACGACGGCGGCTGCGGCCGCCCACACCATCGCGCCCTTCGACGCGCCACGCAGAGCGACCAACGCGTCGCGACCAAGTTCGCCCCGAGGTGCCGGCACCATGACGGCCAGTGCAAGCAGGCCCACCGTTACCACCGCCGCTGCATGCAGTACGAGCTTGGCGACCGGCAGTCCCCATCGAGTTCCGGCGCCGGGATCGGTCAGCCCCGGGACCGCCCATCCGCCGCCACCGCCACCCAGCACGAGCGCGACGAAGAGAACGAGCAGCGATGAGATCACTGCGATCGCACCCCATTGCCGCATCGACGGGCCGTCGGATCTTGTAGGCGTGCGGGTAGATGCGGTCATCACTGGCCTTACTCCGGCTCGGCGTCCTGGTATGGCTCGTCCGGCCGACGACCTGCTCTCACGACGTAGAAGACGGCGCCGAGCACGGCGGCTGCAACGATGCCCCCGCCGGTGACGAGGAGGGCGCTGGTGTTTCCGGACGGCTCCCCGGCCTCAGCCGCCGTGGCGGGCGTCGCGTGCTCGTCGTGGTCCATGCCTTCGTGTGGATCCGACGTGTCTTCGGGTGATGATGTTGGCTGGGCGGTGGGCTCAACGGCCGCAGTCGGGGCAGCGGCGACCGTAAAGGTCAACGTTCCGGTGACGGGGTGCCCGTCGGCAGATGCGACGCGGTACGAGATGCGATAGGCACCCGCCGGGAGTTCGCCGATTTCTTGGGTGACCGTCGCGCCTACGATCTGCGGATCACCGTGCTCACGGTGGCCGTTGGCTGCGTCGAGTACCGCGACTTGGCCGAATTGCGGCTGGACCGGTTCGTTGAACTCGAGCACGACCTCTGTCGGCGCCGTGGTCATGGTCGCGCCGTCGGCCGGCGTGCTGCCGATCAACTCGGTGTGGGCTGCGGCTGAGCCGGCGGTGACGAGAGCGAGCACGCCAACGAGCACGGCGACCCAGGCCGCGCGTTCGTGCTGTCGTGGACCGTGCGTCATAGGAATGCGTCCTGTCGGTTGGGCGGTCTCGCCCATGGTGAGATCGGCGTCAGACGCTCGAGAGCAGCGGCGGACCTCGGCGTGGAGCAATCTGGCTGATCAACAGGACGTAGCGGTTGGCGGCATCGTCAGTAAAAGGCGACGGAAGGACAGGTCGGGGCACCGGGGTAGGAAGCGCCGGTATCCGGAGGCGTCGTCGAAACAAGACGGCCGAGAGCGCTGCCATCGACCACAGCACGGACTCGCCTCCCGCCAGCAGCACCGTCAGCGCTCCCGCCGCGACAGCGTGACCGATGACCATGCCGACGCCGGGGGTCCCTGCGCTGGCGTGCCCATGAGTCGAGAGGATGAGCAGGATGTGAAACACCGGCTGGGAGCTAAAGAGCAATGCGGCGATGCCGCCAGCGGTCAACCGTCGATCGGCGAGGGCGACGCACGCCGCAGACAGCAATCCTGCTGCGAACAGGAACGGCCCGATCGCGGGGAGACCTCCGCCGGCTATGACGTGCGCGATCGTTGGGACGGCCACGCAGGCGGCAGAGAGCGTCAGGCCGCGCGCAACCCGTCCTCGTCCGCGCCCGAGCGAGCTCATGGGGTCAGCCTAGGAACCTGCGTCAACCACGGAAAGAGTGTTCGCGACTCACAATGCTCACGATTCGTCCTGTATGCGTCGTCGGCTTGGTGAAAGGCACTACTACGTTGCCGACGTAACGCAGGGGTCAGGGAAGCGTTGCTGGCGAGCAGCCCGAGGTGTACTTCAGGCTCACTGCCGCCCTGACCGGCAATGTCACGATCCTCGGTTGGAGCATTCGGATATCCCGTCTGTCGTTTGCCGCGTTCACATCGGCGATGCAGAGCGCATTCGGAGGTGCCTATCGGCTTGGGAGCGATCGCGGCAGCCCGAACCATGGGAGCACGCTGTTGTCGAAGCGCGTGAAGGCGCAGATCCGGTCGCCGGTGAGGGTGAGGACGAACAGGCCGGTGCCGTGGCGGATACCGGTCGGGGCGCGCAGGTAGGCCCCGAACGCCGGCTGACCGTTGGCTCGCGTCGGCACGAGGTCAACCCTCCTGCCCGAGCCGAAGATGCTGGCGAGGAGGCGGGCCACGACATCGCGGCCTTGGTATTCGAGGGGAATCGGTGGCATGGACATGAAGACATCGTCGGTAAGCAAGGCGACCAGCGCGTCCAGATCCCCGGACTCGTAGGCGCGGGCGAACTCGGCCACGAGTGCCTGCTCGGCGGGTGACTCGGGAGCGGGAGGGGGTTCGCGCTCGTCGGTCGGCGGCTGCCGGCGTTGCAGGCTGGTACGGGCCCGTTTGAGGGCGCTGTTGACCGACTCGACGGTCGAGTCGAGCATGTCGGCCACCTCGTTCGCGTGGAATCCGAGGACGTCGCGCAGGATGAGGACGGCGAGCTGGCGAGGCGGCAGGACCTGCAGTGCGGTCACGAAGGCCAGGGAGATGGATTCGGTCTGCTCGTAGCGGGCCTCGGGGCCGGGCGGCACGTCGATCGCCCCCTCGAGGAGGACGTCAGGATATGGCTCGAGCCATACAAGGTCGCCGAGCCGGGTCGGCTCGGGCGGTTCAACCGCGGGCATGTCCCACTCCTTGGCGGGTCGTCGGCTGGCCGAGCGAAGCGCGTTGAGGCACCTATTGGTGGCGATCCGGTAGAGCCAGGTGCGGATCGAGGCGCGTCCCTCGAACCCGCCGAGGCCTTGCCAGGCGGCCAGCAGCGTGTCCTGCAGGGCGTCCTCGGCGTCCTGGAAGGATCCGAGCATCCGGTAGCAGTGCACCTGTAGCTCTCGGCGGTACGGCTCGGTCAGCTCCCGGAAGGCCTCGCCGTCCCCAGCCCGCGCCCTTGAGATCAGGTCGGCTGTCACCAGCTCCACTCTCTTGCGTCACCTCTTTCCCGCACCTTGTCGCACTTCCATCTTGTAGACACCGGCCGAGGGGCGAACTGGGCGGATGGTGAGCGCCCAGTTCCCCGACATCACCGTGTCTGCATCATCGACGGCTCTGACGATCCGGACCTCGGCGGATGGCGAAACGCCAGCCACGCGCAGATGAGTTTCGGCCGTCGGTCTTCACTCATGGGGTGGACGGGTGTGACCACCCGGGCACAGAAAGGAACCAGAGATGCTGCTGAAGGACAAGGTCGCGGTGATCTACGGAGCCGGAGGCGCGATCGGCGGTGCTGTTGCACGCGCTTTTGCGCGCGAGGGGGCCAATCTCTTTGTCACCGGGCGCCACCTGGCATCGGCCGAAGCTGTCGCCAAGGAAGTCGTTTCCGCCGGCGGATCCGCCGAGGCGGCGGAGGTCGACGTTCTCGACGAGCAGGCTGTGGACAAGCATCTACAGTCCCTGATCGACATGGCGGGCCGCGTCGATATCTCGTTCAACGCGGTCGGGAGCCCGGATACGAAGATTCTGGGTGTGCCTCTGGTCGAGCTGGATGTCGAGCAGTTCTCCCTGCCGATCGCCACCTACACGAGATCGTATTTTCTGACCGCACGCCTGGCGGCCCGGCGGATGGTTCCGAACAAATCAGGGGTGATCATGAGAGTCACCACACTCCACTCGCGGACGGGCCTCCCATTGGTGGGAGGCTACGGTGCGGCGCAGGCCGCCATGGAGGCACTCACTCGCAATCTATCTGCCGAGCTCGCACCTCATGGCATCCGCGTGGTCGGTCTGCGACCACAGGCGATGCCGGAATCGGTCGGATCAAGGAGACGCTTCTTCGAATCTCGCGCCGAGGCATCGGGAATGACCTGGGAACAGTTCCAGGAGCTGCTCGCAAGCAGGACCCACCCGCGACGGCTCATGACGCTCGAGGAGATGGCTAACGTGGCGGCCTTCATGGCCTCCGATAAGGCGAGCGGGATGACGGGAACGATCGTGAACTTGACCATGGGCAGCCTGGACGACTAGCGGCTACGCGACCGAGGCTTTGCGCAGAGCGTTCGAAACAGATATCGAACGTCGGGAGTCATTCAGGCGAGCGTGCGTCTGCGCCTGACGAGCGAAGCGACGACCGTCCAGGTTCGCGACGGCAAGGTCCTGATCTCTGACGGCCCGTTTGCGGTGACCAAGGAGCAGTCCGGCGGCTACCGCCTGATGGACTGCAAGGACCTCGACGAAGCGATCGAAGTCGCTTCTCTGACACCCGGCGCACGGACCAGAACCATCGAGGTACGGCCCATCTGGGAACTCCACTCGTCTCGCGGGAAGTCCGCGACCAGGACGCTCTCCCGCCCGTGGAAGTCGTCCGTGACGATGACCTCGGCCACGGCATCCAGGTCGTCCGGAACATTGCGGGACTGCGGACTGTCCGCGGACTGGAGGCAAGGTCGTCAACCTCGCGGTACGACCGACAAGCGACTGACCTGCGGAAACACTGGCGGTCCTGACGGGACTTGAACCCGCGACCTCCGCCTTGACAGGGGGCAGGACCTCATTGCCAGTGGCATCTACCTACGACTTTGTTCACACGCCTGCCCTCTATGGCACCAACAATCTCCGGGCTCATCAGTATTTCGTGCCATGAGCCGTGCCATGCAGACGACCGCGTGCTGCACCGACACGGTCAGTGTCCTCGGAGGGTACTGGACCGGAGTGCAGTGCGCGGATCTGCTCAGGCCGGGGCCCGCCTGGTGCAACGCACTGTGACGAAGCGCAACGGGGCCGTGACTGGCTAACGATCTTGGTCTCGTCGAGCGGCTCAGCGCCGACACACGTCGCCGGCCCGAAGCCAGCAGGCGTTGAGACCATGGCCAGTGCCCCAAGTGTCGACATACACGAGGTCACCGGTCCATCCCAGGGCCATGGTGTCGAGCCACTGCTCCCCGGTGTCGGCCCAGTCGATCCGGGCTCGGATCGGGATACGGCGGCGATGCTCAACGCGGTGAGCGCCGGCATCGGTGAGGATCGCCCGGCCTGGCGTCCAGGCGTTGGCGTGCTGGCGGCTCGACTCGGCCTGCCACGAGTCCATGGCACAGTCTCGAACATGTGTTGCTGGCTTGGCCGGCGGGAACGCGGGAACTGTGACCCGGCGTGCCGCCCAGCAAGCAACGACGTCCGCTCCCGATTGAGCCGCACGCCGTAGCCCAACAACCAGGCAGTGCCCACGGACAGCAGGTAGTCAAGGTTGTCATCGTCCAACGGCCCCGCATTGGCTACGAAGACACCGACGAAGCCGATCGCCAGGACAACCGCGGCCCCGCCTGAGATGGCCGGCTGGCCGTTGGCTGCGACGGCAAAGAGCCCATCAGCGGAGCGAACGCAAACAGCGGTGATACCGAGCCGGTCAGGTCGTATACGACGAATACCACGCCGCGGGCGCCGAGCACCGGCAGGGCCGCCGGACGCCGCCATATCAGCGACGACAGTCCAGTGAGTATTAATGCCAGCGCCGTGGGCGTGGCGCGGGCATGGCGAGGTCAAATTGGATGGCGCCGGCGGGAATCTCGGGCCCTTCGATGGCTCGGTAGATCAGTGTGCTCAGCGTGAGCCCCGTTACAAGAACTACGAGTAGGCCGTCGGCGACCAATGGGTTCCCCCGATGGACTCGGCGGGTCAACGCTGTCCCAGCGGGTCCCATGATCAAAGCGTACGGCGCTTAGGAGCGTGGCGGGCATTTCTTCGATAGACGGGGTCACCGACCTCACCCAGAGACGGATCCAGACTCCACCGAGAGTCGGTATCCATCGCCCCCGGCGGGCGCATACCGGACGGCGCCTTCGGGCGGAAGACAGCACGTTTCGGTTGGCTGAGACTTGATGAGTCGGATCCCCTGTCGGCCGACTGTCTCACGTAGAGGCCTGGCGGGGGAGGCCGAAGATGCAGGATCTTCGCGACA
>JBKPAG010000023.1:0-15922 GCA_046726315.1 Actinomycetota bacterium | reverse complement strand
CCGAACTCCATCTTCAATGCACCGCTGAGGACGTAGATCACCGTCTCGTACTCGCCGTGGTGATGCCACCCCGAGACCATGCCGACTTCGGTGCGGACGAAGCCGGCCCAGGTCCCGTCGGTGGCGACGGCCTGCTGCCTGGCCATCCCGGGTGTCGCCGGCCCCGGCGTCCGGTCGGCGGGTGTGACGACCAGGATCGGTTCTTGCTTTGTGTCCATGACCGCTCCTTATGTCCTATCGGTTCTGGGTCCATGCTCGTCCTGTCCGCGGCCCCCGCCTATAGGCGGTTGCGCGAGACGCTACGTGGAACCAGACGAGTCCGCGGCTCCAGCTCGCTCAGCGAGTCCGTGAGAAGCATCCGCATTTGCCGCCGGTAGTCCTCACCGTCTCGGCGGTCGGCGCCAAGGTACGCCAGTTGAACTGGGTCAACCTTGTTTGATCTGCCGGGCGACTCGAGCGTGCCGTCGGAATACCCAGGATTCGGGCCGGCCGTGCCGCCGCGGCAAGCCAGTGTGCTTCTTGCGGCTTCGTTTCTCCGCGCACTTCCCCAGGACGGTGCAGCGCATGAACACGGGGCGTCCGCGCACGGATACGGGGGACCACTTGATGATCGAAATCGGCCGTAGCCTTTCGGCCATGCCGTTCGTGAAGGTCCTCGGGATTGATGTCCACTATGTTGAGCGCGGCGCTTCAGCGGACGAGGCCGAGCGTACGGCCGTTCTGCTGCATGGTTTCCCGCTGGACCTGCGCTCGAGTGTCGCGTCGTTCGAGCCGGCGTTCGCTGGCCGACCGCGATGGCGACGCTTGTACCTGGACTTCCCGGGCATGGGCCAGACGAAAGCGCCCGCCTGGGTCGCGTCGACGGACGACGCCTTCCAGCTGACCAAGGCGGCGGTCGAGGCATTGGCGCCGGCTCGCTACGCGCTGGGTGGCAGCTCTTTCGGCGGCTACATCGCAGCCGGCCTTGCCGCCGCCACACCGGACTCGGTGTTGGGCATGGCGCTTGTCGTTCCGATGGTGCTGCCCCCTGGGAAACGCGAGTTGGCCACACGCAAGGTGCTGGTACGCGAGGATGGGCTCATCGGGTCCGAGATCGCCGAGGAAACCGCCGTCATCGTCACCGCCGAGACGTTACGCCGCACCCGCGAGGAGATTGAGGACGCGATCGCCATCGCCGATGATGACGCGGTCGCCCGGATTGAGGCACGCTACGAGGGCTCCTTCCCGATCGTGCCAAAGTCTGGAACGTTCGACCGCCCAACGCTTGTGATTGTCGGGCGCCAGGACTCGGTCCTCGGATTCAATGACCAGTGGGGGATCTTCGGACAGTGGCCGCGTGTGACGTACGCGGTGCTCGACCGTGGGGGCCACGGGTTGTATATCGAACTGCAGACGCTGCACGACGCCCTCATCAACGATTGGATCAACCGCGTCGAGGCGGAACCAATCGGGTGAACTGTCTGCCCTCTTCCTGGACGCCAACGACACGGGCCCGGCACCGTTGGTCAACCGTTCCAGCATGCGGTCAGCACGCATGCACCGTGACCGCGGTGTCGGCCATTCCGCCAACAGTCACTCATCACGAGTGCCGCCGAATACGCCCGCTTCTGCCGCGAGTCGCGCTCATGCCGAGATGAGCGCCTATCCTGTCGACGCTGACAGGCGGGGTTGGCGGTGTTGGCGGCGAACAGGGGGAGCACGTACGGGTGGACTGCCAGGCTTGGCGTGGTAGTCCACGAAGAGTTGCCCTGGCGAGCTGTTGACCGCGAACGCATCGTACGGGAGGGTCAGAAACATCACGAAGCCGAAACAGAACGACTCAGCTGCGGCCACTTTCTCGTCGTTGCGATGGGTATTGGCCACCACAGTGGGTTCGACGGCTGGTGCGGTGTTGGGGGGGTTCCTTATCACGGCATGGTTGCAGCCCTTCAAAGTCGTGGCGTCGCCTCTTGATGCAGTGGCTATTGCCGTCCCCCGTACGTCTATGGCCTTGGGCGTTTGGGCCGCTGGCATCGGAATTATGCAATCGTTGATTCTGCGGCGGCGTCTCGTCGGCGTTCGCTGGTGGCCCCTCGCGACCATCGCCGGCTGGGCCATCGCAGGGGCGTTGTCAGGCGTCTTGCCCTTCACCGGTGCTGTGACGGGGAGAGGAATCGACATCGGACCGCTCGGTTTTGTCACGGTCGCAGCGGCGACTGTGTTGGCGATCGGCTTTGTGTCCGGCGTGTTCCAATGGCTGATCCTCCGACACCAGGTTGATCGATCCGGCCGTTGGGTGTGGACCAATGCCGGCGGCATTGCACTGGGCGTTGTCTTCGCGGCCGCGATCCTGGGCGTCATGCGTGCGGCCGATTGGCTTCAGCCCGAGGATTTTCCTTCCGCCCAGTCGTGGGGAGTGGCCGGTGCGGCGATCGGCGTGGTTATGGAGTTGTCTCGAGCCGGGTGTTGATCAAACTTCTACGGCCGATGCCAGCTGCCGATTCCATCGCAGGAACGACATCGATCTCAGACACGTGATCGGCAGGGTCGGAGACGTCGACCCGCAGCGGTACCGGGCGGCGAGGTCGGTGAACATGGCCAGGATGCGCGACCAGTCCGAAGGCCCGTCACCGACGCCGGGTGTCCACGGCGACGTCTCGGTAGTGGTCTGACGCGTGTCTCTCTTTAGTCTTGAGTGGGAATGCGAAACAATGGCGCATGCCGAATCGGGTGCGGGTGCTGACGGTGCGCGATCAGGACCGGATGGAGCTGGAGCGGCGGGTGCGGTCGAAGGCGGAGCTGGAGCGGCGGGTGCGGTCGAAGGCGGAGCCGGCGCGGGTGGCGCAGCGGGCCCGGATCGTGTTGTTGGCCGAGCAGGGGTTGACCGGTCCGCAGATCGCCGAGCGGGTGGGCTGCACCGAGCCGACGGTGATCACCTGGCGGCGTCAGTACGCCGAGTCCGGGTTGGCCGGGCTGGAGGATGCACCCCGGCCGGGTGGGCCGGTGACGGTGATGACACCGGAGGTGTCCGCGCAGGTGCTGGCCGCCACGGTCACCCCGCCGCCGCAGGCGCTGCGGGACCGGGGACAGACGCACTGGTCGGCGCGTCGGCTGGCCGAATGGCTGGCCCGGGAGTGCGGCATCCGGGTCAGCCATGACTCGATCGCCAGACTGTGGCGGCGGTTCTGCCTGGCCCCGCACCGGGTGGAGGGGTTCAAGTTCTCCACCGACCCCGAGCTGGAGGCGAAGATCCGCGACGTGGTCGGCCTCTACTTGGACCCACCCAAGGGCGCGGTGGTGGTCTGCCTGGACGAGAAGAGCCAGATCCAGGCGGTGGACCGCACCCAGCCCATCCTGCCGATGCGACCCGGGCAGGTCGAGCGGCACACCCACGACTACCTCCGGCACGGCACCACCACCCTGTTCGCCGCCCTGGAGGTGGCCACCGGGCGGGTCGTCGACGCCTGCCTGCCGCGACACCGGCACCAGGAGTTCCTGGCCTTCCTCAAACAGGTCGCTCGCGCCTACCCCCGGGTCCAGCTGCACGTGGTGGCCGACAACTACGCCACCCACAAACACCCGACGGTCAAGGCGTGGCTGGTCAAACACCCGAAGGTGCACATCCACTTCACCCCGACCAGCTGCTCCTGGCTCAACCTCGTTGAATGCTTCTTCTCGATCATCACCCGGCAGGCCATCCGCCGCGGCGCCTTCACCTCCGTCGCCGAGCTCACCGCCGCGATCGAGACCTACATCGACGGCTGGAACCAGAACGCCGAACCGTTCACCTGGACCCAGACCGCCGACGAACACATTGACAAGATCAACCAAGCGAAGACTAAAACAAGCAGTCTTACAGTCCAGTAGTATCTTTTGCGAATGAGGAGCCAAATCACGCGGACGGGTCGCGAGTGGCAGGTTTGGCGGTGAATACTGACCGGTCCGCGCACGATCTCGATATCCTGGTTTCGGCGCAGAATGAGTGGTACACGCAGTCGGCCCCGTGCGGGGGCGGGCCGGAATTGACACCGTGATCACAATTGGCGGTTCGTTTTTCCTCGGTATTGGCGCCCCTGGTACCGACGACCTCGCCGCGTTTCTAAGCAAGACCGTGGACAAGGTCGAAACCAGGATTCAGGCCTTCCTTAACGGCCATCCGCAGGTCAGCCGCCGGACCACGGGCATCGTCATCATGGACATCGAGAAGCCACACCCGTCCGACTTCCACGGGCACCCGCTAGGAATACAAGACCGGCTCATCGAGGCGTTCAAGATTCGCGCTAGCGCCGCCCGGGCCAAATTTCCGGCGGCCAAGCTGGGCTTCTACGGAACACTTGTGCCCGATGGCCGCGGACGCACAGACAATCCGACCTACCGGGCTCGAAAGCGCGCATTGGTCCGGGCTGGCAAGCGGGGAATGTTCGACGAGATTGATTACCTAATCCCGATCGCGTACCCGCGCTTCGGGCCGGCCGATGCCCCCTGGAATACCTACCAGGCTTACACGCGTCTGGGGATCACCGGCTCACGCCAACTACGCAGGTCCGACGGCGCCGCGCCGCCGGTAGTTCCACTCCTTACTTACTCGGTGGCAAATGGTAATTCGAATCACCACCAACAGCTCTTGATGGATCTGCCTACTCTTAACCCGCTTCAAGCCACATTGCGGCTCCAGCTCGATGTGATGGCGAAGCATCACGTTCGCACGACTGTCTTCTGGGTCGGAGAGAACTCCGATCTGATCACCCGGTTGCCGAACCCGAACGGGCGTACCGTAACGGACCACTTGTGCGGCGTATGAGCATAGGCGTTCCCACCGGATGGCGGCTGCACGGCTCACCGGCGCACGAAATGCGTCATAGAGGGCGCGGACCGTCGAGTCCATGCTCTCCTGCGACATCGCCCCGTCAGTGTCTCGCGTCGGCGCGCGCCGGTCAGTGGCACAGTCAGCGGGGAGCGGGCTCCAAAAAACGTGGCGCTGGGGACGTCCCAGACGCCCGGCGCCCTACTCCCGCAGCCCGGCGGCTTCGCGGGCTGTGGGGGGCGGCGCCCCAACAGATCCGGGGAGCAGGGCACGTACCGGGCCGCGTTGTGTTACTCGCCCGGGTTGCAAACCGAGGGAGGAACGGTGCCGTCCTCGGTATTGCAGCGGTTGTTGTCGTTCCAGCTGTTCACGCTGGGGACGAGCTGAGAGAGATTCGCGAGCGCGTTGCCCGTGGCAGTGTTGTTGATGATGTGGTTCCCGCTTGCCGGACCGGGTATCCCGGCTAACCACCCGAAGCCCGTGCGGATGCCGAAGCCGTTGTTGTCCGAGGAATCATTGTTGACGATCGTGTTGGCGGTGCTCCCAAAGACGAGCGTGATCCCTCCCCGCGGGAAGCAATCCAGGGCTCCGTTGCGGTGGGCCACGTTTCGCGCGAGCGTGTAGCCGCTGCTGGTGACGAGGAGGATCCCCTGGCAGCTGTTGTCGTGAAGTGTGTTTCCCGCGAGGACGCAGGCAGCATCGCCGTCCGGGCACGGGACGTTATCGACCCGCAGGCCAAAGGCGTGGTTGCTCACGTCGTTTCCTGACAGGCTGACGCCCGAACGGCCGAGAACGATGATCCCGGTGCTGGGCGGACGCCCACAGCTGGCAGGGTCACAGGCCGGCCCGGTGGCCGTAATGCCCTTGACCGAGGAATTGCTGTTCTGGATCGCGACCCCAGTATCAAAGCCGGTGATGGCGCCGGGCCCCGTCACGACCACACCGGTCAGGTTGAAAGCGATGATGATGCCGTGGCTCGCCACCGCCGCTGGCACCTGACAGCAGCCATGCCTGAAGATCGCGTGCCCTTCGCGTGCCCCATCTGCTGACCGCGGCCGGTCAGTAACGGCGAGCCACAACCAGTCAAAATCGCTGGTCGTGGGCTGTACGAACCCCTTCAGTCCGGTCGAGCTGGGTTTCGGGACTTCCCGTGGTCATGCTGACGACGACCGGAGCCAGGACCGGGCAGCAACCCACGTGGCCGGTGATCGCTGTGCTCGACGGCGACAACCTGGTGGTGATCGCGTCCAACTGGGGGCAGCGTCATCATCCCGCCTGGTACCACAACCTCCGCGCCCATCCCAAGGCCACGGTCACGGTGAGTGGTGTCCCCGGCCCGTCCAGGCCCATGAGGTCACCGGCAACGAGCGGGAGCGCTTGTCGCGGCGGGACCTGGAGGTCTATCCAGGGCGGGCCGCAGATGAGCGGCGCGCCGCCAATAGGCGCATCCCGGTGGTGGTGCTGGCTCCGGCGCGCGAAATGACGACCTGACCTGAGCAGTCTCTACGGGCCGGCGTCACCGGAACGGGGGCGAAGCTCTTAGTGGCGCAGAGTCGTTTATGGGGCTCGCGGATACGGATTGGTCATGGTTGTCGACTGCGCCGTGCGTGTTCGGCGCTCAACTTGGCTTGACGGCGGCCTGGATCACCGTGCCGGGAAGGGTGCGCAGGTCGACCGGTTTGCGGGGCTCCAAGCCCACGTCGCGCTGCCATCGGGCTAGCTCCTCCCTGGACCAGGTACCAGAGGCGCTCGTGAGCGAGAAGAACAGGTTGCCGAGGGTCCCGACCTGCCCAGCTTTCTTCAAAGAGCGCGGCCTGACGGCATCGACGATGACGAAGAAGCCCCCGGGGCGCAGAGCGCGAGCGGCCCGCCGAGCCAGGTCACGGTTGGTCGGCTCATCGAAGTGGTGAACGGCGTTGGCGACGTACACGAGGTCGAAGGTCGCGGTTCCGAAGTCATCGGTGGTGGCGTCGCCGGCGCGGTGCACTACGCGGTCGCCCATCCCTTCGCTGGCCAGCAGCGGCGCGGCATGGCGGATCGCCTGGGGAAGGTCGAGGACGACCGACCGCAGACCGGGGTGGCGGCGGCAGATGACCACCGAGTAGTAGCCGTGTGAACCCCCGATGTCCAGCATCTGGCGCGCCCCTCTGGGTACGGGCACGCGGCGAGCCACCTCCGCTGCCGAAAGGCTGGCGATGCTGCGCATGCCGCGCTGATAGAGGAACCACGCGTCGTCGGAGAGGCCCTCGTGGATCTGGACGCTATGACCGGTGCGGACGAAGTCCTCCAGGTGTTCCAGAAACCGCCACTCCAGCGACTCCTGCTCCAGGACCCAGTCGCGCAGCGACCGCGGGCTGTCGGCAAGAAGCCATCGCCGGGCATCGGAGGAGAGCACGAACGCGTCGCCGGCGACTCGCAGGTAGCCGAGCATGGCCAGTGCGTTCAGAAGCTTCTGGGTCGCCTCGCTCTCGGTCCCGAGTCGCGTTGCCACCTGTGCCGCGGTCAGCGGCTTCTGCTTTAACGCCTCGAAGACCCCCAGCTTGCTGCCGACCAACACGGCCCGGGCGACCAGCATCGGCATGACTGTGTGAAAAAACGGCTTGGGCACCAAGCCGAGCCTCAGCGCTAGCCGTTCAACTGGGCTCTCCGCCCTCACGTCGATCTTCATAGTGCCGCCCTCCCGCCGTGTGCACCGACCCCGCCCGCCACCGCGACACTAACTACAGCAGGTCGTGTCCCCTGAAGTGGTGTAACTGCGGCTATGGTTCCTGATCTTTGGGGGCCACCGTGTGAGTCTTTGCGAGACCGCTCATGGACTCGCGGAAGAAGACACGCACGATGGCCCTGGATCAGTCTGCCCTGTTGGAGTTGCTGGAGGCGTTGAAGGTCGCCGACGCCGATGGCGTGGCGCGCCGGGCGGTGGAGTCGGTGTTCCAGGCGTTGATCGACGCGGAGGCGACGGCTCGGATCGGGGCGGCACCGCACGAGCGGACCCGGCCCGGGTGACCCAACGCAACGGGTACCGGGATTGGCTGGTTAGCACCGCGGCCGGTGATGTGGAGCTGCGGATCCCGAAGCTGCGCGCCAGCTCGTCCTTCCCATCCCTGTTGGAGCGGCGCCGGCGGATCGATCAGGCGTTGTTCGCGGTGGTGATGGAGGCCTACGTGCACGGGGTGTCCACCAGCAAGGTCGACGACCTAGTCACCGCGATGGGCGCCGATACCGGGATCTCCCAAAGCGAGGTGTCGCGGATCTGCACCGACCTGGACGTGGAGGTCGCGGTGTTTCGGGACCGTTCGCTGGCCACGGCCCCCTCCCGTGTGGGTCGTTCGCTGGGTGGTCATTCGCAAATGCATGCCTTGATGACACGAACGGCGCAGCACCTGCCTACGGCCTGTAACCTTGCGTGTGCGGCGTACCCGGTTGGGGGTCTCCGGTCGCCGGTCAGGTGGGTGGGCGGTTCAGTGGGCCCCGCGGGGCCCGAACCCACAACCCGCGGATTAAAAGGACGCAGGATCGCGGCCACTGTGGCCTCTACTTGCGACTATGCCCCCAGTGTGGGTCCCACCAGCAGACCATGGTCGACGTCATTTCAGCCACGAACCATGCCACGCCGCCCCAGATCGGCGGGATTCGTCCCTGCTGGACGCTGCCGCGCCCGCGGCCAGCCGCTATCAAGATCGCCACCTCATGTGCGTCGACATTCATGGCCATCACTCGTGGTGTGTCAACTGGCAGGCGAAGAATCTTGACCCGCTCGCTTCGAAAAGGGACTGCTGTGGAGTGGAGCAACCAGCCGTCGCCCGAAAAAGCGGCCTTCAACCGTAGCTGTGCCGCCGGCCGGGTCTCTGAAATGATGCAAATCAGGCCCTGGTTCGTGTTGAGCTCGCCCCGCTGCACGAGCCGCCTGTCCACGCCCAACCGGGCCCGTGACGCATGCGCTCGGCCGTGTCATTCGCCGTCGGTCTCGCCGTCCTTCTGATGGCGCTGGCGGCGATCGGAGTCATCCCGACGAGCCGTGCAGCTGCCCGACCGATCGAGGAGAATTTTTCGATCACGGTTGCTGGTGACTTTGGCAACCAGATTTTCACGCCTCGTAACGCCCGGATCGGGGTGGGCCAGTCGAACCAGATCGACCAGCAGGTGTTTTCGATCAGCGTTGCTGACCTTAACGGCACGCAACTGCTGCGATTCGACTTCAGCTCGCGGGACAGTTCGAAGCAGTACCTAGCGGTCGGGTACTACGGCGATGCGCAGCGGTACCCGTTCATGGACCCGGGTCGTCCGGGTATCTCGATGAGTCCCCTGGGTTTCTGCGATGACCAGACCGGCAACTTCGAGGTCCGAGACATCCGGCGGGAAGGAATGGAGATCACCCGGATCTGGATCACCTACCAGCGTTTCTGTAACAACGCCCAACCCGCGGGCATCCGACCGGCGTTCGGAGAGATTCGGCTCGGATACCCGAAGACCGCCTATGACGTCTCCCCGCGGGTCGTCCGTTGGCCCACCGGGACCTACCCCAAGCAGGCGTCCTACGACGTGCCGATCAGGGTCCGCCGCACGTCGTCAAGCGCTGTCAACGTCACATCGGTGTCCGTCACCGGCCGCTACGCCAGCGACTTCCCGGTTCGCCAGAACGGGTGCACGGGCGGGTTGACCTCGGCGGGGTGTGTAATACGTGTCGGGTTCGCCCCGCAAGGCCCGGGCCCTCGCCACGCGAAACTGCGGGTGGTGACGACCGTCGGCACGACCTACATCTCGTTGGACGGTTCCGGCGCGCTGGGGCGCAGCGACTGGGTTCTCGATGTGGACCACGAGGACCCCACCGTGCCGGACGAGCACCTGGTCCTGCCAACGTCCTTCTCCTGGGGTGAGCCGTACGAATTGGCCTCGGGCGCCTATGGAGCAGATGGGATCGTGTGGCGGGCTTTACTCGACCTGCCTGGCGCCGCCACTTTCACCGAAGGCCATTACGCCTACAGCCCGGATGGCACCGGCCTGCAGATGAGCCTGTCGAGGGGAAACGGAGCCTGCGAGATCGACCGGGCGGCCATAGACATCGCCAACCTGGCGTTCACCGGCCTGGATAAGAGACTTGCGCTGCTCGATCTGACCATGGATGTGCACTGCCGCGCGAACTATGGCGAGACAGTGCGGGGCCGGGTGAGGTTCCACGACCGCGACGACCTGACCGCGCCCCGGCCGGGGTGGCCGATGTGAGCGCGGTCCGCGACGCCGGATATGTGACGCTGCGCTGGACGAACCCCGCGGCGGCTGACCTTTCCGGCGTCCTGATCCGCTGGTACCTAGGCGGCATCAGTCCAGGCGCCGTAGACGTTGGAAATACGGTCTACTCCGGAACGGGCAATACTGTTCGCTTCGCGGCGCCGAGTACACGCACGATCGCGGTGTCCATCTGGACGTACGACCAGGCCGGCAACGTTGGCAGCCGATACGGACTGCGCATCGCACCCTAACGCAGATCAGGGATGCATCGCGCAACGTGCAAACGGTTGCTTTGGTCGACCTCGCTCGTCACGTCTGGCTCGACTGGACGCGAACGACTTTCTCGCCCACGGCCGAGGACGTCCCACGACTAGTCGCGGAGCTTAGGCGCCTCCGCAGGCGCCAGGAATGAACGTCCTCATCTATGGCTTCTGCCGTGTCTGTTTGGCAGGCTCGGTTCCGGTAACGACTGGCGGGTCAGCACTCCACTCTTCTGACCGGGGTAGGTCTTGCGGCAAACCGTGCGCCCGCCGGTCGTGGGGAGGCGAAACCGCTGCTGGGATGACGTGCCCCGCCTCCGTGCGGTGAGCACTTGACCGTTAGATGGCCGGCTGTCTCCTCCACGCTGCCGACGGGGTGTGCAGGCCGATTCCGGAGGCGCGATGTTATTCGTGGGAGATGACTCGGCCGAGGACCATCACGATGTCGAGATCGTCGACGATACCGGCCGGGTGCTGGCACGTAGACGACTGGCCGAGGGCTGGACGGGGTTACCCGGCTACACGCCCTGATCGGCGAGCACCTGCCGGAAGGGTGGGCGGACGGGGAGCCTGCTCGGGCGGCGGCGAATGGTGAAGGTCGGGATCGAGACCGACCGCGGTCCCTGGGTAGCCGCGCTGGTGGCCACCGGCTACGAGGTGTTTGCGATCAACCCGATGTCGGTGGCCCGCTACCGGGAGCGGCACTGCACCTCGGGGTGCTAAGTCCGATAACCGCGGATGCTCATGTGTGCTGGCTGAAATCGTACGGCTGGACCGGGGACATCACCGGCCGATTGCCCGCGACAGTGACCGGGGTGAGGCGATCAAGCTCACCGCCGACACCCACCAGAGCCCGGTCTGGGACCGCACCCGACACGTCCTTCGCTTGCTGTCGGCGTTGCGGGACTTCTTCCCCGCCGCACTCACCGCCAACCCCGGCCTCGACGCCCCCGACGCGCTCGAGTTGCTCCGGCGGGCACCAGATCCCGACCGGGCAGCGCATTTGAACAGGTCGAGGATCACCGCCGCGCTGAGGCGGGCCAGCCGCCGCGATGTCAACGACAAGACCGCGCACCTGCAGGCGATTCTGCGCGCCGAACAGCTACGGCAGCCACCGGTGATCCAGTCGGCCTATGCCGCCGTCGTGAGCAGCGAGGTCGCCATCATCGAGGCCCTGAACGCCCAGATCGACCAGCTGGGCAAGGTGGTGAGCGCCCATTTTGGTCGACACCCGGACGCTGAGATCTACGCCAGCCAACCCGGCCTCCCCGGCACGATCCTCGCCACCCGGGTCCTTGGTGAATTCGGCGATGACCCGCACCGCTACGTCGATGCCAATGCACCCAAGAACTACGCCGGCACCGCGCCGACTGACCGTCCCTAGCACGATCGGCCATCCTCACATGCTTGATACGCGGGTGATCTTTGTGGACATTTCGCCGGGGAGGGCCCCGGTGGTCCGCGAGGCGAGCATGAGCGCGCCGGTCGAGAGCCCCGCTCCCCATTCGCCCAGCCCGTGAGCGGTGACGTACGTCGGTACGACCGCGAGCAGCAGGTAGAAGCTGCACATCGCCGCGAAGTCCGCGGCTGACAGGCGAAGCAGCACACCGGTCAGCAGGCTCGACCGGCCGGTCACGCTGGGCTTGGCGATCAGGACGGTGCTCATGTGTTCAGACTCGCCCGGATACTGGTCCGCGATAAGGTCCAATCTCGTGGCTGTCCAGTGGACCGGTTTGAGCCCTGACCTTCTCGTCCCGCTCGACCGCACGACGGGCGAGTCGCTGCGCACGCAGCTCGAGCACGGACTGCGCGGCGCCATCCGGAGCGGCCGGCTGAGCCCAGGCGAACGGCTGCCGTCGACCCGCGAGCTCGCGCGCGCACTCGCTGTCTCCCGTGGGCTCGTCGTCGAGTGCTTCGACCAGCTCCACGCAGAGGGCTACCTCGTCTCCAGAGCCGGGTCGGCCACCCGCGTCAGCCCCACGGTCCAGGGCTCGACGCCTGCACAGCCCAATCGACGAGCGCCCGCCGTGAGCGCACGCCTGGACGTGAACTTCATGCCCGCGATACCTGATCTTGGGTCCTTCCCGCGGACGGATTGGGCCAAGTCGCTGGCCGAGGTCTGCCGGGATGCGGCAAGGACCGCCTTCGACTACGACGACGGTCAGGGTGCGGAACGCCTCCGGACGGTCCTCGCCAGTTATCTCGGCCGAGTAAGAGGAGCTGCTGCCAGCCCGGAACGGATCGTGGTCTGCACTGGCTTCTCCCAAGGGCTCAACCTGGCCCTGACAGCCTTGGCTTCGCGCGGGGTTTCGCGCGTCGCGTTCGAGGATCCCGGGTACGACGAGACCAGTCGCCTGGCCGCCGAATACGCCGGGGTGGAGGTGGTGCGCGTCCCCGTCGACGAACACGGCGTACGCGTCGATGCCCTCGCCGCAATCGGGGTTCGCGCCGTCGTCCTTACTCCCGCGCACCAGTGGCCGACCGGCGTCGTGCTCTCACCGCAACGCCGTTCGGCGGTCGTCAACTGGGCAGCCCACTCCGGCAGCTGGATCGTGGAGGACGACTACGACGCCGAGTTCCGCTACGACCGCGAGCCCGTCGGCATGCTCCAAGGCTTGGCGCCCGAGCGGGTCATCAACATCGGTACGGTGAGCAAGTCCCTGGCGCCGACCATCCGGCTCGGCTGGATGCTGTGCCCGGCCGAGCTCGTCGAGCAGATCATCGCCCTGAAGCGTTCGGCCGACCGCGGCTCACCCGGACTCGAGCAACTCGGGCTGGCCCGGCTGATGGAGTCGGGTCGCCTCGACCGGCATCTGCGACGGATGCGCAAGGCGTACGCCGCCAAACGTGCGGCGCTCGTGGACACACTCACGTCCTGCGCTCCGGCCGTCGAGATCTCGGGGCTCGCGGCTGGCTTCCATGCGATCGCCAGCCTCCCCGGCCATCTCGATGAAACCAGGGTGATCGACAAGGCGCGGGAACGCGGGGTGGGTCTGTACGGCATCAGCGCGAACCGATCCACGCATGCGGTCGACCCGCCGCAGCTCGTCCTCGGCTACGGTGACCTCTCCGTACACGCGATCCGCGACGGCATCGGGCGTGTTGCAGATCTGCTGCAGTAGCTCTGGTCACTCAGCCCGGTTCGCGGGTCGGAACACGAGGAGCTGCACATCGGGGCCGACTTTGCGCGTCTCCACGAGCGACAGGTCGGTCTCAGAACCACCCTCGAACAACCGCTTACCCCGGCCCAACACCACCGGGTGCAGCATCAGGTGGTATTCGTCGACGAGGTCTTCCTCGCGCAGCGCCGCAACGAGCGTGGCACTGCCGGCGACGAGGATGTCGCCGTCGTACTTCTGCTTGAGACCTCGAACCACCCTGGGCAGGTCGCCGGACACGACTGTCGTGTTCTTCCAGCTCGGATCAGTGAGCGTGGTTGAGACGACGACTTTGGGCATGTTGTTCATCTTGGCACCGAACTCGCCCGCCGCCTCCTCCATCGCCGGCCAGTTGGCAGCGAACTCCTCGTACGTGACACGTCCCAAGAGCTGAACGTCGCTCGCCATCAGCTCCTCGAACTTGAACAATTGCCCGTCCTCTGCCGGAAACCTGAACGTCCACCCGCCGAACTCGGTCCCTTCCGCGCCGCCCGGGTCCTCGATGACACCATCCAGGGAGACGAACTCACTCACCACAACCTTGCCCATCACCAGCTCCGTTCCGTTGCGCCTCTTGACGTCGAGAACGCTAGAGCCGCGACGACTCCCAGATCAGGTCCAGTTGCCGCGCTGAAACGTGTACCGGTTTGGCGCTGGCCTCCGGCGTCGACGCTCACAGGCACCCAGCCTGTGACCGTGTCTAGGGCCCACACCGGCCGCAGGAGACCAAGGGGCCGGATTGCGCCGCCGAGCTTCGCGCCCGCCACGTCCAAATTGGCCCGATCACCCAAGCCGCAACGCCGGCCCAGATAACTGGCTGGCTGCTGGACGCAACTCCCACAGTGAGCACGGTGAAGCGACGACGAGGCCAACTCGAACCCAGCCGGAACAGCGTTGTTGAACCCGACGATCCCGGCCGTTAGAGCAGCGCAGACAGGGAGCCAGACCAGCGACTCCAACAAGAAAGAATCTCCTTGATCAACCTTCCTGTTCTGCCATCAAGCGCGCATCGCTGGGTGACCCGGCGCCCTGTGCCTGTGCTGCACTGAGGCGTGCAACGGACAGGGTCTGGGAATCGCCTCGCTGTTGATGCGGGAGGACCAGCAGATGGCGATCACTCCGGCCGGAGGCAGAGCCGCTGCGCCGACGGGATCGGTGACGGGGTGGTTGCTCGATTCCGGCCCCTCGATCCGCTGGCAGGTGATGCGAGACCTGCTCGGAACGCCCGAGACGGAGGTCACGGCCGAGCGAGCGCGGGTCGCGACCGAGGGTGTGGGGGCCCGGCTGCACGCCATGCAGGGCACCGACGGGTTGTGGGGCGGCGCGGCATGGAACCACGGGTGGGACTCCACCATGCATGTCTTCATGCTGCTGCGCGACCTGGGCCTGGATCCTGCGAGCGACCCGGCGCACCGGGCGGTCAACCTCGTCCGCGACAAGCTGACGTGGCACGGGGCCGGCCCCCAGGAGTGTGATGACAATGCCTTCTTCGACGGGGAGGTCGAGCCCTGCATCAACGGGCAGGTCGCCGCGGTCGGCGCCTACTTTGGCCAGGACGTCGGAGGCATCGTCGAGTGGCTACTCGGCGAGCAGTTGGCCGACGGCGGCTGGAACTGCGAGGCGGAGAACGGCTCGACACGGTCGTCGTTTAACACCACGATCTGCGTCCTGGAGGCCCTTCTCGAGTGGCAACGGGCGGGGGGAGGCACTGCGGAAGTCGCCGAC
Source organism: Actinomycetota bacterium (assembly GCA_046726315.1). Classification (GTDB taxonomy): domain Bacteria; phylum Actinomycetota; class Actinomycetes; order Jiangellales; family Jiangellaceae; genus JACVRX01. Next base: position 767 of record JBKPAG010000023.1, on the reverse strand, counting down.
GCGCGTCTGCGCGGGCAGGAGTACCTTCTGGCGCGCCGTCTGTTCCGGCGGGAGTCGACCGGCGAGGTGATCGAGCGCGATCGCAAGGACGACTCCGACTGGACCCGCTTCGCCTTCCGACCTGGTGGCACTACGACCTGTTGCGCGGGCTGGAGTCCCTGCGGAGCGCTAGCGTCGCGCCCCGACGCGCGGGTGTCCGAGGCGATCGACTTGATCGCGTCCAAGCGCGACGATGACGGCCGGTGGGCGTTACAGACCCGCCATCCCGGCGCGATGCCGGTCGAACTGGACGATGGCGAGGGACGGCCCAGCCGTTGGATCACCCTCCGGGCCCTGCGCGTACTGGACTGGTACTCGGCACGGGGCTGAACCAAGTCCCACGGGCCGTCACCGCCTAGTTCAAACCCGCACCGCCCAGTTCAAACCCGCACTCATCTGTTTGTTATGCACGTGATCTTCCAGGACATTTCGCCCGGGGATGGACCCGGTAGTCCTCGAGGAGAGGAAGGCCCCGCGATGCGCCTGCTGGACCTGTGCTTGACTCCTCGCCGAACGCCGACGGCTCGACACGGCGTTCTACGATCCGGCCGCCGAGCTCTCTCTCAGCCGAGCGACGAGCGTAAGACCCAAGGCCCGGCGACGCTTCGTCGAGTTGGTCCGCGAGGTGTATGGCATCGGTCTCGAGGAGTTCTTCCCGACCATGCTGGCGACGGCCAGCGCCGGCTGCCAGGTGATCGAGGACCGGCTGGGTCTGGCCACCGGGAAAG
>JBKPAG010000022.1:0-39949 GCA_046726315.1 Actinomycetota bacterium | reverse complement strand
CCATGACTGCCACGTGATGGAACGCCGGAGGCAGGTTGGCGCAGTTGCGCGCCTGCGCCAGCGCGCCCGGCTCCAGGTCAGGCGTCCAGGTGAGGATCGGCAGCCGCTCACCTTCGATCGTGACCGGCAGGGTCGCTGCCGGCGCGGTCGCGTTCGTGTGCGGGCTGCTCGGCACGACCTTGGCGACCTCACCGGCATGCTCTGTGTCGGCAATCGTTGCCGGGCGGGCGACCCGGGCGGTGCTGTCTCGCAGCTCGGTCATTGCTCGTTCCTCCCTACGCCGGTGGGAGGGGCTTTCCCACCTCTAGCTTTACCCGCCGGACGCATTGATTGAGAGTCGTGTCGACCGGGAACGGGGATGACGATGGCACGAACGTCTCGGCGCGAGCTGGCTCGAGCTGTGCTCAGCCGGTACCCCGGTTCCGCTGGCTCGGCGAATACGGTCCGCCAGTGTTCCGGCTCACCGACGGAAACGGCTACGAGCTGTCTGATTTCATGGTCGAGCTGGCGCGCCCGGCAAAGACCCTGGTGCACATGCTGGGCAGCAGTGACGGTCCGATGCGGTCCAGCCAGAACACGCTGCGGAACATTTACGTGCCAGACGCCCGCGGCAGGCTGGAGACGTTCTGGCGGATCGGCGGCGAGGGTTGTGCCGACATCAAGAACGACTTCATGCGCGGATTCAACCTCGATGTCTCCGGATGCGAGACCGCGGTTGTCGTCGAGGGCCGCAATTCGCTCAACCACGAGCTCTACGGCTGCGTATTCAAGGGTCGCGATGCGGGTAAGACGGGCATCCGCACGATTTGGCGGGTCGGTCCGCATGTTCGGCGGAGGGCTGATTCAGTTCGCCGAATCCGCCTTCGACATCGATACCCGCAACGTGGTCGCTCTGCTCGCCACGGGCGTCCACGTCGAGAAGTGTGGAAGGCTGATCATCGCACCAGAACCGGTGACAGGGGTTGCGACGCACATCGCCCTTCTCGACTCCCTGCGCTGGGGTAGCAAATCCGACGAACTCGCCGCAGGCGGGGAGATCGTCAACTATTCCGGCGGGACGCTCATCATCAGGGGCTGCTGGTTCGGAACTGGCACGCCTGAACTCACCCAGTACAGCTTCTGCTACAGCACCACACAGCCCGAAGGTGTCCTCATCTTCGAGGATTGCCGGGTGCCCGCAGCCAACGACACCGGCTTCTTCCCCGGTGGTCCCCCGACATCCGTTCGAGGAACGCTGCTGTATATCGCGAACAGCGATACACCCGTGCCAATGCCAACCACCTGAGCAAGCTGCGCAAGGCCCTCGTTGCGGTCCCTTCCGACCAGCCAGAGGGCCTCGGCCGCCTACCGGTCGTCTGGTGGCTGCGCGACGCAGACGCATGAGCTCGGCGAGCGTCACAGCGCCTGGCATTCCTGAAAGACAGCTCGATCCTGTCCGCACGGCTTCTACGACCGCAACTTCCAGCGGCGGAACATGACCAACTACTGCCCGCCGAGCAAAGGTGACCCGAACCGGCGTGGGGCGTGGGGTGTCGACGTCAACCGCAACTTCAGCGTCGGCTCCCGGTTCGACGGCTACGACGCCGCCTCGGCGTCGTGCATCAGCGACGTGTTCTCCGGCCCGGCCGAGCTGGTCCGAACCCGAGGCGCGCAATGAGGTTTGGCTCACCGAGAACTACCCGAATATCAAGTTCGCGATGAACGTCCACTCCTACGGCGGCTACTTCATGTGGCCACCCGGGGCGTACATCTTCGCTGGATGGGTGCCGCTGCGGCGGCCCATTCTCGGTGAGGAGAACTACCTCTGGGCCGCGCCAGCACGATCCTGTCGGCCGTGCAATCCTGGCGCGGCACGGCGGTCTGGCCGGGCCGGACCGGCCCCGGTCATCGACGTGTTGTACTCGGCGGCCGGTAACTCCGCGGACGAGCACTGGTACAACCGCGGCATCTTCGGCTGGGACTTCGAAGTCGGCGTGGACCTGTGGGACTCGCAAGAACGCGACCGGGGCGCCGTCGGTTTCCAGCCCCCGTTCCCGGAGGGATTCGACGAGGCGATGGAGTTCGCTAGCGGCCTGACCGGGCTGCTCGAGGTGACGAGGGCCAACGGAAACGACGTCACCCCACCCAAGACGACGTTGGTCATCACCGACGGCGGCGTTACATTCAACGCCACCGAGCCCGTGACCATCCACTACACCCTCGACGGCAGCCGGCCCACCTACACCTCGCCGATGGCGAGCTCGGCCGGCTTGCGCGAAGGTGCGGCGCCGATCACGCTCCAGCCGGGGAACCACCACCGTGCAGTGGTTCTCGGTTGACGCGGCCGACAACGTCGAAGGCCGCTACGACCCGAACGGGCACGCCAACAACTACCGCAAGCAGGTCATGACGATCGACTGACGCTGGACGATCGGCTGGAGGACAAATGGTCCTCAAGTCGATCTTCGGGAAACGTCGGTTGGCGGCTCCAGCTCGGCGTTCAGTGAGCAGAGAGCGCCGTCCAACAGTTCTGCCGTCCTCCGACATTGGCCGCCAGAATTCTGTCGCCGTTCACGTGGAACACCCGACCGAACCACGACTTGCCGATGCTTGGCGGGACGGACCGACGGCGATTCGGCACGTTCAACGTGCAATTGGTGGGCGAGCGGGCTAACGGCGGCCCAGCGAGTTCATGAGCCACTCGCGCACCGTCGAGGCGCTCGGCAAGATCTTGTAGGTCTCGACCGGATCGACGCCAACTTCGTTCGTGCCGAGCCAGCGCCACATGGTCGTCAGGTCGCCGCTGACGAAGTGCTCGAATACCCGGGCCAGCATCGGGACCCGTCGGGGGACACGCCCAGTCATCTCCCGCCAGATCACGCGGCATTGGGCGATGGATTGGATGTCGGCCGCCAGCTTCAGGTCCGCTCCGACAAAGCGGTCTGGGTCGGCGAACGCCTTGGCCGCGATCGCGCCGAGGTCATCAACGCACAACCATGGGACCGGCGGTCGGCACCCGTGAGCCTCGGCATGACGGACCACGTGGAGACCGGCGGAAAGAACGTCCTTTCGGTCATCAACTCCATGAACGCCGTCGGCCGGAGCACGGTGAGTGGCAGTCCCAACGCCTGCATGTGCGATTGCACAGCGAGCTTTGAGTCCCACCACCCGACACCGGTAGGCACGCCCAAGCCGGTGGAGCCGTACACGACATGCCGCACGCCCGCTTCAGTGGCCGCTTCGGCGACGCTCTTGCCCTGCGCGATTTCGCCGTCGACGCCACTGGTCATCGGGTTCTGGACGCTGTAGAGGCCGTACGCGTCACGTAATGCGAGACGCAGCGTGGCTAGGTCGGCCATGTCGGCGCCGATGACTTCAGCGCCCAGCCCAGCTAGCCGCTGCGCCGGCTTGGCCCCCGGCTTCCGGGACAGGGCGCGCACCCGCCAGCCGTCATCCAGCAAATGCCGGACGACAGCGCCGCCCTGGAGTCCCGTGGCTCCGGCCACCACAACGATCCGGTCACCGGTCGCCATGCCATCCTCCCGTCACGCTCGGTATACGGCTCATTGTCGTGTCCGACAGCATCCGCGACCCGAACCTAGTGGCTTGACAGCGTGCCGTTGATCCGTCTTGGTCGCCTGCCCTGCCAATGACCCAGCTATTTGACATCCGCGGATAGCCACGTGATGCAAGTGCTACCGACTCGCCTGATTCCCCGCTGATGTCCCAGGCTTCGCCTCGTGGGCGGTGTCCTTGACGGCCAGCACGGTGGTGAGGTCGCGGGCGAGCTTCGTGGCGTTCGGAATGATCTTGACGAGCAGGGTCGCGCCATCAGCGTCAGCACGTCGGGATCCACCTGCGGGCCGGGCGACGGCAACCGGATGGACGCCTTTAGGAGGGATGGCTTCGGCCATCTGGCGATCCAGAACACCCGGCCCTAGACCATCGGTTACGGCCTGGTCGACTCACCGCTGCTGCAGCTCGCCTGGATCGCGGAGACGTTCCACGAGTGGACCGACCTGCCGGTCGACTGCGACCAGCTGCTCATCACGGTCAGCCTGTACTGGTTCACAGGCTCCGACGCCACCGCCGCACACGCCCTGTACGAGCAGGCGCGCTCATCCGACTGGGGGCAACGCGCGCGCTAGAACCGCGACAGCACGCCGGCGGAAGAGAATGGGAGCGGCGCGACGCCAGTGGAGGGTCGATAACGTACCCCGGTCGCGGAATGTCGAGCCCCGGCCGGCGGTCCTGGACGGTGTGTCTGCCGCTGGCGCTAGTGCTGGACGCGATGGGCGCGGGGAGGAGGGATCTGTGAGCTGATGGCGTACCGCGGTGCGATCTTCGACGTGGACGGGGTCCTGGTCGACTCGCCGCACGAGTCGGCCTGGCGCGAGGCGCTCGGAGAGCTGATGGATTGCGAATGGCGCGACCTGCGCGACCAGACCACGTGGACCCGCGAGCGCTTCACGACCGCCGTGTACCAGCAGGTGATGGCCGGGAAGCCGCGGCTAGCCGGGGCGCGGGCCGCGCTGCAGTACTTCAAGGTCCCCGACGTGGACCGGCGAGCAGATCGGTACGCGGCAGCCAAGCAGGAGCACGTCGTCCGGCTCATCGAGGAGGGCCGGTTTGTGGCCTTCCCCGACGCGCTGCGCTTTATCCTGGCCGTCAAGCACAGCGGGATCCGGGTGGCGGCAGCATCCTCGTCCAAGAACGCCAAGCTGTTCCTGGAACGGATCCGACTGGATACATTCACCGCCGAACAGCGCCTGGATTACGGCTTCGTCCGCGACGGGATGACCCTGGAAGACCTGTTCGACGCCGATATTTCTGGCCAGGAGTTCCCGCGCGGCAAGCCGGACCCCATGATCTTCCTCGCCGCCGGCGCGGAGCTCGGCCTGACCCCGGGCGACTGCTTTGTCGTTGAAGACGCCACCAGCGGGGTCCAGGCGGCCAAGGCGGGAGGCATGGCCGCGATCGGCGTAGCCCGACTCAGTGACCAGGAGATGCTGGCTGCGGCGGGCGCCGACCTTGTCGTGACCACCCTCGACGACGTCTGCCTGCCGCTGCTGGCCGAGGGAAGCCTGCAGGAACGGCCGGCCGCAGAGGATGTCCGGCTCCGGCGCACGAAGCGGCCGCCGAGCGTCTGGACGCTGGCCTACGACGGCTTCGACCCCGAGCGTCAGGGGTTACGCGAGGCGCTCTGCGCGCTGGGCAACGGGTTCTTCGTCACCCGTGGCGCCTTTCCCGAGGCTGTAGCCGACGGGGTCAACTACCCGGGCACCTACGTCGCCGGCCTCTACAACCGGCTGGTCAGCTCCGTCGCCGGGCGTGAGATCGAGAACGAGGACCTGGTCAACGTCCCCAACTGGTTGCCGCTGGGGTTCCGGGTCGCCGGCGGCGCATGGTTCGATGTCGGACAGGCCGGCGATCACGGCCTGGAGCTAGGCATGCTGCACGGGACGCTGACCCGCCGCTTTGCCTGGCAGGACGCCGAGGGCCGGCGGACCACAGTCGTGCAGCGCCGGTTTGTCAGCTTCAGGGACGAGCATCTGGCCGGCCTGGAGACGCAGTTCACCGCCGAGAACTGGTCGGGCACGCTCGAGGTCCGTTCCGGATTGGATGGCCGGGTAGTCAACGCGGGCGTCAGGCGGTACAGCGACCTGAACGGCCGCCACCTACAGACGCTCGGTCAGGCCGAGGTCGACGGCGAAACGGTCGACCTGCAGAGCGAGACGACCCAGTCGCGGATACGGATCGCCCTAGCAGCCCGCACCAGGCTGCTGCGAGACGGCAACGTCGCCGCGGCCGACCGCAAGCTGGTCGAGGAACCCGGCTTCGTCGCCCACCAGCTCCGCGTCCGACTCGAGCAGGGGCAACCAGCGACCGTCGAGAAGGTCGTCGCTCTCTACACCTCCCGGGACCGCGCGATCTCCGAGAGCCGCCACGACGCGCGGCTGGCGGTCGCCCGCGCCGGCAGTTTCGAGGAACTGCTTGCCGCTCACGGGCGCGCCTGGCGCAGTGCCTGGAGCCGGTTCGACATCGCCATGGACAGCGCCAACGAATGGACGGAGACGGTCCTGCACCTGCACCTCTTCCACCTGTTGCAGACCATCTCGCCGCATACAGCGCATCTGGATGTCGGCGTGCCGGCCCGGGGTTGGCACGGCGAGGCTTACCGGGGCCACATTTTCTGGGACGAGCTGTTCATCTTCCCGTACATCAACTTCCAGGGTCCGGCACTGGCCGGCGCGCTGCTGGAGTACCGGCACGCCCGCATCGGGGCGGCCCAGGCGGCAGCGCGGGCAGGCGGGTTCGCGGGTGCGATGTTCCCGTGGCAGAGCGGATCCAACGGGCGCGAGGAAACTCAGCGGCTCCACCTCAACCCGAAATCGGGCCGCTGGCTACCCGATCACTCCCATCTTCAGCGCCATGTCAACATCGCCATCGCCTACAACGTCTGGCAGCAGTACATGGTCACTGGGAACATCCACTTCCTGCGCTTCACCGGCGCCGAGATGCTGATCGAAATCGCCCGGTTCTGGTCCAGCATCGCCACCTACAACCCCGAGCGGGACCGCTACGAAATCAACGGCGTGATGGGCCCCGACGAGTACCACGACGGCTACCCGGAATCGGACGAGGCGGGCCTGCACAACAACACGTACACCAACGTCATGGCGGTCTGGGTGCTGCGGCGGGCACTTGAGGCGTTGGCGGAGCTGCCGCCGCATTATCGCCAGGAGGTAGTAGAGGCGCTGGCAATCCGCGACGAGGAACTGAACCGGTGGTCCGACCTGACGCGCAAGATGACCGTCATTTTCCACACCGACGGCGTGCTGAGCCAGTTCGAGGGTTACGAGCAGCTGCCCGAGTTCGACTGGGAGGGCTACCGAGACAGGTACGGCAACATCCAGCGGCTGGACCGGCTGCTCGAGGCCGAAGGGGACAGCACCAACCGGTACAAGGTGTCCAAGCAGGCCGACGTGCTGATGCTGCTGTTCTTGCTGTCGCGGGACGAGCTGTGCGAGCTGCTGGCCGGCCTCGGCTACGAGGTGACGGAGGAGCAGCTGTTCCGGACCGTCGACTACTACCTGAAGCGCACCTCACACGGCTCGACTCTCAGCGCGGTGGTGAGCGCCTGGGTCCTGACCCTGACCCGGTTCGATCCGGACGAGGCGTGGCAATTCCTGCAGCGGGCGCTGGACAGCGATGTCGCCGACGTTCAGAGCGGGACCACTGCCGAGGGCATTCACCTGGGCGCGATGGCCGGCACGGTCGACCTGGTGCTGCGCTGCCTGACCGGCTTGCAGGCCCGCGGACCAGTGCTGCGGTTCGACCCGGCCCTGCCCCCGCAGATCAAGCACCTGCGGTTCAGCATCCACTACCGGGGTCACCGGGTGGAACTGGCGTTCACCGAGGGCCAGCTGGAGGTCAGCTCGCGCCCCGGCCGGGCGGCTCCTATCACCGTCCTCGTCCACAACGAGACCGTCGAGTTGCGCCCAGGCGCCCGGCACGTGTTCACGCTGGAGCGCCGGCGCTGACCGAGGCGGTCGAGGCCGACGCGGGCGCTTGCTTGCCACGCCGCCCGGCTGGCTGAGCGTAGCCGCGACACTTGAGGGGGCTCCGGCCACTGTGCGACCTCGGCGTGTCGGTACGTACGGTCGCCCGCGACGTAGAACGGCTGAGTGCTCAGTGGAGTCCCACTGAGCACTCAGCAAGGCCGCCGTGGCGGGTGAGTCTCCGCCCTCGCGCCACCATCCCTCTCGTTCGCCGCTGCATCGCAATGTCACGTCGGCTCATGGCCGGTCCGTCGCGCATTCACGGCTGTGGCTATCTGTCGATCGTCGCTGCGGTAAGGAGGCCACGATGGGAGGCCGTCATGCGTGGGCTCCCCGGTCCGGGTGAATCCGATCCCCGCCCAGTGGAGCGCGTCACTGACGCGATTGACAACGTCACTCGATAGACCCTGGACGAACGGTGGTGGTCCCATCGGTGCACGCCGGCAAAGGTGAACGGCAGGTCCATGCAGTGCGGAGCGCCGAGCTTCCCATCGGCCATCGGCGAAGCCACCTCGAACTGGTATGCGCGCACCGGGCTGCCTGCGGCTCGTTCATTCGCGATTCGGAAACCCGCGCATCGGAAAAGCTCGTCGGTGACCATCCTGCTGACAACATCGCCGGGACGGGCGCCGTCGGGCGATACGTACGCGTCGTCTGGTCGGTGGGTCAGCTCGCATATCGAGTGGGCATGTCCCGATCCGCATTCAACGACCGGTTCCGCGATCTAGTCGGCGAGCCCCCCATGCGATACCTGACACGGGCGCGGCTCACCCAAGCCGCCCGTTACCTCGCAACCAGCGACCGCACGCTCGACGACATCGCCAAACGATGCGGCTACGACTCGGGCGCGGCTTTGTCGAGAGCCTTCAAGCGCGAGCACGGTCAGACGCCTGGCGCCTATCGAGCCGCGGCCTCCCGGCAACCCGTCATCGACGTCAGCGCCTGACAAACTCACGGCGTGACAACGAACGGTGGACGGCTGACACGTGCCCGCCTTCAAGGCGGATAGCGCCACGATCGGCAAAGTCACGAGGCACCTTGGTGGCGGTGCCCCGGGGAAGAGTGGCTGGCCGGAGACACGATCATTGCCCGGCGACCAGCAACTACCCGGCGCCCCCGGTTGCCGCGGCTTCGGCGTCATCAACACTGCGCCGCCGCATTTCGATGAGCTTCTCAGCCGGCGACGGTCAGGACCAGGTGCCGGGACAGCGGAACGGCGGGGCGGTTCACATCTTCGATCCTGACGCATGTCTGCGGACTCCGACATCACCCGTGGTCGAGCGTTATCGCCGTTAGTCGCATTCGTGCACGATGTGTTCGAGGCGGTCGCCGACCCCGACCAGCTGTCCAGCTACTTCACCACCAACGGCGCCAAGTGACGGCTCGAAACCGGCGCCACCGTGGTGTGGGACTTCGCTGACTTCCCCGGTGCGTTCGCCGTCCGCGTGAGCGAGGTCGAGCAGGATCGTCGGATAGTGCTGCAATGGCAGGCCGCCGACGGTGCGTACAAGCCCTACGAAACGACCGTGACGATCGACTTCGAGCCCCTCGACGACCGGCGCACTCTCGTCACCATCGCCGAGGAGGGCTGGCCCGACACCGAAGCCGCCCAGCAGGCGTCCTGCGGCAACTGCGAGGGATGGACCGGCATGCTCTGCGCCATGAAAGCCTGGCTTGAACACGGCATCAAACTGCGCGACGGCTTCTACAAGTAAACCGGCCAGCACAAATCGTCGCTGTTCGTCGTGGTGCCTCGGGTGGCGCTGCCCTACCTGCCCTGGAAAGGCTTGATCGCCGGAGGGGTCCACAAGGCAGCTACGCCATCACACTCCAGGAGTACCCGGTGCACGTCCGGGCGCAGGGGTCGGCGGGCTCGGAGGCCATCCCGCTCCTTGCTGCCCTTGCGCTAACCCTGGTCCGGCGCCGGGCCGCCTTCACGTGGCACGCAGGTACTCCCGCGCTCGAGCGGCGCCGACGAGGTTGCCCTTCCGCTCATAGAGGCCGATCGCCTCGCCGATCGCCTCGCCGATCGCTCGCGTCGCTCCGGTCGCGTCTCCGCTTGCCCGGAGAATCTCGGCCAGCTCCACCAAGAGGTCCGCACGGAGGTTCGGCATCTCGGTCGGCACGAGGCGGACGGCTTCGGTCGCGAGATCGGCCGCTCCACGACGCGTGCGGCTCGCCGTCGCCCGCGCCGTTGCCGCTCGCGCGAGCGCCTGAGCAGCAATGCTTTCTGCGGGCGCGTTGTCACGACTCAGCGCCGCGAACGCCTCCGCCCGTGCCGGGTCCCTCTGCAAGACGACGAGCGACAGGCGCGCGGCTGTTCGAGCGATGGTGTCGCGGAGGGGCCCAGCTTTAGCAAGCTCCAGCGCAACCTCCAGCTCCCGCTCTGCGGCACCGACGTCGCCTGCTGAAAGCTCCACGCTCGCGCGGTCGAGCGCAAGAACCATCATCGGAGACCGCCCGCGCATCCGTTCCATTACCAGCTCCCGCGCACGTTCGAGAAGTGCGCGAGCATCGTCGATCTTGCCGAGCATCGCGCGCAGGGCCGCGAGCGAGGAGAGGACCGCCGGGTGCTCGCGATCCGCGACCTCGACGAGCTGCTCGCAAGCGCGAATCGCCTCCGGAACCGGAGTCGGGCCGCCGGCCACGGCCCATGCCACGAGAATGCGGGCGGCCATAGCCTCTCGTAATCGTGCTGACCTGTCGGCGTGGACCAGGGCGCGTCGCGCGGCCCGCTCCATCTCCTGCATCTCCGCCGTTCGGAAGTGCACGTACGCGCGGACGTAATAGGCGAGCGCAAGACCCGCCTCGTCGGGGGGGTCGCGAAACGCGCCTAGCGCCCGGTCCGCCTCTTCGTGGATCGAGTGCAGCGTGATCGGGTCCGGGCCGCTGAAGAGCTTCAGCCTCATCAGCTCGAGCCGGGCGATCTGGGCGAGCCGGAGATCGTCTTCGTCCTCGGCCTCGCGCAGCATCGTCGTCAGCGCGGATTCGGCATCGTCGAGCCGGCCCACAACCTGGTACGCCTCGGCGAGACGCTGCATCACCGTCCGGCGCTGCGGGTTCATCGCCGGGAGGAGCTCGTACGAGCGCGAAAGCAGGTTCACAGCCGCAGTGACGTCGTACCGCCAGGCTGCACGCAGGCCCGCCGCCGCTAGGTGCTCCCCCGCACGAACCGCGAGCTCTGCGTCGTGCTCGTCAGCGACCCCGAGTACCCGCCGCTCGGCGACCGCCCGCTCGAGGTGGTAGCCCAACTGCTCGTCGAGCGACGGTACATGCTCCGGCGGTCTGCCGCGCAGCCACTCGGCGAACCGCTCGTGAAGCGTCGCCCGGTCCTCCCGGGTCGTGCTCCGATAGGCGGCGAGCTGGATCAGGACGTGCTGGAACGCCAGGTCGCGACCGGCGGGGCGTGTCGGCCGGACAAGCCGTTTCCACTCGAGCGCGCGGAGGTGCCGCTCGACGAAGGGACGCGCCCGCTCCGGGACGAGGGCGGTCAGCGCGTCAACCGTGAATGACGTCCCGATCACGGCGGCGCATCGCAGCAGGTCGCGCTCTGCCGGCCCCAGTCGGTCGAGGCGCGCCGCGAGCAGCGCGTGCAGGGATGCCGGGAGCGGCACCGCGTGTTCGTCCTGCAGCGCGGCGACCAGCTGCTCCGCGAACAGCGGGTTGCCTTGCGCCGTCTCGACCACCCGTGCCCGCATCTCTGGCAAGAGCGCACCGCCCGCCAGACGTTCCGCGATGAGCTGAATCTCACTCGCGCGGAGCGGCTCGAGGACCAAGGTGTCGATGTTTCGACGCCCTGCTCCCCACGCGGGGCGTGCCTCGAGCGGCTCCGGTCGGGCCAGGCAGAGGAGGAAGAGCGGTTCACGAGCCGCGTCCGCGAGGTACTCGATCAGGTCGAGGAACGTCGCCTCCGCCCAGTGCACGTCTTCCAGGACGACGACGAGCGGCTGCCGATTTGCCACTGCCTCGAAGAAGCGTCGGATCGCCGGGAAGAGCTCGTCCGGTCGAGTCGGCTGCTGGGTCAGCCCGATGGCGGCTCCGATCTGAGCCGCGATGCGCTCGGCGTCGGCCTGGCCGCTCAGGAGCTCCGCGAGCGAATCGACTCGGGCGGCGCCTACCGCCTCGAGCACGACCTCGCGGAGCGGCCAGAACGTGATGCCGTCGCCGTACGCCGGGCAGTGTCCGGTCAGGATCCGAGCCCGGGAGCCGAGCGCGGCGGCAACCTCCCTTCCCAGCCTCGACTTCCCGATCCCTGCGTCGCCGAGGACGGTGAGGCGGTGTCCCGCGCCGTCAAGAACGGCTCGCTCGAACGCGGTCACGAGGCGGGCGAGCTCGGCGTCTCTTCCGACCATCGGCGCGTCGAGGTGACGTGCTAGCGCTGGAGCGCCGGGAGCGAGGCCGACGAGCCTCCACGCGGTGGGCTTGAGCGCGTCGACGGGCTCGAGCAGCGCGGTGCTTCCGAGGACTCGCTTGGTTTCCTCGCCGACCAGCACATCCTGGTCCGCGGCCGCGCGCTGGATCGTCGCGGCCAGATGCACCGCGTGGCCGGAGACCGTCGGCCGTCCAGAGCCGGCGGCACCGACGACGACCTCGCCCGTCTCGATACCCGCGCGGATTGGAAGGGCAATTCGTGGCCTCGCGGCGGCGTGCGCCCGTCCCACCGCCTCGCGAACCTCGATCGCAGCGCGCACGGCGCGGAGCGCGTCGTCCTCGTGAGCAGCGGGGGTGCCGAAGACTCCGACGACCACGTCGCCGACGACGTGCTCGACGGTTGCGCCGTGCCTGAGGAGGATCTCGGCCACCACGTCGCGCGACCGGGCCACGGTGCGACGGAGCGCTTCGGGGTCGAAGCCATCGCGAATCACGGAGGAGGCTCCGAGATCCAGGAATGCGACCGTGACGATCTTCCGCTCCCCCCGAAGCCACGGCTCGTCTGGCGACGGCGGTTCGAGAGCGACCTGCGTTCGCGCTGGCGCCGGCTCGCGCTCGAGCCTTGGGTCCTGGCGAAGGATCGCTTGCTCAAGCTGTTGAAGGCGTGGCCCGGGTTCGATTCCGAGGTCCTCCATGAGCGCTTGCCGCGTGTCCCGGTAAACCTCGAGGGCCTCCGCTTGCCGACCGCTCCGGTAGAGCGCCAACATGAGCTGCGCACGCAGGCGCTCGCGCGACGGATGCTCCGCGACGAGCGTCTCGATGTCTGCAACGAGCTCGCTTGCCAGCCCCAGCGTCAGATCGGCCTCGATCCGATCCTCGATCACCGCGATGCGAAGCTCCTCGAGCGCCGCGATCTCCCGCTGGGCGAACGGCTCGTAGGTGAAGTCGGCGAGAGCGGGACCGCGCCACAGATCCAGCGCTTCTCGCAGCTTCGCCGCACACTCGGCGGCCTCGCCCGCTCGAGCCTCCTCGACGAGCCGACGGAACCCGTTCGCGTCGACGCACGTCGGCTCGACCGCAAGGACGTAGCCCGGTGGCGCGGTGCGCAGGACGGTGGGTAGCTCGCCTCGACGCCGGCTCGGTTCCAGGCGTTTCCGGAGATCGAAGACGAGGCCCTGGAGCGCCGTTCGGGCTGTCGACGGAGTGATCTCGCCCCATAGGTCGTCGATCAGGCGGTCGGCCAAGACGACCTTGCCTGCGTTCAGGACGAGGAGCGCGAGGAGCGCCCGCCCACGGCCACGCGGCAGAGGTACCGGCCGATTGCCGTCGAGCACCTCCAGCGGTCCCAAGATTCGGAACTCCACCCGAGCCTCCACCGGGCGCCTGTGAGCGGACCGTACCACCGCGCCCGGGACGTGACCAGGAGCGCCCTGCGCCGCCGTGATGGCACGTGGCACGCTGAACTGTTCCACAAAGGGTGATAAAACACCCACGATCACGACGGTCCAGCGTGCCAGGCGGACCCTTAGCGATTCGTTAGCGGCGTGCTGGAGGCTCGCCGCATGAGCGGACGCATCCGGGGCGCGACGGTCACCACGACGCGGCTGCTGGCTGCCATCGCGGCCGGGCTGGCCGTCTCCGCCGGGGTCGCCGGCGCGAGCGGTCAGGTCCAGACGTTTGTGACCTTCGACCCGGCTGCCGGGGAGTTTCCGGAGGGGATCGCGGTCGACAAGCACGGAACCGTGTATGTGGGCATGATCGAGCTGGACCAGATCTGGAGGATCGACCCGAGCGGTGACCGGTCGGTGCTGGTCGAGATCGACGTGCCGGGCTCGGGGCCGGCCGGCCTGGCCGTGGACGCGGCCGGCACGGTTTACGCCGCCGTCCCCACCTTCGACCTGGCGTCCGGGCAGACCGACCCGGCGTTCCGAGGGGTCTACCGGATCCGGCCCGGCGGCACGGCCGAACGCCTCCCCGGGACCGAGGCGATGCTGTTCCCCAACGACGTGACGCTGGACAAGCAGGGCAATGTCTACGCCACCGACACTCGCGGCGGCACGGTCTGGCGGGTCCCGCGCGGCGGCTCGGCGGAGCTGTGGAGCGATGATCCGCTGCTCGCCGGTGACGGCAGCCTCGGGTTCGGCTTCCCGATCGGGGCCAACGGGATCGCGGTCCGCAACGGCAAGCTGATCGTGGCGAACACCGAGCGCGGGCGGCTGGTCCAGATCCCGGTCCAGCCTGACGGTAGCGCCGGCGAAGCCACCGTGCGCACCGAATCGACGGCCCTGCTGGGAGCCGACGGCATCGCCCTCGACGTCCACGGCGACGTATACCTGGCCAACTCGATTCTCTCCACGGTCGTGCGGGTCGGCAGCGACGGCCTGATCGAAACCCTGGCGACGGCGGACGACGGGCTGAACCAGCCCAGCACGCTGGCGTTCGGGACCGGCAAGGGCGACCGGCAGACGCTGTTCGTGGCGAACCTCTCCATCTTCTCGCCGACGCCGACGCCGGGCGTGCTGAAGCTCTCCGTCGGCGTGCCCGGCCAGCCGCTCCCATAGGAAGGAGAAAACCATGCCGGAACCGCTCGTGAAGGAGCTGTGCGATGACACAGCCGTTCATCTACGTCGGCACGTACCAGATCAAGGAAGGCAAACGCGATGACCTCGCGCGGTACCGGCGTGGCTGAGGGTTCCCGCCCGATCACATCCGGGACTACGTCACAAGAGCCGGGCCCATCTGCCTCAAGACAGGGCGTCGAGCCGGATCTTGGCCAGGCTGCCGGCGTGATCGCTGGGCCAGAACCCGCTCGGTTCGGTGCGATCGTCGGGTTCCTCGCCGATGGTCTCGGCCTGCAACGCGCTGAACGCCTCGCTGACGAAGACAACGTCGATCCGGTGGTCGAGAGTGCTGGCCTCGAGCAGACTGCTGTGCTGCCCACTCGTCCAGCCGGCCTGACCACACGGGTCCTTCTGGAAGACGAGCGGCCAGACCTCTTGTAGGCCCGCATCCTCCAGCAGGCCATAGGCCACGACGTTCTGGTCCTGGAACTGTGGCGGTTCACGAAAGTCCTGACACAGTGTGGGACGGGCGTTGATGTCGCCCACGACGACGACCGGATGCGGTGAGGTCTCGAGATCGGCGACCAATTCAGCAGCCTGCCTGTTGCGCCACTCGTCCCGCAGCGGCGTGCTGCCGAACGCCTCGAGATGCGTGTTGACGAATCGGTAGGTACGGCCCCACTGGGTGAGGTCGACCGTCGACCAGCCGCGTTCTACGACGATAGGTAGCCCTAACAGGGTCACCGAGAAGGACGAGCCGACCGAGAAATTGAACGACCGCGCGTTCGACACGGAGATGTGCTTCAGCGCATCGATGCGCACCAGGATCAGGTCGTGGTCGGTGAAGCGGCCCGCGAGCGAGGGCGAGATGGGTATTGGGATGGGGATGTCGGCGCTGGTGAAGTTCGTATTCTTGGCGACCACGGTGTACGGCTCGCCAGCGGCGGCGAGCGCATCGAGCAGGATCCGTTCGAAGTCGTAGGTCGTCGTATACGGGCCGGTCACCACGGGGACCGGCCCACCGGGGGTTGGTACGAGCGTCATCGGCGCGGTTTCCCACCGGGCAACCTCATTGAGTCCCAGCACGTCGGGCCGCTCCTCGGCGACGAGCTCGGCAATCGCCTCGGCACGCTGTGGGAAATCGGTGCGGACCATCTCCGCGTAGATTGCCTCGGCGCGGGCCCCGAAGTCGGGAAGGCTGGTCGCCCCGAACAGCGGAGTGAGATCCGCGCCCAGGTACACGTTGTAGGCCCCGACATCCATGGTCACCGCGGAGACCGGCCTCGGCGCGCTGCTAGTGGCGCCCGGCGCGACCGCCACCACAACGGCTGCAGCGGCAAGGCCAGTGACGGCAACCCGCCAGCGCAGTGCCTGTGATTCCTTCATGCCCTCCCCTTCGCCCGCTGGTTCGACCCTGCCCGCGGCCACCACCCGCCGCAAGAGGGTGAGGTGCCCATCAGGTAGTGCTCGCCTTCACCTGCCCGTTGTCGTAGTGCGACGTAACGGTGTCGGAAGGCGAGCCCATGGTCGGCGGAGAACTTCGGTGACACTGGGTTGCGCTGAACGTCCGTCGCCGAGATCCGTATCTCTTTGAGGGAAGTTCCGGCGATTCGGGCTACGGCCCGCGTCGACGACGGTGCGCTGGCCCGGCATCTCCGGACGAGGTAGCTGTTGACGACAGCGGATCCGAGGGGCGACGAGACGACGCGAGCCAAGATGGTCACCCTCCGAGGACACCGGACCAGCGGCACCGGGGCCCCGGATCGGCTCGAGCCACCTGACCGACACGGCCGAAACGCCCGACGCTGCGTCGCAAGCGTTAGGTCGTGGTGGCCACCGTGGTCGTGACGTCCGCCGCGTCGTCGATCTCCTCGTTCGGCATCAGAATCCACAGCACGGGATAGATAAGCAGCTGGCTGCCCGGAACGACGAAGAGCACGAGCACGAACAACAATCGCGCTGCCCACGGCTCTAGGCCGAAACGCCGGCCTAGTCCCGCACACACGCCGGCCAGGATGCGGCCCTCGCGGGGGCGGACCAGGCCCTGCCGGCGGAAACCGTCGTGGATGTCAGTCACTGGTTCTCCTTGGCTGAGGTTGCGTTGGAATGTCACCACTCAAGCGTGCCGGGAGGTCATCCGCCCGCACATCGGGAACCACCCGGACCTGCCCCTGAGATCCGTATGCCGACCGTCGGCGCTGGCGACGCGGAGAAGTCGCAGCGCGGGCGTTGGTCTGGATGGGCGGCAGTGCCACTCGTCGGCTGGGGTGTAGATGACATCGCCGGCCCGGATCTCTTACCGACCGTGCTCGCTTCGAACGCCTCGAGGAACACGTCGAGGGCCCTCATCCGGCGGTCGTGATCTGCTTGTCTGCGAAGCGCCTCGTTCACCGAGGCGATCCGGCTGGTGGCACGTCCCTCCGCCACCGCAGCGCGGCGGCCCGCCAACAGCTCTGCCTCGACAGTGGCCGAAAGACGGATTCTCGTCAGCACACGTCACGGTTACGAACGTGGTACACCCAGTGAGCGAGCTGTCCTAGGCCACGCCGTCCCAGGTTGACGACGACGCCGGACGTCAGGTGGTGGGTCCCCGGCTGGCCATGACGTCGACGATCTGGGCGAGGGTGGCGTTAGCAATGTGTAGGTCCGCCTCGCCGATCTCGGCTCCGAGCTGGTCGGCCCACGTCTGCTGGGCCTGTCGGATGGTGCGGAGCGCGGAGCGGCCTCGTGGCGTGATCCGCAGTAGTTTCGAGCGGCGGTGGCCGGGGTTGTCCTGGTAGACGGCTAGGCCGTCGTTGACGAGCAGGTCGGTGACGCGCTGCACGCTCTGGCGGGAGAGCCACCAGGCGTGGGCGATTTGCGGCACCGTCAGCGGTGCGTCCTCGATCGCGGCCAGCACCCTCCACCGTGCGCTGGTCTGCCCGACGGGCTGGGCCATCTGGTCTCCCGCGGCGGTGAGCAGCCCGTTCAGCCGGAAGACGTGGACGACGAGCTCGCTGACGGCGTCGCCGGCCTGGGTTCGACGGAACTCGCGGCGTACAGCGGGTTTGACAGCATCCTGTCGTTTGGCTAAGCTCGAGCCTGACATGACAGCAGTCTGTCATATCACATGGCGGCAGTCCTGCAAGGAGGCACAAGTGATGACCGGCGCTGAACGCGTTGACGCGGAGATCCGCCCGTTCCGGATCGAGGTTCCCCAGGCCGAGCTCGACCAGTTGCAGGCGCGACTGGCCGGCACGCGGTTCACCGACGAAATACCAGGCAGCGGCTTCGACTACGGGGTCAGCGTCGAGTGGGTCCGCCGGATGGCCGAATACTGGCGGACGGGATACGACTGGCGCGCCTGGGAAGCCAGGCTCAACGCGTCACCGCAATTCACCACGGAGATCGACGGGCAGAACATCCACTTCCTGCACGTTCGCAGCGATCGGGACGACGCGCTGGCGCTGATCCTCACCCACGGCTGGCCAGGGACCGTCATGGAGTACCTGGACGTGATCGACGACCTGTCCACCGACTTCCACCTGGTCATCCCCTCGCTTCCGGGATTCGGCTTCTCCGGGCCGACGAAGGAGCGCGGCTGGAACCGGTACCGGACGGCCAGAGCGTGGGCGGAGCTCATGCGCCGCCTCGGCTACAAGCGTTATGGGGCGATCGGCAACGACGCGGGTTCGTTCGTCTCCCCCGAGGTCGGCCGGATCGACCCCACGCACGTCGTCGGGGTCCACGTGACGCAGATCTTCTCCTTCCCCTCCGGCGACCCGGCCGAGCTCGAGGGCCTCACCGAGGAGGAGCAGGCCGCGCTCCGGCATCTGCAGTGGTTCTGGGAGACCATGGGCGCCTTCAATCAGCTCCAATCGCAGGCGCCGCAGACGCTCGCGCACGCGATCGCGGACTCCCCGGCCGGACTGCTGGGGTGGATGGGCCAGCTCCTGGCCCAAGGCCTGGACGACGACTTCGTGCTCACGAACATCACGATCCACTGGCTGTGCCGCACGGCTGGATCCTCGATCCGCTTCTACTACGAGGACGCCAAGGCCGAGAACCCAACCGAGCCGACGACCGTTCCAATCGGGCTCGCCGGCTTCGCGAACGACTTCCAGTCGATTCGTCGCTTCGCCGAGCGCGACCACAAGAGCATCACCCAATGGCACACGTTCGACGTGGGCGGCCACTACGCGGCACACCAGGTGCCCGAGGTCCTCGCCGGCGACGCACGCGAGTTCTTCACCAAGCTCAGCTGAGACACGCTTTCGCGATCACCACGATGCTCTGTGGGCTCGGCACGGAGGCTCGCCCGTGTTGGATTGTGACGAACGGAACCTTCCGCGGCGTTCGATGCGAAAGTCTCGGTATGCATGCAGACGCGACCCGAGCGGACCCGGAGTTGCTGGCTGCTATGGCAGGCGGGGACCTCGGCGCGCTGCGGCTGCTGTATGACCGGCACGCACCATGGCTTTCCGCTCGCTGACCCGGCGATGCAACGACGCGGAGGCGGCGACCGCCTCGGCCAGGTAGCGCACGGCGTCCGCGGCGGATGACCGCGAACGCGAGACCAGACGCTCCAGCGCCGCCAGAGCCCTGCTTACTCGCCGTCCGGACGCATCGCCGACGGCTGTAGCGACAGAGCCCGAAACGCGTTCGCGGCCGCGCTCCCCCAATCAGCACGTGGTGTGGAAAAGGCCAGCGACTCGGCGACCTTCTGCAGCCAGCCGGTTGTACGTCGTCATCGCGGCGTCTGACTGCTCGCGCACAACCGGCACGCCACGTGCTTCCAGCAGCGCCAGCGTGTCCCGCGAAGTCCCGAGCCGCCCCAGGCGGCCGGAGCTGAGGATGACGAGATCGGGCTCATGATCCAAAAGCTCGGCCACGTCTGCGGGGAGAATTCCTGGCCGGTGATCGGTGCCGGTTTCGTTCCAGTCCCAGGCTCGCCCGCCACCCGGCCACAGCTTGGCGTCGCGGAACCGGCCGAGCCTCTCGACCTCGACAAAGCCCCAACCGTCGTCGATCACACGGGGAGACGGCTCGTCCATACCTCGAGGCTAGGTCGGCAACGGCTCGCGTACGCCTAACGACGGACGGACAGCACAAGGCGCGGCGTGATCTCGTCCAGTGAGTGCACCACGACGTTGGCCAGTGCGAGCGCGTCCTCAGTCGGCGGGTAGGCGGCGTTCGGCACGGCAATGACCCGCAACCCTGCGGCGGCTGCCGAGCGGAGCCCGTTACTCGAGTCCTCGATCGCTACCACTGCATTGGGGTCGACACCGAGACGTTGCACTACCTCCAGGTACACGACCGGCGCGGGCTTGCCGGCCTCCACCTCCTCCGTCGAAACAGTCGCCGAAAACCAGCTGGCCAAACCGGCGGAGTCCAGCACGGCGTCGATGAGCCGCCGCGGCGACGACGATGCCAGCCCCAGCGGCCAATCGCTCCCCAGCCGCTGCACCACCTCGACCGCGCCCGGAAGTAGAGGCAGCCGCGACTCGAATCGAGCCGCAACGCGGTCGATGACGGTGGCTGCCACCTCGCCCGGCTCGCCCGGCACCCCGACAACGTCGGTCAGGTACGTCGACCACTCGGCCGTACTCATGCCCTGCATCGCGCGGGTGGCGTCAACCGGCCATTGGCGGCCGGCTTCCACTGCGAGACCGCGGCGCACCGCGTCCCACACTTGCTCCGAGTCGAGCAGCACGCCGTCGAGGTCGAAGACGGCCGCCTGGACTGGATCAGCCGACATCGGACCGCCACGACTCATCCCGTCCCGCCGCCCGTGCTGCCGCGATCAAGCCGGAGATGCGGGCGTGGTGGGCGCCCTGCCAGTACACCTTGCCGCATGCCACGCACGCGGCGGTTGTCCTGGCGGCGCAGCGTCCCTGGCTGGACACGCAGCGCAACCTCAGCGCGCCGTGCCGGGACAAGTACCCCATTGCAGGACGTGCAACGGGTGTACGGGCGGATCCACTCCGCCAGCCGCAGCCGGCGGACAACGTCGAAGAGCTGTTCCAGGGGATCACAGCCACGAATGAACCGGGCGTTCTTCACCGTTCGGCGTCGCAGTATTTCGCGGTCGCGGGTGAGCAGTGTTCTCGCCTCTGCATCTGACCGCGCCAGCAGGTGGTCATCGCTTGCATCGACGACCCGCTCCAGTGGCTGGTCCCTCCGGCGGGAAACGACGAGCTCGCTCAGGTCGCCGTGCAGACGAAACCGCGCAGACCGTGCACACACGGTTGTCGCGACGCCAGGGCTCAGTCGGGTTGGAAGTGACGTGGTCAGTGTGACACGGGATCGTGGGGCACATGCCAACATCGGATCCATGAACGTCTCGTCGATTACTGCGCTCGCCGAGCGCCATCTGGGCATGGCCACAGCAGCCGACAACGGTCGCAGCTCGGTCACGGTGTACGGCAGGCCTGGTGCCCGGCTGCGCCAGACCCTCATCGCATTGGCGGCCGGGCGCGCGTTGGCCATGCACAAGAGCCCGGGCGACGCATCGGTGTACTGCCTGCGCGGCCACGTCCGCCTGCGAACTGGTGAATCGCAGGCCGAACTCGGCCCGGGCGAGTTCGTGGCCGTACCGCCCCAGCGTCACGACCTCGAGGCCGTCGAGCCGGCGGTGATCCTGTTCACGGTGGCGCTGCACTGAACACCGGCGGTGTACCGCGAAATTGGGCGGCGGAGACCGTCGTGGACGAGGCACTGGCGCGGCGGCTGCTCCGGCAGTTCCGCGAGCTCGAGGTGCACTCGCTGCGGTTGGTCGCGACCGGCTGGGATCGGACGCTCTGGCTGGTCAACGAGGCGTGGGCCTTTGGGTTCCCGCGGCGCGAGATCGTCGTTCCGGGCATCGAGCGGGAGCTCGGGTGGCTGCCGCGGCTTGCCCCGCTGCTGCCGCTGCCGATCCCTGTGCCCTGCTTCGTCGGCAAGCCGAGCGAGGACTTCCCGTGGCCGTTCTACGGCGCAGCGTTCATCCCGGGAGTGGAGGCGTGGCAGGAGCCGCTCAGTGAGGAGGCGCGGCTCGCCGTGGCGCTCGAGCTGGCAGGCTTCCTGCACAGCCTGCACGACGAGGAGGTCCTCGAGCTCGGCGCCGAGCTTCCAATCAACGGGAACGCCCGCGCCGACATGACGCGACGCGTCCCGATGACCCGCGTCGCCCTCGCGCAGGTCGAAGAGCTCAGGCTCTGGATACCGCCCGCATCCGTGGCGGCGCTCCTCGAAGAGGCCGAGCACCTACCTACCTCCCGGCACGTCGCCATCTGCCATGGCGATTTGCACATCCGCCAATTGCTTGTTGCGGACGGCCGAGCAAGCGGCGTTATCGACTGGGTCGACCTGTGCCGCTCCGATCCGGCAATCGACCTCAACCTCCTTTGGAGCTTCCTGGAGCCCGGCCAGCGCGCCGCCTTCCTTGCCGCCTACGGCGAGGCTGATCCGGATCAGCTGCTACGCGCCCGCGTCCTCGCGCTCAACCTCTGTGCAGTGCTGGCCGTGTACGGCCGGATTGAACGGCACCCGACGCTCGCAGCCGCATCCGTGACCGGGCTCGAGCGTGCAGCGACCGATTAAGTGAGCGAGCCGACAACCTCACGCGCGCTCGCCAGTACGGCGGCGACTGAGTGCGCGGACATCGGAGACCGGCCCGAAATGCTGCAGCTTGTCGGGGTTGATCACCGAGCGGAGCGTCTGGACGACGCCGTCAACGATGTCGAGCGACCACACGTTCGTCACGCGGCCGTCGGGGTCGCGGAAGATCGCCCCCGGCTGTCCGTTCACCTGGCACAGCTGGACACGGACACCGAACTCGCGCAGCTGCCGCCCGAGCCCGGCCAGGAGGCGTCCAACGCGATCGACGCCGACGATCGGCACCATCCACTGCGGTGCCTTGCCGCCTCCGTCGCCGTAGACGACCACATCGGCTGCCAGCATCGTGACCAGCCCGTCGAGGTCGCCGTCGGTCACGGCGGCAAAGAAGCGGGCGGCAAGCTCGTCGCGCTTCCGTCGAGAAGCGTCGAAGCGTGGCCTATCGGACTGGATGTGGTTGCGGGCGCGCAGCGCGAGCTGCCGGCAGTTTGCCTCGCTCTTGCCGACGATGGCGGCAATCTCGTCATACCTGTACCCGAAGACGTCGTGGAGCAGGAAGACCGCACGCTCGACCGGGCTGAGCCGCTCGAGCAACAGAAGGAAGGCCATCGAGAGCGAGTCTGCCTGTTCGGCCTGCGCCGCCGGGTCGTCGCCGTCGGTGACGAGTGGCTCCGGCAGCCACTCGCCGACATAGGTCTCCCGGCGTGCCCGCGCCGAGCGCAGGTAGTCGACCGCCAGCCGCGTCACCACCGCGGACAGGTAGGCCTTCGGCGACTCGATTTCAACGCTCTCGTTGAGAGCCCGCTGGTAGCGGAGCAGGGCCTCCTGGACGATGTCCTCCGCCTCGGTGACGGTCGAGACCATGCCGTAGGCGATCGAGAACAGCAGCGGCCGCAGGTTCTGGAGCGCTTCGGCCGCGGCCGCCCCGTGGGAGCGTGCGCCGTCGCCGCTCATGAAAACCTCCGCTCACGACGCTACGGCATCGTCGCGTCACCGAGATGCTGCGGCTGGCTCCGTGAGGCCACGCCGGAAGCCTTCGCGCCAGCTCGACCATCTCGGCTGCCAGCGCAGTTCGCGCTTCGCCTTCGCATTCGACGCGCCACGGGCCTCCGTCATCGATCGGACGGCGAACTCCCCGGCGACGAGGCGTCCCAGCCAGGCGGGGACACGTAGCGGCTGTTTCGCGCCGACGGCATCGGCCAGGCAGCGCAGGCACTCCGACGCCGTAGCGGGTTCGTCGTCCACGATGTTGTAGACGCCGCGCTCGCCGCGCTCCAGCGCGGCGACAGTGGCCGACGCCGCATCGTCGACATGGATCCACGACCAGATGCCAGCACCGCTGCCGACTATGGGCATCCGGCGCTTGCGGATCAGCTCGACAAGCGAATCCGAGGCGCCCGGACCGTAGAAGCTTCCGTAGCGCAGCACGATCCCCTCGAGCGGCGCCTCCAGCACCGCCCGCTCTAGGAAACGGATCGCCGCCAGTGTCTCCGCCTGCGAGCTAGCCGGGTCGGGGTCGAGCGGGTCGTTCTCCGTCTTCACCGGTCCACCCTTGCGGGCGTTCGTCCAGCCGGTGTAGCTCTGCGCGATAAAGCGACCCACTCCGGCTGCTTTCGCCGCGGCGAGCAGGTGTTCGGTTCCCCTTGGTTCGCAGTGCGTTCGTCGTCGCGAAGAAGCGGTCGAAGTGCTTCAGATCGGGCTCGCCGGCCAGCGCCGTCATCTGATGGATGATCGCGTCCGGCTTTGCGTGCGCGACCGCGTTGCCCACCGTCACTGGGTCCAGCCCGTCGACGACAACCGGCTCCGCGCCAAGCGCGCGTAGCTCGTCCAGCTTGTCCGTGCTGCGCGTGGTCCCAGTCACCTGATGACCGCGAGCGACGAGCTGTGGCACCAGGCGCCTGCCGACCGCTCCCGTGGCTCCTGCGAGAAAGACACGCATCGGTTGGCTCCTTTGAAAGGGCGTGATTGCGTTCGATCTCTGAGACGAGACAGGACCGGAGGCTGTGACATTCCCAGCGCGCGGTGTCGTCAATCCTCAGCGGCTCCAGGCGGCGCGACAGCTCGAAGGGCCAATCCTGTCCCCAACAAAGTTGGCTCGGCAGTGGGAGCGGATGCATCGGGAGTTGCTGGCCGAGTTGCATGCCGCGGGGATCGGGACTGGTCGCGGGCGGTGATCGACAGCTCACACGTCCGCGCGCTCAACGGCCAAAACCGGTCCGAGCCCGGGTCGACCGACCACGAACGGGCTCCAAGCACCACGTGCTGACCGACGGGCACGGCACTCCGCTGGCGGTGTCGCTGACCGGCGGTAACCGCAACGATGTCACCCAGCTCCTCCCGCTGCTGGACAAGGTGGCGCCGGTGCAAGGCCGCGTCGGGCGGCCCCGCCGCCCCCCACGAACTGCTGGCCGATCGAGGGTATGACCACGACAAGTACCGCCGCCTGGTCTGGGCCGAGGGCGTCAAACCCACTATCGCCCGCCGCGGCACACCCCACGGCTCCGGCCTGGGCGGACACCGCTACGTCGAACGCACGATCGCGCTGCTGCACTGGTTCCGCTGGCTGCGCGTGCGCTGGGAGATCCGCGACGACATCCACGAAGCTCTCCTGACTCTCGCCGCAGCCTTCATCTGCTGGCGCAGACTCGTCCGCTGATCTTTGTTGGGAGTTCTTATGACAGCGTGCGGCGCATGGGAGATCCTCCTGGGCCGAGGAACCGCCGTACGCGGCGCCGCTTCGCGAGGGTTGTCCGTCCACGGCGGACGATCAAGAAAAGGAGAGACCTACTTCTCTCCGTTCTCAACATATGGCGCACTGAGAGGCTTGCGGCAAGACCCTGGTCGTGCCGCAGAATCGTCGGCCGAGGCCGGAACCTGCGGAAATGGGAGTCGCGAGATGCGTGTGTTGTTGTCGGCGTATGGGTCGCGCGGGAGCGTCGAACCGGTGGTGGGACTCGCGGTGCGGTTGCGGGCACTCGGCGCAGGTGCGGGGTGTGCGCGCCGCCGGAGTGCGCGGCGGCCGAGGGATCTGTGATGCGCTGGTCGCGACCGGCGTGATGCCAACCGGAGTGTGGCGATGACCGAGCATGCGGTGGTGATCGCCGGAGGAGGTCCGACTGGGCTGATGTTGGCGGGCGAGCTGGCGTTGGCGGGCGTCGCCGTGGCCATCGTCGAGCGGCGCGCGAGCCAGGACCTCCCCGGCTCGCGCGCAGGCGGTCTGCACTCACGCACCATCGAGGTCCTCGATCAGCGTGGAATCGCCGATCGGTTCCTCTCGGAGGGACAGGTGGCTCAGGTCGCGGGGTTCGCCAGCGTCCGTCTGGACATCAGCGACTTTCCCACACGGCACCCCTACGGACTCGGGCTGTGGCAGAACCATATCGAGCGGATATTGGCCGGCTGGGTCCACGAGCTGAGGGTGCCGATCCACTACGGCAGTGAGGTGACCGGTTTCGCGCAGGACGACACCGGCGTCGACGTCGAGCTGGCCGACGGCCGGTCGCTGCGGGCCGAGTACCTCGTCGGGTGCGACGGTGGACGCAGTCTGGTCAGGAAGGCAGCCGGCATCGAGTTCCCCGGTTGGGATGCGACCACGAGCGCCCTGATCGCCCAGGTCGAGATGACCGAGGAGCCTGAGTTGGGCATCCGCCGCGATGCCTCTGGCATGCATGCCCTGGGCAAGGTGGACTACGAGATCCGCGACGGCGAAGTGGTCTACAAGGAAGGAGGGACGGTGGGGGTCATGCTGACCGAGTCGCACGTCGGAGCCACGGCCGAACCCACCTTGCGCGATCTCAGCGAGGCGCTCGTCGCCAAATACGGGACCGATTACGGGATCCACAGTCCCACCTGGATCTCCAGGTTCACCGACATGACTCGGCAGGCCGCGGCCTACCGCGCAGGACGGGTCCTGCTGGCGGGCGACGCGGCGCACGTGCATTCCCCGGTCGGTGGACAGGGCCTCAACACCGGTGTGCAGGATGCGGTGAATCTGGGCTGGAAGCTGGCCCAGGTGGTCCACCAGACAGCGCCGGAAAGCCTGCTGGATAGCTACCATGCCGAGCGCCACCCGGTTGCTGCCCGCGTGCTGCGAAACACGATGGCGCAGACCGCGCTCATGCGGGTCGACGATCGCATCGAGGCGTTGCGCGACACCGTGTCCGAGCTGCTGAGCATGGACGAGCCGCGTAAACGATTCGCCGCGATGATGTCCGGTCTGGACATCCGTTACGACCTGGGCGAGGGCCACCCACTGCTCGGGCGCCGCATGCCCGATCTCGACCTGGTCACGGCCAGCGGCCCGCTCCGGGTGTTCAAGCTGCTGCACGATGCCCGGCCGGTGCTGCTCAACCTCGGTGAGCCCGGCGGCTTCGACATCACTCCATGGGCAGACAGGGTTCAGTTGATCGACGCGAAATACGTTGGTACGTGGGAGCTTCCGGTACTTGGCGCGGTCACTGCTCCCACTGGCGTGTTGATTCGGCCCGACGGATATGTGGCCTGGGTGGGAGACCGAACCCACCTGGTGCCCCATGACGCGCTAACCACCTGGTTCGGACCACCCACTGCGGCGTAGCTCATTCTGTTAGGAGTTCTAAGCGCCGAGCCGCATCCGACGGAGCGGCGCGGAAACCTAGACGTTGCGCAGGCCGATCGTTTTGCCGGTCGGGTCGGCGAACAGCGCGATCGTGGGTCCATTGGGGATCTTCATGGCCGGCAGGTCGGTCTTGCCGCCCTTGGCCTTAATCAGCACGAGCGTTTTGGCCGGGTCGTCGACCAACACGTGGAAGGTGGCGTGACCTGGGTAGCCCTCGGGCGCGGCGCCGATGCCGCCGCTGGGGCCCACGCCGGTGTCGATCGATGTCTAGGCCATGTCGCCGAAGGGCGTCATCTTCCAGTCGAAGATCTCCAAGTACCTAGCCACCTCGGAGCGGGGCCGATCGATCTCGATGCCGGTTAGAACGTCGACATCCATGAGCTGCTCCTTGTCTTCGAATTGTCACAGGATGCTGCCCACCTGGAACCTTCGGGCGGCCGCACCATGGAGAGTCCACGACGGTCGTCGACCCGTGCCCGCGTCGTCGCCGCGATAACCGTGCTGAGCCGCTCGTCACTCCTCTTCAGCACCTTGGCTAACAGTACGAGTCCGGCGAGTCGCAGCCACAGCAACGAACCGCGAATAAACCGGATCTGTCGCCCGCCGGATGACACTGCCAACCACCATGTCGGCCTATCCACCCAACGGTGGTTGGCCTGCGTCGTAGACAAGCAGACCGTCGTCACGGACACGGGCCAGATCGCTGGGGATGTGCTGCTGCGAGCGGCCGTTGTGCATCAGGTGCAGCACCGGCACGCTACGGGACAGCACGACGAAGTCGGCCACCATGCGGCGATGGCAGCGCCACCAGACCGACTCCGCACACATGATCGCCGTGCGAGCGGCTGCCGCTTCGTCCAGCAGTTCGTCGACCGCGCAGCGGAACTCCGCGGACCGCATGTGCGCGGCATAGCCCGCGAACGGACGTGCCCGCAGTGCGGTATCCGGCGAGTCCGGGCGAGGCTTTCGCCAACCTCCGAGCCGCTTCTCCCAGCGGTACGCGATGCCGTGCTCGGGGAGCCAGCGTTGCAGCTCTGCGCGTGAGACATGCGGGCTGCGGCGGCTGCCGGGCGCGGTACGGATATCCACGAGCTGGCGGACACCCGCGACGCGCAACAGCTCGGCGATCCTCTCCTCCGTCGCTGTTCCATGCCCGAATGTCAGCACCTCGCCCACCAAGCCATCGTGCCCGCGCAGGGGCGCGGACCGTCTGCCCGCAGTCTCACCGTGCCGCATTCGTCCTGAAGGGCTGCCGAGCTCCGGTAACGTCCATTGATCACCTCAGACGCCCCGACGGGTCTGACACATGAGAAGCGCACGTCGAAGGGGGACGGATGTCTCGGAGTTCTCCGCACGTCATGGAGCCTCGTGTGCTGCTCGATGGACTAGCGATGCCTGAGTCGCCTCGCTGGCACAACGGTCGACTGTGGTTCTCCCACTGGGGCGCCGAGGAGATCGTCGCGGTCGACCTCGACGGCAACAGCGAGGTGGTGGGCCGCGGCGCCGAGGGCGCGGGCTGGGCGGTCAACTGGCTACCGGACGGCCGAATGCTGATGACCGGCAACGAGTTGGTCTGCGTCGAGCCCGACGGCTCCCGGGTCCGGCATGCCGATCTCAGCCACATCTCGCGGTACGGCTGGAGCGAGATAACCGTCGACGGACGCGGCAACGTCTACGTCAACACGATCAACTTCGATTTCGCCGACTTCGACGACGTGCTGACCAGCGGACAGGCACCGGGAAAGATTGCGCTGGTCAGGCCGGACGGCGAAGCCCGCGAGGTCGCCAGCGAGATCGCGTTCCCGAACGGAATGGTGGTCACGCCGGACAACAAGACCCTGGTCGTGGCGGAATCGTTCGCCGCACGGCTCACCGCCTTCGACATCGCCGACGACGGCACTCTGTCGAATCGACGGGTCTGGGCCGACGGCGTGGGCCCGGACGGCATCTGCCTCGACGCCGACGGCTGCATCTGGGCCTCCAGCGGCATTATGACGAACGACTGCGCCCGCATTCGTGAAGGTGGCGAGGCCCTCGAACGAATCGAGCTGGACCGTTCCTGCTTCGCGGCAATGCTCGGCGGTCCCGACCGCCGGACCCTGTTCATGCTGACCGCCGAATGGCGCGGCACCGAAGCCGTCGACGACGTCATCGAGGCGAGAACAGGACAGATCCTCGTCGCCGACGCACCAGCGCCGGGTGTCGGCTGGCCATAATCCCACGCCAGCAACGGGCAAGCTCGCTAGTACGCCGAGATGGTGTGGCCGGGCTCGTGACCGCGGAGCTGCGCGAGGCCGGACAGCGGGTTGGCATCGCTGTGGAGACGGTTGACGGTGCTCGGGCGGTGCTAGCCCAGGTCGATCTGCACGGCCCCGCCCGGGATCGCGAAGTAGGGCGTCGACGTCGTGGCGTTCGAGCGGCTTGCCATACCAGCCCTGGCCGTGCCGGCACAGGTAGTGGTGATCGACGAACTTGGCAAGACGCAACTGATGTCGGCTGCCTTCCTCGAGACCGTCCGTGACCTGTTCTCCCGGCCGGTCGACGTAGTCGCGACAAAGCGCCCAGGACGTCACCAGGAGCGCGCCCTTAGCGATTCGTTAGCGGCGTGCTGGAGGCTCGTCGCATGAGCGGACGCATCCGGGGCGCGACGGTGACGACGACGCGGCTGCTGGCTGCCATCGCGGCTGGGCTGGCCCTGTCCGCCGGGGTCGCCGGCGCGAGCGGTCAGGTCCAGACGTTCGTGTCGTTCGACCCGGCTGCCGGGGAGTTTCCGGAGGGGATCGCGGTCGACAAGCACGGAACCGTGTACGTGAGCATGATCGAGCTGGACCAGATCTGGAGGATCGACCCGAGCGGTGACCGGTCGGTGCTGGTCGAGATCGACGTGCCGGGCTCGGGGCCGGCCGGCCTGGCCGTGGACGCGGCCGGCACGGTTTACGCCGCCGTTTCGGCCTTCGGTCTGGCGTCCGGGCAGACCGACCCGGCGTTCCGAGGGGTCTACCGGATCCGGCCCGAGGGCACGGCCGAACGCCTGCCCGGGACGGCTGCGATGCTGTTCCCCAACGACGTGACGCTGGACAAGCAGGGCAATGTCTACGCCACCGACACTCGCGGTGGCACGGTCTGGCGGGTCCCGCGCGGCGGCTCGGCGGAGCTGTGGAGCGATGATCCGCTGCTCGCCGGTGACGGCAGCCTCGGGTTCGGCTTCCCGATCGGGGCCAACGGGATCGCGGTCCGCAACGGCGAGCTGATCGTGGCGAACACCGAGCGCGGGCGGCTGGTCCAGATCCCGGTCCAGCCTGACGGTGGCGCCGGCGAAGCCACCGTTCGCGCGGAATCGACGGCCCTGCTGGGAGCCGATGGCATCGCCCTCGACGTCCACGGCGACGTGTACCTGGCCAGCTCGATTCTCTCCACGGTCGTGCGGGTCGGCAGCGACGGCCTGATCGAAACCCTGGCGACGGCGGACGACGGGCTGAACCAGCCCAGCACGCTGGCGTTCGGGACCGGCAGGGGCGACCGGCAGACCCTGTTCGTGGCGAACTTCTCCATCTTCTCGCCGACGCCGACGCCGGGCGTGCTGAAGATTTCCGTCGGCGTGCCCGGCCAGCCGCTCCCATAGGAAGGAGAGACCCATGTCCGAGCCGCTCGTCTTCACCTTCACCAGCGCGATCAAGGAAGGCAAGCTGGAGGAGTACGAGCACGCTCTTCGAGAAGCGATCGCATTCATCGAGACGAGGGAGCCGCGCGTGATCGCCTTCGAGACCTACATCAACGACGGCACGGAGGCGACCACAATCCTCGTCCACCCCGACGCGCAGTCAGAGGACGTCCATATGCAGGTCGCCGCCCAGACGCTGAAGCCGCTGTACGAGTTCGTGGACTTCACAAAGACGAGCATCGCGGTCTACGGACGGCCGAGTGAACGCGTGCTCGGACAGATGACCGAGCTCGCGCAGTCCGGCGTCACCCTCAGTCTGAAGACCAACTACGTCGGCGGGTTCAACCGGCTTCCCGCGCTCTGACCCGAGAAAGGAGATGCCATGACACAGCCGTTCATCTACGTCGGCACGTACCAGATCAAGGAGGGCAAACGCGATGACTTCGCGCGGTACTGGCGCGACTTCGTCGAGTTCGTCGAGGCGAGCGAGCCGCGGCTGATCGCGTTCAACGCCTACGTCAACGAGGACGGCAACGAGGTCGCCATCGTCCAGGTGCATCCGGACGGGGACTCGATGGAATTCCACATGAAGGTGATCCGCGAGCACATGGAGCACGCGGCGTGGGAGTTCCTGGGCGACGTCGTAAGCGAACATAGTTACGGCGTCATAAGCGACTCCATGCTGGACACGATGCGGCAGTTCGGGGGCTCGGCGATGGAGGTCAAGCCTCTGGGCGTTGGCGGCTTCACCCGCTCCGCAGCCGAACCAGCGGCCGTCCGTCAGTAGCACGGGCTGTGTCGATGATGTGATGGACGAGCCGATCGTCCAGCGCGGCTCTCTGGAGATTACGACGCGTGTCCCGACGTGCTCGGTGGCGAACCCAGCGAGTTGATCCACTCGACGATGAGGGACGCGATCTGCGAGTCGTAGAGGTCTGCGTGATGTGCGCCAGACAACGTCTCCATACGAACTGGGTGACCAGTGGCTTCGAGCGCGTCGGCGAACTCGATGCTGAATTCGAGTGGCACGAGCTCGTCCGCATCACCGTGCGCAAGCAGGACCGGCAACTCGGGCCTCGCTGCGGCGTAGGTGAGTGCACTGGCTTCCTCCCAGCGGTCAGGGTCTTGTTCCGCCGTCACGCCGAGCAGCGGCCAGGCCACGTTTCCGACGGCCGGGACGTCGTACGGCCCGGCGAGGCCGATCAAGGCATCGGGTGATGCTGCGGGGTAGGGGCAGTCGCGGCGGACGAGATCAGCCGCGAGAGCAACAACGGCCGCCAGATGTGCGCCGGCCGAGTGGCCTATGAGCACCAGGGGGGCGCGGATTGATCCCCGCTTCCTTCGCCAGTGTGCTGGCGAAGCTGACAGCACACGCTATGTCCTGAACCGGGACTGGAAACCGTGCCTCGTCGGTGCCCGTGCGGTAGGTGATCGTCAATCCCGCGTCAGCCAACGTGTCGGCGAGCGGGCCGAGCCCGCTCCGATCGGCGGACTCCCAGTCGCCACCGGGGACGATGACGACCAGCGGTGCCGTGGTGCGGCCGGGTGGTTGATAGACGTCGGCAGCAAGTCCGGGCAGGTACTCCTCGGTGGTGGTCAGGTGCTCAGGCAACGCTGTCGCGCCGGCAGTGTCGGCCGCGGTAGTGCCGGTCGTCGTGTCGGTGCACGCAGCGAGGACCAACGCGCCGAGCAATACCGCGGTTACCGGGAGGGCCAGACGTCGGCGTCCTGTGGCGCTCATGGGCACAGTCAGGCACATGTCCGGGTCTCTCGACCAGGGACGCGGGTCCATGCGGCTGGGGAGGGTGGTCCTCCCCGTCACGCCGGATGGCTGGCGTCGAGCTGGCGGCTCGGGCGTCACTTGATTCGACAGCGACAGCAACCCCGACGTTCCCCGCACCAGCGCTCGAACCCGGCGGTATGGAATTGGAGTATGGCTGACTGCATCCGAAACCACCGCTGCGGACGTGATGGGTGCAAGGAATGCGCCATGTCGCCGATCAGAGAAGAGAACCCCCATGAAGAAGGAGATCGTGATCGCCGCCGGTGTCGCCGCAGTCGCTGCGCTTGCAGGCAGCCTCGCTGTCGCATCGCCGGCATCGGCCGCCGAGTAGCCGCGTAACGACGCAGCATGCGTGCAGGCTGGCATCGGCACGTTGACAAGCCTCGGCCTGCTTCAGGCTGCTGCGCAGAAGACAGTCAACGACTCCACACTGGCCGATCCGGTCAATGGTCCGATCTATGTGGAGCTGCCACCAGGCTCGTACCTGAGCCTGGGCCAGGTGTCGGGAGGATGCCCACCGGCGTCTGGCGGCCGGTGACCTCGCCGCTCTTGAGCTGCATGAGCCACAGCAGCGGTCGCAGGTACCCGGGCCAGAGGTAATGGCCATCCTCGTGGTCTCGCTGGAACCAGTTGACGTGTGCGAAGATCGGCGTCTCGCGCGCCTGGCCGATGATCTTCAGCCAGTGATCGGCGTAGGCCGAACCTTGGGGTTGCTCAGCCCCGCCTCGTCCAGCACAGACTCGACATCGGCCATCGCTTCCTTTCGCCTCCTCGAGCGTGGGCGCCTGCGTGGGCGCGCGAGCTCTCGGTAAAACTGACGCGCTTACATCCCGGGTAGCTCAAGGGCCCAACGTCCTGCCCTAGGTCGTCGCGTACATCGAAGGCATCGACTACCCACCCGGGCTATCACCGCCAGCCATCCCGACGATGGAAGGGCTCGCCCAAGGCAATTCATGACCGAGGTCTCCGCGCCGGAATCGGCAGGGCAAGAGGCCACTCAGCTCGAGATCACCGATGGCAGCGATTTTGTGTGCCCGCTCGATTCAGATAGGCCGCGAAGTAATGCTTGTTCGATAGTTCAGACTCCGAGCGATGGCACGTGGCGGCGGTAAGGTCAGCCAATTCCACCGGGGGGCGAGGTCAGATGGACCAGTCAAACGTCAACCTCTTGTCGCTGAACCCGCAGCCATTGCCACCAGACGCGACGATCAACCTCGTCGCGCTCAACCCGCAGCCGCTGCCGCCCGATACAAAGATCGAACTCATGGCGCTCAAACCACAGTTGCTGCCTCCGGAGGTGACGATCAACCTCCTTGCGCTCAACCCTCAACCGATACCGCCGGGCGTGCACATCAGGCTCCTAGCCCTGAACCCCAGCCGCTGCCGCCCAAGACGACGATCGACTTCGTTGCGTTGAACCCGCAGCCGATGCCACCCGGTGGGACCCTCGACTTCGTTGCGGTCGCCACCTGGCCTGCTGACTGACCGGAGTCGCGTCTTTCATACAGTGACGAGCGCTTACCGTGGCCGGGTGACGGATGGTCGGGCCGCCGAGGTTTCGCTGAACCGGGCGCTTTGGGGGGTGCTGAACGAACGCTTTACCGACGCCGCGGCCGACGCGTTGTGGTCGAGAACGATGGTGGTGTGGGGGCTGTTCTCGGTTCCAGACCGGCTCCTCGGTGTCCTGGGCGACGTAGCTGACCTCGATGTGGTCGAACTGGCGTGCGGAACCGCCTATTTCTCGGCGTGGCTGACCAGGGCCGGGGCCAACACGGTGGCTCTGGACCTATCGGGCGAACAGTTGGCGACCGCACGGCGCCTGCAACGGCGGGTCGGACCGGTCTTCCCTCTCGTCCAGGCGGACGCGGAGCGGGTCCCGCTGTCGAGCGGCCGCTTCGACTTGGTGGTCAGCGAGCACGGAGCCGCCGCATGGTGTGACCCGAAGCGCTGGTTACCGGAGGCGGCGCGACTGCTGCGGCCGGGCGGGCGCCTGGTCTTCCTCACCAACAGCCTGCTATCGGCGCTGTGCGTCCCGACCGGCGAGGGGGTCGCCGAGGAACGGCTGATGCGAGGCCAACGCGATGCTTATAAGGTGCGTTGGCCGGGGGGTGGAGTCGAGTTCCACCCCTCTCACGGGGACTGGGTGCGGTTGCTCCGCCGGTTCGGTTTCGTCGTCGAGGCTCTGCACGAGATCTACGCGCCAATGGACTCCGGCGACCATCCCTTCTACGAGATCGTGTCGCCCGAATGGGCAACTCGCTGGCCAGCCGAGGACTTGTGGGTGGCCACTCGTTCGACCCGGGGCGAAACATGCGCGACGAGCGCCGGGTGCCAGTAGTCGTTGCTGAGCACCATGGTTCCCACCCGCAGCCGGGTGGTGTGCGCTGCCGCTGTTGCTGCCATTGCCAGCGGCGCCAGTTGCGGCCCGAATGGCGCCGCGGCGATGTGGTCACGGATCAGGACCGTGCCGACCCCCGACTGCTCGATACGGCGGATGTGATCACGCCACCCTCGGCGGTCCGGGAGGATCTCATTCACGACCGCGAACCGGAGCCGGCGGTGTGATGTCGACATGGACTCAATCCCTCTAATCTCTCCTGATCGAACGTTGCGCCGACATCCGGGACGATATCCGGCCGGCCGACGTCGGCGACGACGATCCGCCGGCCGACTGGCTCATACTCGGGGCATCGGCTACCTGTGGGGAAGCTCATGAACATGGCCAAACGGCCCCTCGGTCGAACCGGTCTGATGGTTAGCCCGTTCACGCTCGGCTCGATGGAGTTTGGCAGCAAGACAAGCGAAGAGGAGGCCACCCGCCTGTTCGATCTGGCCATGGACTCCGGCATCAACGTCGTGGACACGGCCAACATCTACGCGGGCGGGCTGAGCGAGCAGATCGTCGGACGTCTCATCGGCCCAAAGCGCGACCGGCCGACCACCTTGACATCTACTACATCCACCGGCCGTCCACCCAGACCGCCATTGACGAAACACTCCGGGCGCTCGACGATCTGGTCCATGCCGGGAAGATCCGGTACATCGGAACATCGGGCTTCGCCGGGTGGCAGCTCGTGGAGACCCTGTGGTGCGCACACGACCTTGGGATCAACCGGCCGGTCGTCGAACAAGCCGCTTATCACCTCCTCGACCGACGTGCAGAGCGCGAGCTGGTGCCGGCCGCGCTCACGCATGGAACCGCAATCACTGTGCGGTCCCCTCTTGCCGGAGGCGCCGACCGGCAAACCTCGATGCTGGCGCGACATCGGGTGGACGCCTGTCGCCGACCGACGACTGGGGCGCCAAGCACTTCACGTCCGCCGCCACCACGGCGGTTGCTGCCTTGGCTGAATGTGCGAAACGGAACGGCGTGTCCCTCACCGCCCTCAGCGTCGCCTGGACCTTGCAGCGTCCAGGCGTGG
Source organism: Actinomycetota bacterium (assembly GCA_046726315.1). Taxonomy (GTDB): domain Bacteria; phylum Actinomycetota; class Actinomycetes; order Jiangellales; family Jiangellaceae; genus JACVRX01. Next base: position 4,438 of record JBKPAG010000022.1, on the reverse strand, counting down.
CGAGCATCGTCATGGGGCCACGCAACGTTGAGCAGCTCACGGCGCAGCAGGCGGCGCTGGACGTGGTGCCGGACCCACAGGTGCTCGACGACATCGACCGCATCGTCCCGCCGGGACGTGTCACCGTGCCCTACTACCTGGACAACGAGTTTGCCGACTTCCGGCCGCAGCCCCTTCACTGGTGACCGCGACCGTGAGCAGACGATCGAGAATCGGCATCCTGGGTTCCGGGTCGGCCGCCCAGACACTCGGCACGGCATTCATCAAGCACGGTCATCCCGTAATGCTCGGCACACGCGATCCCGCCAAACTGCAGCCCTGGCGAGCTGGCGCCGGCCCGGACGCTCACGTCGGCAGCTTCGAAGAGGCTGCGCGCTTCGGCGACCTGGTCGTCTTGTCGGTCCTCGGCAGCGCGGCCGAAGACGTTGTCCGGCTCGCGGGCATCGAGAACTTCAACGAGAAGGTCGTTCTCGACGCCAGTGACCCTCTGGACTTCTCCTCCGGGCGTCCCGGTCTGTTCGTGGGCACCACGGATTCACTCGGCGAGCGCATCCACCGTCTGCTTCCACAGGCTTATGTCCTGAAGGGACTCAACACTGTCGCCGCAGAGGTAATGGTCGATCCCACTCTAAGCGGAGGGGATCCTGACATGTTCATCGCTGGTGATGACGATCGCGCCAAGCAGACGGTGACTGCCCTGCTCGGGGACTTCGGCTGGCCGGTCATCGACATGGGTGGCATCGAGAGTGCCCGCTGGCTCGAAGCGTTGAGCCTCGCATGGGTCGTGTACCCGCACCGGGAAGGCACACCATGCGTTCAAGCTCGTGGGCAAGTGACAATCGCACGGGACGGCGTCACCTCCGCATCGTGGAGGGCTTAGCGCTGTAATCCGTCCCAGGACCAGTGGGGAATGCGCAGGCCATCAGGCACGTCGTCCGCGGACTGGTGATAGCGGGACATGGTCGTTGTGGTCGCCCAGGCGAAGTAGTCGTGCAGCACTGCCCGGACCGGGTCGTTCTGGGACAGCGCGACGTCCGTCATCGCCTGATCGAAGCAGGCGATCGCTCGCCGATCCATCTCCTGGTGCAGTCCGTTGCCACTGTGGATCCGCACCACCGAGGTCTCATCGCCATAGGTATCGGAGTAGGTCGTGGGGCCACCGAGTGCCTCCGCCCAGTAGGCGGCGAGGCGCTCGCTGTGCTTGGGGTGGAAACCATGGCTGAACGCGTGGCTGACCACCTCGTCTGCCATCACCCGGGCGTGCCACGCCGTGGCAAGGCGGAGCAGGCCCTCGTCGCCACCCGCGGCCTCGTACACGGTCTGCATGTCCCAAGGATGGCAGCGGCCAGGTCGACTGCGCTCGTGCCGATATCCGGACGTCCCTCGACGGCGCACGGCGGTAGCCACCTGAGCCGGCAGGTAACGACGATGCGGGTGGGTGTCGGTGATCGTGCTAGCGTGGTGGTGGTTGCCTGAGTATTTCCTCGCCGTTCCTGAACGCCCGCGGATTTGGTTACTCCGTCGGGCGTTTTCCTTTCTGTGCACCTCGAGCATCGGGGGCCCAGAGAGTGGGGCGAGGACCGCTGCGGCAGCCCAGGACCGGCAATCAGCCCGGCCTGTACCCGCAGCACAGACAAGGAGCACAACAATGGCTCAGGGCACGGTGAAGTGGTTCAACGGCGAGAAGGGCTTCGGCTTCATCGCCCAAGACGGCGGCGGCGCCGACGTGTTCGTGCACTACTCGGCCATCGCGGCCGAGGGCTACCGCTCGCTGGATGAGAACCAGCGCGTGCAGTTCGACATCACCCAGGGCCAAAAGGGCCCACAAGCGGACAACGTGCGCCCAGTCTGAGCCGACGGCGGCCACCAGCAACACGAAAGAGAGGCCCACCGCTGCGGTGGGCCTCTCACGTTGCGCACAGGGGCTGCCCGAGTAAGCCACATCTGACGCCCGGTCCACGATGGGCATGTTGCGCGCCATCTCCAAGGTCGAATAGATGGGACGTTTCAGATGGAAACCCTGCTCGTGACAGGGGGAACGGGTCACCTTGGCCGAGATCTTGTCGACATTCTCAAGGACCGCTACCGGGTGCGGGTGCTTGCCCGGACGCCCGGTCAGGATCCGTCGGTCGAGTGGGTCAAGGGCGATCTTGGCATCGGTGAGGGCGTTGCCGAGGCGGTGGCTGGCGCGCAGTCGGTGGTGCACGCGGCAACCTTCTCGCCCGTGGCGCGGCGCGGTTTCCTGCTGCCGAGCGATTTCTTCCGCAGCCCCTCCGGTGTCGACGTGGACGGCACCAGTCGGCTCATCGACGCAGCAGCGTGGGCGGGCGTCGGGCACTTTCTCTACGTGTCGATCGTCGGGGTTGAGCCCACCCCGTGCCGTACGCCCGGTTGAAGCTGGTCGCGGAGACCCTGGTCCCGTGCGCCCCTCGGTCACGAAGAGCCGTGTGGCGATGGCCTTGCGCCACCATCCGCAGGCAATGAGCGTCCAGCCGGTGACCAGACCGGCAATCCAATGGTCCGGATCGCCCCACCCGAAGGATGTCCATTGGGCGGCGAGGCCGAGTACGGCACCCGCCCGGCCATAGGAGTAGCCACAGTCCGCGCATCGGTCACGTCATTCGGTATCCGGAGGTCGAGTAACACGATATGCGGCGGAAGGCGCCGAGACCGGGAGCTTCCAGGCGTAATCAGCCGGGTGCCGGCTCGAGCGGATCTCGTGGCGCATGGTGTTCGGCACGCGCACCATCGTGGACCTTGAGATCTCGGGGACGGTTGTCCTTGAGACAATCGTGCGGGCTACGCCGTCGTGAGTATGGTCAGCTGAGGTAGCGGCCCAGTCGCACGCCAGGGGGATGCACTGTGGCACGGACCATGATCTGGGACGCGATGAGCCAGCGCGAATCTCCCAACATCGCCAGGACGTGGTGCCTGGCGAGCCTGCGGCGGAACCCACGTGCCGATGGTGGTCGGACGTGATCATGCGATGACCTCCCAGCAGACACCCATCATGTGGATCGAGACGCCGACCGGCGCTCGCTCAGTGCATCCGATTACGCTTGGAAGTCAGGTGATCGGACGCTCATCGACCGCCGATGTGTCGGTCGCCTCGGACAAGGTGAGCCGGCGGCACGCCGAGCTGCACTGGGACGGCGATCGCCTCAGGATTCGTGACCTCGATTCTCGAAACGGCACCGCCGTCAACGGTGACCCGGTGGTCGACTGGGTCGAGCTCCGCGAAGGGGACGTGATCCTCTTCGCGAACATCCGCGGTGTGATCGAGGTCCGCGGCCCCGTACCGCCGAGCCGACCCGCCCGTCAGCCACAACCCACGACCATGTCCGAGTCGCCAACAGGGCCTCATCGACCTCCGACGCGACTCTCACATGTCCCGATCTTCATCAGCCACAGCTCCGAGGACAAGATCGCCGCCCGGACCATCGCCACCTACTTGCGCCGGGCGGATTGGACGGTGTGGATCGATGAAGCTGGGATCGCCGGGGGGAAGGACTGGCGGCAGGAGCTCGTGCGGGCTCTCGAGCAGGCCTGGGTGGTAGTGCTCCTCGTCAGCCTCGACTCCATGCGGAGCAAATGGGTCACGCGTGAAATCCAGGCGGCTGACCGGCTTGGAAAACAGATCATTCCGGTGGTCGTAGACGAGGCACCGTATCCGGACGCTCTCCGGATGATCCTGGTAGGCGTCCAGCAGATCCGAATGGACCAACTGGGCGACGAGGATCAACGAGGCCAGCAACTCGCCCAGCTCGACCACGCCCTGATCCTGGCCGCCCGGCAGGCCGTGAAGACCCCGCCGGGCAAGACACTCATCCTCATCGGCAACGTGATTCGTGTCATCGGTGGGATTGGATTGCTAGTTGGCTTCGCCTTGTTCGCCTACCTGGGCTTCGGGGCAGTGGAAGGCAACGACTTCCCTTCCGTCGGCGGCGGGAGTTCCCCGAGCCCGTTCATCGGATTTGGTGTCTTCGTGATATTCATGATCGTCGCAGCCATCGGCGAGGCGGTGCGGCGCGCCGGAATGCGCAAAGGTATCTGACCCGGCGATTCGCCACGTGCGTATCCGGTATATACCAGACCATTCCCATGCAATGAGGTTGGTTCACAGAAGAAGGCTGTGTATCAGGCGCCCCGTTGAGCCTCAGATGGCGACCAATCGATGTCCCAGTCGTGAGTTCGCGGAACCAGTCATCTCGCAGACCGCAGTAGCGATCTTAGGTCGGCGACTGGCCCGAGGTGGGTCAGCTTGTCGGGGTTGACGATCGAGCTGATGCTTGTGATCTGACCGCCGGCGATATCGAGCGCCAGCACGCCGATCAGCCGCTGCTGTCCGTCGAGAAAGAGCGCTCCCGGGCCGCCGTTGACCTCGACGGGGCGCACCGACAAGCCTGGAAGGCGGGCGGTGGCCTGGCGGATCCCGCTG
>JBKPAG010000021.1:0-76785 GCA_046726315.1 Actinomycetota bacterium | reverse complement strand
TCGACCGCTACGGATCCCCGCCGTTGCCGTGGAGCAGGCCGCATGACCTCCTCGTGGCCAGCCCGGCGCAGCCGGGCACCCCGTACTTCCTCGGGACGTCCCGGCCGGACGGCCGCCCCCACGCCGCCAGCGTCGGCGCCGTATGGCTCGACGGCGACCTCTACTTCACCAGCGGACCCGGTGCCCGCAAGGCTCGCAACCTGGCGGCGAACCCGGCCTGCACGTTCTCCGTCGGGCTGGAGGGCATCGACCTGGTCCTGGAGGGCGAGGCGGCCAGGGTCACCGATCCGCCGACGCTGGAGCATATGGCCCGCCTGTACCGCGAGGGCGGGTGGCCTGCCGAGGTGGAGGGCGACGCGTTCACCGCGCCGTTCAGCGCCCCGAGCGCCGGACCGCCGCCGTGGCACCTGTACCGCTTCACCTTTCACACCGCGTTCGGGGTCGCCACCACGGAACCGCACGGCGCGACTCGCTGGCAATTCGAACGCTGACGAGCGCAGCCGCAGGTCAGCAGCGTCAGCCGCTTGCCCACCAGCGAGTGGTCACGGGCGGCGGGTTCACAGTCCGCAGTTTGAGGTGGAGGATTCGGCGCGGATCGCCTCACGGTGACTGCTCGGTGCGGCCGGTTCCCCGGTTCCCGTCGTGTCGTTGCCGGCGCGAGGACGGCCGCCGCATGCGGCCGCCCGCATCGCCGGCCTTGAACTCGAATGGAAAGTTCTCACGGCTGCTTCCGGCGGGCGAGGTGCTGGCTCGGGTGATGCTTGACAGGTCGGTCTCGGTTGATGCTGATATCGGCGGTCGCCTTGTGTCGGATTCGTCGTCTGGGCCCCGCCAACGGTGCGAAGCAAGGTGATCGCGGACACGCGCTGCCCGGCACGTGCGTCAGCGGGCCGCTCTAGGTTCGCGCTTGCCCGTTGAGCAGCGCGTCGACCTCGCGCATCTGCTGGTCGCTGAGCGGCCCGAACGCCATCGCGTGGGCGTTCTCCTCGGCCTGGGCGACGGTCTTGAAGCCGGGAATGGGGATGGTGACAGCGCTACGCGCCCACAGCCACGCCAGCGCGCCCTGGGCTAGGCTCCTGCCGCCAGCGGTCAGCACTTCCCGGATCGCCGCGACCTGCTTCAGCCACGCCTCCATGCGGCCGGGCTTGAAGTAGTCCCAGTAGGGGGTGGCCGCGCGCACGTCGTCAGCGCCCAGCCGCTGCCCGGGCCGGTACTTGCCGGTCAGCAGGCCCATCGCCAGCGGCGAGCGGCACAGGCTGGCCAGGCCCAGCTGCTGGCAGAGCTCCAGGGTCCCCTGGTTGCCACCAAACACGTTGAACTGCTGCTGGGCGGCCACGCACGAGGCGCCGGCGGCGAACGCCCGCACCATCTCCGGGGCCTCCACGCTGGTGCCGTAGTGCACGACCTTGCCCTCGGCCACCAGCTGCTCCAGCGTGGCCAGCACCGGTTCGGCGCTGGCCGCGTCGACCTCGCCGGGGTGCAGCTGGTACAGATCGATCCGGTCGGTCCCAAGCCGGCTCAGGCTCGCCTCGCAGGCACGGCGGATGTAGTCGGGGCTGACGTCCACGCCGCCGCTGGTCCGGCGCTGCTCGTTGAAGACCAGGCCGAACTTGGTAGCGACAACGACCTGGTCGCGCACGCCGGCAAGGGCATGGCCGAGCACGCGTTCGCTGCGGCCGCAGCCGTACACGTCAGCGGTGTCGAACAGGCTGATCCCAAGGTCGACGGCCCGCCGAATGGCGGCAATGGACTCCTGGTCGTCGACTTGGCCCCAGCCGGCCGGCTGACCGTCGGACTGCCACGGTCCCCCGATCGCCCAGCAGCCGAACCCCAACGCGCTGACCAGTCGCCCACTGCGCCCCAGGATGCGGGTCATCGCCCTGTCGGCCTCTTCCACCGCAGGGTGGCTCATACGCGCCAAGGTGCCACAGCCCAGGCCGGCCGGACCAGATCCTAGGCGAATGTCAAGCCTCAGATGAGATCAATTCGTCAAGCATCACCCGAGACGGCACAGCTTCCAGCGGGCGAGGTCGACCTCGTAGGTGCGGTCCAAAGATGGGGCTAGGCATGCCATGGCCGGCGTCGGGCTAGCAGCTCGGGAAACTCCGGCTGGCACACAGAACTCACGCCAACGACTTCGCCAACCCATCACAGTCAAGATAGGGGCGCTGAGATCCGAGCAGTCGCGACGTTGCCACCGGTCGTCTCCGAGTTCCTGGTGCGAAGGGCGATCAGATCGGACAGCGACCCCAGATCACCCATACAGAGTGGCCAAACCCAACATTTCGAGTGCGTCGAGGCAGCCAGCCACGGTGGCGCCCATCAGAAATGCGACGACCTAGCTGCCCACCCCTCGCCCGAGTAGTGTGCGAAGGCGTCATGGTTGGGGAGATGGCCGCCACACGCCCGAGGCGCTCGCCGATAGGCAAGCGAAGGGGTGGATCCAGAGCGACGTCTCGTGCCCTTGCCCGCCAGCGGACGGTACATATGCCGCTGGAATGGTTCGGCACGAAGGAGGACAGCGCCGTGGAGGAGACAAGATGAGACGGGTCGTGCTCGTGATCGTTGGTGCCACATCCGCGGCACTGGTGGCAAGTGGTCTCGCCTGGGCTGCGTTGGGCGTCGATGTGAATGCGATCAACGATGATGTGGCCGGTGTCGAGGACACGGCGAGTCCTCGCCGCAACCAACCGGAGCCCTCGATCGCGATCAATCCGCAGAACACGGAGATCATCGCCGCCGGCGCGCAGGATTTCCGGCGGGCCGCGGAACTCCGGGCGGCGTGTGGTGGTGACCGTTGGAACGCGCTCTACCTTTCGACCGATGGCGGGGGCACGTGGTCGAATGAGCTCGTTCCGGGCTTCTGCACGGATACGTCGCCGGAGGCGGCAGAGTCGGAGATGTTCGGTTTGTCGACGAACACTGATCCGGTGCTCGTGTTCGATGACTTCGGCAACCTGTACTACTCACACATCGCCTTCAACGCGGACCCCTTCCGGACAACGCCGCCGTCCACTTCGGGCGTCCTGTTCGTGTCGACGTACGAGGTCGACGCCACCGGTGCCGAGCATGTGCAGACGGTGAAGGTGCCCTCGGGTTCCGGGCTCAGACCTGACACGTTCCTGGCGGGTCCCGGGATCGTCTCGAACTTCGACGACAAGGAGTGGATGGCGGTTGACCGTTCGCCGGAGTCGCCACACTGGGGCCGGGTGTATGTCACGTGGACCAAGTTCAGCACCCAGGGCGGCTTCAGCTCGATCTGGATCTCCCATTGCGGTGGAGACTCCAGCGGCCAGGCCTGTGCGGACGACGAGTTCAGCCGCGGGCACGTGCTGAACAAGCCTGTCGCCGGCGGACTCGTCCAGGAGTCCTTCCCGACCGTTGCCCCGAACGGCGACGTCTATGTCGCGTTCTTGCAGTTCCAGGGTGGCTTCGGGGCCACCTTGCCGCACAGCGGCATCTGGGTGGCCAAGTCGACCGACGGAGGCGAGACCTTCACCCAGCAGAAGGTGGCCGACATCCGGCAGATTCCCAGCCCTATCCCGCCCGGGAGCACGCTTGCAAATGACGGCAACAACTCGTTCCGCACCGGAACGGTTCCGACCATCGGTGTCACCAGCGACGGCGCCGTCCACCTGGCTTGGGGCGAATGGTCGGGAACCGATGCCGAGGTGAATTACGTCCGGTCAACCGACGGTGGTGCCAGCTGGAGTGCGCCGACTTCCATGAACGACGTACCGACGGGGCATCAGTTCTTCCCCTCCGTGGCAGCCGACGGCGAGAACGTCCACGTCGCCTGGTACGACAGCCGCGAGAATGGGCCGGCCGGAACGACGATCAACAAACTCGACGTCTTCTACAACCAGTCGAATGACGCGGGTGCGACGTTCTCGGCCGACGTCCAGATGACCGACCAGTCGTTCAACCCGAACTCGGTGAGCCGCTTCCCGGTCTTCTGCGCTGCGTTTATCGGCGATTACATCGACATCGACGCGGTCGACGGAAGGGTCGCAACGATCTGGAACGACAACCGCGAGGTCGTCGGTCCGCTAACTCCAGCCGAATGTACCGACTACCAGTCGCGATCGACCGATCCGGCAATCCAGCCTGATCTGAACGACGGCTCCCTAGATCAAGAGGCCTTTGTCGACGTCTTCGATGCGCTGCCGTAACAACTCCTTCTTCGCTGCCGAATCATCCGGCCCAAGCGCGACTGGGCCCGGTAGGCCCACGGCCTGCGAGACCTGACGCCGTGTCGCTTCAAGTGTAGGGAGACAGTTGTGCGGTGGATCTTGAAGTAGCTGGCAAGCTCCTTCATGGTGAAGCCGTCGAGATAGCCGTCGACCAGCTTCGCCACCTGCTCCTCGGATAGTCGTCGCACGAGTCCCCGATCGGGTGACGCCTCGGGTCGCCCGGGTTGCCGGGATTGTCGGAATCGTATGAGGATATCTGTCCCAGCCAGCGACCGTGCTCGCGACCGGGCAAACCCGGACAAGTCGACCCCGGGTACTGAATCCGGACTCCCCGGGCGCGGTCTACTTCCTCACAGACCAGCCTGCGGGAAACGGGGTACGGGGCGTGTATGCGACGCTCCCCAGGGCTTTCGAGGAACGGCGGGTACGATGCGGGCCGCAAGGATCCCCGTTCGGTTGGGGGACGAACGCTTGGGGGCACTGCCATCGGAGCAGAGATGTCGTTGGACTCGGCCCTGCGCAATCTGCCAGCCGTTGGGCAGGGGTGACCGACATGGATCCGGCGCTCGCTTTGGCCGGCTTTCTTGTCGGCACGGTGGTCGGACTTACCGGCATGGGTGGCGGTGCTCTCATGACTCCTGTCCTGGTCCTGTTCTTCGGCGTTCAGCCGCTTGCCGCTGTATCCAGCGACCTCGTTGCGGCTGCGGTGATGAAACCGGTCGGTGGGGCGGTCCACGTGCGCCGGGGCACGGTGAACCTCGAGCTCGTCAAGTGGCTGTGCCTTGGATCCATCCCTACGGCTTTCACCGGTGTGCTGCTGCTGCGCATGCTCGGTGAGGACGAGACCATCCAGTCGACCGTCAAGGTGGGTCTCGGCGTCGCGCTTGTCATCGCCGCGGCAGCCCTTGTGGTAAGGGCCTATATCCAGCTTGTGGCCAGGGCAGGCAGCCGGGCCGATGGGACGCCACCGGGGGAAGGGCTGGGCCGTGGTGCTCCGATGGTCAAGGTCCGCGTGCTCCCGACCATCGCGGTCGGCGCGGCCGGCGGTCTGATCGTCGGCATGACATCGGTCGGGTCCGGGTCGCTGATCATCATCAGCTTGCTCGCACTCTATCCCCTGCTCACCGCGTCGTCGCTCGTCGGCACCGACCTGGTGCAGGCTGTGCCGCTGGTCGGTGCGGCCGCATTGGCCCACCTGTTGTTCGGGGACTTCCACCTCGATCTCACCACGTCACTCCTGGTGGGCTGCATACCCGGTGTCTGGATCGGTGCCCGGCTGTCGGCCCAGGCCCCGGGTGGCGTGGTGCGCCGAGCTCTGGCGCTCGTCCTGCTCGCCTCGGGGCTCAAGCTCCTCGGTCTTAGCACCGTTGCGCTCGGATTGGTGCTCTTAGCGGTCGTGGCCGTCGGACCCTGGCTGTGGGCATGGGCTCGAGTTCACCACGGTCTCCCCGCGTTTCACCGGCTGGAACTGCGTTCGCGCAGGAAGGCGGCCGACCGCACGCCGTTTAGCACTGACCGCCGACGGGCCGGGTGACGCCTCCTTCCTGAGGGTCATCGACTTGGATCCTTCGTGGGGACAATGCTCGGCGCCGTCACCGGCTAATTGGTCGAACTCCACATCCGTGGTCTCGGCGCTGTCGGCAACCGTACGGCCGCTGCCGTAGATGGCAATAGCCTTGCGGCGCCGATTGGCTTTCGGGCGCAAGGCATCGGAGTGGATATAGCTTGGGATTACGATAAGCGGGTCACTGGTCTTCCGGCCGCATGTCTATTTAACCGCCGGTCTCTGCGTCATACACGGCCGTGATAGCCCAGCATCGTCCTCCACAGCGTGCAGCTCCAATCCCTGTTCCGTCGTAACTCTGCTCGAATCGCTAAGAGCATCTGGCCCCGCCTCACGCATGGTGTTCGCCCAAGAGTAGGGCGACATGCAGGACATCCACCCCGGGCTTGCCGCGGGAGTCGGTCTACTTCCTCTGCGCTCTGGGCAACAGGAACGGGTGACGGTCATTACGGATCCGCGTCCCCCCGAGGTCCCGTGGCTGGACTTCGGGCCCCTATTCATCAACGCAGACGGGGCCCTGCCGATTTGGTGGGACCCGCTCTGTTGGAGCCCAATAGTTGGAAATCCGCGTTGGCTTTGCTCGCGCGTCCGTGGCGGAATAACGCCGCTTCTCCCGCGGCGCTGTGCGCCGTTTCATTGACGGCCGGAACGAAGGGGTATCCGAGTACCCGGAAATGCTGTGGCCGTCACTCACGGGCCACATAGCGCCTCCAGCGGCGATTTCCGGCCGCTCGGTTCCCCGCTGATGCCGCCCCCACGGCGAGCCCGGACCAGCAGGGACCGGGAACGTGGCGACGATCGGAGCGCACAGGTCGCACCGTGGCCGTACGGTGGCCGTACGGTGGCAAAGCCGTTCTGATGCCCCCAGGGGGCTTGCGAGACCGGCCCCGCCGCGTGGCGGCCGGGCCGAGCCAAGCTCGGCTACACCAACGTTCGGGAGCGGTTCGAGGGGCGCGAACCAGTCCGCGACTTAATGGCCGCCGCTCAACGCCACCCTGGTCTCCGCCACCCTCAGCTCCACCATGGCGGCCTCCATCGGTAGTTAGGGCAGGTCGCGGACCCGGCGTTCACGGCGGGTCAGGACGGTCTCGCAGGGTCCGATGCCTCGGATCTCATGTGGACGGCGCCGTGTCACCGTTGGGCGGTCGAGCTTGTCGGCGCCGCGCCGGCGGGCTTGCAGGGCGGCCTGGTGGGCGTCGAGACGGTGTCGGCCATCCAGGTCGCCCACAGCTGGTTCGAGACGGTGTCGGCCATCCAGGTCGCCCACAGCTGGTCGTTAGGGTCGGCGTCGGAGACCGACCGTAGGTCTCGGGCAAACACCGGCTGGGCTTCGGTGCGACGGCGATGGCGGCGCCGCCGCTGGGGCCTGAGTCTTCCTATTGCTGTTTCCGAACGCGAAACGCGAAATGGCCACAATAGGTCAGCTTTCGTAGATTGACCAAGGCTGGGCGACGCTTCGCCTTCTGACCCCATTGGTCAATCTCTACGTTAAGCGGGGAATCCTCCGAAAAGTACCTGCTATAATCAGGTGGACGACCGTGGTATGCCCGCTTGATTAGTGTGACGCCGTCGATGGACGGCCTGATCTGCTCAAGCCTTAGGCCCACGTCTTCGACGAGCACCCGGAAACCGTACGGCGTGTAGTTCCAGAGGCTCAGCGAGTGGTAGGGCTCGAGCTGGGACGTACTTCCGATAAACTGACCGCCTGGTCGCAACGCACGGGCGATTTCAAAGATTAGCTCGCTGGGATGGCGTACGTGTTCGAAGACCTGCTTTGAGTAGATCAGTGGTACGGAGCCGGTCTGAAGCGGTAGATGCACTCCGTCGTAGTGGACGACGAGGTCCCCGTTCGGTACCCGTTGCTTCGATTCTGGTGAGTCACTGATGTCGATGCCGAGCCATCGCACCCTGCGGTTGTGACGGCGGAACAGTTTGACTGACGTGCCCCGGCCACAGCCTAGATCAACTACCAGATCTGGTGCGTCAGGTCCGGTCATGGCTTCGTCGAGATAATACGTAGAGTTCACCTGACGCGCGTGATCGTTCGGAATGCAATCGTGCATTAGGTTCCACAATGTAGCCATTGCACCCGTCGCAAGCTTGGTCAATTGAGCTCCCCACGCATCCTACGGTCGACAACCGGCGGGCGCGAGGCAGCGAGAAGACCATCGGCTCGGCATGCTTCCTTCATCGCCATCCCCACGGCGAGCTGCCTAGCAGGGGGCCCAAGCCGGTACTGTTGCTGGTTGACAGCGCGACGCGCTCGCCGCTCACGCGCTACCTCCTGATGAGCGGAAGTCTGAGCCAGTAGTTGTTCGCGAAGCCGGGGATCGTACAACGACACGCCTTCCCCGGACAGCCATCCTCCTGCGCCGCTCTCCCCGGCCGATGAGGCTCGCATCAGCGAAAGTGTTCGACGAGTACCTGGCGGAGAGGCGCCGCGCCGACCGCACTGCGTGGGGCAGGTTTTGGCTGCGGCTGTGGGGCAGGCGTCGTACACCGCAGGTCAGGCGGCCGTAGACACCGATCGCCCGCACGGAGCCACCGCTCGCGAGAGGGTGTGCCCCTCGCGGTCACCGCTGCCCGCTCGGCAGGCTGGGTAGGATGCTCGCCGGTTGCTGCTCGGCTGTCCGGAGAGCAGGGTGATCCTACGGGAGGAACGCAGACAAGGATGCGCGCAAGGTGATCCGTAGCGTGTACCGGGTGGCGAGCAAGCACACTCCTGATCAGCTCAGGCAGTCGATAAAGGCGGTTGCTCGGCGCCTCCTGCCGTTCGAGGTGCAAGCGCGCCTGATGCGCCGTCTCCGGCGCATCCTCTCGGAGTCGCGCACGTCTGAGCGCGCGCTGCACAAGGAGGTGAACTCGATCTCCCGGGCGCTGTGGATGGGCTTCGAATCGGATGCTCTCGCGGAGTTGGAGCGGATACGGCGTGCCGATGCCACGCCGGAGAAGCCTGTCGCTCGCGCATCCGAGACGCTGGCGCGTTGGTATGCAACGAACAAGAAACACGATGTCGCCCTTGATCGTCTCATCCATGCACGTGTCCTCGATGGGCAGGATCATCCGGAGCGGCTGCGCGTGCTCGAGCACCACCTTCTCACCGAGCTCGGCCTTTTCGAGGAGGCAGACCGTCTCTTCGGGCTCTGGGGTTCCGGTTCTGCCGATCTACATCTGATGCAGGCCAACCTCCGGCTCCGTCAGGCTGAAGCGGGTGCACTGTTACGTGAGGACGCGGACATCGAACGCCTGGAGCTCATCGACTGGGTCTTCCGGCAGCGATCTCTTGTGCCTGTCAGCGAACTCGTGAACTCGGATGTTCTGGAGTTCAGTTCTCTCGCGGCGGGCTCTCTGGCTGCGGTCACCCCCGATCCGAACGCGGGAGAACCGGTAGTTTCTATTGTCGTTCCCGCTTACAACGCGGAATCGACGCTTACGACGTCGGTGAACAGCCTGCGAGCGCAGAGCTTCTCGGGCATCGAGGTTCTCATCGTGGACGACGCCAGCACCGACAACACGAGTGTGGTCGCGAAGGAACTTGCCGCCCTGGATCCGCGCATCACGGTCGTCCGGCACAGCCAGAACCAAGGTGCCTATGGTGCCCGCAACACCGGTTTGATGAACGCGACAGGTGAGTACTTCACGGTGCATGACGCCGACGACTGGTCCCACCCGCAGATGGTTGAACGGCAGCTCGAGGTGCTTCGGGATGGGCATGCCATGGGGTCATTCTCTCGGCTGGCGAGGGTAACGCCGAAGTTGGAGTTCCTTCTCCGCCCTTACCGGCGGATGCTGGAACCCATTCACTGGAGCTATACCTCGTTGCTGGCCAAGACAGAGACCTTGCGGGACTTCGGCGGTTGGGACACTGTCCGTGCGCACGCGGATTCCGAACTGATCGAGCGATTGCGCGATTTTTATGGCACGAGCTCGCTCGTCGAGGCGGAGATGTCGGTTCCGTTGTCCTTCTTCCTGGTCACCGGCGAGAATCTCACGGAGCGGAAGGACACCAGCCTGCGGTCGGTGGATTTCGGGTCCCGGAGGGAGTACAGCGAGCAGGCGCGCTTCTGGCGTAAGAGGACTTTCGGCGATGGTGAGATACCGTCTTACAACGAGTATCGGCGAGCCGGCGCCAAGTCGCCGTTCTTCGCTGCTCGCTCGTTGGCTCCGAACCGTGACCGGATCGACCAGTCCTATGACCTTGTTATCGGTTCGGACCTGGCTTTGAAGGGTGGAACCAGAAGCTGCAATGTCGCGTACATAGACTGCGCTCGCAAGCTGGGGCTCCGCATCGGAATCTTTAATATGCCGAGGTACCGGCTCCGCGGGTCGGGCACGATCGACCCGACATACCGAGAGCTCTTCCAGCTCGATCGTGTTGACCTTTTGACGCCAGAAGATCACGTCTCAGCCCAAACCCTGTTACTGCATCATCCTCCTGTGCTGAGGAAAGAGTTCTCGGGCCATCCTCGAGTGACGGCGGCCGGGCACTATCTCCTGGTCAACCAGCTGCCCTGGGAGATGACGGACCGCAGCGGAGATCAGTACCGGACGGGTGCTGTCCGGCGGCGATACGAAGAAGCGTTCGGCGCGGAGCCTATCTGGATCCCTATCAGCCCGAGGGTGCGGCGGTACCTGGAACCCGAACTGCCGCCCGAGGTCCTTCACCACGAGGATTGGTATCCCATTGTCAATTGGAGCACATCCACCCGACCCCGGGACGCCATTGATTCGGCTGCCGCTCCGGTCGTCGGCAGGCACAGTCGTGATCATGCAACCAAGTGGCCGGAGACGGCTCACGTTCTTGAGAAGTGCTACCTCGCGGGAAGCGAGTACGAAGTGCGGCTGTTGGGCGGAGTGAGTGCGGCAGAAAAGGTCCTCGGCTACCGTCCAAAGAACTGGGTGGTCTTCCCGTTCGACTCGGTGCCGGTCGAAGACTTCCTTGCCGGGATAGACATCTTCCTGCATTTCCATCACAGCACGTACATTGAGGAGTTCGGCCGAAACATCGCCGAAGCAATGGCGAAGGGCATCCCCTGTATTCTTCCGCCGGAATATGCGGAGACATTCGGTGATGCGGCCGTCTACGCCGAGCCTGGCAGTGTCGCGGATGCGGTCAAGGACCTCTGGGCCGACCCCGGCACGTACGCGGAGTACACAGGTCGCGGCATCGCCTTTGTCGAGCGGCACTGTGGCATGGAGGCGGGCATGAGTCGCATCGCAAGCCTGCTGCCATGACGGTTGGTTTGCCATGTCGGATGGTACGGAGGCGGTGGTCGGCACGGACCGCGCCCGCCGCATCCTGTGGCCGCTCAGGATTGAGAGTCGGGACACCACATGAAGCTGGTCGTCCACATCGGAGCACACAAGACTGCTACGACTTCTATCCAGAAGGCGCTGGCGAAGAACAGGGCACGGTTGATAAAGGCCGGCGTCTGGTATCCGGGATACTCTGAGGTATTCCCGAGTATCCCCGACCATTATGCACATTTGGACGTGGCCAAGGGGTTGATGTCAGACTCCGAGCGGTTCACGCCGGAGCAGGCCGCGCTCTTTTTTGAGAGGCTCCACGAGCACGCGCCGAAGATGCGTGGAGTGGATGCGGTCCTCATTAGCGCCGAGCCATTCTATCGAGGATATATGCCCGGCGAATCGCCTTACTGGCAGCGGCGAGCTCAATATGTCGCAAAGGTGAGGGAATCAATTCCTTTTGAGAATGTAGAGGTCGTCGTCGTGTTGCGCCGGCAGGATGACTACCTCGAATCCTTGTACAATGAACACGTGAAGGTTACGCGATACCCCAAGGACATCTGGAGCTTCCTTAGTGAGTATCAGCACCGCTTCGAGTACAGGAACCAAATCAAGCTCTGGACAGAGTACTTCCCAGTCCTCAAAGTCCTAACCTTTGAGGAACTGGTCGAGAAACGGACTCCTGCACAGAGTTTCCTTGAGGCGGTGTTCGGTTTGCGAGGTATCCTCTTCGCGGAGGTGGAAGGGGAAAGCAATATATCTCTTCCCGTCGATTTGATTGAATTCAAGCGCTTCTTGAATCGTACCTTCTTGAGCCGTCCTGAGCTACGCGAGGTGGTATCCATGCTCGAATTGGTGGCAGCGGCTCGTACCGAAGGGAGGACTGATCGCATGAGTCGGCTTTCAGCAGAAGACCGGAGGGGTATCCTGGCCCGTTTTGATGGCGATAATGACTGGGTGAACAGCACATACTTCTCCGATCGGCCCAAAGGATTGTTTCCCTCCGATGTCAAAACTGATTTGATAGCGCCTGAGTTGGATCTGAAGCGTTGTATGGAGATCGTAGCTGAGATTCTAAGGGGACAGGTGCTTTCGCGTAAGAGGTAAACGGGGGCTCTACGCCACCAAGCGTGGACGGCGGCTTATGGTTCGTAGCGGTTGGTAATTGTGCCAGCCTGTGCCGCAATGCAGGAGTAGTCGCAGTCTGTAGTTGTCGAAGTTGCGGAAGCCGTGCACAATACGGGACTCCTGCACGTCCTGGACCGGGAGCTGAACTCGCGCGGGGTTGACACCGCCTTGAGGCGTGCCGGCGACCGTCCGCTCAAGCCCGCCGTCCACTGTCACTCCCGCCTGCGGCGGTGGTGGAGGACTATGGCGTGGACAAGCGGTCAGCTTGAGCACCCGCATCCGGGACAGGATGGCCCAGCATGGGCGGCCAAGGAAGTCCAGTCGGGCGGCCGTGGGAGCAGGGACGTATCGTCCGCTATTACCGGACCCGCCTTGCGGGAACCGCGCCCCTGAGTACCAGCGACGGGCGATCTCGGGGATCGGGCAGGGTCCAGAACTGGTCGAGCACCCCGCAGCGCCTGCCGGTGCCCGTCGTGGGGGGTGCGGGTGTGGTAGACCGCCGGAGTTGCTGGGCGCAGTGCCAGGCGATGGTGACCTCCTCGTCCTGGTCGCCGACCTGTAACGCCGCCTGCAGCCGAGCCTGCTGCCGGTCGCTGAGCTTCTCGGCACCGCGGCGCAGCAGCCCCCGGATCTCATACAGCGAGCCGGCCTTGTGGCCGCGGTGCCCGGTCTGTTCTTGCTGGACTCGGCGGCGGGTCTCATCCAGGGCCTGGGTGCCCAGGCGGACGAAATTGCCGGCCGCTCCCGCGCCGATACCTACGAAAATGCGAAAACGCCGATGACCATGGGTAGGCGACCTCAGGGACGAGAAGACTTGGCGCAATACGAACATATGTCGCACTCCTTACTGCGGCAGCAGGTCGGGTGGTCGCCCGCGCAGCCATCCTCAGCGACACCGGTGCCAGCGCGCCCGAGTACCGGCTCGACGCAGCCGTTCCGATCACAGCCCGATTAGTGTGGGCGGAGGACGGAGAGGAGCGCATGGAAACCGTGGCCCTCGGCAGGACCGGTCAACGCCCAGGGGAAGTACCGCTAGTGGCGATTCCTATTGATACGAGCTGGGATAGCGGACGGGGCCGCACGCGAGGAGATGACCGGACCGGATACAACCGACTGGGTTCGGCATGGGGATGTCGGGACGTTCCTCGACTTCGACGGCCCACGAGGTCACCATGAGGTGGTAGTCAACTTCCCGACCGTGGGTGCCGTGGTGTGCTCGGCTGACGAGGTCGAGCCCGCTGACCAAGAGGCATAGGTCTATCCGTCCTCAACAACATCCCCGTTCTGGTGCGACCCTCGATGTAAGGGCGGCGCTAGCAGGGCGGTCGGGCCTAAACGGGCCTGAAAGCGTTGCTCAGATCGGCCGAATCAGCCCCGGTCCGCGGGGCCGCCCATTCGGTTGGGCCTTTGGCGCGGGTGGAGACCGGCCGTCGGCCGGGGTTCGTCCGGTCCCGCCCGCTGCCATCATGCTCCTCGCCGCACATCGCCAGGTCCTGGGAACTTCCTGAGAATCCGCTGTCGACGTGCCCGCTCGTCTTCGGGGTGGGCCGCGTACGCGGGGCGAGGCACGTCCAAGTCTGACGAATGTCTCGCTGGCCGACCGGCACACCAACCTTCTAGGAAATCGACCTCGGTCCGCTCGAGCATCAGGCGTATTGCCGGCGCGGCGGTCGGGTGGATGTCCGAGATCCTCGTGCACTCCAGTACCGAGGCGTGCGAGAGCATTGAGCTGTCTCCGTTCTTCGTCGGTGTCATCGTCGTCGCCATCGTGGGCAACACCGCCGAGCACTGGGTCGCCGTCTACTTCGCTAGCCGTGACAAAATGGACATCTCGGTAACATCGCTGTGGGCTCGGGTCGCAGATCCCGCTGTTCGTCGCGCCCTCGCTCGTCCTCGCGTCATTCTTCATCGGCCCGTTCCCGATGGCGCTGGTGTTCAACGGGTTCGAGCTCGGTGGCATCGTGCTGGCCATCCTCATCGCCGACGAGATCACCCAGCGCGGCGAATCCACCTGGTACGAAGGACGTAGCTGCTGGCCATTTATGCCGTGCTCGGCCTTACCATTCTTCTTCGTCGGTTAGCCCACCCTGGTCCGAGGCGATTGACCTTGCGCAGCGTGAACACCAGAAACGTGAACTGGAGGCCGAAACGCGGCCAGGTCACCACCCGGTCTTGGCAGGTCAAGTCGAGCGGGCCTGTGGGTTCTAGGCCGTAGCCCTTGGCGATCTCGAGGCCGGCGGTGATGTCCGCCGGCGTGAACACCCGTACGGGGGTGTTGTAGGCGACCAGGCCGGTGGTGTCGATGGGCTCCGACCAGAAGTCGGTGGAGGTAACCAGGGCCCCGCCCGGGCGCAGCAGCCGCGCCATCTCCTTGAAGTACGCAGCCAGGTCGACGCCGTGCTCGACCACTGACAGGCAGGTGATCGAGCCGAATGCGCCGCTCGGGTAGTCGGTGGCGGTCAAGTCGCCATACCGGAACTGCACGGGCCCGCGCCGCGTTGGCTCGCGGAACTCGAGGTTGCACCCGTCCAGGTGCTTGTACCGGTACCTCGCCAAGATCGGCAACAACGTAGAGTAGTACGCCGCGCCAGCGTCGAGGATGCGGTCGGAGGGCCGCGTGTTGCCAAGCACCACGCTCAGCGCGGCAAGGGTGTCCCAATTCTTCACCTGGTCGCGGTGGATGGGCAGACAGAGCCGCGCGATCTCAGCGGTTGCTGCTTTGGCCTCGGCCTCAGTGCGCAGGACCGCGTTTGGTGGGGGAACGACCCGCGCGTCGGGCCGCGGTGGCCGAGGCTGCCGGGGTTCGGGTCTTGTCGTTGCCTGCCTGGCCCGGGCGTAGAAACGCCTGACGATCTTGTTACCCCGACGTACCACTCGCACGAGTGCTCTCCTGTCTTGCGGCGGAGGAGGTTAACTGTCCGCGCCCTTCATCCACCGCGGCGGTCAACTACCGGTCGACGAGAACTACCTCGTACTGGTCCGCGGTCGGACGGAAGCCGGTGTCAAACTTGGCGTTCACTACCGCGAGACCGTCGCCGAACCGGATCGCCGTCGTCGGGAGCTGGAAGGCGTCGTCCGTGATCACCCCTTCGACGACCCCAGAAGTCAGTGACGTCGTCTGGCGGCGCAGCTGAGGCCGGGACGAGTGCCCCGACGAGCATCCCAGCGATCGCCGCCAGCAGGAGCATCACTGTGCGCGCCCTGTGCACTGTCGCGCGCTTCGTGACAGACCTCGGCATCAATGGCCTCCCGGGTCGCGACGTATTCGAACTCGCACATCCTGGCAGCCGATCATGGGGCGGTCCATGGTCGCACAGCTGGTCAGAGCAAACTGTCGCGGAAGCGCACCACCGCTACCGACCGGGAATGAACCGCGTCACAGCCCTCTCGAGACCGTCGAGGATCAGGTCGAGCCCGAACTCGTATTCGTTCCCGTAGTCGTAGCCGGGCTGAAGGGCGTGCTCCACGGCCATCTCGGTGAGGTGCGGATACGCGTCGTCCGAGAAGTGCTCCATGATCGACTCCGCGACGGCTGCGATCTCCTCGGAGGTGTCGAACGGCAGGCTAGCCTCCTGCAGCGCGAATCCGTAGATGTAGCTGTCGAGCACCGAGTACGCGTGGGCGGCCATCTCGATCGAGAATCCGGCGTTTCGGAGGATCCCGAGTACGGCGTCGTGGTGTCGCAATGTCGCGGGACCAGGTGTCGACCGTGACTCCATCACGCCGGTGGCCCAGGGGTGGCGCTGGAATGCCTCGCGGGCCGAGATCGCCCGCTGGCGCATGGCCGCCTTCCAGTCGGTTTGAGCAGGTATATCGATCTCGCTGAAGACGACGTCGACGATGCCGTCGAGAATCTCGTCCTTGTTAGCCACATGGTGGTACAGCGACATGGCCTCGACCCCGAGTTCCTCGGCGAGCCTGCGCATGCTGAGCGACCTGACGCCGTCTCGGTCGGCGAGGGCTACGGCGGCGCGCAGTACCCGCTGCTTGTTCAGGGGGATCCGGGGCTGTGTGCCCGGCTCGGTCTCGGTCGCCATCTCTCGTCCTCGCCGTGGACGCGAACGTGCAGTGTGGATCTAAGGTTGACAACCTTACGCTGTATGATTACCTTACACCGTAAGCCTCCGAACGGAGATGTGCTCGAGCTCAGGGACATCTACAAGCCCGAGGTAGCCGACGATGAGGTGCTGGTCCGCGTTCACGCTGCTGGCGTGGATCGGGGCGTCTGGCACCTCATGACCGGCCAGGCCTACGTGATCCGCCTGGCGGGGTATGGGATCCGCAGGCCCAAGCATCGGGTTCGAGGCCGCGAGCTAGCCGGACGGGTCGAGGCGATCGGCCAGGCTGTGACCAGGTTCCGGCCGGGCGATGAGGTGATGGGTACCTGCGAAGGCTCCTTTGCCGAGTACGCCTGCGCTCGCGAGGACAAGTTGGCGTCCAAGCCGGCAAACCTCCCATTCGATCAGGCGGCGGCCGTCCCCATCTCGGCGTCCACTGCCCTCCAGGCTCTGCGTGACCAGGGCCAGATACACGCGGCGCAGAAGGTGCTGATCATCGGCGCGTCGGGTGGCGTGGGAACCTTCGCGGTGCAACTCGCCAAGGCGCTCGGAGCCGAAGTCACCGGCGTGTGCAGCACGGCAAAGGTTGACCTGGTCCGCTTCATCGGCGCTGACCACGTTATCGATTACACCCGTGAGGACTTCGCCGACGGGGGACAGCGCTACGACCTCATCCTCGACATCGGAGGAAACCGTTCATTGACGCACCTTCGGCGTGCACTCACCCGCCAGGGCACTCTCGTGCTGGTCGGCGGCGAAGGCGGGGGCCGGTGGATCGGCGGCATGGACCACCAACTCCGGGCACTCGCGATCTCACCATTCGTAAGACAGAGACTCCGGATGCTCATCGCCCGGGAGCACTACGAGGAGCTGCAGATCCTGACCGAACTCATCGAGGCCGGCAAGATCACGCCGGTTGTCGACCGGACCTACACCCTGACCGAGGCCGCCGACGCCATCCGTTACCTCGACAGGGCCGGGCACGTGGCAAGGTCGTCATCAGCATTTGAGCAGACCACTGCTTGGATCAGCGGTACGCGACTCGAGCGCTCAACCGGAGGTCAGCTCTCAGCGTCGAGCACTCGGACGAGGACGACGGCTTGGGCGCGTAGTCGCTTCGCCCTGCCCTGATCGCCTGCACTCCTCCGCTGCCATCTGGAGTTCGACGATCTCGTGTTCGAAGATGCCGTCCATCTCTGCCTCGGTCAGCCGGCGGCGGGGTACCTCCGCGCTCCGAGGCCCGCCATGGCCGCCGCCACATGTGGAGAGCCGCTTCCTGTGGGGACTGCGCCCGAGGCACCAACGGCCTCAGCGTCATCGACAGCCGCGATGGCAGTACGCAGAACCGTCACGGTGGCGACGTCCCGACCCTCTTGACGTTCGATAGCGTCATGGATCCCCTCATCAACGAGGCCCGGGCCGCAATCGAACGTCGTGACTGGCTCGAGACGAAGGCCTTGCTCCATCCCTATCTGCACTGGACGGGTACCGACGGTCGCACCATCCGAGGACGCAACAACGTGCTCGCCCATCTGGCGGCAACACCGCCGAGTGACCCACCGGAGCGGTACGAAATCCGGGACGGGCAGATCTACCGCTGGATCGAGTAAGTCTGCTCGACGGACCTATGGCGACGTGCCGATCTGGCGGCTGCGCTGCTCGTTGCCCGGCCCACCGTACGGGTAGTCCGCAGGTGCGGGATCGCTGGCTGTGTCGAGGACACCGGTCTCCGCCGGTTCGAGGTGCAGCCCTGCCGCAGCAAGGTTGTCGTCGAGCTGCTCGAGCGTCCGAGCTCCAAGGATGACGGAGGTGACGCCCGGTCGGTCGACGAGCCACGCCAGGGCGACCTGGGCCATCGAAACCCCGCGTTTGTCAGCGACCTCTCGCACTGCCTCGACCACGTCCCACGTCCGCTGCTGTGTGGACCGCCGGGAGTAGGCCTCGACACCGCGGTCAGGGTCCTCTCCAAGCCGCGTGGCCCCGACGGGTGGGGTGTCGCGCTGGTACTTGCCGGTGAGCCATCCGCCGCCCAGCGGTGACCACGGCAGCAGGCCGAGGCCGGCGTCGAGGCAGGCCGGGACGATCTCCCACTCCAGTTCGCGAACGAGCAGGTTGTACTGCGGTTGCAGGGACACCGGGATCGCGAATCCACGTTCGCGGGCGATGCCGACGGCCTTCTGTACCTGCCAACCGGTGAAGTTGGACAGCCCGACATAGCGGACCTTGCCCGCCCGAGCCATGTCGTCGAGCGCGCCCAGCGTCTCCTCGAGCGGTGTCAGCGGGTCCCAGGCGTGCACCTGGTAGAGGTCGATGCAATCCACTCCGAGTCGGCGCAGGGAGTCTTCCAGCGCCCGTTGCAGGTGCCGACGGGACAGCCCCACGTCGTTGGTGTCCGGACCGGTAGAGAACCGCGCCTTGGTAGCGAGAACGATGCTGTCGCGCACGTTGGGCGCGCAGGAGGCGAGCCAGCGGCCGATGATCTCTTCAGCAGCGCCCGCGCTGTAGACGTCGGCGGTGTCAACGAGGTTTCCGCCGGCGGTGACGAAAGCGTCCAGCTGAGAGCGTGCACCCGCCTCGTCTGTTTCCGCGCCGAAAGTCATCGTGCCCAGTGCGAGATTCGAGACTGCGCAACCGCTACGGCCCATCAGTCTGCGCTCCATGACCACATCCTTTCCGGCGATTGCCGCGACGAGGGAGTTTTTGGCGTCACTTGACGGCCTGCAAGGTGTAGGTGTGCGGCAACCGCCACGGGCGATCGATCAGGCGCCACTCGTGATCGCCGACCTGCTCCATCTGGCCCGGCAGGGCGTCCCACGGGACGGTGTCGTGCTCTACCAGGCCGGTGATCGTCAAGCCAGCATCGAGCAAGGCCGTCACGATCTCGCCGAGGCCGTGACTCCACTCCAGGCTTCGGGTGTTGGTGAAGTCCACCTCGGTCTCGACATAGGTCCCGCCAGTGTCCCATTCGTTCGGCTCGGCGCGCTCGAAGTAGGCGTGTTCGAGCACCAGCAGCTGGTCGTCGCGCGGATCTTCCAGCGCCCACATCACCGGATGCCCTTCCCGCATGAAGAACCGGCCGCCGGGACGGAGCAGATCCGCGACCACGGCCCCCCACCGCCGGATGTCGGGAAGCCAGCACAGAGCGCCGACACCTGTATAGACGAGGTCGAATCGTTCCCGGCCGAGCACCTCGACCGCGTCATAGAGCTCTGCCTCGACGAACTGGACGGCGGCGCCGGCGGCGGCGGCGAGTGCACGTGCTTCTGCCAGCGACCCGGCCGAGAAGTCCAGCCCAGTCATCCGCGCGCCGAGGCGCGCCAACGACACGGTATCCGTGCCGATATGGCACTGCAGATGCATGCCGTCGAGACCACCCACATCACCCAGCAGTGGCAGATCAAACCGCACGACGTGGCTGAGGAACGTCGGATCATCGACGAATCGGCGCAGGTTGTAGTCGGGGGACGCTGCGTGCGCTCGGGCGCGCTCGTCCCACAGCGCCCGGTTGGTCTGTCGATAGTCCTCCATCACTGCACCGTTTCACACGTCAGCGGACCAGCCCGGCGACGAGGTTGATCGCACCGGCGACGATCACGACCCCAAACAGGTACGCCAGCATGGCGTGAGGGAGGACGGTTCTCCGAATCAGCGGGTCGCGTAGGGCGGTGTCGGACACCTGGTAGGTCATGCCGATGGTGAATGCGACGTAGGCAAAGTCGCGATAGCTGGGCAGCTGGTGCGTAGTGGCGCCGAAGTCGATGCCTTCGACTCTTGATCGGAAGTGCAGGTGTGCGTAGCGAAGCGTGAAGACCGTATTGATCACTGTCCACGACAAGATGACGGTGACAACGGCGAAACCGATCAGGGCCACTCGAATGGCGCCGCTTGCCCGGCCTGCCAGGCTCAACGCGAAACCGACGCCCATCAGGCTTGCGGTGCTTGCGCCGACCACCAGCACGGTGGCGGTGGCCGGGGTCTCGTCCTCGCGGGTGGCAATCTGCACGACATCGGTTCCGTCCGCTCGCAGGATGATCGGCCAGATCGTGCAGAGGAGTATCAGGGCGGCGGCGTCCCACCCACCGACCACAGCCAGTTCCCAGCTCACGAACGGCAACAGTGCGGCGATCACGGCCAGCCCGATGACGGCGACGGCCACGACTCGGCGCAACGCTGGGGCGTGCCAACCGAGCCAGCGGTGATACTTGGTCCTTTCCGGAATCCCGCTCGCGCTAGATGGCGCCATGTCGGAGACCTCCACAATTGCTCTGGACCAATGGCAGACTCTGATCCACTTGCCTGGCCGAAGGGTGACAGCCGATGGGGATCATCTCGCGTGGTTTCTCCGGGCGTCGTCGTGAACACGATCCCAGCCTGCCGCCGGGACAGTATCTGACCGAAGACTTTCCGGTACTGTCCGCAGGCCCGACCCCACATGTGCCCATCGAGGAATGGCTGTTCACAATCACGACTGAGTCCGGCCAGGTGCACAGCTGGGACTGGGACGCGCTGACAGCGCTTCCAACCGAGGCAATCACCGTCGACTTGCACTGTGTCACTCGTTGGTCCAAGCTCGGCACGGCGTGGGAGGGCGTGTCAGTGGACACCCTGTTCGCCGACATCGAAACCACGGCGGACTACGCGCTCGTGCATTCCTATGGCGGCTACACCACCAACCTCCCCGTCGACGATCTGTTCGATGGAAAGGCATGGGTTGCGTTCCGCTACGACGGCGACGACCTTGCTCCTGAGCATGGCGGGCCGGCGCGACTCCTGGTGCCACATCTGTACCTGTGGAAAAGCGCGAAATGGGTGCGAGGTATCACGCTGAGTGACGTGGACGAGCCGGGATTCTGGGAAAGCGCCGGGTACCACAACTACGGTGACCCGTGGCGTGAGCAGCGGTACTGGGGCGAATGAGCTGGCGGGTCGCGACGGTCGTCGCGCTGCGTTACCAGAGCCCAACCGCTCGCTCGATCGTCCTCGACGTGCCGAGCTGGCCGGGTCACGCCGCCGGGCAGCACGTTGACGTCCGGCTGACGGCGCCGGACGGCTACACCGCTGTGCGCTCCTACTCGATCGCATCAGCAGTCGATGGTGACCGGGTCGAGCTCACCGTCGAGCAGCTACCCGACGGAGAAGTGTCGCCCTACTTGGGGAGCGAGTTGATCGTCGGGGACGCAATCGAGATCCGCGGCCCGATCGGTGGGTGGTTCGTGTGGCGGCCGGACCAGCGGGAGCCGATCCAGTTGATCGCTGGGGGCTCAGGCGTCGTGCCCCTCGTCGCCATCGCCCGGTCGCATGCCGCTGCCGGCAGCCGTTCGCCGATCCGGCTCCTCTACTCGGTGCGTGAACCCAGCTCGGTGCTACACGCCAGCGAAATCGAGGATCTCGCCAGCCGTGATGGGGGACTGATCTTGACCTACGCCTTTACCCGCAGCGCACCGCCCGGCTGGGATCGTCCGCCGGGACGCGTCGATGCCGAACTGCTGGCCGACAGCACATGGCCGGCGGAGCTGGCTCCGACCTGCTACGTCTGTGGACCGACGAGCTTCGTCGAGAGCGTTGCCGACCTGCTGGTCGAGGCAGGCCACGACCCGGCTCGGGTCAGAACCGAACGCTTCGGACCCACCGGAGGAACCCGATGAACGATTCCCTCTCGTACCTCGACGGCAACGCCGCCGCTGGAGAGCTTGCCGAGATCTTCGCGATGGACGTGACGGCCGCCGAAGGGCAATGTGCTGCCTGTGGTCGAACCGGGGTACTGGCCGACGTACGCGTCTATGTGCGCGCGCCGGGGACCGTCGGGCGCTGTATCGGGTGCGACAGTGTTCTCTTCCGTCTGGTCAGGGCGCCAGGTCGGGCTTGGCTGGATCTGCGCGGATTGACGTATCTCCAGCTCGCCATGCCCGAGGACGCCTAAGTCGAAGATGGAAGCCCTACCGCCGGCACGGCTTTGCCGAACAACCCGGGATGAGGGGCATGTTTCGGTGGTCGGACTGGACTGACGATCTATCAGAAGGGTGGTGGGTCGGGGTCGGGGATGTCGAAGGCGGGGCCAGGGTCAAATGAATCGATCGGCGGTTCTGGATCGGGGTGGGACTGCACGATGGGTCCGACGGTTTCGGGATCCACCTGGCAGGTGTGGCCGGTGGGTGCGGTCCACACGAATCGGCCGGCTTCGGGTTGGTCGAGTCGCCAGCCGGCGTGCGTTTTGCCGTTGTGGCAGCCGGCGTTGAGCGGACCGCCGTTGGCGGCGCTGGTCGACCAGCCGGGACTGCCCGCGGGGATGGTGTGGTCGAACTGGCACAGCCGAGCCGGCCTACTGCAGGTCGGGAATCTGCACGAGCGATCCCGGGCGTGGACGTGCTCGACAAGGTCCGTCGGTGGTGTGTAGCGGGTGGTTCCATAGTCGAGCAGTACGCCGGTGGCCGGGTCGGTAAGCAGCCGTCGCCAGGTTCCGTGCGTGGCGACCCGCCGCGCTGTTTCGGCGGTGATCGGTCCGTAGCCGTCCAGCTCACCGGGTTGGTCGTCGAGGCCGATC
Organism: Actinomycetota bacterium; assembly: GCA_046726315.1. Taxonomy (GTDB): domain Bacteria; phylum Actinomycetota; class Actinomycetes; order Jiangellales; family Jiangellaceae; genus JACVRX01. Next base: position 54,054 of record JBKPAG010000021.1, on the reverse strand, counting down.
AGGGTGGACAGCGGGACGGTGACGTGCACTGCGGCGGCCTGACCGTTGCGGCGGACGAGCCGTAGGCGCGGCTTGGCATGCTCGGGCCGTTCGTCGTCGTGGTCGGGCAGGTGGCCGTCCTCGAGGATCGCCCAGGCCAGTTCGGTGAGAGTGTCGACCCGCAGCTGCTCGATGGTGCGTGGGTCGTCGGGGTTGGCGGCCTCGGCGGCGGCATCGAGCATCACCTTCACCGCGGTCAGGTCCAGCGCCGGGCCGTACACGCTCAGCCAGGCCATCCCGTCGGCCTCGGACCGGAACTCGACCCGCCGCTGGTCGCAGGCGGACTCGTGCCGCTGGTCAGCAGTCTTCGGCGCCAGGATGGCCACTGCTCGGGCGATGGCGTCCCGGTGCTGGTACAACGACCGGCCGCCAGCCCTGGGCAGCACCCGGGCCTCGACCCGGGCGACCAGCCCGCGGCGGATCCCGTCCGGGGTTATAACCTCGCCGGTCAACGCGTCGGCGCAGCCATCGGGCGGATCCAGGGGGCGCACGCCCACCGCTAGCGCGGCCGCCTTCTGATAGTCGATCTCGCCCCGGAACATCGCAGCCACGGTGTCGCGCAGTTCGTCCACCAGCTGAACCGCGGTGGCAACCCGATTACTGGCGGTGGTCGGGGATTGGCCCAGCCTGGGGGCCAGCAGCTGCCCGGCCGCGCGCACCGGGTTGAACCCGTGCCGGACCGCCTCCTCGGAGTGACAGATCGGATGCCCGCTCAGCGCCGCGGCGGTCTCGACCTCGATCGCGTCGGCCCACGCCTTCAACCGCTCGCAGGCGGCGGCCACCTCCACCAGGTCGTAGGCATTCGCAATCACCGATGGATCCAGCCGGCCCAACACCGCCGCCAACTCGGCGCCAGGACCAACGGCCTCCAGGCCGGCTAAATCGGGGCCGCCGCCCTGGGTGGTGCCCCCATAGCCATCGGATTCGAACATGTGTCCAGACTGACAGAGCCCACCGACAGAACTGCCCCCCACCTAAATCAACCTATGGAAACCAACACGAGGTCAACGGGAGCCGCAGCGTAGGCGTCAGAACTCCGGGAACCCGACGTTCTGGAAGAACCAGAACGCCGAGGTGAACCAGATCGCCACGATGACGGTGAAGGTCAGACCACCGAACAGCGGCAGCGCCCACCCCGGCAGGCTGCGCATCCGCAGTGTGAGCATCTTGGCGACGAAGGCGCCGTAAAAGACGCAACCGAGCACCGAGTGCCACAGCGTCCGGGTGTCGAAGTCAGAGAAGCCGAGTGACCACAGGCAGTGGAACGCGACCGGCGCGCTGATCAAAACGGCAAACACGCCGCTTGTTCGGTGTGCGGTGCCCACCCAGCGAGGTGCACTGCCGGACCCGTAGATGCCATAGATCCGCAGTGCCGATCCCAGCTGAAAGAGCGCGAAAAGCACGACGATCGTCGTGAGCCAGACCTTCATGTTGATCAATCCGGAGAAGCCGAGCGTAAAGATCGCCTCGCCAGTCGGCGTGTGATTACGTCCGTACACGCCGAGTGCGACCGCAACGGCGCACCCGACGAGAAGCGGGATGAGCACCAACGCTGGGGTCCGGGCTCCGGTGGCTCCTTCGTCGTTTGTCTCCGATGCCACGGCCCCGATCATGGCGTTGCCGGCGGGCGGCGTCCACAGGACAGACCGAACCGAAGGCAGATCAAGGTTGATCGGCGCTCGCGCGCCGCAGCGGAGCAAGCCGAAACAGTCAAAGGCCGTACGTTTCGAGCAATCGCAGCCAAACTTCGCTGACGGTAGGGAAAGCCGGCACGGCATGCCAGAGCCGGTTCAATGGAACCTCGCCGGTTACCGCGACGGTCGCCGAGTACAACAGCTCTGCGACGCCCGATCCCACGAACGTGACCCCGAGCAGCACGCCGCGCGACTCGTCCACGACCGCCTTGGCGCGCCCTCGGTAGTCCTCGCCGAGCAGGTAGGCGCCAGTCACCGCGCCGATGTCGTATTCGACGGTACGGATGTTATGGCCGCGGTCGCGGGCGGTGGACTCCGTCAGGCCCACTGAGCACGCCTCGGGATCGGTGAAGACCACCTGCGGTGCGCCAGCGGCGTCCGACGTTGCTCGCAGAGCCGGTTCGTCATCGGCCTGGCCATGAGCGCGCGCGACGATGACGTCACCGCAGACCCGCCCCTGGTACTTGCCCATGTGCGTGAGCAAGTTGCGCCCGTTGGCGTCGCCCACGGCGTACAGCCAGCCTTCCCCGACGCCCTCGGCTCGGAGGCTGTCGTCGACGGCGACGGGCTTTCCCGGATCCAGCCCGACCGTGTGCAGGCCGATGTCGTCGGTGTTGAGGCTCCGGCCGGCCGCCATGAGGACTTCGTCCACTTGGAGGGTCATCTCGTCGGAAAGCGTGAGACTGATCGGGCCGTCGTCGGCCCTGCGAGTTACCTCGGCGACGCTTGTCCTGTAGCGGACGTCGACGCCAGATGCGTCGAGACCGCCAGCGACCAGCTGGCCTGCGAACGGTTCCATGCGCCGCAGCAGGCCGGACCCACGAACCAGCATGGTCACCTCTTCGGCGCCCAGGCCTCGGATCGCATGAGACATCTCGCAAGCGACGACCCCGCCGCCGATGACCGCAAGCCGCTTCGGCACGCTGCGGAGCGAGGTCGCCTCGCGGCTGGTCCAGGGCCGGACGTCCGACAGCCCGGGGATGTCAGGCACGGTCGCTCGGCTTCCGGTTGCCACAACCACGGCGTGGCGGGCTTGCAAGGTTCGGCGGGTGCCGTCCGATGCCACCTCGACGGTTCGGGGCCCAACAATCCGGCCGTGTCCGCGCACGAGCATTGCCGGTAGGCCGTCGATCCATTCCACCTGGCCGCTGTCGTCGCGGTTGCTGGTGGCTTCGTCGCGCCGCGCGAGTACGGCGTCGACGTCGATCCGCCCCGAAAACGCCTGCGCCGCCCCGGGTGACCGACGCGCCGCACCCACGAGGTCGATCGGGCGAAGCATGGCCTTGCTCGGCACACACGCCCAGTACGAGCATTCACCACCCAGCAGCTCGGCCTCGACGACGGCGGCGCTCAAACCGCCTCGCACGACCCGCTCCGCGACGTTCTCTCCGGCCGGTCCTCCTCCGATCACGACGACGTCGACGACCTGCTCGGGACCCATACTCGGCCTCCGGGTGATGATGGCTCGGTGGTCCGAGTCCACCATGGCGGACTGTCGGGCGTACGTTGGCTGCGGAGACTTCCTGTCCGTCGATCACCTGGAGCCATGGCCCGCAACCTGGAGATCGAGGCGTCCGACGAGCTCGACGTCGATCTCGACGCACCCAACGAGCACCAGCTCGCTGGCGGCGCGCGCCGTGATTTATCGGCGCTCCTGACGGTGGGTGGCGCGATCGGGTTCGTCGCGGCGTTTGTCCTTGCCGTTGAGCGGATCGCTCTGCTCAAGGACCCCGGTTACGTTCCCACCTGCAGCTTCAACCCGATCCTCAGCTGTGGCTCGGTGATGCAGACCTGGCAGGCGGAGGCGTTCGGTTTCCCGAACCCGCTGATCGGAATCGCCGCCTTCGCGGTCGTCACCACAATCGGCGTAGTGCTCCTGACCGGTGCGACGCTGCCACGCTGGTTCTGGCTGGCGTTGGAGGCTGGCGCGCTGTTCGGCGTCGCCTTCGTGCACTGGCTGATCTTCCAGAGCCTCTACACCATCGGTGCCCTTTGCCCGTACTGCATGGTGGTCTGGGTCGTCACGATCCCGATCTTCTGGTACGTGACGGTGCACAACCTGCAAGTGGGTCACCTGCCGGCAGGTTCGGGCCTGCGGCGATTCGTTGTCCGAAATCGCGGCTTGGTGCTCGCGGTCTGGTACGTCGTGGTGGCCGGGCTGGTCCTGGTCCGGTTCTGGGACTACTGGTCGTCGCTGGTCTGAGCCGCATCCGACCGGTGCGGCGGTGCGATACCCTGGGCGAGTGCGAGGCCTGCTCCTCCTTACCGGGCCGCGCTGACCTGTAGCGGACGCTTGGTCGCAGCGTCGCGTCAGCGTGGCGGACCCCTCCTGGGTGAGGGGTCGATCTGTTCTCGGCGCGAGTTTCTCCGGGTCCGACGACACGAACCACGAGGGACACGAATCCCATGAGTGAGACAGAGACGAGCACGGCCGCGACGCCCGATGCAGCGCCGCCCCATCGGTACTCCAACACTCTGGCGGCGACGATCGAGCGTCGGTGGCAGGACCGGTGGGATGCCGACGGGACGTTCGAGACACCCAATCCGGTCGGGCCGCTCGCCGGAGACGTCGCCAGCCGGGAGAAGTTCTTCCTGATGGACTTCTTCCCGTACCCATCGGGCGAGGGCCTGCATGTCGGGCATCCACTCGGGTACATCGCGACCGACGTCCTCGGCCGCTACCAGCGGATGTGCGGGTCCAACGTGCTGTACACGATGGGCTTCGACGCGTTCGGCCTGCCGGCCGAGCAGTATGCCGTGCAAACCGGTCAGCACCCTCGGACGACGACCGAGCGCAACATCGTGCGCTTCCGGGAGCAACTCCGGCGACTGGGCCTGGCTCACGACCGGCGACGCAGCATCGAGACCATCGATCCCGGCTACTACCGCTGGACCCAGTGGATCTTCCTGCAGATCTTCCAGTCGTGGTACGACCCGGATGCCAACGGTGGGCGCGGAAGGGCCAGGCCCATCGCCGAGCTGGCCCAAAGCTACCGGTCCGGCAGCCGTCCGACGCCGGACGGCCGGGCCTGGTCCGAGCTCAACGAGGTCGAGCAGCGGAAGATCCTCGACGACCACCGGCTGGCGTACGTCTCCGAGGCGCCGGTCAACTGGTGTCCGGGTCTCGGGACCGTGCTTGCCAACGAAGAGGTCACCTCCGAGGGACGCAGCGAACGCGGTAACTTCCCGGTCTTCAAGCGCAGCCTTCGGCAATGGAAGTTGCGCATCACCGCCTACGCCGATCGGCTGGTCGACGACCTCGAGCGCATCGAGTGGCCGGACAAGATCAAGACCATGCAGCGCAACTGGATCGGCCGGTCCACCGGCGCTAACATCCGGTTCTCCACCGATGTTGGCGACCTCGAGGTCTTCACCACTCGGCCGGACACGGTATTCGGTGCGACGTTCATGGTCGTGGCGCCAGAGCATCCACTGGCCGACGCACTGACCTCGTCCGCATGGCCGGACGACACTCGGCCCGCATGGACCGGCGGATATGCGAAGCCGGAGGAAGCCGTCGGGGCCTACCGCTCGGGCGCCATCGCGAAGACAGAGGTGGAACGACAGACCGAGGGCCGGGAGAAGACCGGCGTGTTCACCGGTTCGTTCGCGGTCAATCCAGCCACCGGTGGTCGGATTCCCGTGTTCGTCGCCGACTACGTGCTGATGGGCTACGGCACTGGCGCGATCATGGGCGTGCCCGGCCAGGACGAACGGGACTGGGAGTTCGCGTCCCGTTTCGAGGTGCCCATCGTCAGGACGGTGGCTCCACCTGATGGGTGGACCGGGGAGGCCTACCTCGGCGAGGGGCCAGCCATCAACTCCGCGAACGACGAGATTTCTCTCAACGGGTTGTCGGTCGCCGAGGCCAAGGCCGCGATCATCGGCTGGCTGGAGGAGAAAGGTCTTGGCTCGGGCACGGTGACCTACCGGCTGCGGGACTGGTTGTTCAGCCGCCAACGGTATTGGGGCGAGCCGTTCCCGGTCGTCTACGACGAACACGACCTGCCGGTTGCGCTACCTGACTCGATGCTGCCGGTCGAATTGCCCGATGTCCCGGACTACGCGCCGCGCACGTTCCCGCCTGAGGACACCGACTCCGAACCCGAGCCGCCCCTGGCCCGGGTTCCCGAGTGGGTCCAGGTGGAGCTCGACCTGGGCGATGGACCGAAGCGCTACCGGCGGGACACCAACACCATGCCGAACTGGGCTGGATCGTGCTGGTACGAACTGCGTTACATCGACCCGACGAACACCGAGCGGCTGGTCGATCCGGAAAACGAGCGGTACTGGATGGGTCCGCGGGCTCCGGGCGGGACCGGCGGCGTCGACTTCTACGTCGGCGGGGTCGAGCATGCCGTCCTGCATCTGCTGTACGCCCGCTTCTGGCACAAGGTGCTCTTCGACCTGGGCCACGTCTCCAGCGAGGAACCGTTCTACCGGCTGTTCAACCAGGGCTACATCCAGGCCTACGCGTTCACCGACGAGCGCGGATCGTACGTACCCGCCGAGCAGGTCTTCGAGAAGGTGGAGGGGACCGAGACCACCTACTTCTACGACGGCCTGCCGGTCACCCGGGAGTACGGGAAGATGGGCAAGAGCCTGAAGAACGTGGTGTCTCCGGACGACATGTATGTCGCCTACGGTGCCGACACGCTGCGGGTCTACGAGATGTCGATGGGGCCGCTTGACCTGTCACGGCCGTGGGAAACCCGCGCCGTGGTCGGCTCGCTCCGGTTCTTGCAGCGACTATGGCGGAACGTGGTGAGCGAGGAAACCGGGGAACCCGTCGTCGCCGACATCGAGCCCGACGAGCCAACCCGCAAGCTCCTGCACCAGACGATCGAGACCGTTCGGGCGGACATGACCGCCCTGCGGTTCAACACCGCGATCGCACGGCTGATCGAGTTGAACAACCACGTGACCAAGCTCGACACCGTGCCCCGTGAGGTCGCCGAGGCGCTGGTGCTGCTCGTGGCGCCGTTCGCACCGCACCTTGCCGAGGAGCTGTGGTCGCGGCTCGGTCAGGCAGGGTCACTTGCCTACGAGCCGTATCCGCAGGCTAATCCGGCGTACCTGGTCGAGGAGACGGTGACCTGCGTCGTGCAGGTCGACGGCAAGGTCCGGGACCGTCTGGAGGTGCCGGTGACCATTGCCGAGGATGCGTTGCAGGACCGGGCGCTGGCTTCGCCAGCGGTGCAGCGCGCCATCGCCGGCCAGGGTGTCCGGACGGTAGTGGTGAGAGCGCCGGGGCTGGTGAACGTTGTTTCCGGTGACCGCGTAACCAGCGGGTAACCTTCCCGGCCATGGGCCGGGATGTCGCTGTCGTCACCGACTCCACCAGTTATCTCGGCCCGGAGATCGCTGACGCCGCCGGCGTCATCGTCGTCCCCCTGAAGGTCGTCGTCGACGGCCGGTCTTTCGACGAGGGGACTGCGTTCGGGCCTCGGGAGCTTTCCGATGCCCTGCGACGCCGGGTCAGGGTCAGCACCTCGCGACCCAGCCCGCGGGCGTTCCTGGACACCTACGAATCCGCCGTTGCTGCCGGAGCGACCGCGGTCGTCTCGGTGCATATCTCCGGACAGTTGTCAGGGACCGCCGACTCCGCCCGGCTGGCGGCGAACGACGCGCCGGTCCCGGTCGACGTCATTGATTCGCAGTCGCTGGGGATGGGGCTCGGTTTCGCTGCCCTTTCGGCCGCCGACGCAGCCGACCGTGGCTGCTCGTTCGAAGAAGTCGGCGAGGTGGCGCGCCGGCGGGCCGAGTCGTCATCGGCGTTCTTCTGCCTCGACACGCTGGAGTACCTGCGCCGGGGCGGACGGATCGGTGCCGCGCAGGCGCTGCTGGGCGCCGCTCTCGCCGTGAAGCCGCTGCTGTATCTGCACCGGGGCGAAATTCAGCCGCTGGAAAAGGTGCGCACGTTCTCCCGGGCGGTTGCCCGGCTGGAAGAACTGGCGCTGGAGCGGGCCGGGGCTGGTCCGGTTGGTGTGGCCGTGCACCACCTGGACAACGCCGACCGTGCCGTGGCGCTGGCGCACCGGATACGGGCCAGGCTGCCCGCTGTCGATCAGCTGCTCGTCTCGGAGGTGGGCGCCGTGATCGGCGCCCACACCGGACCCGGACTGCTTGCCGTGGTGGTGTCTCCGCACCCAGCCGGCGCGGCGTGATCGTCCACAGCAGCCGTGACGTCGACCCCGGTATCCACAGCCCAGCCCTGACGATCTGTGACCTGGTGTCGGCGCCGCCTAGCGTCGCAGGATGCGATGGCCAGTTGCGGCGCGCCGGCGCGCGCCCACCGAGGATGATCGGCATGCGGCCCGGCGCCGCCTGGCAGCGATCAGCCGCCGGGTTGCTGCGCGGCGAGCGGGTTGGGTGCCGCAGGTGCCGCCAGGCCTCGACACAGCCGAGGAAGCGGCACCGCGCGTCGGGTCGGCGGCAGTCGACCGGCTGCCACTCGCGCTGCGGGCGGCCGTTGAATCGCTGCCCGCGACGGTACGGGGTGGCCGAGTCGGCCTCGAGAGTGGGCACGCCGTTGTCATCGTGCTCGTCGTCCTGCTGGGACTGGCCGTCGCCGCGTTGCTGTTGGGGCTCGGCAGACCGCGGGTCGAACCGGTTGGGTCAGGTGTCTCCGCGACGGTCGTTGCCACCGGCACGCCCGCGTCGGGCCTGCCCGATTCGGAGCCGGCCGGCTCTCCCGCGAGCGAACCGGCGCAGCTCGTAGTGCACGTGGCTGGGAAGGTACGCAAGCCAGGCATAGTCCGGCTGCCCTCGGGCTCCCGAGTGCTCGACGCAGTGGACGCGGCCGGTGGTGCGCTCAGGGGCGTCGACCTGACCGGCCTCAACCTCGCGCGGCTGATCACGGACGGCGAGCAGATTCTGGTCGGTGTGCCGGCACCCGCCGGCGCTGACGCGGCCCCCAGTGGCCAACCCGCTGCACCAGTCTTGGTCAACCTCAACACAGCATCCGCCGAGCAACTCGAGGCCCTGCCGGGAATCGGGCCTGCACTCGCCGGCCGGATCCTGGCCTGGCGGGACGAGCACGGCCGGTTCACATCGGCCGACGAACTCCAAGATGTGTCGGGTATAGGCCCGGCGATCTTCGCCGAACTCGCCGATCTGGTCACCGTGTGAATGCAGCGGCGTCGGGCCGACCAGACCTGCGGCTGGTGCCGGCTGCGGTCGGCACCTGGACCGGAGTGCTAGTCGGCGTCGTCGCGCCACCCTCGGGACTGGTCGCGGCCGGTGCCGGCATCACGGCGGCTGCCATCGTCGTCGGCCGGGTCGGCGGATCGCGGCCGGCACGTCTGGCCACGAGCGTCGCGCTGGTGTGTCTGCTCGGCGGGGTGGTCGCCGGAGCGGCGCGGGCGGCAACGGTGCGGGCCGGGCCGGTCGATGAGCTGGCTGGCAAGCGCGCCGAGGTCCGGATCACCGGCGTCGTCACCAATGACCCCCAGCTTCGCGCAGCAGCAGCAGGCCGGGCGCCGTACGTGATCGGGAGGCTACGGATCGAACAGGTCACCGGCGGCGGCGTCACCGCGGCGGTCCGGACTCCCGTCCTGCTGCTCGCCGCGAGTACTGAGTGGACCCGACTTCGACCGGGCCAACGAGTCTCGGCCTCCGGACGCCTCGCCCCCACCGAGCGGTCAGCCGACATCGCGGCGCTACTGCGGGTCGGGAACCCGCCGCGAGTCCACGGACCACCCGGTATCGCGGGTCGGCTCACGGAACCGTTGCGAGCCGGGCTGCGTGACGCGGTCGATGGCCTGGATGACGGCCCGCGGGGGTTGGTACCCGCCCTCGTCGTCGGGGACGAGAGCCTGCTGCCCGAGTCGGTGCGTGCTGACATGCGGGCGACCGGCCTCTCTCATTTGACGGCCGTTTCAGGCACGAATGTCACGATCCTGCTGGTTGCCGTCCTGGGGCTGGCCCGGTGGATGGGCGTGCGAAGCTACGGGCTTCCAGTGCTCGGCGGCATCACGGTGGCTGGCTTCGTGCTGCTGGCACGGCCCGAGCCGAGTGTGTTGAGGGCCGCAGTCATGGGCGTGATCGCGGTCGCGTCCCTCACCGCGTCCGGACGACGCCGCGGCCCGCCGGCCCTGGCGGCGGCAGTTCTCGCGTTGCTGCTGGCCGATCCTTGGCTGGCCCGCGACGCGGGGTTCGCCCTTTCGGTGCTGGCCACCGGCGCGATCCTGGTCCTGTCACCGGCATGGCGCGATGCCATGCCCTGGCTGCCACGGCCGCTGGCGGAGGCACTCGCCGTGCCGCTCGCTGCGCAGGTGGCGTGTGCGCCGATCGTGGTCGCCATTACGGCACAGGCGAGCCTGGCGTCGCTCCCGGCGAACATCATGGTCGCTCCGGTCGTGGCCGCGGCCACCATCCTCGGCGCAGCCGCCGCGGTGGTCTCGCCCCTGTCCGCGTATGCGTCCGGCGCCCTGGGGTGGCTGGCCGGCCTGCCGGCGTCGTGGATCTGGTCGTCGCCGAGCACGGTGCCGACCTGCCCGGTGCCGTCGTGGCCTGGCCAACCGGTGCCATCGGCGTGCTGGCCGCCACCGCGACGGCGCTCGGCACGGCAGCGATGTTGCCGGTTCTGCTTCGCCGCCCACGGTGGGCGATTCCGGCCGCTCTCGTGCTCGCTGCCGTGATCCTGGTGCGGCCTCCATCGCCCGGGTGGCCGCCGTCCGATTGGCTGGTCGTCGCGTGCGACGTCGGGCAAGGCGACGCGTTGGCGCTGCGCGTCGGACCCGGTACGGCAGTGGTTGTCGATGCTGGACCGGAGCCATCGTTCGTCGACCGGTGCCTCGACTCGCTCGAGATTCGGCAGGTTCCGCTGCTCGTGCTCACCCACTTCCATGCCGATCACGTCGTCGGACTGCCAGGAGTCATCGACGGACGGCGGGTCGGCCAGGTGCTGGTGTCGCCGCTCGATGATCCGGACGAGTACGCCGCCGATGTGCGTAAGTCGCTGGCTGCAACAGGGATCCCGGTCAGCCAGGCCCGCGCGGGTGACGACCTCGTGGTGGGTGAGTCCGTGCGCCTACGAGTCGTCTGGCCTCGTCGGATCATCAGCGACGGTTCCCCGCCGAACAACGCCAGCGTCGTGCTCGATGCGACGGTGGACGGCGTCCGGATCCTGCTCACCGGCGACATCGAGCCCGAGGCGCAGCGAGCCATCCTCGGCGCCGAGCCGGGCCTACACGCCGACGTTCTGAAGGTGCCGCACCACGGCTCTGTCCATCAGGAGCCAGAGCTGCTGACCAACCTCGGCACGCGGGTCGCGCTGGTCAGTGTCGGAGCCGGCAACACCCACGGACATCCCGCCAGGGAGACCCTCGACATGTTCGAAGAGATGGCGGTTCGGGTCGTGCGCACGGACGTCGACGGGTCCGTCGCAGTGGTCGACACGGGCGAAGGACTCGGTGTCGTGACCGGCGGACCGCGGGCAGGGCGGGCAACCACAGTGGACGCTGGCGACGCGTGAAATCCTTGGCCCGATGTCCGTTCTCGACGTGCACCTGGTACCCGTGACCCTGGTCGTCGGCCCGGAGGGGTTTCTCGCCGACCGGGCGGTTCGCGCGGTTATCACGTCGGCCCGCGCTGCCGACTCCGACGCAGACGTGACCGAGATCGCGGGCAGCGACCTCACAGCCGCCGCGCTGGCGGAGCAGATGAGCCCGTCGCTGTTCGCGACCCGCCGAGTGCTGGTGGTGCGCTCCACTGAGGACATGGGTGACCAGGCCGCCAGGGCGCTGCTTCGGTACGCAGCTGCGCCCGCGCCGGATACCCATCTCGTCGTCGTCCACTCGGGAGGGGCGAAGGGCAAGCGGCTGCTCGCCGAGCTTCGCACCGCGGGCGCCCGCGTGGTGACGTGCGATCGGATGACCCGGCCGGACGACCAGGTCGCGTTCGTCCGTGCTGAGGTGGCCGCGGCCGGCGGGACGATCACCGAGCCGGCGGCTCGCCGGCTGGTCGAAGCCCTGGGCGGTGACCTGCGCGGGCTCGCATCGGCGGCGGCTCAGCTGGTTGCCGACGCCGACGACGGCGTGGTCGACGACGCGGTGGTCGCTACATATTTCGAAGGCCGCGCCGAGGTGAAGGGCTGGGTCGTTGCCGACCGGGCGGTCGAGGGCCGGACCGCGGACGCTCTGGAGCAGCTGCGGTGGGCATTGGAGACCGGCACCGACCCGGTACTCGTCACGGCCGCCCTTGCGACGGCCGTGCGCTTGCTGGCCCGGGTGGCGGGTACCCCACGCGGCGTCCGCGACGCCGACATCGCTCGGGACCTGGGAGTGCCGTCATGGAAGGTGCGCATTCTCCGCGGCCAGCTCCGGGGCTGGACCCCGACCGGGCTGGTCCGGGCGATTCGCGCAGTCGCTGCGGCCGACCTCGCGGTCAAGGGGGGCGGTAATGACCCGACGCTGGCACTCACGACTGCGGTGCTGGAGATCGGGGCCGCTCGAGCGGCCTGAGGGGCGCGCGCCGGCTAGAGAGTCGCGGCGCGCTTGCCGACCGCCGACTTGCGATTGGCGGCCTGGTTCTTGTGGATGACGCCCTTACTTGCGGCCTTGTCGAGTTTGCGACTGGCTTCGCGGGCCAAGGTCACTGCCTGCTCGGCGTCGCCGGAATCCGCGGCCGCGTTGAACCGGCGCACGGCGGTCTTCAGCGAGGACTTGGCCGCCTTGTTGCGCTGCCGGGCCTTCTCGTTGGTGAGGATGCGCTTCTTTTGCTGCTTGATGTTCGCCACAAATGGGCCCTCATTGGTAATCGGAATCTCGTGCGATAGGAAAGGGCTCAGGTTACCAGCGCTGCATGGAGCGAACCAAACGGCACATCACACCCAGCCGTAGCGGTCCCGAAGCCGTCCGATGACCAGATCGAAGCGGTCGCGGTCCAGACAGGCGGCCTCGCGGCGCATTCCTTGCGGGTGTACACGAAGCACGCGGCCGACGTCGACCCAGGACGGCCGGCCCTCCCCGTCCCAGGTTCCCGCGCCGAGCGGGATCCAGTCGCGGTCGTCGTCATGGTCGTGGCTGGAGAGCCGGACAGCAATCAGCGTGCCCGTTGCCTCCCGGGCGACGACCAGCACCGGACGGTCCTTGCCCCGGCCGTCGTCCTCCTCATACGGCACCCAGGTCCAGACGATCTCGCCGGGGTCTGGATCGCCGTCGGTGTCGGGGTTGTATGACGCGACGACCGCATCGGCGTCGTGCGCCTCGGTGGTGGCGTAGGGACCGCTGCGGCCTGGTTCGACGTCGTCGATCTCCACGCATGGCACGGTACCCGTCGGGAGCCTGCGGCCGTGCTGGTGCTGGCCGGTCCACGCGACCCGGTGCCATGATTCGCGCGTGACGATCCCGCCGGGGAACTCGGAGAGAGTCTTCGCCCGGATCGACCAATCCCACTTGGCGCCGCAACTGATGGGCTATCTGGAGGCAGTGGCGAACCTGCAGGAAGTTCGCGCCTGGCGCGAAATCGCCCTCGACCTCCTCGTTCTCGTCCCTGGCCTGCGGATCCTCGACGCGGGATGCGGCCTGGGCGAGGTTGCCCGCGAGCTGGCTGCCCTGGTGGGTCCCGACGGTGGAGTCACCGCAGTGGATCTGAGCCGGCAAATGATCGACGCAGCGCGGGCCCGCGACGACGGCGTGGGCGTGACGTATGAGCGCGCCGACGTCACGGACCTCCACTTTGCCGCGAACTCCTTCGACCGGGCTCGATGCGAGCGGGTGCTGCAGCACCTCTCCGACCCGGACGCCGCCATCGGAGAGCTGGTGCGCGTGACCGTCCCCGACGGTGTGGTGTGCGTCCTGGACACCGACTGGCGCTCCGCTGCCGTGGACATCGACGAACCGTCTCTGGTCGACGCAGTCTTCGGCATGATGAACACCCTCTCGCCACAACCGGCCATCGGGCGCACGCTGCGCCGGCGAATGGTGCGCGCCGGCCTGGTCGACGTCGAGGTCCGCGTACACCCGTTCACGTACACCTCGCTCACCGATGTAGGGACGATCTTCCCGCAGTTCAACGAGCAGATCCCGGCGGAGGCGGAGATTGTCCCGGCGGACCTGCGGGACCGGTGGTTCGCGGCGCTGCGCCGCGCCGACGCCGAAGGGACGCTCTGGGTGACGGTGCTCGGCTATGTGGCCGCGGGCACCGTCGCCGAGGCCGCAGCGTGACGCCACGTGGGATGATGACCCCGAGGGGCTACCCCACGCCACCACCGACCGACGCGACCCCGTCCACATCGCCGAGGAAGTCCGTGCCCGCCATTTCGAACATCCCGGCGCCGGCGACCACCCCGCCCGAGCTGATCCGCAACTTCTGCATCATCGCTCACATCGACCACGGCAAGTCGACCCTGGCCGACCGCATGCTGCAGTTGACCGGAGTCGTCGACGGGCGGACCATGCGCGCTCAGTACCTGGACCGCATGGACATCGAACGCGAGCGCGGCATCACCATCAAGAGCCAGGCCGTCCGCCTTCCGTATTCAGCCGCCGACGGGATCACCTACCTGCTCAACCTCATCGACACGCCCGGGCATGTCGACTTCAGTTACGAAGTGAGCCGAAGCTTGGCTGCCTGTGAAGGAGCCGTGCTGTTGGTCGACGCGGCCCAGGGCATTGAGGCGCAGACGCTGGCCAACCTCTACCTTGCCCTCGAGGCCGACCTGCATGTCATCCCCGTGCTCAACAAGATCGACCTACCGGCGGCTCAACCGGCCAAATACGCCGCCGAGCTCGCGCACCTGATCGGCTGTGACCCGGGCGACGTCCTCCAGGTCAGTAGCAAGACTGGGGAGGGCGTGACCGAGTTGTTGGAGCGCATCGTCACAGCTCTGCCACCGCCGGTCGGTGACCCGGACGCGCCAGCCCGCGCCATGATCTTCGACAGCGTCTACGACACCTATCGAGGCGTGGTCACCTACGTCCGGGTGATCGACGGGCAGCTTTCGCCGCGGGACCGGATCCTCATGCTCTCGACCCGGGCGACCCACGAGCTGCTCGAGATCGGCGTGATCTCACCGGAGATGACACCCAGCCCAGGTCTGGCCGTCGGCGAGGTCGGATACCTCATGACCGGGGTCAAGGACGTGCGGCAGTCGAAGGTCGGGGACACGGTGACCACTGCGGCGCGGCCGGCGAAAGACGCCTTACCCGGATACCGCGAGCCGAAGCCGATGGTCTTCTCCGGGCTCTATCCTCTCGACGGGTCGGACTACCCGAGGCTGCGTGATGCTCTCGACAAGCTCAAGCTGAACGACGCCGCGCTGGTCTACGAACCGGAGACATCCGGTGCTCTCGGGTTCGGGTTCCGGTGCGGCTTCCTTGGCCTGCTGCATATGGAAATCGTGCGCGAGCGGCTGGAGCGCGAGTTCGGGCTCGACCTGATCTCGACGGCACCGAACGTCGTCTACACCGTGCTCATGGAGAGCGGCGTGCAACACACCGTCACGAACCCCAGTGAGTTCCCGTCGGGCAAGCTCGCGACTGTGTACGAGCCGGTGGTCCGCGCCACGATTCTCGCGCCAAGCGACTACGTCGGCACGATCATGGAGTTGTGCCAGGCGCGACGAGGAGGCCTGCTCGGCATGGACTACCTGTCCGAGGACCGCGTCGAGCTGCGCTACACGTTGCCGCTCGCGGAGATCGTTTTCGACTTCTTCGACGCTCTCAAGTCGCGAACTCGCGGCTACGCCAGCCTCGACTACGAGCCCACCGGTGAGCAAGAGGCGGATCTGGTCAAGGTCGACATCCTGCTTCACGGCGAGACCGTCGACGCGTTCAGCGCGATCGTGCACAAGGACAAGGCCTACGGCTACGGCGTCGCGATGGTCGCCAGGCTGCGCGAGCTGATTCCGCGCCAACAGTTCGAGGTGCCCATCCAGGCGGCCATCGGCTCCCGAATCATCGCGCGGGAAACCATCCGCGCCGTGCGCAAGGACGTGCTCGCCAAGTGCTACGGCGGCGACATCACCCGCAAGCGCAAGCTGCTCGAACGGCAGAAGGAAGGCAAGAAGCGGATGAAGATGGTGGGCCGAGTCGAAGTGCCGCAAGAAGCATTCATCGCTGCCCTCTCGTCCGGTTCCGAAGGCGGACCGATCGCGAAGCGTTAGCCGGAGCTCCTGCCCCGGGACTCCCATCCGGTCCGCGGACGCAATACCGTTCGAACAACGGGACCCCATCGTCGCCGGTCCCGGACCTGGAGGAGACCGATGACCGACGTGGTGACCGATCCGGCCGAGATCGTCAAGGATCGACCGGCGTCCGTGGGGCGGATGTTCCTGGACCGAGTCGCTGCCACCCCGACGCGTGAGGCGTTCCGCTACCCCGAAGGGGGCGGCTGGACCTCGTTGACCTGGGAGCAGACCCGTGACCGAGTCTGGGACATCGCGGCTGGCCTGCTCGCCCTCGGGGTCGAGGCCGAGCAGCGGGTCGCTATCGCATCGTCCACCCGAATCGAGTGGGTGCTCGCCGACCTCGCGATCATGTCTGCCGGGGCGGCGACGACCACCGTCTATCCGTCGACGACTCCCGACGACGTCTACTACATCCTGTCCGACTCTGGTTCTCGGGTCGTGTTCGCCGACGACGACGCCCAGGTGGAGAAGGTTCTGGAACATCGCGCCGACCTGCCCAACCTGATGGCTGTCGTCGTCTTCGAGGGTTCCAGTAAGGGCGACCTGGTCATGACATTGGCCGAGCTCGAGGAGCGCGGCCGGGCCCTCCTGGCCGATCGGCCTACCGCAGTCGACGACGCGCTCGCCGCCGTGGGCCCTGAGGACCTTGCAACGCTGATCTACACCTCTGGAACCACTGGGCGGCCAAAGGGGGTACGCCTGGTGCACGACAACTGGACCTACGAGGCCGCGGCCGTCGATGCACTCAGGATCCTGACCCCGGACGACGTGCAGTACCTGTGGCTGCCGCTGTCGCACTCGTTCGGCAAGGTGTTGGAGGTGCTGCAGCTGCGGATCGGCTTCGCGACCGCGATCGACGGCAACCTCGACCGCATCGTCGAGAACCTCGGCGTCGTGAAGCCGACGTTCATGGCCGGTGCCCCGCGCATCTTCGAAAAGGTCCGGTCCCGGGTCATCACCGGCGTGGCGGCTGAGGGCGGTCTGAAGGCGAAGATCTTCGGCTGGGCGTTCAGCGTCGGGCACAAGGTCTCGCAGCTGCGCCAGCAAGGCCGGGAGCCCAGCGGACTGCTTGCTCGCCAGTACGCGCTGGCCGACAAGCTGGTCTTCCACAAGATCAGGGAACGGCTCGGCGGGCGGGTGCGGTTCTTCGTCAGCGGTTCGGCTGCGCTGTCTCGCGATGTCGCCGAATGGTTCCACGCGGCCGGAATGACGATTCTCGAGGGGTACGGGCTCACCGAGACCAGCGCAGCGACCGCGGTCAATCTCCCGGACGACACCCGGTTCGGAACGGTCGGACCCCCAGCACCGGGCACCCAGGTCCGGATCGCCGCGGACGGCGAGCTGCTGCTGAAAGGCCCGGGCATCATGCGCGGATACCACAACAATCCCGGGCAGACAGCTGAGGTGTTTACCGACGACGGCTGGTTCCTCACCGGCGACATCGCTGAGCTCGATCGCGGCTACGTCCGGATCACCGACCGCAAGAAGGACCTCATCAAGACCTCGGGTGGCAAGTACGTGGCCCCGCAGAAGGTCGAGGTCATCTTCAAGGCAGTGAGCCCCTATGCCAGCCAGATCGTCGTCCACGGTGACGGCCGCAACTACTGCACCGCGCTGATCACACTGGATCCCGATGCGATTGCCGGCTGGGCCGATCAGAACGACCTAGCGGGTACGCCATACGAGCAACTCGTGCTCTCACCGCAGGTCCGGGAGCTGGTTCAGGGGCACGTCGACGAGCTCAACGCCCGGCTGGAACGGTGGGAGACGATCAAGAAGTTCGAGATCCTGCCGCAGGACCTGACCGTCGACGACGGCGACCTGACCCCCAGCCTGAAGGTCAAGCGCAAAGCCGTCGAGACGAAGTACGCCGACACCCTCGACCGCATGTACTCGGGCTAGCCGGGGGCCCATCGGTCAAATGATCGTCGATTCTGCACCTGATCGTCCGGCGCAGAACGATCAGGTGTCGAAGGCGCGCATGAATCGTGCGATCGTGCACCTGCTCGCGTCTCAGTCCGTGAACCCATGACGATCAGGTGAGGAATCCACGCAGGACCGACGGCGTCACGCACCTGATCGGTTCGTCTCATGGTCGGGTCACAATGGCGACATGCCGTCGACACCGCCGGAAGGTGAGCCCGCGCCACCCGACGGAGCACTGCCGCCGTCGGCGCTGACAAGGCTCGGCAGCCGGCCGTTCGGCATTTACCTGCATGTGCCGTTCTGCACAACCCGGTGCGGCTACTGCGACTTCAACACCTACACCGCCGCCGAGCTGGGCAGCGAACCCGGAGCATCGCGGGACACCTGGGCGGACGCCGCGATTTCCGAGCTACGCCTGGCAAGACGGGTTCTCGGCGATGTCAACCTGCCGGTCTCGACGGTGTTCTTCGGCGGCGGTACACCGACCGTGCTGGCATCCCGCGATCTGGGCCGGGTCCTGCACGCCATCGACGACATGTTCGGCCTCGAGCCGGAGGCGGAGGTCACCACCGAGGCAAACCCGGAGTCGGTTGATCCCCGCTCGCTTGCCGAGCTACGGGCTGCCGGATTCACCCGAATATCCCTCGGCATGCAAAGCGTGCGTCCGCACGTGCTCGCCGTCCTCGACCGCGAACACACGCCCGGCCGCCCGATGGAGGCGGTCGCCGAGGCCCACGACGCCGGGTTCGACCACGTCAACCTCGACCTGATCTACGGAACCCCCGGCGAGAGCCTCGCCGACTGGGAGGGCAGTGTGCGGGCCGCGGTCGATGCAGGCCCGGACCACATCAGTGCGTACGCGCTGATCGTCGAGCCGGGGACCAACCTGGCGGCCCGCATCCGGCGAGGCGAGCTGCCCATGCCTGACGACGACGACCTGGCCGACAAGTACGTGATCGCCGATGACCTACTGACGGCGGCCGGCCTCCGATGGTACGAGGTTTCGAACTGGGCGGCATCGGATCAGGCTCGCTGTCGCCACAACGGCCTCTACTGGACGAGCGCGGACTGGTGGGGCGTCGGGCCGGGCGCGCACAGCCATGTCAATGGCGTCCGGTGGTGGAACGTCAGGCACCCCGCAGCCTGGGCTCGTCGGCTTGCGGCACACCAGAGTCCGGCCCAGGCCCGAGAGGTCCTGGATGCCGCAACTCGCAAGGTCGAACGCATCCTGCTGGAAACCCGGCTGGCAGACGGCCTAGACGTCGCGGTGCTGGGTGATGTCCGCCGTGCCGCAACCGATGCGCTTGCGGCTAACGGCCTGCTCGAGCGTGACAGCCTCGAAACTGGACGGATCGTGCTGACCCGGCGAGGAAGGCTGCTGGCCGACGCCGTCGTGCGCGACCTGGTCGCATAGCGTCTCGTCGGGGTCGGACCCAGGCCGGTTACTTCACGAACCGAATGGTCAAGGGGTACCGGTACTCCTCGCCCGAACTCGCACGGACCGCCCCAATGATCACCGCCACGACATAGAGAATCCCCAGCGCGATGAGCAGCACGAAGCCGATCAGCACGAGAGCGAGAATCACGCAGATCACGATGTAGATGAGCACCGTCAGGTTGAAGTTGAGCGCCTCGACGGCGTGCCGTCGGACGAACGGGGAACGGTCGCCCCGTACCAACAGGACGATCAGCGGCCCAAGAAACCCCAAGGCGATGTAGGCGGCGACGAACGCCGACAGATGCGCTCCCATCGCCCAGTTCCGGTCCTCTGACGGCACAACGGCCGACGATGCCGAGGGGTCGTAGGTCATTGTCAGCTCCCTGGTCACGGCTGGGAATCCAAAGGCTATCGAGAGTCGTCGGCTCACCGTTCGGCTCCCGTCGGCTAGCGCACGTAGACTTGGCACTCAGATTCACCGAGTGCCAAATCGGCCGGAGGAGGTGCGCTGGTGTCGCTCGACGACCGCAAACTCGAGGTGCTGCGCACCATCGTCGAGGATTACGTCGCGACCCAGGAGCCGGTCGGATCCAAGACGCTGGTCGACCGGCATCACCTCGGGGTCTCGCCGGCCACGATTCGCAACGACATGGCCGTGCTCGAAGAAGAGGGGTACATCGCCCAGCCGCACACGAGCGCGGGGCGGATCCCTACCGACAAGGGGTACCGGCTCTTCGTCGACCGGCTCTCGACGGTGAAGCCGTTGTCGTCTGCCGAGAAGCGGGCGATCCAAACCTTCCTCGACGGCGCCGTCGACCTCGACGACGTGGTCACCCGCACGGTTCGCTTGCTCGCCCAGCTCACCCGCCAGGTCGCCGTGGTGCAATACCCGTCACTGGCCCGCTCGACGGTGCGGCACGTCGAGTTGGTACCGCTGAGCACGAGCCGGGTGCTGTTGGTTCTCATCACCGACGCCGGCCGGGTCGAGCAGCGCATCGTCGAACTGCCAGGCGAGGCCGACGACGGGCTGCTGGGCGACCTGCGCGCCCGGCTGGGTCCCGCCGTCGCCGGCCTGGACATGTCGGCGGTTGCGACAACCGTCGAGACGCTCCCGGAGTCGTTCTCGCCGGCCGACCGCCAGGTGGTCGCAGCCATAGCCGCCACGCTGATCGAGGCGCTGGTGGACAAGCACGACGAGCGGCTCGCCGTGGCCGGCACCGCCAACCTGGCCAGATTCGGGCATGGCTTCGAAACCGGGCTCGAGTCGCTGCTCGAGGCGCTCGAGGAGCACGTGGTTCTGCTTCGGCTGCTGGGAGAGGCGACCAGCCCGTCGACGCTCACCGTCCGTATCGGCCACGAGAATGCTCAGTCGGGCCTGTCCGCCACGTCGATCATCACCACGGGATACGGCCCGGGGGAGCGCGCGCTGGCGAGCATGGGCGTCGTCGGACCGACGCACATGGACTACCCGGGAACAATCGCGGCTGTGGGAGCCGTTGCGCGATACGTCAGCCAGATCCTGGCCAGGAACAACTAGGGGAACTTGGACAGCGTGGTGCCCGCAACCGACTACTACGAGGTGCTCGGCGTCTCGCGCGATGCCTCGACCGACGACATCAAGAAGGCATATCGCCGACTAGCGCGCCAACTTCACCCCGACATCAATCCGGACCCGCAGACGCAGGAGCGGTTCAAGGAGATCACGAACGCGTACGAGGTGCTGGCCGACGCTCGCAAGCGGGAGATGTACGACCTCGGCGCTGACCCGCTGGCGAGCGGCAACGGAGCGGGCGGTGGATTCGGCACCGGCTTCTCGTTTACCGACATCATGGACGCGTTCTTTGGCGGGACAACGACGTCGCGCGGTCCGCGCAGCCGGATCCGTCGGGGGCAGGACGCTCTTGTCCGGCTGGAGGTGGAGTTGGCCGAGGCGGCGTTCGGCGCGACCAAGGACATGCAGGTCGACACCGCGGTCGTCTGCAGTACCTGCCAAGGCGCTGGCACCTCGCCCGGCACCCAGCTGATCACCTGCCACACCTGCTCCGGGCGCGGCGAGATCAGCCAGGTGCAGCGCTCCTTCCTCGGTCAGGTGATGACAACGCGGCCGTGTCCGCAATGCCGCGGCTTCGGCACGGTCAACCCACGACCCTGCGTCGAGTGCGCCGGCGATGGCCGGGTCCGGACCCGGCGCAGTCTCACGATCAAGATTCCGGCGGGAGTCGACTCCGGTACCCGGATCCAGCTCGCCGGCGAGGGCGAAGTCGGCCCGGGCGGCGGGCCCCCCGGCGACCTCTACGTTGAGCTGGTGATGCGGCCGCATCCCGTCTTCGACCGCACCGGCGACGACCTGCACTGCACGGTCGAGCTGCCGATGACGGCAGCCGCATTGGGCACCACGATCGAGTTGGAGACTCTTGATGGCGCCGAGTCGCTCGAGGTCAAGCCGGGCGCGCAACACGGGCAGACTCTGAAGATCCCGGCGCGGGGGGTTCCGAAGCTGCGCGGCACGGGTCGTGGCGACCTGCTCGTCCACCTGGAGGTCCGGACCCCGGCGCGGCTGGACTCCCGGCAGGAGGAGCTGCTGCGCGAGCTGGCCCAGTTGCGGAACGAGCAGCACCCCCACGGTGCGGTGTCGACGCAGGGCCAGAACCTGTTCACCCGCCTCCGCGACGCGTTCAAGTGACCTTCGCAACTGAACCCGGGCCCGGCTCGGCTGCCGGCGGCCTGCTCTAGCGAACCCCGCGTGGTCTACCGGACGCTGAAGTTCTTGGTGTCGCTCATCGGTCCGGGCCCTTCTGCACCACCAGTCGGGTCGGAGTCGGTGACCACGACCGAATAGAAGCCGGGCTCGAGGTCGACGTTGAACCTGAAGGGAGCGAACGTGCTGGAATCGGTGGTCATTGCGAACCCGCTGTCGACGACGTTGCCCTGATCGTCAAAGACCTGCCAGTCGACATGGGCCTCGTAGGCCATGGCCACGCCGTCGATCGTCACCGATGGACCGAGGACGGCTCCGTCCTGTGGATTGACGATCTGCACGAGCTGCCAGACGTCCATCTGCGGGGCTCTGGCAATCGGCCCCGACAGGTCGAGCTGGCCCCACATCTGCGTTGGGGGCACGCCGTCGACCAGGATCTGAACCGGCAACGCGCCGTTCTGGCCGGCGTCGGCCGCGGCGGCGGTCACTGTGTAGACGAGCTGCTGGACGGCGAGCGTGGCGACGTCGTCACGGACGCTGGTGTAATCGGTCTCGCCGGTGAGATCGACCTCGATGACGTCGTCCTTCACCTCGATGGCTCGGACTTGTGTGTCGGGCAGCCAGACCCCCCGGTCATAGTCCGGGTCAAGCGCGGATTCAACGAGCATCGTCGTCACCGCAGCCACCAGTGGGCCGTCGGGCGTGGGCACGTCGCGGAACTCGCGAGCCAGCCGCTCTCCACGTGTGGTTTCGGTGACGTAGTACACCGGCACCGTTTCGTTCCCCGGCTGCGTGCCACCGGCTTCCGACGGCGGCGGACTCACCGCATCGGTTGGTTCTGACGCGGGCGACTCGGTGGCCGGCGGGCTCGGGCTCTGCATCGTGGTGGCGGACGGCGAGGAGTCCACACTCGACGCCGTGGTGTCGTCGGACGAGCCACCCAGGAAGTACGCGCTTCCCGCGATGACGGCGAGCGCGGTGACCGATGCTGCCGCCATACCCAGCACCACGGGACGTCGCCACAACGGTGACCGAGCCGTACGGCGACGGATTCGGGACAACGCATCGAGGCTCGGCAGGACCTCGTCGGCTTCCTCGCGCAGCGCCCGGCGCAGGAGGTCCTCGTCGCGGCGAAACCGCTCGTCGTCGACGCTCATGCCCACTGCTCCAAACTGGTGCGCAGCGCCGCCATGCCTCGCGACGCGTGGCTCTTGACTGCTCCACGGCTGATCTTCATCGCCTCCGCGATATCGGCTTCACTCAAATCGGCGTAGTAACGCAAAACCAGCACCTCGCGTTGGCGAGCCGGCAGCTTGCGCAATGCGTCGACGACGGCGGTGCCAGCAACCCCCCGCAGCGCGCCGGACTCGGCGCTGGGCCCGTCGAACGGCATTTCCTGTGGGTGCCGTGCCGCCACTGAACGCCGGCGCTGGATCGACCGGGTGTTGTGGATGACTGACGTGCGCAGGTACGCCGCGGCGTTGCCTGGGTCGCGCAGCTTCCGCCACCGGCGGTGCAAGGATACGAACGCGTCCTGCACCGCCTCCTCGGCCACGGCCTGGTCGCGCAGGAGCAGCGTGGCCAGCCGAACCAAGCCGGCGTAGTGGATCGTGAAGAGTTCAGTGACCATCTGGTCGGCATCGCTGCTGAACGACGCCGCACTGGTCGCTTCGCCCACCGCCCACCTCTCGCACACGTCTACCGCGGCAGATCCGCTCACAGCGAATCCACCGACGGCAACAGGGCAGGCGACGGCCATGTCCCATGGACGCGTTGCCCCCCGCCATGGTTTACCTCGCCCACGGTAGAGGCGTTGACTGCGCCCGTACGATGCGGGGCGTGAACGACTCGCCGGACTGCCTGTTCTGCCGGATCGTCGCCGGCGAGGTACCGGCCATCATCCTGCGCGCGTCAGATCACGTGATCGCCATCCGGGACGTCTCCCCGCAAGCGCCGACCCACGTGCTGGTGATCCCCCGGGCGCATCATGCGGACGTGGGCTCCCTGGCAGAAGCCGATCCCGGCACGTTGGCCGAACTGGTTCGGGAGGCCAGCGCGATCGCCGACGATGACAAGCTCGATGCCTTCCGGTTGGTCTTCAACACCGGCTCGCGAGCGGGTCAGTCGGTGTTCCATGTCCATGGCCACGTCCTGGGTGGACGCGACATGCGTTGGCCCCCGGGCTGAGCGCCACACCGGTAGCATTGACCGCCTCAGGCAGCCGAAACCGAAGGGCAGGCGCGAGCAGGCCGTCAGGCCACCCATGGCCGAGATACAAGGGGCCACCCAGCGGGCCCAGCACAAGATCGTCGTCCCGTCGAGCGTGCCGATGGTGAGCCTGCTCGGCTCCGGTGATGAGTTGCTGCGCGTGATCGAGCTGTCATACCCCGGGGTTGACGTGCTGGTTCGTGGCAACGAGATCACCATGACCGGCGAGCCCGACGACATCGCTGAGGCCGAGCGCACACTCGATGAGCTGGTCGCAGTCGTCCGAACCGGTCAGGGTCTGACACCTGAGGCCGTGGAACGCACGGTGGCGATGCTGCGGGCGCGGACCGCGGAGCGCCCGTTGGACGTGCTCACGGCCAACATCTTGTCCAACCGCGGGCGCACGATCAGGGCAAAGACGCTCAACCAGAAACGCTACGTCGACGCCATCGATCGGCACACGATCGTGTTCTCCATCGGACCTGCCGGCACCGGCAAGACCTACCTTGCCGTTGCCAAGGCAGTCCAAGCGCTGCAGGACAAACAGGTGACGAGGATCGTGCTCACCCGGCCCGCCGTGGAGGCTGGAGAGCGGTTGGGCTTTCTGCCCGGCACCCTGTCGGAGAAGATCGACCCGTATCTGCGCCCGCTCTACGACGCCCTGCACGACATGATGGATCCGGCGACAATTCCCCGGCTGATGACCGAAGGCACGATCGAGGTCGCGCCGCTGGCGTACATGCGGGGTAGAACCCTTAATGACGCATTCGTGATCCTCGACGAGGCGCAGAACACCTCGCCGGAGCAGATGAAGATGTTCCTGACCCGGCTCGGCTTCGGCTCGAAGATGGTGGTCACCGGCGACGTGACCCAGATCGACCTGCCCACCGGCACCCACAGTGGTCTCAAGATCGTCGAAGGCATTCTCGACGGTATCAAGGACGTCCATTTCTGCCGGCTTTCCAGCCACGACGTCGTCCGGCACCGGCTGGTGTCGGAAATCGTCGACGCCTACTCCCGGTTCGACGCCGAGCAGGTCGCGGGACGCCTCCCGGGCCGCGCCGGCGGCCGCCAGACGGGACGGGGACCCAACCGCGGTGATCGTCGTCGCGGCTCCGGGGGACGATCGTGACCATCGAGGTCAACAACGAGACCGCTGCCGACCTCGACGAGAAAGACCTCTCCGACCTGTGCCGCTTCGTGCTCGACCGGATGCGGATTCACCCCCAGGCTGAGCTTGCGGTACTCCTGGTCGACCCGGACACCATGGCACAGCTGCACAAGCAGTGGATGGACGAATCCGGGCCCACTGACGTGCTCTCGTTCCCGATGGACGAGCTGCGGCCGACTCCGCACGACGAGGATCCCGTGCCCGGCCTGCTCGGCGACGTCGTGTTGTGTCCCGACGTCGCGCGTGAGCAGGCGCGGCAGGCGGGTCACTCCCTCCAGGACGAGCTGCGACTGCTCACGACTCACGGGCTCCTGCATCTGCTCGGGTACGACCATGGTGAGCAGAGCGAGGAGAAGGAGATGTTCGGGCTGCAGCAGCAGCTCCTGGAAGAATGGGGCGCCCGGCGGAGGAGTAGACGCTGATGTCCGGCGACGCCTGGATGTTGGTCGGTGCCGGCATATTGGTCGTAGTGGCGGGCGTGCTGGCCATGGCCGACGCCGCGCTCACGTCGTTCTCGAAAGCCCGGGCCGACGCACTGCTCGCGGCGGGCCGGCGAGGAGCTCGGCGGGTACGCCGGCTGGTCGAGGACCCGGCACCGGCGCTCAACACGGCGCTGCTCCTGCGCCTGGGTGCCGAGATAACCGCCGTCGTCCTGGTGGCGGCCGTCTGTCTCGGTGGGTTCACCTCGGAATGGCAAGCCGTGCTCGTAGCGGCGGGGTCGATGCTCGTCGTGTCCTTCGTCGTCATCGGGGTCGCGCCCCGCACGCTGGGTCGCCAACATGCCGAGGGGGTGGCGCTCGGCCTGGCCGGACCACTGCTCACCGTCACGCGGGTGCTGGGACCGTTGCCGCGGCTGCTGATCATGATCGGCAACGCCCTTACGCCTGGGAAGGGCTTCCGGGAAGGGCCGTTCGCTACCGAAGCCGAGCTACGTGAGCTGGTCGACCTAGCCGAGGCCGGCAGGGTCATCGAGTCGGGCGAGCGGCAGATGATCCACTCGGTGTTCGAGCTCGGCGACACCATCGTCCGCGAGGTGATGGTCCCACGTACCGACGTCGTCTTCATCGAGGCGACCAAAACCCTGCGGCACTTCCAGACGCTGGCGTTGCGCAGTGGGTTCAGCCGGATCCCGGTCGTGGGCGCCGGTGGCCTGGACGACATCGTGGGTGTCGCGTACCTCAAGGACGTGGCGCGCCGGCTTTACGACAACCGCAACGCCGAGTCGGTCGAGCGCATCGAGTCGGTCATGCGCCCGGCCCTGTACGTGCCCGACTCCAAGCCGGCCGATGACCTGTTGCGCGAGATGCAAGCGCAGCGCACCCATGTGGCGGTGGTTGTCGACGAATACGGCGGGACGGCCGGACTGGTGACGATCGAAGACATCCTCGAGGAGATCGTCGGTGAGATCTCCGACGAGTACGACACCGGCGAGGCCACCGTGCAGCGGCTCGACGACGGCGCCGTCCGGGTCAGCTCTCGGCTGAATGTCGAAGATCTCGGAGAGCTGTTCGGGATCGAGCTCTCCGACGACGACGTCGACAGCGTCGGCGGCTTGATGGCCAAACACCTCGGGCGGGTCCCGATCCCCGGCGCCGAAGTCGAAATGGGCGAGCTGCGCCTCCTTGCTGAAGGTCCGGCCGGCCGGCGCAACCAGATCGCGACAATCCTCGTCACCAGGGTGGGCCCGGACGACCATCCGGCCGATCTCGGCTCGGCGATCCCGGAGCATCGTCTGGCCGATCGGCAGGAGCATGCGTGACCGAGCCGGAGGCAGAGGACGCGAAGCTCGTGACCCTGGCCCGCGCCACTCGCGTTCGAGTCGGAGCCGCCGAGGGCGCGGCGGTCCGCGACCTCGACGGGCGAATCTACGCCGCATCGACGGTCGGGTTGCCGTCGCTGGCCCTGTCGGCGTTGGAGGCGGCAGTCGCCGCGGCTGTGTCGAGCGGCGCACGGGGGCTGGACGCGGCCGCCGTTGTGACGGCCGTCCCCGACGGCGAGCCGGCCGGCCTGGCGGCGCTGCGTGACCTCAACGGGCGCGACATTCTCGTGCTTGTCGCGGGTCCGGACGGGATGGTCCGGCAGACGTTCGTTGTCAGTGGGACCCGCCGGCCGGTTGAGCATGATCCCGACCGGCAGCTCGCGGAGACCGAGCCCGAGCAGCCCCATGGTGATCGCAACCGCGAAGACGAACCCCACCGTCGGCCATAGCTTGGTGAAGCCCTCCGAGAACTTGAGCATGACCGCGAACACGGTCTCGAAGAGCCCACCGATGATCACCAACGCCCGAGCCATCGCAGCATCAGGAGGATGAGCCTGTGGACGCTTCGCGACACCGGTCATTTCGGTCGGGCTTCGCCTGTTGCGTGGGGCGTCCCAACACCGGGAAGTCGACGTTGATCAATGCACTCGTCGGCGACAAGGTGGCGATCACCTCGAGCAAGCCGCAGACCACACGGCATGCCATTCGCGGCATCGTGCATCGAGACGTCGGCCAGATCGTCCTCGTTGACACGCCGGGTTCGCACCGGCCGCGGACATTGCTCGGCCAGCGCCTCAACGCCGTCGTGCGAACGACATGGTCGGAGGTGGATGCCATCGTCATGTGCCTGCCCGCCGATGAACGGGTGGGGCCGGGGGATCGGTTCATCGCGCGCGAACTCGGTCGCGTGGCCGACACGCCCAAGATCGCAGTCGTCACCAAGATCGACCTGGTGTCGGCGGATCAGCTCGCGGCTCGGCTGTCGGAGGCCGCCGGGCTCGATACCGAAATCGGGCTCGACTGGGCCGAGATCGTGCCCGTGTCGGTGGTTACGCAGCAGAACATCGACCTGCTGACCGACCTCGTACTCGCGCAGCTGCCGGAGGGTCCGCCGCTCTATCCGGCAGGCGAGCTCACCGATGAGCCGGAGGAAACCCTGGTTGCCGAGCTGGTCCGCGAGGCGGCATTGGAGGGCGTGCAGGACGAGCTGCCGCACTCGATCGCGGTCGTTGTCGAGGAGATGGTCACGCGGCCGGACCGACCGGCCGACCGCCCGCTGCTCGATGTGCACGTCAACGTCTACGTCGAACGGGAGAGCCAGAAGTCGATCGTGATCGGCCGTGGCGGCTCGCGGCTGCGCGATGTCGGAACTCGGGCTCGCAGCCAGATCGAGCGGCTGCTGGGTACACCCATATACCTGGACCTGCATGTCAAGGTTGCCAAGGACTGGCAGCGCGATCCCAAGCAACTCCGCCGACTGGGGTTCTGATGGGCTTGCCGACGGCCGAGCTCTGACCACCCCATCTCGAATGGCGAGAACGATCATCCATTGCGTGAGCGTTGACACTGTGGATCCTCTACGCTCTCGACTCGTGCGGCGTAACGGACTCCTTCTTAGCCGCCGCGGCGGGGCCAGCTAGGCCGGCTCCCTCGCCGC
Organism: Actinomycetota bacterium; assembly: GCA_046726315.1. Classification (GTDB taxonomy): domain Bacteria; phylum Actinomycetota; class Actinomycetes; order Jiangellales; family Jiangellaceae; genus JACVRX01. The sequence goes on along the minus strand of JBKPAG010000021.1, from coordinate 25,330 downwards.
GGAGACCTGCGCTGCCGGTCGCGCCAGGCGAGTTCCGCGAGGAGAGCCAGCACAATGAGCGAGCCCACAGTGCCCCGGTTGGCCACGCACCGGTGGCCGCCTCCCCAGCAGCCGTCGGCTATGGCGGTGCACCGGTACCGGCCCTTCCACGAGCAGTTCGTCGTCGACCTGCCGGACCGTATCTGGCCGACGCGCCGGATCGAGGCCGCCCCGCAGTGGTGCGCGGTCGATCTACGCGACGGCAACCAGGCGCTGATCGACCCGATGAGCCCGGAGCGCAAAAAGCGCATGTTCGATCTGCTGGTTGCGATGGGCTACAAGCAGATCGAGGTCGGCTTCCCGTCGGCGTCACAGACCGACTTCGACTTCGTCCGGCAGCTCATCGAGGGAGATCAGATCCCGGACGACGTCGTCATCCAGGTGTTGACCCAATGCCGCGAGCCCCTGATCGAGCGGACCTTCGAGTCTCTACGGGGAGCCCGCTCGGCGGTGCTGCATTTCTACAACTCGACATCGATCTTGCAGCGCCGGGTGGTATTCGGACTTGACCGGGACGGGATCGCCGACGTCGCGAGCAACGCGGCACGAGTCGCGCAGAAGTATGCCGAGAAGATCACCCCAGACACCGAGATCTACTGGGAGTACTCGCCCGAGTCCTACACCGGCACCGAGCTTGAGTTCGCGCTCGAGGTCTGCGCCGGCGTCATCGACGTGGTAGACCCGACGCCGGACCGCAAGATGATCGTCAATCTGCCGGCAACCGTCGAGATGACGACGCCCAACGTCTACGCCGACTCGATCGAGTGGATGCACCGAAACCTGCCGCGGCGTGAGTCGTTGGTGCTGTCATTGCATCCCCACAACGACCGCGGCACCGCCGTGGCTGCTGCCGAATTAGGCGTTCTTGCCGGCGCGGACAGGGTGGAGGGCTGCCTGTTCGGCAATGGCGAGCGCACCGGCAACGTCTGCCTCGTGACGCTGGGCCTGAACCTGTTCAGCCAGGGCATCGACCCACAGATCGACTTCTCCGGCATCGACGAGATCCGCCGCACCGTCGAGTACTGCAACCAGCTGCCCGTGGGCGATCGGCACCCATACGGCGGCGACCTGGTCTTCACCGCATTCTCGGGCAGCCATCAGGACGCGATCAAGAAGGGCTTCGAAGCGCTGGAGCGGGAAGCCAAGCAGGCCAGCATGGCCATCGAGGACATCGGCTGGGAGGTGCCGTACCTGCCGGTCGACCCGAAGGACATCGATCGTTCGTACGAGGCGGTGATCCGGGTCAACTCGCAGTCGGGCAAGGGTGGCGTCGCCTACATCATGAAGGCCGAGCACCACCTGGACCTGCCCAGGCGGCTGCAGATCGAGTTCTCCGGCGTGATCCAGTCCGTCACCGACGGCGTGGGTGGTGAAGTCGGGCCGGCCCGGATGGGAGAGTTGTTCCGCGCTGAATACCTCGATCGGACGACACCGCTGGCATTGAACTCCGTGCACACGTCATCCGCGGCCGGCGGCAGCGACGCGCTCGCGGTCGGCGTATTCGTCGACGGTGACCACCGGGTTCTCGTAGGTTCGGGCAACGGTCCGATCGACGCGTTCGTCAATGCCCTGGGCACGGTCGGGCACGAGGCCCGCGTCCTCGACTATGCCGAGCACGCGCTGTCGTCGGGCACCGACGCCAGCGCTGCCGCGTATGTCGAATGCGCCGTCGGCGGCGAGGTCTACTGGGGCGTCGGCATCGACTCCAACATCGTGACGGCGTCGCTCAGGGCGGTTGTGAGCGCGGTCAACCGAGCAGCGTTCCGCCGTGTGCGATCGGTTGAACTTTCCCCGCCGAAATGACCACGTTCACCACCTCTGCCGATAGATCACGAGGCCTGTAGGCATGGTGATGTATGTACTCGCCTGGTGATGGGTGAACGGCGCGTCCGTCTAGTGAGCCGGCGTGAAGTCCAGAAAGGTGTCGGGCTCTGGTTCGATGGCAGCGGACATGCCGGGAGGGGCGGGCTTGGGCCGGCGCGGTTCCCGAACCCCTGCACCCCCGGCACCCGACGAGTGACCGCCGGATCCCTCGTCGAACGGGTCGTCATCGAGGAGTCCGCTCAGCTCGTCGGGCCGGCGCGGATCATCGGGTCCCCATGGGATCCGGTGCCCCCGACGACGTCGCCTGGCCATGCGTCCAGTGCACGCTCGCTCGTGCCGAGGGTCAAGTCCCGGGGATGTGCGTGTTCACCCAGAGCGCAACAATGGAGCCGTGCAGAGACGTGGTCTCGAAATGGCGGGCGGGTGAGCGGCCTCGCTGCACTGCTGGCCGGCCGACGCCCGCCCGGTGTGTATGTATGGCGCTCGAACGCGGCCAGCGCTGACATCGCGCACGCTGCAGAGAAGGCTCGGTGGACTCCATTCGTCGTGGACGGACGGTCAGCGGCGACGAAAGGCGCATTCCTCGACACGGTGGCGACGGCGTGCGCATTCCCCAGCTGGTTCGGCCACAACTGGGAGGCCCTCGCCGATTGTCTCGCCGACCTTTCATGGGCGCCGGCCGAACGCGGTTATCTGGTGGTCTACGACGGCTGGGGCATGCTCGCCTGGACGGAGCCGCAGAGCTGGCACTCACTGCAATCGGTGTTCCGCGAAGCGTGCTCGCGATGGGCCAGCACATCTACGCCGATGGCGGTGCTGTTGAGGGGGCCTGGTCCTGCCGACGACCTGCCCGAGCTCAGCTGAGGACAGTCATCGGTCAGGACACCAGGGCTACGACCTCCCGGCCCGACCCAGCAGCACCAAATGGGCGAGCATCGAGGTCGCGCCGGACCACGGTCCGGCAACGGCTGCGGGAGACAATGCTGAGGTGAGCCTCTACCGGGACGAGGGCGTGGTGCTGCGCACTCAGAAGCTGGGAGAGGCCGACCGGATCGTGACGCTGCTCACCCGGGAACACGGCCGGGTGCGCGCGGTCGCGAAGGGTGTCCGCCGCACGACCAGCCGGTTCGGTGCGCGGCTGGAGCCGTTCATGCAGGTCGACCTTCAGCTCGCCACTGGTCGATCGCTGGACGTGATCACCCAAGCGGAGACGATCGCGCCGTTCGGCATGGCGATCACCGGCGACTATGCCCGGTACACCGCGGGAACGGCCATCCTCGAGACGGCAGAGCGGCTGGCCGCAGAGGAGCGTGAGCCGGCGCTGCAGCACTATCTTCTGCTGGTCGGGGCGTTACGGTCGGTCGCCGAGAGGACGCACGACGCCGGGCTGGTCTTGGACGCGTATCTGCTTCGTGGGTTGTCCGTGGCCGGGTTCGCTCCGAGCTTCGCCGATTGCGCCCGCTGTGGCACTGGGGGCCCGCACCGGTTCTTCTCGGTGCCCGCCGGGGGCGTGGTGTGCAACGCCTGCCGGCCGTCGGGCACGGTTGCGCCGAAGGCCGCGACGCTCGGCCTGCTCGCGGCTCTGCTCACCGGTGACTGGGCGGTCGCCGACGCCAGCGATCGGACCTCCAGGCGTGAGGCCAGCGGCATCGTCGCCGCCTTCCTGCAGTGGCACCTGGAGCGGGGGTTGCGTTCACTACCCCTGGTGGAGCGGGTGTGAGCAGCACGTTCGCCACGCCGAGGCCGCATGCTTCCGGCGCTCGACCTCCCGACCTTCCTCCGGAGCTGATGCCGCGGCATGTGGCTGTTGTCATGGACGGCAACGGCCGCTGGGCGCAGCAGCGCGGGCTACCTCGGACCAAGGGCCATGAGGCCGGTGAGGCCGCCTTGCTTGACGTCATTCACGGAGCGGTCGAGCTGGGAATCGGCTGCCTTTCCGCATTCGCCTTCTCCACGGAGAACTGGAGGCGTTCGCCGGAGGAGGTGCGGTTTCTCATGGGGTTCAACCGAGCTGTCATCCGTCGGCGCCGGGACGAGCTAGACGCACTCGGGGTCCGGGTCCGGTGGGCCGGACGCCGGCCACGGCTGTGGAAGAGCGTCATCGACGAGCTGGAAGACGCCGAGCGGCGGACCCGCGACAACGACGTGCTGACGTTGCAGTTCTGCGTGAACTACGGCGGCCGTTCGGAGATCGCAGACGCGGCCGCGGCGTTGGCGGCAGACGTCGCCGCCGGCCGGATGCGGGCGGAAAAGGTCAGTGAGAGGACACTTGCGCGGTACTTGTACAACCCCGACCTGCCCGACGTCGATCTGTTCGTGCGCTCGTCAGGCGAGCAGCGGACGTCGAACTTCCTGCCCTGGCAGGCGGCCTACGCCGAGCTGGTCTTCCTCGACACGCTCTGGCCTGACTTCGATCGGCGTCATCTCTGGCAAGCGGTCGAGACGTACGCCCGGCGAGACCGCCGTTATGGGGCGGCAGACCCCGAGGTACCGGACTGATGAGCACGTCGACGATAGCCCGGTGGCGGGATTGGGCGGGTACCGGCATCGAGCACCTTGTCCTCACTGTCGACACCGACGGCGTCGTCGCCGAGTCTGCTCTGCTCGGCACCACCGACATCGGCGCCGTGTTCGCCCTGCGGTACCGGATCCGCTGCGATTCCTCGTGGTACGTACGGGAACTCGGGATCTCCGCGGTCGGCGACGCACGCCGATTCGAGCTGGTCAGCGATGGCGCCGGCAGCTGGCGAAACGACGCTGGCATGCCCCTGCCGGAACTCGCCGGGGCCATCGATGTCGACCTTCCGGTCACGCCATTCACCAACACGTTGCCGATCCGCCGGCTCGGGCTCGTGGTGGGCGCTTCGGCGGAGATCGCCGTTGCTTATGTCGGTTTTCCCGACCTGGCAGTCAGGACCGAGCCGCAGCGTTACACCCGAGTCGCCGAGCGCCGGTACCGGTTCGAGTCACTCGACGGTGACTTCGTGCGGGACATCGACGTCGACGAGCACGGTCTCGTGGTCACCTACCCTGGTCTGTTCCGCCGGGAGCTGTGAGCTCACACTGCCCGGCCACGGGCCCAACCGATCGCCTCGGTGTCAGTGCTCGTCGTAATGCCGCCCGTGCGGGGCGTGTAGATGGCCTTCATGGAGGTAGTCGACGTGGTCGTCGTGCGGCACGCCCGGGTGCCCACACTGCTCGTCGTGCACGTGGACGTGCTCTTCGGCCGGGACGTGTTCACCGACGAGTCCTTCGTCGGTCTCCGGCATCGGTGCGCCGAGGTGGCGCCGGCGCCGCAGCAGCGTCCCGACCGGCCAGGCCAGCACGAAGCCGGCCAGTGCGATCACGACGATGGCGGCGCCTGGCGCTACATCGACGTAGGACGAGAACACGACGCCGGCCAGGGCCGGGACGACCCCGAACGCCAGGGACAGCACCAGCGTGGTCTGGAAGCCACGGGTCAGTTGCTGGGCGGTGGCGACGGGCACCACCATGAGCGCGCTGACCAGCAGAAGTCCAACTGTTCGCATCGCAACAGTCACGGTGACAGCCGCCATGACCGCAATGAGCACGTTGTACGCCCGGACCGGAAGCCCGGTGACTCGGGCGAACTCCTCGTCCTGGCACACCGCGAACAGTTGCGGTCGCAGGCCGATCGCGAACACCAGCACCACGCCGGTGAGGGCAGCGATGACCCACAGGTCGGCCGCCGAGACCGTGGTGACCGATCCGAACAGGTATGAGTTCAACGTGGCCGCCGTGCTGCCGGCCAGCCCGACGAGCAGGACCCCTCCGGCAATGCCACCGTAGAAGAGCATGGCCAGGGCGACGTCGGCCGAGGCCCGTCCACGTTCGCGAATCAGCTCGATCGCCACAGCGCCGGCCGTCGCGACAATGACGGCGGTCCAGACCGGTGCCCATCCGGTCAGCAGACCCAGCGCCACCCCGGTGAGCGCGACATGGCCGATCCCGTCGCCCATCAGCGCGAGCCTGCGCTGCACGAGGTAGATGCCGACTGCGGGCGCAGCAAGACCGGTGAGGACCGCAGCCAGCAGGGCACGTTGCATGAAGTCAAGGGAGAGCAAGCTCATCCGAACCACCCTGCGCCCGGCTCGCCGCTGTGGGCGTGTTCATGGGGCATGCCGGCGACAGTAGACGGCACGGGCAGCGGGCCGCTGTAAACCACTCGCCCAGCGTCAAGGACGACCGCACGGTCGACGAGCACGGCGAGTGGACCCAACTCGTGCAATGCGAGCAGCACAGACCGGCCGGAGGCGACGAACAGCCGCAGTGCATGTGCGAACGCCTCTTGGCTCCGTCGGTCGATGCCAGCGTTGGGTTCGTCGAGGACGAGCAGGTTCGGGTCGGCTGCGGCTGCCCGGGCGATGAGGACTCGCTGTTGTTGACCGCCGGACAGCTCGACAACGCTGTCAGCGGACCGCTCGGTCAGACCCACCAGGTCGAGGGCGCGCTCGACTGCCTCGCGATCTCGCGCGCCGGCCCGCCGGAACGGCCGCAGCTGAGCGAGCCGGCCGGCGGCGACGACCTCACGGACCGTCGCCGGTACGCCACTCGACGCCGTCGTCCGCTGTGGCACATAGCCCACGCGATGCCAAGCCCGGAACCGGTCGATCGGCAGGCCGAACAGCCGGACGGTGCCGGCCTGGACCGGCAGTAGGCCGACGGCGACGCGAATCAACGTGGACTTGCCCGAACCATTGGGACCGAGGAGTGTCACCACTTCTCCAGGTCGGACCACGAGGTCGACACCGTTCAGGACGCGGCGCGCGCCGAGTGCGACCGTTGTATCGCGTACGTCCACGACGGTGTTGGTCATGTGCAACCGTTCGCCTCTTCCAGGGCCGTCAGGTTGGCGCGCATCAGCGTCAGGTAGTCCTCGCCCTCAGTGTCCTCGGTCAGCCCTTCCACCGGGTCGAGAACCGCGGTCGAAATGCCGAGGTCGACCGCCAGGGTTTGCGCCACCTCGGGGTTCACCAGCCGCTCGTAGAACACCGTGGTAACGCCGGTGTCCGCGATGACGCGCTGGACTTCTTTGAGCCGGGCCGGGGACGGTTCTGCGTCGGGTTCCAGTCCGGAGATGCCGACCATCTCCAACCCGTAGCGGTCGGCCAGGTAGCCGAATGCGTCGTGGGAGGTGACGACGGTGGTCCGTTCGCAGTCGGCCAGGCCTGAGCGGAACTCGCCATCCAGAGCGGTGAGTTCGGCCACCAGCGCGTCGGCTCGCTGGTGGAATGCGTCGGCATGCTCGGGTACCACTTCGGCCAGTGAATCTGCAACTGCCTGCGTGATCGCAGCGAACCGGGTCGGATCCAGCCAGATGTGCGGGTCGCCGGTGAGGTCGCCGTGACTGTGGCTCTCGTCGAGTTCTTCGGTGGCCTCGTCGTGGTGCTCGACGTGCCGGTCTAGGGGAACGACCTGGGTGACTTCGAGTGCAGTGTCGCCCGCGTTCTGTTCGACGGCCTCGTCGACCGAGGGCTGGAACCCCTTCTCGTACACGACCATGTCTGCCTGGGCGATCTCGCCGACCTGACGGGCCGTCAGTTCGAGGTCGTGCGACTCGACCCCTGGTGCAGTCAGGTTGTCGACCTGGATGTCCGGCCCGCCCACCCGCTCGGCCACAAAGGCCAGCGGGTAGAACGACGCGACGACCTTCGGGGCACCGCCGTCGGCGGATGCACCGCTGGTTCCGCAACCGGCAGCGGCCGTGCCCAGCGCCGCGACAGCCAGCAATGTCTGCGTTCGCCTAACTATCATGAGAGCCATTCTCAACAAGGCTCCGGACGGTCGTCAACCTGACGTGGATGGCGCCGCCTAGAACGCGCCGACCGCGCGACCAACGGTCCCGGCGAACGTCAACACCACCACCGCCGTCCGGAGCGCTTTGCCACCCGTGTCCAGGGCTGGCCAGGCGAGGACGAGCAGCCACCCGAGGAACAACGTGACCAGGCCAAGCAACAGCGGGCCCCACGGCACAGGCGCGATCAGTCCACCGAGCATTACGACCGCCGGCACCAACCCCACGAGCCACCGCGGTGCGCGGGTCAGCCGGACCAGCAGGGAGGAGCTGGCCCGTTCGAGGGAACCCCTGATTCTCCCGGTCGCCGGTGTGGGCGCCGGCGCCGGTCGCCGGGAGGTGGTCGGCCGCGGCGGTCGTTGCCGCGCTGTCGGAGCGGCCGGCCGTCGGTTTGCCGTCCGGCGCGGACGGGGACGGTTGCTGGACACGGTGCTCCTCGCGCGATCGCTGGTCGTACGGTGGAACGCCACCATGGTCCCGCATCGGCAAGGAGCGCAATGCTGATCGTCACTCGCTACCGCGTCGATGTGGACCAGGCGCAGTCGTTCCTGCGCAGATCTCAGTCCGCGTTGGCGCTGCTGGCAAGCTGCACCGGTTGGCGGTCTGGTCACGTTGGCCGCGCTGTAGACGACCCGACGCTGTGGATTCTCACCGGCGAGTGGGTTGACATCGGGTCCTACCGGCGGGCGCTCTCGGCGCCCGAAGTCCAGATGGCGGTGCTGCCTCTTCTCGGCTGGGCGATGGACGAGCCGACCGCGTTCGAAATACTCAGCGACGCCGGCGGCAGCGGATCCGCGTTGGCGGCCGACGCGGGCGTCGTCGGCGTTGGCGAGGCCGCCGCACCAGTTGTCGCTACGGATTTCGACCGCCCATGACTCACGGGCATCACGTTGGGGACGCGGGACTGCCCTCCGCGCCGGCAGTTCGGCGAACGGTCGTAGCGATTCTGCTCCCGCTGATCCTCGCCACATTGGCTGGGCTCGTGCTGCTGTGGCCCGACGGCGACCCACCGCGGATCCAGGGAGCGCAGCGCGCGGATGCAACCGTCCTCGACATTCGGGAGTGCGCACCGGCGGTCGACATCGAGACGGCCGAGACATGCCTGGAAGCGACGGTACGGATCGATTCCGGGCCGGACGAAGGCGTCGACGTTGTGATACCGGTGCCGTTCGGCGAGGGTGCTCCGGTCTTCGCGGCCGGCGATGCGGTCGTCGTCGGAGCCGCGGAGGGCCAACCGATCGAGAGTCGCTACGAGCTGATCGACGTCCAGCGGGCCTGGCCGCTGCTCGCGTTGGCGATCACGTTCGCACTCGCCGTGGTCGCGCTCTCGCGCTGGCGCGGGCTCGCGGCGCTGGCCAGTCTGACGCTGTCCGTCGTGATCCTGATCGTGTTCGTCGTTCCGGCGCTGCTGGACGGCGAACCACCATTGGCCGTGGCCGTCGTCGGATCTTCGGCCATCATGATCGGCACCCTTTACCTGTCCCACGGGATCTCGTTGCGGACGTCCGTCGCCTTGTTGGGCACGCTGATCAGCCTGAGCCTGACCGGACTCCTCGGCCTGATGTTCACGACCGTGGGCCGATTTACGGGGCTGGCGGGCGAATCCGAGCGCTACCTCGCGACGATGGGGGAGAGCATCGACCTGCGTGGGCTGCTGCTCGCCGGTCTCGTGATCGGAGCCCTCGGCGTGCTCGACGATGTCACGGTGACGCAGACCGCTGCCGTCTGGGAGCTCGCTGACGCCGATCCCGCCGCCTCTCGGCGAACGCTGTTCTCTGCCGGGCTTCGCATCGGACGCGAGCACGTCTCTGCAGCCGTCAACACCCTGGTTCTCGCCTACGCGGGCGCATCGCTGACGCTGCTCATGTTGTTCGCTGTGTCCGGGCAAGGCGTCTTGGACACCGTCACGACGGAATTGGTCGCGCAGGAGGTCGTGCGGGCTCTGGTCGGCGGGCTGGGCATCATCGCTGCCGTCCCGGTGACGACCGTCATCGCCGCTCTCGCCGTCCGCGAACGACCCAGGCTTGTTCGGAGCCGCCGCAGGCGGGTGGAGGTGACGGTGACTCCGTAGTGATCAGTTGCCGGCCTCGCCGGTGGTTACGGGCTCGACGGGGACGCCTGTCAAGCTGGTTTTCGCCCGACTAGTTACCCTGGTTCGTCTGCCGACCTCGCCGACCGCCAGCCGGATGGAGTGAACACCCGTGGCCGCCGAAAACAGCATCGACTCGATCGTCTCTCTCGCCAAACGTCGAGGCTTCGTCTACCCGACGGGGGAGATCTACGGCGGTACCCGATCGGCGTGGGACTACGGACCACTGGGCGTCGAGCTCAAGGAGAACATCCGGCGTGAGTGGTGGCGCTCGACGGTGCAGATGCGTGAGGACGTCGTCGGCATCGACTCAGCAGTCATTCTGCCGAGCGAGGTGTGGGTCGCTTCCGGGCACGTCGACGCGTTCGTCGACCCGCTCACCGAGTGCACGTCGTGCCACCGGCGGTTCCGCGCCGACCAGCTCGAGGAGGCGTACGAGGCCAAGCACGGGCGGGCGCCCAAGAACGGCCTGGCCGACGTCAACTGCCCCAACTGCGGCGCCAAGGGCAAGTTCACCGACCCCAGAATGTTCAACGGTCTGCTCAAGACGTACCTGGGGCCTGTGGAGTCTGACGAGGGGCTGCATTACCTGCGTCCGGAAACCGCCCAGGGCATCTTCACCAACTTCCTGCCGGTCATGAACTCCTCGCGCCGCAAGCCGCCGTTCGGCATCGCACAGGTAGGGAAGGCATTCCGCAACGAGATCACGCCGGGCAACTTCATCTTCCGCACCCGCGAGTTCGAGATGATGGAGCTGGAGTACTTCGTCGAGCCGGGGACCGACGAGCAGTGGCACGAATACTGGCTGAAGCAGCGCTGGGACTGGTTTGTCGGGCTCGGCATCGACCCGGAGAACCTGCGCTACTTCGAGCATCCACAAGAGAAGTTGTCCCACTACTCCAAGCGCACCGTCGACATCGAGTACCGCTTCCGCTTCGGAGGCACCGAGTTCTCCGAGCTGGAGGGCATCGCGAACCGGACAGACTTCGATCTCTCGACGCATACCAAACACTCCGGTGTCGACCTGTCCTATTTCGACCAGGACAAGGGCGAGCGATGGGTGCCCTACGTCATCGAGCCTTCGGTGGGTCTCACCCGGTCGGTGCTCGCGTTTCTGCTCGATGCCTACGACGTCGATGAGGCGCCGAACACCAAGGGTGGCGTCGACACTCGTACCGTGCTGCGCTTGGACCCCCGGCTGGCGCCGGTCAAAGCCGCGGTCTTGCCGCTGTCCCGCAACGCCGATCTGTCACCGAAGGCGCGTGACCTGGCGGCAGAGCTGCGGGCCCGGTGGAACGTCGAGTTCGACGACGCGGGAGCAATCGGCCGCAGATACCGGCGGCAGGACGAGGTCGGCACCCCGTTCTGCGTGACAGTCGACTTCGACACACTCGAGGACGACGCCGTCACGGTCCGCGAGCGCGACTCGATGCGCCAGGACCGCATCGGACTCGACCGGGTGGACGCCTATCTGACCGAGCAGCTGCCACCTTGCTGATCAGGCCTGTCGGGGTCCGGTGTTCGGTGACGCGTTCGGAGCGCCGCTGAGCTTGTTCGCGTTTCACCCTGCCGTCGTGATGGGGAGAACCTGATCAACAGTCACGGCAGGAGAGCTGTGGCCTCCCCTGAAAGGACGACGGGACCATGGTCCGAACAATGACCCGTTACTCCGCTGCTGCGGTAGTGCTGGTGATCACGGGTGTCATCGCTGCGATCATCGCCTTGGCGATCGTGCTCATCCTGGTCGGCGCCAACCAGAACAACATGATCGTCGACGTGATCGTCACTGTCGGTGACTTCCTCACCACTCCGTTCCACGGCATGTTCCCGCAGGACAGCGCCCGAACCGAAGTGCTCGTCAACTGGGGCATCGCGTTGCTGGTCTATCTCGCACTCGGCGGGATCATCGCTCGGGTCGTGCGCTGACTCGACCGGCCGTTCGCCTCAACCGATGGAGGCGTGGTGATCCATGGGCACTCGGCCGGTGCCGCACGCGCGGGACAATGGGCGGATGTCCGCGCCGACGACGACGCTGGTGCGGGCGGTTCGCCTTGGCCCGATCGAGGTGACGCCGCCCGTGGTGCTGGCCCCGATGGCCGGCATCACCAATGCAGCGTTCCGGCGGCTTTGTGCCGAGCAAGGCGCGGGACTGTACGTGAGCGAGATGACCACCTCGCGCGGCGTCGTCGAACGCGACGGCAAGACGCTGTCCATGTTGGTGTTCGATCCCGCCGAACAGGTTCGGTCGGTGCAGCTTTACGGCGTCGACCCGCACGTCGTGGGCGAGGCGGTGCGGATCCTCGCCGGCGATCATGGGGTCGCGCACATCGATCTGAACTTCGGTTGCCCGGTGCCAAAGGTGACCCGCCGCGGCGGTGGCGCTGCGCTGCCCTACAAGCGCGGGTTGCTGGACCGGATCCTGCGGGCAGCGGTGGCCGCGGCGGCGCCGTATGGCGTTCCCGTCACAATGAAGACTCGCAAGGGGATCGACGAGCACAACCTGACCTACCTCGACGCCGGCCGGATCGCTCAGGACGCCGGCTGCGCCGCGATCGCCTTGCATGGCAGGACGGCGGCCCAGCACTACTCCGGCGCTGCTGACTGGGGATCGATCGCCCGGCTCCGCGAGCACGTCGAGATCCCTGTTCTCGGCAACGGCGATATCTGGGAGGCCACCGATGCCGTGACGATGATGGAGCGCACGGGAGCCGACGGTGTCGTCGTCGGCCGTGGCTGCCTCGGCCGACCTTGGCTGTTCCGGGACCTTGCGGCCGCATTCGCCGGCTTGCCGACCCCACCTCTGCCCTCACTTGGGGACGTGGCGGCGATGATGCGCCGGCATGCGGAACTGCTCGCGGAGTTGACGGGCGAGGACCACGGCCTGCGCGACATGCGCAAGCACATGGCCTGGTACCTCAAGGGGTTCTCCGTCGGACCAGGGGTCCGGTCGGCACTCGGCATGGTTGCGAGCCTGGCCGAGCTCGACGCCCTGCTGACGCGTCTCGACCCGGCCCAGCCGTACCCGGTTACCGAGATCGGTACACCCCGGGGACGGCAAGGCAGCCCGCGAACGGTGGCGCTGCCGCAGGGGTGGCTCGATGACCCGGTCGGTGTGGCGGGTGATCTGGCCGATGCCGAGCTGGGAATCTCCGGTGGTTAGCCATCGGCCTGGGAAGCAGGCGTGCGACGGTGACAGGCTAGGCTCCGGCCAGATCGCACGCTCACGGAGGGCCGACCGGTGCCGCAGTACGTCTTCGACTTCTCGCAGGGCAGCAAAGACCAGAAAGACCTGCTCGGTGGCAAAGGGGCCAACCTCGCCGAGATGACGAACCTGGGACTGCCGGTACCACCCGGCTTCACGATTACCACCGATGCATGCCGGCACTATCTGGCGACGGGGAGCGAACCCGAAAGCCTGGCCGGCGAGGTCGACGGCCATCTGGCAGCCCTGCAAGAACGGATGGGCAAGCAACTGGGCGACCCCACAGATCCGTTGCTGGTCTCGGTTCGGAGCGGTGCGAAGTTCTCCATGCCGGGAATGATGGACACCGTCCTCAACGTCGGGCTCACCGATGAGTCGGTCGACGGGCTCGCGTCCAATGCCGGCGATGACCGGTTCGCGTGGGATTCCTATCGACGGCTTCTGCAGATGTTCGGCAAGACCGTGCTCGGCATCGATGGCGACCGATTCGAGGAGCGACTCGAGCAGGCGAAACAAGCCAAGGGCGTGGAATCGGACGTCGATCTCGATGTCGACGATCTGCGGAAACTGGTCGATGAGTTCAAGCAAGTCGTGCGGGCAGAGTCCGGCCGAGACTTCCCGCAGAACCCGCGTGAACAGCTCGACCTCGCCGTGCGGGCGGTGTTCGACTCGTGGAACACCGAGCGGGCGCGGCTCTACCGTCGTCAGGAACGTATCCCGGAAGACCTGGGCACTGCTGTGAACATCGTCGCCATGGTGTTCGGCAATCTGGGGCCGGATTCTGGCACCGGTGTGGCATTCACGCGCGACCCGGCCACCGGCCAGCAGGGTGTGTACGGCGACTACCTGGCGAACGCTCAGGGTGAGGACGTCGTCGCGGGAATCCGCAACACACTTCCGCTGGCCGACCTAGAGCAGCTGGACAAGACCTCATACGACCAGCTTCTCGAGATCATGTCGACGCTGGAGCGGCACTACCAGGATCTGTGTGACATCGAGTTCACGATCGAGCGCGGCAAGCTGTGGATGTTGCAGACCCGAGTCGGCAAGCGCACCGCGGCAGCCGCGTTTCGGATCGCAGGGCAGCTCGTGGACGAAGGCCTGATCGACGAAGACGAGGCGTTGTCGCGGGTGACCGGAGACCAGCTCGCCAGGTTGCTGTTCCCCCAGTTCGATCCGAGCGCAGACCGCCAACGAATCGGCAGGGGTATGGCCGCAAGTCCCGGTGCAGCGGTCGGCAAGGCGGTGTTCGATTCGCACCGGGCAGCCGACTGGGCCGACCGGGGGGAGACCGTCATCCTGGTCCGCCGGGAGACCAACCCTGATGACCTCAGGGGGATGGTTGCCGCCAAGGGGATCCTGACGTCGCGGGGGGGCAAGACCAGTCACGCCGCCGTGGTAGCCCGTGGCATGGGTCGAACCTGTGTCGTCGGAGCCGAGGCACTCCGCGTCGACCACGCAGCACGTGAGTTCACGACCGTTGACGGCCTTCGGGTCAGCGAAGGCGACGTCATCTCCATCGACGGCGGCACCGGCGAAGTCTTCCTCGGGGAGGTGCCTGTCGTCCCGAGCGCCGTCGTCGGCGCCCTACAGGGCGAGGAACCGAAGGGGCTGTCCGCCGTCGAGAGCGACGTCGTCGACGCGGTCCGACGGCTGATGAGCCGGGCGGATGACCGGCGCCGGCTGGGGGTTCGGGCCAACGCAGACACACCCGAGGATGCGCAGCGCGCCCGCATCCTGGGCGCCAAGGGGATCGGCCTGTGCCGCACCGAGCACATGTTCCTCGGCGACCGCCGGAAGATCGTCGAGCGGGTCATCCTCTCGCAAACTGACGACGAGCGCAGCCGTGCGCTCGCGGAGCTGCTGCCCCTTCAGCGTCAGGACTTCACCGAGATTCTCGAGGCGATGGACGGGTATCCGGTAACGATTCGGTTGCTGGACCCGCCGTTGCACGAGTTCCTCCCCGACTACACGGAGCTGTCGGTCCAGGTCGCGGTGAGCGAGGCCACCGGCGGAGAAGACAAGGAGGCCGCGACACTGCTGTCCGAGGTGCAGCGGCTGCATGAGCAGAACCCGATGCTCGGAATGCGCGGAGTCCGGCTCGGTGTGGTGGTGCCGGGCCTGTTCTCGCTGCAGGTGCGCGCCATTGCCGAGGCCGCGGCGACGCTGCTCAAGCGCGGGCTGGACCCGCAGCCGGAGATCATGGTTCCACTGGTGGCCGCTGTCCAGGAGTTGGAGTCGGTCCGGGAGATGGCCGCGGCGACCGTGGCTGAGGTCGCGACCGAGGCCGGGGTTGATCTGTCGTTCCTGATCGGCACCATGATCGAGCTGCCCAGAGCGTGCATCACCGCAGGTCAGATCGCCGAGGCGGCCGACTTCTTCTCTTTCGGCACGAACGACCTCACCCAGACGACCTGGGGTTTTTCCCGCGACGACGTCGAGGCGTCGTTCTTCACCGAGTATCTGGAGAACGGCATCTTCGGGGTGAGCCCGTTCGAGTCGCTCGATGTCGACGGCGTCGGCGCGCTGGTGTCCATGGCGGTCGAGCAGGGCCGGACGGCGCGTCCAGACCTCAAGCTCGGCATCTGCGGCGAGCACGGCGGCGACCCCGATTCGATCCACTTCTTCGAGTCCGTCGGACTCGACTACGTGTCCTGCTCGCCGTTCCGGGTGCCCATTGCCCGGTTGGAGGCGGGGCGGGCCTCCGTCGCCGCCGGCCGGGCCGGGGAAAGCGACAGCCGCTGACGGTCGTGGCCGTGCAAGGCACCGGTCGTCGATGAGCGGCTATCAGGACAGCGACCGCGACCGGTGGGCCCTGGAACCGCCGAAACGGTCGGACCGGACGGCCTTCGAGCGGGATCGGGCGCGGGTCGTCCACTCCGCATCGCTACGTCGGCTTGCCGCCAAGACCCAGGTCGTCGCACCAGGAACGGACGACTTTGTTCGCAACCGGTTGACCCACTCACTCGAGGTCGCCCAGGTGGGGCGTGAACTCGGCAAGGCGATCGGCTGTGACCCTGACGTCGTCGACACGGCGTGCCTTGCGCACGATCTGGGGCATCCGCCGTTCGGCCACAACGGCGAGACTGCGATGAACGAGGTCGCGGCACAGATCGGCGGTTTCGAGGGCAACGCCCAGACGCTGCGGCTGTTGACCCGGCTCGAGGCAAAGGCAGTACATCCGAACGGCCGGTCGGCGGGTCTCAACCTGACTCGGGCCAGCCTGGACGCAGCGACGAAGTATCCCTGGCTGAGGGCGGCCGGCCTGGCCAAGTTCGGGGTGTACCTCGACGATGCCGAGGTGTTCCAGTGGATGCGTGAGGGAGCGCCGGGGGAGCGAAGGTGCATCGAGGCTCAAGTCATGGACTTCGCCGACGACGTCGCCTACAGCGTGCATGACGTCGAGGACGCCATCGTGGCCGAGCGGCTCGGTCCCGACGCGGTGGTCACTGACTCCGCCGAGCGAAGCCGGGTCGCAGAGCTGACCTGTGACTGGTACTTGGACGACGACAGTTCGCCGGACGAGGTGCTCGATGCCCTCGACCGCCTGAGGGCGCTGCCCTTCTGGGTCGGCGAGTTCGACGGTGGCCGACGCACGCTCGCTGCGTTGAAAGACATGACCAGCCAGCTGATCGGCCGGTTCTGTGCTGCTGCACAATCCGCGACCCACGCAGCGTACGGCGGCGGCCAGCTGACGCGTTATGCGGCCGACCTCGTCGTTCCGCGACCGACGCAGGTAGAAGTGGCGGTGCTGAAGGGGCTGGCCGCGGTGTATGTGATGACGGCATCTGACCGGGCGCCGCTGTACGCCCGCCAACGAGAGATGCTGCACGAGTTGTTCACCGCGCTGTTCGAGGGTGCTCCGGACAGCTTGGACGCGTCCTTCCGGACCGACTGGGCGCAGGCGGCTACCGATGCCGACAGGCTACGGGTGGCTGTCGACCAAGTGGCCTCTCTCACCGATGCCTCGGCCCAGGCGTGGCATCACCTGCTTGTTCGTCGGTGAGCCGGCGACAGTCCGCAGCCGTTGACAGGGTAGGGACCGACAGATGAGGTGACCGGCATGACATTCGTGATCGTCGGCGGCGGCCTGGCCGGCGCCAAGGCTGCAGAGACTCTTCGGACAGAGGGCTACGACGGCGAGGTCGTTCTGATCTGCGCCGAAGCAGAGCGCCCGTACGAGCGTCCGCCGCTCTCGAAGGGCTATCTGCTCGGCTCCGACGAACGTGACTCGGCGTTCGTTCATCCGAAGGGGTGGTACGACGAACACGACGTGCAGTTGCGGCTGTCCACCCGAGCGACCGCTCTGGACCCAACGGCGAACGAAGTGGAACTCGGCGACGGCGAGCGGCTGCGGTACGACAAGCTTCTGCTGACGACCGGTTCGACGCCACGGCGGCTCGATGTTCCCGGCGCCGAATCCGATGGGGTTCTGTACCTGCGCGAGCTGCCGGACGCAGATCGAATCCGCGCGGCGTTGACGTCCGGCGGGCGGGTCGTCGTCATCGGTGCGGGCTGGATCGGGCTCGAGGTGGCCTCGGCCGCCCGCCACTACGGGGCTGCGGTCACTGTTCTGGAGACCGCGGACCTGCCGCTGCAGCGGGTGCTCGGCGACGACATCGCACGGGTCTTCGCCGACCTGCATCTGGACCACGACGTCGATCTGCGTCTGGGCACCGGTGTAGAACGGATCCGGGCCCGCGAGAGCGGACTCGCGGTCGTCGACTCGACCGGCGACGAGATCGAAGCCGACACAGTGGTCGTCGGCGTCGGAATCCGGCCGGCGCTCGAGCTGGCGGAGGCGGCTGGGCTGGCGATCGACGACGGCGTGGCGGTCGACGCGTCGCTGCGAACGTCGGAGCCTGACGTTTATGCTGCGGGCGACGTCGCCGCCGCCGAGCATCCGATCCTCGGCACCCGGATCCGGGTCGAGCATTGGGCCAACGCGTTGAACGGTGGGCCGGTCGCGGCCCGTTCGATGCTCGGCCAAGACGTCGTCTACGACGAGCTGCCGTACTTCTACACCGACCAGTACGACCTCGGTATGGAGTACATCGGACACGCTCCGCCCGGCTGGTACGACCGGGTAGTCGTGCGTGGTGACCTGGCCGGCCGGGAGTTTCAGGCCTTCTGGCTCAACGCTGGCCGCGCGCTCGCCGGAATGCACGTCAACCTCTGGGACGACGGGATCGACCCCATCAAGCAGGTCGTCGCATCCGGTCGCTTGCTCGACCCCGACCGCCTGGCCGACCCAGCTATACCCCTCGATCAGGTCTGACCGGCCAAGCCGCGCGCGCGGCCAACCCAGGGTCGTCATTTCCATGCGCCTGCAATCCGCGTGGCACGCCAGACCGTCGTGCGTGGCTCGCTGAACCGTCGCTACCGCGCCGGCTTTGCCACACTTTGTGGAGCGCTTCAACGTGCCACGCATTTGCGAGGTCGGCGCCTGGCGGTGGGCCTGTGGATACCTGGGCAGCCACCGCCAGAATCCGCCAGGCTCGTCGAGTCATGGTCGAGCTCGGCATGGTGTTCACCGTCGGCCAAGCGCTGGAGGCCGGCAAAAGCGAGGCTTGGATTCGTCATGCCGTGCAGCAGAACCGATTGGTCCGTATCCGCAGGGGTCTCTACTGTGATGCGGAGTTGTGGCTGCGAAGCGGCAATTCGGCGCTGCCGCGGCATGTACTGGAGGCACGCACTGCCTGGATCGCCCTCGGCCGTCGGGCTGGGCAAGCCACTACTCGGCCGCATTGCTCTGCGGTCTCCCTGTGCCATATGGCCAGCTCACTCGATTGCACGGGTTCGCAGCCGGGCTGGTGGTGGCAGATGCTGCCCTGGCCCGTGGTGTCGCGAACCAGGCAGAACTCCAACGGATAGCGGACTGGATGACCGGATGGAGCGGTTCTCGAGCGGTGCGCCAAATTGTTCGGCATGCTTCGCCTCGGCGTGAGTCGCCATCGGAGTCATTGTCCTTCGCGCTCTTCGTCGAACGGCAGTTCCCGTTGCCTGAGTGCAACCCGTGGATCGTCGGTCGGGGAGCCGGTGGCCTCCGATCCGACTTCCGCTGGAAGGCCCACCGCTTGGCCGGTGAAGTAGATGGACGCGTCAAGTACACCGAGCCGTATGGCGAGCCCGAGCGGGTGCTCGCAGAGGAGAAGGACCGCCAATTGCGGATTGAGGAGGCTGGCTTCGTCGTAGTCCGTTGGACTGGATCCGAGATCTTGCATCATCCAGACCGAGTCATCGACCGAATCGTGCGCCAGTCGCGGGTGGCAAGCGAGATTTACGGTGTGCCGGTGTTGGTTCCGGGCACTGCGTGGCACGGGTGAACCGACGCACGCGGGACGTTGAACCGTTGCTCCTCCGCCCGTTTCACGGCATTTGTGGAACAGTTCGCCGTGCCACGACGTAAGGGTGTGGACGACAACGCGGGCGCCGATACCTCCATGCGGTCGGCTCGTAGACTCCACGGCGTGGCTGGGCGGATCCGCGACGAGGACATCGTGACGATCCGCGAGAAGGCCAGGATCGACGAGATCGTCGGCGAGTACGTCGCGTTGCGTAATGCGGGCGGCGGGTCGTTGAAGGGCCTGTGCCCGTTCCATGACGAGAAGACGCCCTCGTTCCACGTGACGCCCGCCCGCGGCATGTACTTCTGTTTCGGGTGCAACCAGGGCGGCGACGTCATCCGGTTCGTCGAGAAGGTCGAACACTTGTCGTTCACGGAGGCGGTCGAGCGGCTGGCGGTCAAGGTCGGGCTGCAGCTGCATTACGAGGAGACCCGGGCCGGTACCGCCCGCCAACCGCATCGGGAACAACGCACCCGTTTGGTCGAGGCACATCGGGAAGCCGCGGCCTTTTACGCCGAGCAGTTGGCCGAATCGGCAGAGGCAGTGTCTGGGCGACAGTTCCTCGACGAGCGCGGGTTCGACCGCGACGCCGCCATCCGGTTCAGCGTCGGCTATGCGCCGCGTGGAGGGGACCTGCTGCGCAAACATCTGCGCCAGCGCGGATTCGCCGACGACGAACTGGTCATCGCGGGCTTGCTGTCTCCCGGCCGGTCATCACCGTACGACCGGTTCCGAGGGAGGCTGCTATGGCCGATCCGTGATCTGCTCGGAGATGTTGTCGGATTCGGTGCCCGACGGCTGTTTGACGACGACCGGATCGAGGCCAAGTACCTCAACACGGCTGATACGCCCATCTACAAGAAGAGCCAGGTCCTCTATGGAGTCGACCTGGCGAAGAAAGAGATCGCCCGACGCTCCCAGGCGGTCGTCGTCGAGGGGTACACCGACGTCATGGCGTGCCATCTGGCCGGTGTCGAGACCGCCGTGGCGACCTGTGGGACATCCTTCGGCGAGGATCATGCCCGGGTATTGCGCCGGCTGCTTCGGGACCAGGACGAATTCCGCGGCGAGGTCGTCTTCACCTTCGACGGCGACGCAGCCGGGCAGAAGGCGGCGATGCGGGCATTCGAGGGCGACCAGCGGTTCGTGGGCCAGACGTTCGTCGCCATCGAGCCAGCCGGGCTCGACCCGTGCGAGCTTCGCCAGCGATCTGGCGACGCCGCGGTCCGCGAGCTGGTTGCCCGACGGCAACCATTGTTCCACTTTGCGATCCGTACCACGCTCGCCGAGTTCGATCTGGACACCGCGGAGGGGCGAACCCGGGCGCTGGATCGAACCATACCGCTGGTGGCGAGGATCCGTGACCACGCGTTGCGCGACGAGTACGCCCGCAAGCTTGCCGGCTGGGTTGGCGCGCCCGACGAGCTGGCCGTGGTGCGTCGCGCCCGTGCCCCGGCCGGCGGGCACCGGGGACTGTCGCGGACCGGCGGACATCTAGAGCAGGCGGGCCAGCAGGCCTTGGGAGTTCCGGTGCACGGCGATGTCGACCCGCAGACCCTCGAGCTCGAGCGGGCTGCTCTGCGTGTCGCGATCCAGCGGCCGGCGCTGGCGGGTCCGCAGTTCGACGACCTCGAGCCGGAGGCGTTCCTCTCCCCGGCGTACCGAGCGTTGGGGGAGGCGGTCCGCAAGGCGGGTGGCTGTTCGACCCAAGTCGGCGGCGCGGTGTGGGTCGACGCTCTGACGGCCGCGGCAGTGGACGAGGCGAGCCGGCTGCTCGTCGCTGAGCTGGCGGTCGAGGCGATCCCGGCCGACGATGTGGCCCTGCCTCGTTACGCGGATTCGGTCGTCCTTCGGCTGCACGAGATGTGGATCTCCCGTCGGCTCGTGACCCTGAAGGCGAGACTGCAGCGCACCGACCCATCGGAACACACGGCCGCCTACAACCGGTTGTTCGCGGAGTTGATGACTTTGGAGAAGCAGCGCCGCGACCTACGCGAGCGCGGCCTCGGCACGTCATGACGCACGCTCGACTGGCCCGCTCGGGGCGTATGAACGAGAGCAAGCCGACACTCGGGATCGGCATGGTGGGCTACGCATTCATGGGTGCCGCCCACTCGCAGGCATGGCGAAACGCCCCGAGCTTCTTCGACCTGCCGCTCATCCCACGGTTGGTCGTACTCGGCGGTCGCAACCGTGACAACGCGGCCGTTGTGGCGGCCCGCTTCGGCTGGCAAGACGTCGAGACCGACTGGCGCGTGCTGATCCAGCGGGATGACGTCGGACTCGTGGACGTGTGCACGCCAGGCGACACTCACGCCGCGATCGCCATTGCCGCCCTCGGTGCCGGCAAACACGTCCTGTGCGAGAAACCGTTGGCGAACACCGTCGGGGAGGCCGAAGCGATGGCTGAAGCGGCAGAGGCAGCGCGCGCGAACGGCGTCCGATCGATGGTGGGTTTCACTTACCGTCGTGTTCCAGCCATCGCGCTGGCCCGCCGGTTGGTCGCCGATGGCCGGATAGGAGACATCCGGCACGTGCGGGCGCAATACCTGCAGGACTGGATCGCCGATCCGGAAGCACCGTTGACCTGGCGGCTGCTGAAGGACAAGGCCGGCTCGGGCGCGCTGGGTGATATCGGGGCGCACATCGTGGACCTCACGCAGTACATCACCGGCGAGCGGATCATCGGCGTGAGTGGGCTGCTGGAGACGTTTGTCAAGGAACGTCCGCTACCTGAGTCGGCCGGCGGGCTTTCCGGAGTTGCCGGTACCGAGCGCGGCGAGGTGACCGTTGACGATGCCGCGATTTTCTAGCACGCTTCGCCGGTGGGGGGTTGGCCACGTTCGAAGCAACGCGCTTCGCGTCGGGTCGCAAGAACTCGATCCGGATCGAGATCAACGGCTCGGCCGGCAGCCTTGCCTTCGACTTCGAGGACATGAACGTCCTGCAGGTGTATGACCACACGACTGATCCGAGCGTCGCGGGCTTCACCCGGGTGCTCGTCACCGAGCCGTCTCATCCGTACGTCGGTGCGTGGTGGCCGCCGGGTCACCTGCTCGGCTATGAGCACGCCTTCACCCACCAGGTCGTCGATCTGGTGACTGCCATAGCTGAGAGCCGCGACCCGGAACCGTCCTTCGCCGACGGCCTGGCGGTCCAGCGAGTGCTGGCGGCAGTGGGAGATAGCGCTGCGAAGAACAGCGAATGGACGGAGATCGCACGATGACCGAGGTGTGTTGAGACCATCGCTTACTGGGGCGACCATTTCGAGGTCGACAAGGCGCTCGCCGACGACTCGTACATGGACGCTCAACACCATCGGATGGACACGTCACCATTGAACGGACGAGGAACATTCGTAGAAGCAAACCAGCCCTGACGCGGCACACTGGACATGAGTCCACTCGAGGGTGGTGGCCGTGTCTGTCGGACCGGTGCAGGAGCTGGCCAGGGCGTCGGCGATCCCGTCGCAGCGTCGACCCGACGATGTCGTCGTCGATGGAGAGGCCGTTTCAGGCACCCAGACCGACAGCACCGACGAAGAGCCGATCGAGGGCGAGCGCATCGCTCCGGCAGGGTGGAGCAGTACTGAACGGGCACCCGACCTGGTTCGTCAGTATCTGCGTGAGATCGGTCGGGTTCCCCTGCTCAGTGCAGCTGAGGAAGTTGAACTCGCCAGATCGGTTGAAGCCGGTCTGTTCGCGCAGGACAGACTCGATCGCTGTGTGGATCTCGACGATGAACTGCGGGCAGAACTACGCGAGTTGGTCTGGTACGGCCGCGAGGCCAAGCGCCAGCTGATCGAAGCGAACCTGCGCCTGGTCGTCTCCGTCGCCAAGCGGTACGTCGGTAGGGGACTTCCCTTACTCGACCTGGCTCAGGAGGGCAACGTCGGGCTCATCCGGGCTGTCGAGAAGTTCGACTACGTCAAGGGATACAAGTTCTCCACCTATGCGACCTGGTGGATCAGGCAGGCGATTTCGCGGGCGTTGGCCGATCAAAGCCGAACGATCCGAATGCCAGTCCACGTCGTCGAGAGCATGAACAAGGTGCTGCGAGTTCAGCGCCGCCTGCTGCAGGAGCTCGGCCACGAACCCTCGGCGCACGAGCTTGCCGTCGAGACCGGTCTGGATATCACCCGGGTGCTGGACCTGCTTTCGTTCGCCTACGAGCCGGTCAGCCTGCATACGCCAGTGGGCGAGGCAACGGAGAACGAGCTCGGTGACTTGATCGAGGACGGTGACTCGGAGACGCCTGCCGAATTCGTCGTGCAGCTCATGCTCAAGGACCACCTCGACAAGGTGCTCGCCTCCCTCGGTGAGCGTGAGCAGGCCGTCGTGCGGCTTCGGTACGGACTCGACGACGGCGAAGCGTGGACTCTGGAGGAGATCGGGCGCCATTTCGGCGTCACCCGGGAGCGGGTGCGCCAGATCGAGGCCAAGACCTTGGCCAAGCTGCGCTGTGGACGATTTGCGTCGGCCTTGCGCGAATACCTGCGTTGACGATCGTATGGCGGGCTGATGGAATCGGCGCCTCGTGGGGTTGGAGGATCACATGCGGGGGTTGCGGTGCGCGGGTGCCGGGATCGCGCTGATCGTGGTCATGTTCGCCGGGTGCGGTGGTGATGGTGATGATCCGGGTGTATCGGCCACCGAGCCCGATGCCGAAACCAGCGCACCCACGGGGGTTCCGTCCGAGGACACATCCACCGAGGCACAGGCCGACGATGGCTTCTGCGCCGAGGTCGAGGGGGTCAGGGACCGGCTAGAGAATCTCGAGGCCTTGCCCGACGTGGCCGATCCGGAGGCGGCGGTGCAGACCCTGGAGGAGTCGGTCGAGGCGCTCCGGTCCGTCGAACCGCCCGCCGAGATCGCCGAGGATTGGTCAACGGTGACCGAGGCATTCGATGACGTGGTGACCAGTCTGCGGAATCTGGACATGAACGACCCGGATACGCTCGGCCAGCAGCTCGAGGACCTTGCCGACCAGATGGAGCAACAGTCGACCGCAATCGACGAGGCCGGCACGCGCATCGATCAGTACCTGAACGACGAGTGCGGAATCACGTTCGACTAGCGTTCAAGCGTGGCCGTCTTCCCGCGCCACCGGAATCGGGTGGAGGGCATTGCGCTCGATCCGGGTGAGCGGGTGCTCGCGTCGGCAGCTGGCGACACAGGAACGGTAGTCGCGACGGACAAGCGGCTGCTTGTACCGCAGCCCGGGGGCCACAACGGCATCGACTGGGAGGCCGTCGACCGCGCGGCTTGGGACGGCGACAGCGAGCTGCTCACGATCACGCAGGCTGCACCGCTCGGTTCCCGGACACGGCAGCATCGGCTGCGGGTCGAGGCGGCCGGCCGCTTACTCGACGTCGTCCGGGAGCAGGTGACGGCCAGTGTGGTGATCAGCCGCCATGTGCTGATCGAGGGGAATCGCGGGGTGCGGATTACTGGCCGGCGGCAGCCGGGTCGAACCGGGCTGAGTTGGGTCGTTGCGATCGACACGGGGCTGTCGATGGACGCCCCCGGAGTGCGCGATCAGATTGAAACGGCGATGACTGGTGTTCGGGCGGAGGTGGAGTAAGTGCCGCACTCGCGGCCCGCCCGGCTCGTGATCGCCGCGCTGATATCCTCATCTGGTCGGTCGGCCAGCTTGCCGACGATCCCGCGTAGCTCAATTGGCAGAGCGTCCGGCTGTTAACCGGCAGGTTGTTGGTTCGAGTCCAACCGCGGGAGCACACCTCGTATTAGCGACTGGTTCCAGTTCCGGGCGAACTTCACCCGTCGCGGGTGAGGCATCGGCCTCGGTGGGCGGGAATTGTCGTGCCGCGACCTGAAGTGCGGGTCGACCAGATTGGGAGGGTCGATGAGTACGCCGGAAACAACCAGGGTCACTGGATGGGTGGGCTGGATCTGGTTCGCCGGGCTCATGCTCATCTTGCTCGGCACGTTCAACATCATCCAGGGGTTCGCCGCCATTTTCACCGACGACGTCTTCGTGCCGACCGAGGGTGG
>JBKPAG010000020.1:0-29931 GCA_046726315.1 Actinomycetota bacterium | reverse complement strand
CGTGGACGGGGTTGGCCTTCAGTGCTGCCCACCCCGCGCGCCAGGCGGCCAGCCGCAGCCCGGGCCGGCCCTGGCCGGTGAGCTTGGTGCGGCCGACGAAGGTGCCCGACAGCTTCTCCCGCGGTGCCAGCCCGGCGTTCTCGGTTCGCATGGAGCCGCAGCTCATCCGCGAGTTGCGAAGGGTTGCGCTGGCCGGCGGGATCGCTGTTAGCGATCTGCTGCGCGAAGCTGCGGCAGCACTTGTAGAGCGTGAGCGACGCCGGACCGTTCGCCTGCAGCTGGTGCCATCCAAACAGGATCCGGCGCCTGCAGCCCTTCTTGAACTGCGCTACTCAGACGGAGAGCAGGAACACGGGTCTGGCGGCTTGGCTTCGTCGGGGACAGCGGTGATCTAACTCGCCGAGGATCTGTCAGCGGCCGAACAGCGATCGGCGCTTCCGGGCCGGTCGTACGGTGACGTCGCCGAGCACGACGATCCCGCGGATCCAGTACACCGGGCCGCCCGGCGTGACCGGACCGGTCAGCTGTCTGCCTTCTCCGAGAATCGATGCGGTGAGATCCATCCGAACGTCGATCCCGTCCGGCACGATGATCTTCACGCTGCCCAGGATCGCTCCGACGTGCACGGCGACTTCGCGATGGCGGACGATCGCCTCGGTGAAGTCAAGCGTGACCTCCCCGAGCAGGCAGGTGACGTCGAGCCTGGGCGGAACCTCCCACCGGCCCACGCGTCGGTCGTCCCCGAGCACCGTCACTACCCGTTCGAAACGGGTGAGCGGCACGCGGCGAGCCGGCGATGGTTGGACAACAGGTGCGGCCTCCGGAAGACCCGGTACCGGGTAGGGGCCCTGCGGCAGGTCGGCGGTGATCGGCTCGAGCTGGCCATACGTGCGGGCTCGGAAGGTTGCGTCGAGCCGCTCTTCGAGCTCGGAAAGGGTCAGCCGCCCGTCACCGGCTGCCTGCCGCAGCGCTTCAGCGACCCGTTCCCGATCCACATCGGAGCAGCGCAGGTCGCGCGGACTGTTGACGCCGTAATCGTCCTCGGTCACCCCTGGTGTTCTCCGGTTCGTCGATGCACCGAAACTCCGCCGAAGACAGCCTTGCCCCCGATCCGGACGACCGGTGCTCCCTGCGCCGGCTGGCTGCTGGAGACCTTGTCGTCGAACCCGCCGAACACGGCTGTCCCGTCGACAATCGCGATCACGTCGTCCGGGACCACGATGTCGACGCCGCCGAACACGGCCTTGACGTCGATCGTCACCTCGTGCGACTCCAGGCGGGCCTGCCGCAAGTCGAGTTCCGCCCCGCCGAAGACGGCTTTGACGGTGTAATGGGACGGAACCACCCACTGCCCACGGCGTGTGAGCCCGCCGAAGACAGCCTTCGCTGTGCGCGCGACGGGTGTCCCGCCTACTCGTCGTTCGATGTCCCGGGACCCAGGGTGGGCCGGCGGCGGCGGCGCCCTGACCGGCAGATCTGCGACGACGGGCTCGAGCTCGCCATAGGTTTTCGCGGCGTAGAGGGCGTCGAGTCGGTCGTTTAGCTCGGCAAGGGTGAGCCGACCGTCGCCGGCTGCCTGCCGAAGCTGTTCGGCAACCCGGTCGCGATCGGCATCGGACGCGCGCAGCGTGCGGTCGTCGCGCGACTCCTCCACAACGACCGACCCTAGAACACGGCCGAGACGCTGCGCCAAGGTTGCCTCTCCCGATGCTTGACCAGCTGATGTCGGCGGCCCCTCGCACCCTCACCCGTCCAAGGCAGATGATGTCCGCCATGACTGAGTACCGGATCGAACGCGACACGATGGGTGAGGTACAGGTTCCCAAGGAGGCCAAGTACCGGGCGCAAACCCAACGGGCGGTGGAGAACTTC
Organism: Actinomycetota bacterium; assembly: GCA_046726315.1. GTDB lineage: Bacteria > Actinomycetota > Actinomycetes > Jiangellales > Jiangellaceae > JACVRX01. The sequence continues at coordinate 28,059 of JBKPAG010000020.1, read as the reverse complement.
CCGATCAGCGGAACACCGCTGGAGCCGGCCCAGATCGCGGCGCTGGCCAGGATCAAGGCCGCGGCTGCCGTGGTCAACGCAGAACTCGGTGTCGTCGATGACGACGTCGCCGAGGCCATAGCGGCGGCAGCCGACGAAGTGGTCGCCGGGCGCTGGAACAGCGAGTTCCCGATCGACGTCTTCCAGACCGGATCCGGCACCAGCAGCAACATGAACATGAACGAGGTTCTGGCGACCCTCGCCAGCGAGCGGTTGGGCACGTCGATTCACCCCAACGATCAGGTGAACGCCAGCCAGTCCAGCAACGATGTGTTCCCGTCCAGCATTCACCTCGCAGCAACTGACTCCGTCGTGAACAACCTGATCCCTGCGCTGAAGCATCTGGGGTCCAGCTTGAGCCGCAAGGCTGACGAATTCGCCACCGTCGTGAAATCCGGGCGGACGCATCTGATGGACGCCACTCCTGTAACGCTTGGTCAGGAGTTCGGTGGCTACGCGGCGCAGGTTACGTATGGCGTTGAGCGATTGCAGTCCTCACTTCCGCGGCTGGCCGAGCTGCCGCTCGGCGGTACCGCTGTGGGTACCGGAATCAACACCCCGCCGGGCTTCGCAGCCAAAGTGATCGACCAGCTGGTGGAAGCAACCGGACTGCCGCTGACCGAGGCACGCGATCATTTCGAGGCGCAAGGTGCTCGCGACGGCCTGGTCGAGGCCTCCGGTCAACTGCGGACCATCGCAGTCGGGATGTACAAGATCGTCAACGATCTGCGCTGGATGGGTTCGGGGCCGCGGGCAGGGCTGGCCGAGATCCGGCTGCCGGACTTGCAGCCGGGTTCGTCGATCATGCCGGGCAAGGTGAACCCGGTCGTTCCCGAGGCGGTCGCCATGGTGTGCGCACAAGTCATCGGCAACGACGCCGCTGTCGCGTGGGGCGGCGGGGCCGGATCGTTCGAACTGAACGTCATGCTGCCGATGCTCGCCCGGAACCTGCTGGAGTCGATCCGGCTGCTGGCCAACGGGTCGCGCCTGCTCGCCGATCGCTGCGTCGACGGGATCGAGGCCGACGTCGAGCGCAACCGGGAGTACGCCGAGAGCTCGCCGTCCATCGTCACGCCGCTCAACCGGTACATCGGCTACGAGAACGCGGCCGCCGTCGCCAAGAAGGCGCTCGCCGAACGCAAGACCATCCGTGACGTCGTCATCGAGGAGGGTTACGTCAAGCGCGGAGACCTCACCGAGGCTCAGCTCGACGACGCACTCGACGTCTTGGGGATGACTCACCCGTGAGCTGAGGAGATCGCCTATGGTTGACCGGACGTGCAGCGAGTGTGGCGCCGTGGTGGGCCACGACTCCGGAAACTTGATCCACGGACCGAAATGGAGGTTATAGCCTCCAAAGTGGTCCGTCGATCATGGTTGGCCGGGGTGGTGGGCTCGGCGTCACACCCGTCAGGGCAGCTGCTCCAGCATCTCCGTCACGAGGGCGGCGATGGGAGAGCGCTCGGAGCGGGTCAGCGTGATGTGCGCAAACAGCGGGTGACCCTTCAGCTTCTCGACCACCGCCACAACGCCGTCGTGTCGGCCGACCCGCAGGTTGTCGCGCTGGCCTACGTCGTGGGTCAGCACCACCCGCGATCCGCTGCCCACCCGGGACAGCACGGTCAGTAGCACGTTGCGCTCGAGGGACTGCGCCTCGTCGACGACCACGAACGAGTCGTGCAGGGACCTGCCGCGAATGTGGGTGAGGGGCAGCACCTCGAGCATGCCCCGGGCGGCCACCTCGTCGATGACGTCCTGGGTGGTGAGCGCTCCCAAGGTGTCGTAAACCGCCTGCGCCCACGGGTTCATCTTCTCGGCCTCGCTGCCGGGCAAGTAGCCGAGCTCCTGCCCGCCGACGGCGTAGAGAGGTCGGAACACGAGCACCTTGCGGTACTGCCGCCGTTCCAACACCGCCTCCAGGCCGGCACACAGAGCCAGCGCCGACTTGCCGGTGCCTGCACGCCCGCCGAGGGACACGATGCCCACCCCGTCGTCGAGCAGGATGTCGAGCGCCACTCGCTGCTCCGCCGACCGCCCACGAAGCCCGAACGCCTCCCGGTCGCCACGGACCAGCCGGACGGTCTTGTCAGCGGTGACCCGGCCCAGGCCACTGCTGCGTTCGCTGTGCAGCACGAGCCCGGTGTGGCAGGGCAGTTCGCGGGCGGTGTCGATGTCGGCGACGCCGGACTGGTAGAGCGCGTCGAGGTCGGCCGCTCCGACCTCGAGCTCGACCATCCCGGTCCAGCCGGACTCGATGACCGCCTCCGCGCGGTACTCCTCGGCGTGCAGGCCCACGGCCGAGGCCTTGACCCGCATCGGCAGGTCCTTCGAGACCAGCGTCACGGCCCGGCCGTCGGCGGCCAGGTTGCGGGCGACCGCGAGGATGCGCGAGTCGTTGTCACCGAGCCGGAAACCGGCCGGCAGCACGTCGTGGTCGGCGTGGTTGAGCTCGACCCGGACGGTTCCGCCCTCATCGCCGACCGGCAGCGGAGCATCGAGCCGGCCGTGCTCGAGCCGAAGATCATCGAGCAGCCGGAGGGCGGCGCGGGCGAAATAGCCGAGCTCGGGATGATGCCGCTTTCCCTCGAGCTCGGTGATGACGACGACGGGGAGCACCACTTCGTGCTCGGCGAAACGGAGGATCGCGTAGGGGTCGGCCAGCAGGACGCTGGTGTCCAGGACGTACGTGTGTGGGTTCGGGCTTGAGCCCCTACCGGCGGATTGGCGGGGGGAACGAGTCGAAGTGGCCACGTCCGTCTCCCTGCCCGGGCGCGCACCCTGGCCCGGTATCTGTCGCGCGGGCGACCGGGACCGGGCCCGAGGGCCGGGTGCCGGCCCTTCCGCTGCGTCGAGGTCGCAGCACGTGGACGGGCCTCCCAGGCAACCGGCGTGCGTGCCGGCCGCCACGCCCAACGGTACGCGAGCAGCACCGGCCCGAGAAGGGACACGCCCGCTGGGTGGACACTAGCGGCCGTATCGGCGCTTGCGCTCTCCGTACGAGCGCAAGGCCCGCAAGAAGTCGACCCGGCGAAAGTCCGGCCAGAGTGCTTCGCAAAAGTAGAACTCCGAATGGGCGCTCTGCCATAGCAGGAAGCCGGACAATCGTTGTTCGCCGCTGGTGCGGATCACCAGGTCCGGGTCGGGTTGTCCCTTGGTGTAGAGGTGCTCGGCGATGTGCTCGATGTCGAGGACCTCAGCCAGCTCCTCTATCGACGTGCCGCGGCTCGCCTGCTCCTGCAGGAGGGCGCGTACTGCGTCGGCGATCTCCCGTCGTCCGCCGTATCCGACGGCGACGTTGACATGCATGCCGTCGACCGTTTGCGTCGTGTCGTCAGCTTCCTTCAGCACGGACGCCGTGCTGTCGGGCAGCAGGTCCAGGGCACCGACCGGGTGGACGCGCCATCGGCCCTCGGCGGCGAGCTCGCGCACCAGGCTCTCGATGATGCCCAGCAGCGGCGTGAGTTCGTCCTCGGGTCGATTGAGGTTGTCGGTCGAGAGCAGGAAGAGCGTTACTACCTTGACGTCGACTCCCTGGCACCAGCCGAGGAACTCGGTCACCTTCTCCGCGCCGGCCTGCCAACCACTCGACTTCGGCGCGCCGAATGCCCTGGCCCAGCGCCGGTTCCCGTCCAGGACGACGGCCACGTGCTGCGGGATCCGCCCGCGGTCGAGGTTCCGTTCGATCTGGCGGCCGTACACGCCGTACACAAGTTCGGCCAGGCCCATCGGCCGCGAACACCTCCGACCCCGCAGTCAGCAATCACCGACTGCCCCAAGCAGAACGCTACTCCCGGTCAGCGATCGCGGGCAGACCTCCCGCCATGGCCACACCTGCCGGCGACGCACGTACCAGCTGGGGCCGTGAAGATCGTCCTGATGACAACGCCGCGGTGTCGACACGGGCGGGTTCACACGACGATCTTCACGACGCGGGTCTGCGACCTAGAGCCGGGCGCCGACCTCGGCGGCCAGATGGGCCGGATCTGTCGTCGGAGCGGCGCAGACGAACTGCCGGCACACGTACGCGGCCGGTCGGCCGTCGACGAGCGGACGGCCGTGCAACAACGGCACCGCCTGACTGGCGGAATCGTGCGGATCGCCGGCGACGACGGCGGCGCCCGGCGACGTAGCGAGCAGCGCCGTCCGGTACAGGGAGGTAGTGGCAGGCTCGCGGGCCGGTCCGACGACGGCGACCTCGGCCGGACCGGCAGCAAGTGCTTCAGCGACCGCCAGCCCCCATCCGGCGAATCGCGGTGCCTGATCAGCCAGCGCGTCGTAAACCGCGAGCGCCCGCTCGGCCGCCGCGCGATGCACCGAGGACCCCGTATAGGCGGCGAATGTCAGCAGCGCACCCGCCGCCGCGGACAATCCGGACGGTGTGGCGTTGTCGGTGGGATCCTGCGGCCGCTTGATCATCGACAGCCGGCTGTCGGTCGAGTCGTCCGCCGTATCGAAGAAGCCGCCCTCCGGGCGCGCGTAGTGGCTGATCACCACGTCGACCAGCTGCTCGGCGAAGGACAGCCACACCGGGTCACCGGTGGCCGCCACCAGCGCGAGCATGCCCTCGGCGACGTCGGCATGATCCTCCAGGACACCCGCGTGTTGCCCGGCGCGACCGTTCCGCGAGACCCTGGCCAACCGACCGTGGTCGTTCAGATGCACGCGGACCAACAGGTCAGCGCACTCGGCCGCCGCCTCGACCCATTCCGGTCGCTCCAATACTGCGCCGGCATCAGCCAGCGCAGCGATGGCCAGGCCGTTCCACGCGGCCACCACTTTGTCGTCGCGACCGGGCTGTGGGCGCGCCTGGCGCGCCGTCATCAACACCGATCTCACCCGGTCCCATCGGTCCGGGTCGTCCGGGTCCTGACGCAACTGCAACGTCGACGACCCATGCTCGAAGGTGCCCTGCGGCGTAACGCCCAACAGGCCCGCGACCCATTCGCCGTCGTCGGCGCCCAGAAGCTCCACCAGCTCGGTGGGCGTCCAGACATAAGTCGCGCCCTCCACCGACCGGCCGTCGATCATGGTGTCTGCGTCGAGCGCACTGGCAAACCCGCCCTGTGGGGTACGCAGATCACGCAAGAGAAAATCGGCGGTCTCGGCCGTCACACGCTCCGCGAGCGGTGATGCGGTCGCGCGCCACCAATGCGCATAGACCCGGAGCAGCAGGGCGTTGTCGTAGAGCATCTTCTCGAAGTGCGGGACCACCCATGCTTGGTCGACGCTGTACCGGGCGAAGCCGCCAGCCAGCTGGTCATACATGCCGCCTCGAGCCATCCGCTCGCATGTTGCCTCGACAATCGCCAGAGGCCGCGAATCGCCGGTTCGGGCGTGATGACGGAGCAGGAACTCCAGCACCATCGACGGCGGGAACTTGGGGGCATGACCGAACCCGGCATGCACGGAGTCGAACTCGGCCGCGAGCCGGCGCACTGCCGCAACGAGGCGGTCCGATGCCGGTGGCCGCTCCCCCGGCAACAACCGGTCGCCACCCAACTGACCGGCAATGCGGCCGGCCGCCTCTTCAACGTCGCCGCGACGCTCCACCCACGTCCGGGACACCGCTTCGAGCACCTGCTGGAACGCCGGCATGCCGTGCCGTGGCTGAGGCGGGAAGTACGTGCCCGCGTAGAACGGTCGTCCGCGGGGCGTGAGGAACGCCGTCATCGGCCAGCCGCCCTGCCCGGTGAGCGCCTGTACTGCCTCCATGTAGACGGCATCGACGTCCGGACGTTCCTCGCGGTCCACCTTGACGGCCACGAAGTGCGCGTTGACAAATGCGGCCGTCGCGTCGTCCTCGAACGACTCATGGGCCATGACGTGGCACCAATGGCAGGCCGCGTAACCCACACTGAGCAATACCGGCACGTCGCGACGAGCAGCCTCGGCGAATGCCGCATCCCCCCACTCCCACCAGTCGACCGGGTTGTCGGCGTGCTGGAGCAGGTACGGGCTCGTCGAGTCGGCCAGCCGGTTCGGCATAGGCGGAGCTACGCCGTCGCGTCGTCGTCGGGCGAACCGTCGCTGCGCATCCGTTCGGCGTCGGAAGTGCCGTTCGCGTCGAAGTCGATCCGGCCGAGCTGGCGGCGCAGGCTGCGGTACAGGAAGACCACGGCAAGGGCAAGAGCGGCGATGACCGCGAAGCCCAAGAATCCGATTCCCACGTTCGAGTCGGCGCTCTCCGCCACCACCGCGGCCGGGCCAAAGCTCATCGGTACACCTCCACTCCCATCGTTTCACCACTTCGGTGGCTAGCCCGCGGGCGGGTCACCCGACCCTCAGCGCAGTCCAGCGAACAGGTCATCCTCGGGGAGCTCGGTGTCGACCAAGCAGCGTGCGAGTTCGTAGTCCTCGGTAGGCCAGGCCGTCTGGTCGACGTCAATGGGCACGGCGAACCACGGCCCTTCCGGGTCGATCTGGGTCGCGTGCGCCAACAGCGCCCGGTCGCGCACCGGGAAGTACTCGGCACACGGCACCCTCGTCGTGATGCGCCGCTCGTGCTCCGGGTCGGGCTTCCATGCCGCGAGACGCTCCTGATACGGCGACTCGAGCCCCCGGCGGAGCATCTCGTCGTGCAGCGCCTGCGCGCGCTCCCGGTGGAACGAGTGGTGGTAGTAGAGCTTGCGCGGCTGCCACGGGTCGCCAGCCTTCGGATACGCGGCAGGGTCGGATGCTGCGTCGAACGCGGCGACGCTGACCAAGTGACACATCACATGGTCTGGATGCCGGTATCCGCCGTTCTCGTCGTAGGTCGTGACGACGTGTGGACGGAATGTGCGCATGACGGCCACTAGCGGCGCCGCTGCCTCATCCACTGGCTGCAGCGCGAAGCATCCGGTTGGGAGCGGAGGCGGTGGATCACCTTTCGGGAAGCCCGAGTCGACGAACCCCAGCCACTGCTGCCGGATGCCCAGAATGCGCCTGGCCGCGTCCATCTCCTGGCGGCGGATCGTGGCGATGTTTGCCAGCACGTCGGGGCGGTCCATGTTCGGGTTAAGGATCGAGCCGCGCTCGCCACCGGTGCACGTGACGACGAGCACATCGACGCCTTCCGCGACATACCGCGCCGTCGTCGCTGCGCCCTTGCTCGACTCGTCGTCGGGGTGGGCGTGGACGTGCATGAGCCGGAGTTGCTCGGGCACGGGTCTCCTTTTGCTGGCCGCGCTCCTGACCTCGGTGGGTGGTCAGGCGTCGGGAGACAATGGTGCCCGAACTCATCCATCCCGTGCTGGAGTCCGTCCCGTGCCCATGCCTGCTGCGCGCCCTGCTGATCGCTACGGCGACCGGGTCCGGAAGCGATCGTGGGCGTTGTGGTTGGGCATCAGCGGCGTGTTACTGGCTGCCGCGATCGGTTGGTTGGTATTCCGGACGTCGACGGACGCTGTCCGATCGAGTCTGGTGGCATGGCAGAACCCGACCGGTGGACTGTTGCCCGTCACCGTTGAGGTGGTTCGCCGACCCGGCACGGAGGTGACCTGTGACCTGGTCGCGGTCGACATCCGGCGAGTGGTCGTGGGGCAGCTCAGCGTTGACGTCCCGGCCAGTGACGGGTGGCGAACCCGGGTTGACGCAGAGATCCCGCTCCAGGGCGACGCCATCGCGCCGGAACTACGTTCGTGCGAGGCGGCTGACCAACGGTAGAAACGCAGATCGCCGCATTGCTCCGGTGTTGGTAATCTGGACTCTTCCACACGACCCAGTCCGGGCGAAGGTCCGGTGTCCGACCGCGTTCCGCACGCGACCGGCGCCGGCGATACACCAGGGGAGCAGATGCCGTGACCTCGACCAGTGGCGATAACGTCGCCTGGCTCACGCAGGAGGGCTACGACCGCCTCCGCGCCGAGCTCGAGCACCTGATGGGCCCCGGCCGCGCCGAGATCGCCAGGCGAATCGAGGCGTCGCGTTCGGAGGGCGACCTGTCCGAGAACGGCGGATATCACGCCGCCAAGGAGGAGCAGGGCAAGCAGGAGGCACGCATCCGCCAGCTTCAGCACCTGCTGCAGCGTGCCGAGGTCGGCACGACGCCGCCCGACGACGGCATCGTCGAGCCGGGCATGATCGTCGAGGTCCGATTCGCCGGCGACGACGACACCGAGCGGTTCCTGCTCGGCTCTCGCGAGCTGCTCGCCCTCGACGAGTCAGTGGAGATCGAGGTGTACTCGCCGCAGTCGCCCCTCGGCGCAGCCATCAACGGCAAGCGCGCCGGCGAGTTCGCGTCCTACGTCACGCCCAACGGCAGTGCCGTCGAGGTCGAGATCGTGGACGCCCACCCGTACCCAGGCAGCTGAGCGAGCGTCAAGGGTCCGCTCGCGAACATCAACCGGGCTGCACCGGAACCGTGCCGACACTGCGGCTTCGTTCATGCGGCGCATCCGGTCCCGGGCCCAGGCCGAGCGCACCATGGGTCGCCCCCATGCATCGCCTCGACACCACCGTGAGCCCAGCCTCCGAGCCGCTGCGGACGGCTTCCGCGGTGTGGGTACCGGGCTGGAACCACAACGCCCTGGCGGCAATCGCGATCGCCTGGCGAACGATTCCCTCGGCTTCGTGCGGCGGGCGGAACACGTCGATCACGTCGACGGGGACGTCGATCTCGTCGAGTGAGCGATAGACCCGCTCCCCGAGGATTTCTCCGCCGCGGGGGTTGACCGGCAGGATCCGGTATCCCTGGGATTGCAGATATCGCGGGATGGCATGCGCCGGTTTGGACTCGTCAGCCGAGGCTCCGACCACAGCGATCGTCTTCGTCTCCCGGTAGATCCGAGTCAGGTCCTCGCGGGTCGCACGCGCCGACCCAAGCCCTGTCGTCATGGCGGATCTCCTTCTGATCGCCGTCGATACGCTCGTCAACCATCGGACCGCGAACGTTATTTCTCGATAGTCGACACGTCAACCGTCCGTGCTAGAATTATTTAGCGTGACATCGACGACAGACCCCGACCTCGCCACGCTGACCGTGGCCACCTTCCTCAGAACGCACCGTGTTCTCTTCGACGCTCTTGATCGGGAGCTGCGCGACCGGGTTGGACTGTCCATTCCCCAGTGGGAGGTGCTCGAAGCAATCGGTCGATCGGCTGAGGGACGGCTTCGCATGGTCGACATCACCAAAAAGATGTGCGTGAGCAAGAGCGGCGTCACCCAGCTGGTCGATCGACTCGAGGAGAAGGGGCTCGTGGCCCGGTCCTTCTCCTCGTCGGACCGGCGACTCATCTACGCCTCACTGACCCAAGCCGGCGCAGAGGCGTCCCGGCAGGCCTGGCCCGCATTCCATGCGGCGGTCGAGGCGCACTTCACCAAGCATCTCTCCGGTGCGGAGGTGAGCTGCCTCCGCAGAGGGCTCACCAAGGTGCTGGGTGGCAGCGGAGTACCGGAAGCGGTGCTGGAACCCGACCACGAAGAGGAACAAGTCAGGTCATGAACACCGTGTTATGGGCCCTGCAGTGGATCACGGGATTGCTCTTCGTGTTCGCTGGTTTCAGCCACGCCCTCACCCCAGCTGAACGGCTGACCCGATCGATGCCATGGGTCGAGCAAACGGGCATTCAAACGGCCAGAGTGGCGGGGGTCACCGAATTCTTGGGTGGGCTGGGACTCATCCTCCCCGGGCTGTTCGACATCGCCACCTGGCTGGTACCGGTTGCCGGCTTCGGGCTGGTGCTACAGATGATCTTGGCGGCCCGGCTCCATACGGGGCGCAAGGAGCCACAGGCGGTTGCGATCAACGCCGTTCTCGGCCTGTTGGCCCTGGCGGTTGCGGTTGGGCGGCTGCTCGTGCCGCTGTGAGCCGTCCCTGGAGGCCTACTTGGTCGTTGCGGCCTTGTACTTGTTGATCGCCAGTGGTGTGAAGACGGCGATGATGAGGCCGCACCAGATCAGCGAGGCCGCGACCGAGTGCTGCATCGGCCAAGCGTCGGACACGACGATGCTGCCGTTGCCGAACAGCTGCCGGCACGCCTCGACGATCGCACTGATGGGGTTCCATTCCGCGATGGTTTGTAACCATGTCGGCATGGTCTCCGGCGGCACGAACGCGTTCGAGACGAACGTCACCGGGAACAGCCAGATCAGCCCGGCCGATGCGGCGACCTGCGGACTGCCCACGGACAAGCCGATGAGTGCGCCCACCCACGACATCGAGAACGAGAACAGCAGCAGCAGACCCACGGCGGCGAGGAACTGCCACAAGCCGTTGTGGACACGCCAGCCGACGATGACCCCGCAGATCATCATGATGACGAGCACGAGGAACTGATTGAGCAGGTCAGCCCCAACCCGGCCAGCGATCACCCCAGACCGCGCCATGGGCAGTGAACGGAACCGGTCGATCAGGCCCTTCTGCATATCGTCGGCGAGACCGACGCTGGAAGGCGCACAGGAGAACGCCATGGTCTGGACAAAGATGCCGGCCATCAGGTACTCGGTGTAGTCGACGCCCGGTACCCGTATCGCCCCGCCGAACACATACCCGAACAGCAGCACGAACATGATCGGCTGGATGAACATGTAGACGAGAGTGTCGGGCACGCGCAGGCCGCCGCGAATGTTGCGCCAGGCAACGATCAGGCTGTCCCGGAACGACTGGCCGAACCCGCTGCCAGCGGCGACCGGGCCCGCAGCTCTGCGTTCGATCGTGGTCACTTGGCCCTCTCCTTTGCCGGCTCCTGGCTGGACTCGGCCGCGCCGTCGGCGTGCTCTTCGGCGTAATGCCCGGTCAGCTCGAGGAACACGTCGTCGAGTGTCGGCCGGCGCAGCGCGATGTCATCGATCGCGATGCCGGCCTCGTCGAGGTCGCGGATGACCAACACAAGACCCCGCGATCCGTTGGCCGTGGGCACGGTCAGCTTCCGAGTGTGCGTGTCGACAACACACTGGCCGTCGCTGCCGCGTTGCAGGATCTCCTCGGCCTGCGGGACCGCAGCAGGGTCGTGCACGATGACCTCGATCCGCTCTCCGCCCACCTTGCCCTTGAGCTCGTCTGCGGTCCCCTCGGCGATGATGGAACCCTCGTCGATGACGACTATGCGGTCGGCCAGCACGTCGGCCTCCTCGAGGTACTGCGTCGTGAGCAGAATCGTCGAGCCCTCCTCGGTTCGATCCCGGATCACGTCCCACATGTCGAGCCGACTGCCCGGATCCAGACCCGTAGTGGGCTCGTCGAGGAAAAGCACCTCGGGATGGGTGATGAGGCTGCCGGCGAGGTCGAGCCGGCGGCGCATCCCGCCCGAGTAGGTCTTGGCCACCCGATCACCCGCGTCGACTAGACCGAACTGCTCCAGCAGTTCGGTGGCCCGCGTGGTCGCCCTCTGGCTGGTCAGCTGATAGAGCCGGCCGAACATCCACAGGTTCTCGCGACCGGTCAGGTTCTCGTCGATCGCGGCGAATTGGCCGGAAAGCCCGATCCTCGCCCGGACGGCTTGCGGCGCGCCGACGACATCGTGCCCAGCAACGACTGCGCGGCCTGAGTCAGGCTTCAACAACGTCGTCAGCATGCGCACGGTTGTCGTCTTGCCCGCGCCGTTGGGCCCGAGCAGACCCACCACTGTGCCCTCGGGCACGACCAGATCGATGCCCCTGACGGCCTTGACCGCCTTCTCGCCCGAGCCGAATGTCTTCACCAGACCAACGGCTTCGATCGCATTCACACTGTGTCCTCTCGTCTGACGCCTACTGCGGTCCGCTCTCTGCGAGCATCCCAGCGGGCACGGACATTCCCGATCCGGGCAGGTCGAGCAGCCTGGCTGCTTCCTCGAGATCAAGCTCGCCGGCCGCCAACTGGCGGAGCACGTCCTCTCGGCTGAAGACCGGCTCGCGCACGTCAGTCCCGCCCGTGCCCTCCTCCAGACCAAGGCGTATCAGCAGCTCGGCGAAGCGCTGGCGGGCCGTCGGGTAGCTGACCCCCAGGTCGCGGGCCAGCTCCCTCATGTTGCCTCGGGAAACCAGGAAGGTGCGAAGGATTTGCCGGTCCGCTTCGCGCAGAGCGCAGTACGGGCAGGACGCGAAGCGGCCGGACAGCTCACTCCCGCAGGAACCACACCCCAGCCGGGTGAGGTGCAGTTCGTCACCGCAGACGGGACATTGGCGCGGCGGTAGGTGATCCTCACCGTTCACGTCGGCACCCTGACGGTCACGCTGCCCATGACCACTTCGGCGTCGATCTCGGCAGCGCCCGTACCAACGACGAGGTCGCGATTCCGGTCCCGCCCGGTACGTTCGGGATCCGTGACGAACCGTCCGAGTTGGACGTCGGCGCGAACCCGCGCATCCGAGCCCGGCAGCAGCGATAACTGGAGGGAGCCGGACTCGCAACGCACGCGGGTGTGGCCGTGGGTCAGCAGTGCCTCGACCTGAGCGGAACCTGCCTGCACCAGCAGGTCGAACGGGTTCTCGGCGCCACGCACCCGCAGGGAGCCAGCGGTCACCCGCACATGGTCGAGTGCCTTCGCGCCCTCGACTTGCAACGATCCGGCGATCACTTCGACCCCGACCGGCAGATCAGGACGCACCCGGACACGCAGCTCGAGACCTGGCCCGAACCCGTGCTGGACCCGGCCGGCGACCTCCCGCCAGCGGCCCCCGGACAGCAGCGTAAACGCGTCGTCAGTGGGAATCGGCTCGGCCTCACCGGTGACCAGGAGGGTGGATCCCTCGCGCCGCACCTGATGGGCCCCGTCGATCGACACGGTGGCAACGGACGGGTCACCGACGATCCGCACCCGCCGGGAGGTGGCCCGTACCATGACCCGCTCGATGTCCGGGACGGCAGGGGGGGCGGGCTTACCCCCAGCGGTCTGACCCGCGGCCGATGTGGTTGTGTCGGAGGACGTGGGGGGCGCGGCCGCGTCGATCAGCTTCGACGCCTCGGCGGGGTCGAGGCGACCGGCAGCGACGTCTTCGAGGATGCTCTGGATGCTTCGTTCACTCATAGATCGAATGATGCGGGTTGGTTGCCAATCAGTCAACCCTTCTTTCTGTTTTGGCAAGATTTATCTACTCGATCGACAAGGGATAGCCCGCTTGGCGTAGCCCTGCCAGAACTCGCCCGCGATGCTCGGCCCCCCGTGTCTCCACCTGAAGAGCGACCTCCACCTCGTCGACGTGGAGTTGCGCCTTGGTCCGCTCATGCACCACGTCCAGGAGGTTGGCATCGGTCGCAGCCACCTCAGCGAGGAGCCGCGCAAGCGCGCCGGGCCGGTCGGGGATCCGCACTCGGAACGAGAGATACCGGCCACTGGCGACCATGCCGTGGCGGATGACGCGAAGCAGGAGCAGCGGGTCGACATTCCCGCCGGAGAGAACCGCAACGACGGGTGGCTCGAACGCCGACGGATCGGCAAGCACGGCCGCAACACTCGCCGCGCCCGCTGGCTCGACCACGAGCTTCGCCCGCTCGAGCAGCAACACCAGCGCCCGGGCCAGCCAGTCCTCGCTGACCGTGACGACGCCGTCACACAGCTCGCGGACCAACCCGAAGGGCACCTCGCCGGGGCAGGCGACGGCGATGCCGTCGGCCATGGTCACCATCGTCTCCAGCACTACCGGCCGGCCCGCGTCGAGAGACGCTGGATATGCAGCCGCGCCGCTTGCCTGTACGCCGACCAGCCGCACGTCGGGACGGGCGTCTTTGACCGCAAGCGCGATCCCGGCGAGCAGCCCCCCGCCACCGGTTCCAACGACGATGGTCCGCACGTCGGGGCACTGCTCGACGATCTCCACGCCGACGGTTGCCTGTCCGGCGATGATGTCGGGGTGGTCGAACGGATGGATGAGCGCCGCTCCGGTGTCGGCGGCGAACTCCTGGGCCGCGACGAGTGCCTCGTCCACTGTCGCGCCGACGAACCGCACATCCGCGCCGTAGGCACGGGTCGCCTTCTCCTTCACGATCGGCGCACCCGTGGGCATGAATACCGTCGTCTTGGCGCCCAGCATGCTCGCGGCGAGCGCCACTCCCTGCGCATGGTTGCCTGCGCTGGCCGCGACGACACCGCGTGCTCGCTCGACGTCCGAGAGCCGCGCAATGCGCACGTACGCTCCCCGGATCTTGAACGATCCGGCCCGCTGTAGGTTCTCGCACTTGAGGAAGGCCGGGCCCCCGACCAGGCCGGCCAGCCAGCGGGACATCTCCAGCGGAGTCGGCCGCACGACGTCGCGAAGGAGTTCGCGCGCCGCCCGAACGTCGTCGATCGACACGCTGGTCATGCCGGCGATCCTGCCACCCCGTCGCACCCGGCAAGACTCGCCGGGGAAGAGGGCCCACCGCGGCCGTGTTGGACTAGCCGCGAGACCACGTGGAGGAGAAACGTGACAAGCCCGGAAACCCGCCCAGCCGAAACCGCCGACCAGTACAACTACCTCTCGCACCGCCAGATCCTGGTCGTGCTCGGGGGGTTGATGGCTGGCATGTTCCTCGCGGCGCTCGACCAGAGCATCGTTGGAACAGCACTTCCTCGAATCGTCAGTGATCTGGGTGGGCTCGAGCACCTGTCCTGGGTAGTGACTGCGTATCTGCTCACGGCGACCGCCTCCACGCCGCTGTGGGGGAAGATCTCCGACCTGTACGGCCGACGGCCGATGTTCCAGGCGGCGATCGTGGTGTTCCTGATCGGATCGCTGGTGGCTGGTGCCGCTGGCAGCATGGGCGTTCTCATCGGGGGCCGGGCCGTCCAGGGTCTCGGCGCCGGCGGGCTGATGGCGCTTGCGCTCGCCACCATCGGTGATGTCATCCCACCCCGGGAACGCGGCCGTTACCAGGGCTACTTCGGTGTCGTCTTCGGAGTTTCCAGCGTGGCCGGCCCGCTGCTGGGCGGCTGGTTGACCGACGGGCCGGGCTGGCAGTGGATCTTCTGGATCAACATCCCGATCGGAATTGCCGCACTGGTCGTGACGTCCGTCGCGCTGAAGATGCCGACCGTACGTCGCGAGCACACCATCGACTACCTCGGCGCCGCGATCATCGTGGCGAGCGTCACATCGATCCTGCTGTACACGGCGTGGGCGGGCACACAGTACGGATGGACCGACCCGTTCTCGCTCGCACTGCTGATCGCCGGGATCGCGCTTGCTGGTGTGTTCGTGTTCGTCGAGGCACGCGCCGACGAGCCGATCGTCCCGCTGCGGCTGTTCCGCAACCGCGTCTACACGCCGACGATCGTCTTCACGGCGATCATGGGCTTGGCGATGTTCGGCGGGATCATCTACCTGCCGGTGTATCTGCAGGTGGTGCAGGGGTTCTCGCCGACGGAGTCCGGGCTCGCGCTGTTGCCTCTGGTCGTCGGCATCTTCACGACGTCGATCTCGTCGGGACAGCTGGTCACTCGGACCGGGCGATACAAGATCTACCCGATCATCGGAGCCGCGGTGACGGGCATCGCCTTGCTGCTGCTGTCGACTCTCGCCGTCGACACGCCGTATTGGGTCCTCGCCGTCTATTTCTTCGTCTTCGGCGCGGGCCTTGGGCTCACCCTGCAGATCGTCGTCACTGCCGTCCAGAACGCGGTCGAGCGGCGAGACATGGGTGCGGCCACCTCGAGCGTGACGTTCTTCCGGTCGATGGGCGCGGCGTTCGGCACCGCGATCTTCGGCGCCGTGCTGACCAATCGGCTTGCCCACTATCTCGCCGCTGCGAGCGGCGGTTCGCTTACTGCCGGCCCTGATGTGTCGCAAATGGCCAACAACGTCCAGGCAATCCAACGGCTTCCTGCGGAGATTCACGCCGTCGTCGTCGAGGCCTGGGTGAAGGCGCTGGATGACGTGTTCCTCACGGCCGTGCCAGTGCTTGTCGTCGGCTTCGTCGTCGCCTTCTTCATCCCCGAACTGCCGCTTCGGACTGCTTCGGACGGTGATGCCCGTGAGCCCGAGCCGGTTCTCGCGACCGAGTGAGGGGTTCCGACGCCGCTACGTTGGTCCAGCGACGTGAGGAGACGCCGGTGAAGTTCGCTTGGCTGTGCAGCCACGAGTCGTTCCAGCCGGAGGCGCTCGTCGAGCAGGCCGTGCTGGCCGAGCAGTCCGGGTTCGACATGGTCACGGGCGCCGACCACTTCCACCCTTGGGTGGACGATCAGTCCGCGGCAAGTTTCGTCTGGACCTGGTTCGGTGCCGTCGCGCATGCGACAACCCGGGTCGAGCTTGCGACCAGCGTCACCACGCCGTTGTTCCGCTACCACCCAGCGCTGATCGCGCAAGCGGCGGCCACGGTGGACCGGCTTTCCGGTGGGCGGTTCCGGCTCGGGGTAGGAACCGGTGAGGCGATCAACGAGGTGCCACTCGGGCACGCGTTCCCGGGATACGCCGAGCGAATCGCCCGGATGAACGAGGCGGTGCGCATCATCTCCAGCCTGCTGGCTGGCGAGAAACTGGACTTCGAGGGCACCTATTACTCGTCTCACACCGCAAAGCTGTACAGCCCACCGACCGGTCAGGTGCCGATATGGATGGCCGCTGGCGGGCCGAAGTCCGCGACGTTCGCGGGTGAGCACACCGACGGGCTGATCACCAGCGTGAAGAATCCGGCTGACACCCTGGAACAGGTGATCGAGCCCTACCGCTCGGCAGCGGCCGCTCGTGGCACCGCCACCACGGTGATGGCGACCCGCTGGGTAGTTCTTGCCGCAAACGACGACGAAGCGTGGATGGCCCTGGCTCCGATGCGGGGCCTGCGCGCCCCCGGCCGACTCGAGGTCGCCGACCCGATGATCTTGCGGCAGCGGGCCGATGTCATGGACCGGTCAGAAGTCCTGCGTCAGTACGCGATCGTTCGCGACGTCGACCAGCTGGTCGACGCCTATCTGCCGCTCGTCCGCGAGGTCGGCGCCGACTACGTCGCCATTCAGGTCGCCAGCGTCGACCCGGCCAAAACCATCGAGGCGCTCGGCTCGGAAGCGCTGCCGCAATTACGTGCGGCGGCAGGCTCAGCATCGGCCTGAATCAGATCGACAGCGCCTGGGTGAGATCGGCGCACAGATCCTCGATGCTCTCGATGCCGACCGAGAGCCGAACGAGATCGGTGGGTACCTCCAGCGGGCTCCCAGCGACGCTTGCGTGGGTCATCCGGCCCGGATGTTCGATCAACGACTCGACCCCGCCGAGGGACTCGGCGAGTGTGAACACTTGGGCCCGGTTGCACACCTCGACGGCCGCGGACTCACCTCCGACGACCCGGAACGAGACCATCCCACCGAACCGACGCATCTGCTTGGCGGCGATCTCGTGGCCTGGGTGTTCAGGTAAGCCGGGATAGAACACCTCGGCCACCCGCGGATGCGCGACGAGCAGGCCGGACACCCGCTCGGCGTTGTCGCAGTGCCGGTCCATACGTACGGCGAGAGTGCGCATGCCCCGCAGCACCAGCCACGCGTCGAACGGCCCCGCGATGGCACCGAGCGCGTTCTGGTGGTACGCGAGCTCCTCGCCGATCCGACTGTCGGCGACGACGAGGGCGCCGCCGATGACGTCGGAGTGACCACCGCAGTACTTGGTGGTGGAGTGAACGACGACGTCGGCGCCCAGCGCGAGCGGTTGTTGGAGGTAGGGCGTAGCGAACGTGTTGTCCACGACGAGCAGCGCGCCGGCCCCGTGAGCCACTCCGGCGAGCGTTGCGATGTCGGCGATGCCGAGAAGCGGGTTCGTCGGTGTCTCCACCCAGACGACGCGGGTTCGTGGTTGCAGCGCTGCCTGCACCGAGGCCGGATCGGACATGTGCGCAGCGGTCCACGACACGCCCCACCGCTGGATGACATTACTGACCAGCCGATACGTGCCGCCGTACGCATCGTCGGGAATGACGATGTGGTCACCCGGCTCGAGCACGGCTCGCAGCAGGGTGTCTTCGGCGGCCATTCCGCTTGCGAAGGCCAGCCCCCGGGTACCGCTTTCGAGCGTTGCCAGGCACTCCTCGAGGCTGGTGCGGGTGGGGTTCGTAGTCCGGCTGTATTCGTAGCCTTCCCGCGTTCCGCCGACGCCGTCCTGGGCATAGGTGCTCGTCGCATAGATCGGCAAAACCACGGCACCGGTTCGCGGATCCGGCTCCTGGCCGGCGTGGATGGTGAGTGTCTCGAATCCGTGCACGAGCGCAGACACTACGCCCCGCGCCGTCGGGCCTTACCCGTGCTGGTGCGATCCAGGTCGGCGACGAACTCCACCTCGCGTGGCACCTTGTGCCGGCCGAGCGTGTCGCCGACGTATCGGCGCAACTCGTCGGCGGTAACGGAACCCGCAACCACCACCGTCGCGGCCAGTCGCCGGCCGAATTCGTCGTCGGCGACGCCGTAGACCGAGACGTCGACGACCGCCGGGTGGCGGGCGAGCAAATCCTCGACCTCACGCGGATACACGTTCTCGCCGCCCGACACGATCATGTCGTCGGTCCGTCCGACGACGAACAAGCGGCCATCGCCGTCGAGATAACCGAGGTCGCCGGTGCTCATCAGGTTCCGCACGGTCCGCCTGCTGCCGCCGCCCGAGTACCCCTGGAAGGTCATCCCGCTGCCGATGTAGATCTCACCGATGTGACCTGGAGGCACGGGCGACTCGTGGTCGTCGAGCACCGCCACGACGACGCCATGGGCCGGCCGTCCCACCGTGCCGGGCGCCGCCCGCAGGTCAGCGGGCGTCGCGATGGTCGCCCAGCCGGCCTCGGTCATCCCGTAAAGATTGAAGACGACGTCACCGAACTCGGCCATGACCGCTTCCGCCAGCTCGGGGCGCAGCGGGGCCGCGCCTGACACGATGACCCGCAGCGACGTCGTGTTGCGCGCGGCGCGCTCTGCCGCGGGCAGGGCCATGATCCGGTGCAGCAGGACCGGGACACCGGCCAGGACAGTCGCCGAATGGTCTTCTACCAGGGCGAGCGCCTCCGCGGGACCGCACCGACGATGCAAAATTGCCGGACAGCCGAGCGTGAGGGCTGCGGCGAGGAATGCCAGGCCAAATCCGTGAAACAGCGGCGGCTGGATGACCATGGGTTCGCCGGAACGCAGGCGCAGGCCGGCCAGCAGGCTCGTCACTGGCAGGCCCATCCGCAGGTGTGCAACGTCACGCGGCGCGCCCTTCGGCACTCCCGTGGTACCGGATGTCAGAACCACGAGACGCCCTTGCTGGCCTGGTAGCGGGGCTGGGACGGCATTCATCGCGGGCGACAACGCCTGCAGTTCTGGAACGGTCACGCGTGGCCCAACAAACCCACATCGCTCGAGCACCTGGGTGTACTCGTTGTCGTACACGACGGCGATCACTGCTTCCCGGTCGAGCACGTCGGCCAGCGCAGAGGCACCCAGGTCGGTGCTGAGAAAGACCAGGTCCGCACCGAGCCGCGACCCCGCGACGGCGGCGATGACGAAGTCGCGGTGATTCCGGCAAAGGATCCCGAGCCGGTCTCCTTCCCGCAGCAGCCCGCGGCCGTGCAACGCGGCCGAGGCCGCTGCCGCTGCGGCTCTCAGCTCGCCGTACGTCATGTCGCCGTGCTCGTCGACGAGAGCAGCTCGCCCCGGATAGCGGATTGCGGAGAGTTCAGCGGCGCAGGCCAGCGTCAGCCCGAAGCGCGATACTGCCCGCCACACGCGCATCGCGCGCGCCGGTGACATCGGGCCGACCAGACCCGTGCCGATGGTGGCGCGGATACCGTCGCGGGCGATGGCGAACGCAGCCCGCAGGCCGTCGGTGGAGATCATCGGCGGCCGGGACGATCGCGCCAACCGTGACCCCGGTAGTACATCGTCATCAGCGCGTCGTTCCACGGTTGCGCTGCGGCGGCGACCGTTCCACCCAATCGCGCCCACCAGGGGCTCATCAGCCGCGGTCGGTAGGCGATCGCACGACACACAGCGTCCGCGGCCTCGTCCGCCGTCATGCCCGGCAAGTGCCTGTAGAGCGGAATCGGCGCGCTCATGTCGGTGTGCACCAGCGGAAAATGGATCGATGTCGTCGCAACTCCATCTGCGCGGAGCTCGGGTGCTACACAGCGCAGCCACGCTTCGAACGCCGACTTCGAACCGGTGTACGCCGCCCAGTACGGTGCCGGCAGGTCCGCGCTGACCGAGCTCACGTTGACCACGTGTCCCGCATGGCGGGCTCGCATGGCGGGCAGCAGGCCGAGCAACAACTGCACCGGGCCGAGGTAGTTGATGTCGGTGGTGCGGGTGACGTCGTGGAACCGGTCGGACGACTCGGCGGCGGATCGGCGGATCGACCTTCCAGCGTTGTTGACCACGACGTCGACGTCATGGTGATCTTGACGCAGCCGGGCCAGGAGTGCCGCGACCTCGCCCTGATCGGCCAGGTCTGCGGCGTATGCGTGCGCGGCGCCGCCAGCTTCCTCTACGTCGGCGCGGACTCGATCCATGTCGTCGACCGAGCGGGCGACCAGCAGAACCGCCGCGCCCGCGGCGGCAAGCCGACGCGCGCTCGCGGCGCCGATTCCTCTTGACGCTCCGGTCACCAGGACGGTCCGACCGACCACAGCGGCCCGCACGGCGTCCTCGTCCGGCGGCGGCCACACCAGACCCAGCGCTGCCCGAACCGGCTTCGGGACGGCGAGCCTCGGCGGCTCCATACTGAAACTGACCACGGGGACCACCCCTGCCTATGCACCACCAGGCTCGCAAGACTGGCGGTCTATATGTAGGGGTGGTCCCCGTGATCATTTGAAAGTGGACGGCGGGCGAGCGGGAACGGAGTCGGCGGCGTGAGTGTTGTAACTGACACAAGCAGCAGAAGGAGTGCCCGTGTTCCTCTTCGACCGTGTCGTGAAGTCTCGCTTGGTCTCCCCCGACGAGGCGTTGCGGGGGCGGGACTCCCGCCCATTTGCGCTGGCTGGAACCCACACCGTGCTGGGCACGCCGATCGAGACTCCGGTGGCGACTGGTTACGAGGAGGTCGTGGTCGGCATGGGGTGCTTCTGGGGGGCGGAGCGAATCTTCTGGAAGCTGCCCGGTGTCTGGACGACCGCAGTCGGCTACGCCGGTGGCTACACGCCCAACCCGACCTATGAAGAGGTGTGCTCGGGTCGGACCGGCCACGCAGAGGTCGTTCGGGTCGTGTACGACCCGGCGAAGGTCAGCTTCGACGAGGTACTGAAGGCGTTCTGGGAGGGGCATGACCCGACCCAGGGGATGCGTCAGGGCAACGATGTGGGTACCCAGTACCGCTCGGCGATCTACTGGACGACGGACGCGCAGCGGGCTGCCGCGGAGGAGTCGCGCGACGCATATGCGCGCTCGCTCGGCGCCGCGGGCTTCGGGAGTGTGACGACGGAGATCCTGCCGCTCCATCACCTCTGGTACGCCGAGGACTACCACCAGCAGTACCTCGACAAGAACCCGTTCGGCTACTGCGGGCTGGGCGGCACCGGGGTTTCCTGCCCGGTCGGTACCGGGGTTGATAGAAGACCCGAGAACCGCTGACCGGGTTGATCTCAGCTAGCGAGGTAGCCCAGCAGATCCGCGCGGGTCAGCACACCGGATGGCTTGCCGTCGTCGAGCACCAGCACGGCGTCGGAAGCAGTCAGTTCCTCGACGGCGGCCGCAACCGGCTCGCCGGCGCCGACATTCGGAAGAGACGGCGACATGTGTCGCTCGACGGCGTCGGTGAGGCGCGCGCGCCCGGTGAACAGCGCGTCGAGGATGTCGCGCTCGACGACTGACCCGGCAATCTCCGCCGCCATGACCGGAGGTTCGGCCCGCACCACGGGCATCTGGGACACGCCGTACTCGCGCAGAATGGCGATCGCCTGCGCGACCGTCTCGTTCGGATGTGTGTGCACGAGTGCCGGTAGCGCACCGGACTTGCGGTGGAGCACGTCGCCGACGGTAGTGCCGTCCGCGACCCGTCCGCCGAAGCCGTACGACGCCATCCAATCGTCGTTGAAAACCTTCGACAGGTAGCCGCGGCCGCCGTCGGGCAACAGCGCGACGACCATTTCGTCCCGGCCTGCTCCCGCGGCTACCTGCAGCGCCGCAACGACTGCCATCCCGCATGAACCCCCGACGAGCAACCCCTCCTCGCGGGCCAGCCGACGGGTCATCGCAAAGGAGTCTCTGTCAGACACGGCGACGACCTCGTCGCAGATGGTCGGATCATAGGTCTTCGGCCAGAAGTCCTCGCCGACTCCTTCGACGAGGTACGGCCGGCCCGAACCACCGGAGTAGACCGACCCCTCGGGGTCCGCGCCGACGATGC
This sequence comes from Actinomycetota bacterium, assembly GCA_046726315.1. GTDB lineage: Bacteria > Actinomycetota > Actinomycetes > Jiangellales > Jiangellaceae > JACVRX01. The sequence continues at coordinate 5,850 of JBKPAG010000020.1, read as the reverse complement.
GCACAGCCCCAGCGGACACCTCCTTGAGGTATCGACCGGCGCCGCTGATCGTCCCACCGGTACCGATCCCGGCGACGAAGTGCGTGACGCGGCCGTCGGTCTGCTTCCAGATCTCCGGTCCCGTCGTCTCGTAATGCGAGCGAGGGTTGTCGGGGTTCGCGTACTGATCCGGCTTCCACGCACCGGAGATCTCCCGCGCCAGCCGGTCCGAAACCGAATAGTAGGAGTCCGGATGTTCTGGCGGGACGGCGGTGGGACACACGACGACCTCGGCCCCCAGAGCCTTCAGCACGTTGCGTTTGTCCTCGCTGACCTTGTCCGGGCAGACGAATACGCAGCGATATCCCTTGCGCTGCGCGACGAGCGCCAGGCCGACGCCGGTGTTCCCGCTCGTGGGCTCGACGATGGTGCCACCGGGCTTGATCCGTCCGTCCTCTTCAGCCGTCTCGACCATCCGCACCGCGATCCGGTCCTTGACCGACCCGCCCGGGTTGAAGTACTCGACCTTCGCCAGCACCATGGCCGCGACGTCGGCGCCGACCCGCCCCAGCCGCACCAGCGGGGTGTGCCCCACCAACTCGACGACGTTGTCGTAGAACCCCACGAGCGAAGCGTAGGTCGTGCCGCCACGCGCCGCCTGGGCGGCGTTAGAGTCCGACATGTGGCAGGCATAGTGAGCGCACGGACCGCGCGGCGGATCGCCACGACGGCGGCGTACGGCGGCGGCAGCGTCGGTCTCGCCGGGGCAGGGTTCTATGGCCTGCTCCGGCTCCAAGCCGGGTTGGCCCGAAAAGCGATCGGTCAGTCGCCGGACAACCCACCGGTGGCGGATGGACGCTACGGCCACTTCTACGGTGAGCCGATATCCGTTGTCGTCTTCGGCGACTCGTCCGCCGCTGGCGTCGGTGTCGATGCTCCGGGGCAGACACCCGGCGCGCTGATCGCCGCCGGACTCGCCGAAATCGCAGATCGACCAGTGCAGCTCACCGTCGTCGCCAAGACCGCTGCTCGGTCCAACGACCTGGCCGACCAGATCCGGCAGGCCGCGGACATCCGGCCAGACCTCGCCTTGGTCATGGTGGGTGCCAACGACGTGACTCATCGGGTGCGGCCCGCTACGTCGGTCCGGCTGCTCGCCGAAGCCGTCACCCAGATACGTGCGACCGGCGCGGTCGTGGTCGTCTGCACCTGCCCCGACCTTGGAACTGTCGAGCCGATCCCACATCCGCTGCGCTGGATCGCGCGCCGTGCCAGCCGGCGGCTGGCAGCCGCGCAGACAATCGCCGCCGTCGAGGCCGGAGCGCGCACGGTGTCCTTGGGCTCGATCCTTGGCCCGGAGTTCGCGGCGCAACCCGGTCACATGTTCAGTTCAGATCGGTTCCATCCTTCTTCCGCCGGTTACGCCGCGGCGGCGGCGGCCGTCCTGCCGTCGGCGGCGAGCGCGTTGCACCTGTCCTCAGCCGAAGAGGACCGACCCGAAGCACTGCGTGGCGACGAGGTGCTTCCGGTTTCTCGGGCCGCGGTGGAGGCGGCCGGAGAGTCGGGAACCGAGGTCATCGGCACCCAGGTCGCGGGACACGATCGCGGCTCGCGCGGACGGTGGGCGCAGCTCCGCCATCGCCGGCGCCGGCCGTTGCCCGATCCGGAGCGGGCGGACGCTCAGGACATGACGACCAGCCCGCCGCGCTAGAGCGAGTACGGCACGGCGGTAGGGTGGTTGCTACTAGCCGGTAACTTCTCCCGCTGGAGGCGTCATGTCGGATGCCGTGATCGTCGCGACGGCCAGGTCCCCGATCGGGCGGGCTGCCAAGGGCTCCCTCGTCGAGGTTCGCCCGGACGATCTCGCCTCCTCGGTCATACAAGCGGCGCTGGACAAGGTACCGGCGCTCGATCCGAGAACGATCGACGACATCTACGTGGGCTGTGCCGAGCCGCGCGACGAGCACGGCGGCAACATGGCCCGCCGGATCGCGGTGCAGTTGGGTCTGGATGACGTGCCGGCCGCGACGATCAACCGGTTCTGCGCGTCGTCGGCCCAGACAGCGCGGATGGCCTTCCACGCAATCAGCGTTGGGGAAGGCGACGTATTCGTCTCTGCCGGCGTGGAGTGCGTGTCCCGGTACACCGGGTTCGGCAGCGCAGGCGTCGACCCGGTGAGCACGCACAACCCGATCTTCGCGTCCGCCGAGGCGCGAACGCAGCGCTACGCCGAGACGAACCAGACCTGGCACGACCCTCGTGACGACGGCCAACTGCCGGACGTTTACATCCAGATGGGCCAGACGGCGGAGAATGTCGCGACGCTGTGCGGCATCACGCGACGCGACCAGGACGAGTTCGCGGTGCTGTCGCAGAACCGAGCGGAGCAGGCGGTCAAGGACGGCTTCTTCGCGCGGGAGATTATCCCGATCTCGCTGCCCGACGGCCGGGTCGTTGACACCGATGACGGACCGCGACCGGGCACCACGTACGAGAAGGTCGCGGCGCTTGCTCCTGTGTTTCGGCCGGACGGCACCGTCACCGCGGGCAACTGCTGCCCGCTGAACGACGGAGCTGCGGCGGTAGTGATCATGTCCGACGTCCGAGCCCGGGAACTTGGGTTGACGCCACTGGCCCGGATCGTGGCGACGGCGGCGTCGGCACTGTCGCCAGAGATCATGGGGCTCGGCCCGGTCGAGGCAACCCAGCGGGTCCTGCGCCGGACCGGCATGACCATCGACGACGTCGACTTGGTCGAGATCAACGAGGCCTTCGCCGCGCAGGTCGTCCCGAGCGCCCGTCAGCTGGGCATTTCTTACGACAAGCTCAACGTGCACGGCGGAGCGATCGCCCTGGGACATCCGTTCGGAATGACCGGCGCCCGGATCATGACGACCCTTCTCAACGGCCTGTGGTCGACAGACGGTGTCATCGGGCTGGAAACCATGTGCGTCGGTGGCGGCCAGGGAATGGCGATCGTGCTGGAGCGCGTCAGCTGAGCGCGGTCCCCTTCCGTGACCCGCGGCCAATCGTTTTCGGCGGCGGGTTCGGCCGAACTGACCAGCTGCCGTAGCTCGCTCGGCCGATGGGCTTGTTTCTCCCCCGGGCGTCAGGCACGCTCGTAGGACGAGCCAATCCCCCGATCGGCGGAGGCGACCATGAGCCTGAACCATTCCGAGGAGACCCATCGCAACCTGGTCGCCCGAGTTCCACTGGCGACTGGAAGGGACCTCCGGGAATGGTTTCGAGCTCTCGAGGCAGGCCCCGCCTTCCTGCGTTTCGACGACCGGGTGCGCTGGCTGCGAGCCGAGCACGGGCTAGCGCACGGGCACGCCACCGCGATCGTGCACGAGCACGACCTGCGCCGCGCCCAACGCTCCTTCGAGTGAGCCCACCTCGACTGGCACTGCAGTTGTCAGGCCGCAACGCGAGCTGAGCTGGCCGAACGCGGCCCCTCACCCTGACAGCTCGTAGTGGGTGTGCGCCGGGCGGGACTGGGCGCATGGAAACGGCCCCACTCGGAACCGAACCGGGCGGGGCCGTCGGCGTCGTCGTTACTCGCCGCGCAGGATCGCGAGTAGCTGAAGGAGCTCGATGTAGAGCCACACCAAGGTCAGGACCAGGCCGAACGCTGCCTGCCAGGCGTACCGGGCCGGCAGACCGTTGCGCACACCGTTCTCGATGTCGGCGAAATCGAGGACCAGGAACAGGGCGGCGAGCCCGACCGCGAAGAGCCCGACCAGGATCCCGAACAGTCCGGTACGGAACCCGAACGGACTGTCGCTGGAGCCGAAGACCTGGAACAGGAAGTTGACGAGGACGAAGACCAGGTATCCGCCCATGGCGATCAATAACCCGCGCTGGAATTTCGGCGTCACCCGGATCCGGCGGCTGCGGTAGGCCCACAAGGACACCCCGAATACCGCCAGGGTGGCCAGGACGGCCTGGGCGACGATGCCCTCCAGGCTGTTGCCGTTGATCTGCATGTTCTCGAACATGAAGCTGACGCTGCCGAGGAAGACGCCTTCGAAGGCGGCGTAGGCGAGGATCAACGGCGGGCTGGGCTCGCGCTTGAAGGCGTTGACCAGGCCCAGGACCAGGCCGACGGTCATGCCGATCCAGAACAGCTGCGGCAGCTGCCAGCCGATCACGGCTCCGACCAGCAGGACGACGAAGGTGATGCCGGTCTTGACGACGACGTCGTCGTAGGTCATTCGGCCCGTTTGTACCGGAGTCGCCGACGGTGCGGCGTACAAGTCTTCGAGCTGGTCGGGCTTCGACGTAGCGGCGTCTAGCCCGGCGCGGCTCGCGCTGAATGCCTCGGTCCGGCTGAAGACCGGGTTGTTGCTCTGCATAGTTCTCCTCCATACCTGCGAACCCGCACGAAGCGCGTTCGTCAATGGTTCAAACAATACGGGTGCGCGCAGCGTTCCTGACACAGTTCGACGGCGCGCCCACGAGCTCGGGATACGGCTGGATCAATCGCGCGCGGGGTGTGATCGTCACAGACGCGCCCGACCTGCCGCCGCCTCCCTCCAGTCGCAGGGCCGGTGCCCGGTCACGACCTCTGTCCCTTCCCGTAGGGCGTCGACGCGCCATCGCCCATCGTGAATCACGAGTGTTAGCCGCGTGTTGCCAAGCGAAACGCCCCTCACCTCCAGAGAGCCCAGTTCGTCTGGTAACGCTGGATCGAGAGCAAGGATGCCACGGGGAATGCACGGCTCGGCCCGGATCAGAGCCCGGAGCAGGTAGAACGGAGTCGCCGACGCCCAGGCCTGCGGTGCGCACGCCGTCGGGTACGGCACCGGGAGGGGGTAGACGGCGCGGTCGAAGCCACACATCAGCTCCGGGAGTCGATGGCCAAAGGCTGCCGCCGCGTCGAGGATGCCCAGGGCCACCCGCTGGGCAGGCTCGACGAATCCATACCGCATGAGGCCGCCGACGATGATCCCGTTGTCGTGCGGCCAGACCGATCCGTTGTGGTAACTCATCGGGTTGTACGCGGCCATCCCCGTTGCGAGCGTGCGGACTCCCCAGCCGCTGAACATCTCCGGGCTGAGCAGGCGCTCGGCTACTGCCTCGGCCTTGTCCTCGTCGACGATTCCGGCCCAGAGGCAGTGGCCCACGTTGGACGCGAGCGCGTCGATCGGCCGCATGTCCCGGTCCAGTCCCAGGGCGTACCAGCCCCGGTCAGGCAGCCAGAACTGTTCGTTGAAGGCGCGCTTGAGCCGGGCCGCCCGGTCCCGCCAAGAGGTCGCGTCCGCGGGCTGGCCCAGGTCTTCGGCCAGGAGGGCGCGCGCCAAGTACGCGGCGTAGACATAGCCCTGGACCTCGCACAACGCGATGGGCGGCTGGGCGATCCGGCCGTCGGCGAAGGTGACTCCGTCACCGGAGTCCTTCCAGCCTTGGTTGGTCAGGCCGCGGTCAGTGCTGCGCTGGTACTCGACGAAACCGTCGCCGTCGCGGTCTCCATATACGTCGATCCACTCCAGTGCTCGGTCGGCATTGGCCTGCAGGCGGCGCACCTCGTCGGGGAAGACCCCCCATCGGTGCAACTCGCCGAGCAGAACGACGAACAACGGCGCCGCATCGACCGTTCCGTAGTAGACGTTGCCGCGAGGAACGAGCGACGCCTCGATCCCGAACCGAAGCTCGTGTGCGATACGACCGGGTTGCTCCTCGCTGACCGGGTCGGTCCGCTCACCCTGGTACCGCGCCAAGGTCTCCAAGGCTCCGAGGGCCAAACCGGGGTCCACGGCCAGCGCCATGTACGACGTGATGAGCGAGTCTCGGCCGAACAACGCCATGTACCACGGCGCGCCCGCGGCCACGGCGACCTGGTCCGGCGCGTCGGGGTCGAAGATCCTCAGC
>JBKPAG010000019.1:0-69453 GCA_046726315.1 Actinomycetota bacterium | reverse complement strand
GGGGAGCCGGCGCCGGGACTCGAACCCGGAACCGCCCGATTACAAGTCGGGTGCGCTGCCAGTTGCGCCACGCCGGCGGAGTGATCTGATCTTATTTGGGTGGACCACCGCAGCCGCGACCCGTGGGAGCGGAGGGGGAGGACCAACGGCCAGTCAGAAGGTGACCACCTGCGCGAACGCCGATCGAATCGGTGGTTGTTCCTCCCGCACCTCCGGCGGAGGCCGAACTCTGGGTCGCCGCGGGTCGGTCCTGGGCGCTCCGAATGTCGGCTCGTACGGTTGATCAGATGAGCGACACGGCCCGGTACTGGTGGCGGGTGTCGGCGGCCGTGATCGTCGCATTGGTCGGGGTCGGCTTGGGCCTGCACGAAATAGGCACGTGGACCCTCCCAGGTTGGCTGGCGGCTGGCCTGCTGATCGCGGGTGCGCTGGTGGCGTTCGTCACCGCCGCCGAAGCCGCCGTGGACCAGCGGCGCCACGGTCGAGTCGCCGAGCTTCGGGAACAGGCCCGGGCAGTGCTCGCCCCCCTATTGCTGGAGCTCGAGGAGGCGACCAGGATCAACGCCCGGCAGCTCGGTGTCGCGGCGTATCGGGTCCGGAAACCGGCCGGGCCATTCGGCAAGGAGCGCCTCGAACGGTTGCTCCGGCTGCAGCTCGTCATCCGGGTCGCTTCGGGGATCGTGTGGCGCCCGGGGGTCGGTGTCATCGGCCAGTGCGTCGTGCGTGGCGAGGACGTCGTCGAGAACCTTGCGACTCTTGACGAGCAGCTTGCCGGCGTCTCGCCGGCCGACTGGGAAAGCCTGGGCGACGACCTGACCTATGGGTTCAGCTACGCGGAGTTTCAACGGGTTCGCGGCAAGTACGGGGTGGTCCTGGCGAGTCCGATGATCAAAGAGACGCCGCTGGGCTCGCGAGTCGTGGGCTGTATTTCGGTCGACGGGCCGCCGGGATCGTTCCAAGCTCTCGCATCGGAAGAGATCCGCGGCCTCGTGGCAGCTGCGGCAGTAACGCTAGCCGCTGTCGTGACTGGATAGGCGTAAAATTGTGCTGTGGCACCTGGCCGGACGTTCCATCGCGAGCGCCTCATCGCACCCCGGGTGCGCTCGGAGCACGCCGCAACCCGGTTGCTCGTCCAGATGCGAGAACTCGGCAGCGACCGAGTGCTCTCCAGCGCGGCATGGCGCACAGCCACCCAGCTTCCGGTCGAATTCGCGGCGGGGCGCTGAGCCTCCTGTCTCCCGCCCGGATAAGCGGCCGCTGAACCCTATGTGGCTGCGCTGGTGATGTAACTCGTCAGCGAGTCGCGCTCGATTTCCAATTCTCCGACGCGGTTCTTGACGATGTCGCCGATGCTCACGATGGCTACGAGCCGGTCGTTGACCACCACCGGCACATGCCGGAACCGACCGTGGGTCATCACGCTCATCAGCTCGACGACCGGCGTCTCGGGCGTGCAGGTCTGCACCTCCCTGGTCATGATCTCCGAGACCGGCTCGGAAATGACGGTTGCGCCGCGGTCGGCCAGCGCGCGCACGATGTCGCGCTCGGAGACGATGCCGTCGACGGCGCCGCCGTCGGTCGACACGACGACGGCCCCGATTCGGTGCTCGGCGAGCACTGCGAGCAGGGAGCGCACGTCTATGTCGGGTTGCACCGTCACGACGGCATTTCCCTTGGCTCGGATCACGTCGGAGATGCGCATGGGTCCTCCCGAGTCAGCGGGGAATCGTCGTTTCCTCAAAAAATACGGTCAAGTTGGCCCTCCGGGGAAGCCACCGTCCGGATTCGAAGATCTGCTAGTGACACCGGCCGCCAGGTTACGACACAATCACGAAACCTCCACTCGGATCGTCCGGCACGTACCTGCCGGTGGAAGGAACGGGATTTGGCATGGCAACAGTCACCTTCGACAAGGCGACACGGGTCTATCCGGGCAGCGAAAAGCCCGCCGTCAACGCCCTCGAGCTCGACATCCCCGACGGGGAGTTCCTCGTCCTGGTCGGCCCATCTGGATGCGGCAAGTCAACCGCGCTGCGGATGCTCGCAGGCCTCGAGGAGGTCACCTCCGGGAGCATCCGCATCAGCGACCGAGACGTCACACATATGCCGCCGAAGGACCGGGACATCGCGATGGTGTTCCAGAACTACGCGCTGTACCCGCACATGACCGTCGCCGACAACATGGGGTTCGCCCTCAAGATCGCCGGTGTCAAGAAGGACGAGATCGGCGTTCGGGTTAGGGAAGCAGCCAAGCTGCTCGACCTCGAGCAATTCCTGGAGCGCAAGCCGAAGGCGCTCTCCGGAGGCCAACGCCAGCGTGTGGCCATGGGCCGCGCCATCGTGCGCGAGCCCCAGGTCTTCCTGATGGACGAGCCGCTGTCCAACCTCGATGCGAAGCTGCGGGTTTCGACCCGTACCCAAATTGCCTCGCTCCAGCGCCGGCTCGGTATCACAACGGTCTATGTCACGCACGACCAGGTCGAGGCCATGACGATGGGTGACCGGGTCTGCGTACTCAAGGACGGCCTCCTCCAGCAGGTAGACACTCCCCTAGGGCTCTACGACAACCCGAAGAATGTCTTCGTCGCGGGGTTCATCGGTTCGCCCGCGATGAACATCGGCACGTTCAAGCTCAAGGACGGCCACGCGACGCTCGGCGACGACGACATCGCGCTCCCTCGCTCCATCGTCGACGCGGTGGCCGCCGAGGGTTCTGACAGCGTCGTGCTCGGGTTCCGCCCGGAGTCCCTCGAGGTCGTCCCGGAGGGCACCGAGAACGCGTTCGACGTGGTTGCCGACGTAGTGGAGGAGCTCGGCTCGGACGCGTTCCTCTACGGTGAGCTGGTCGGTCCGGTGGTGGACGACCCGACCGTCGAGATGAGTGACACCGAGATCATCGCGCGGGTCGAGCCGCGGGGTGCCCCTCAGAAGGGCGACGTCGTCCACCTGCGGATCAGGCCCGGCGGGGAGCACGTCTTCTCATCAAAGACTGGAGAGCGCCTAGGCCGCACCTGAGCAGGTCTGGCGCCCGCCTTCCTGCACCTCGGGGAGGCGGGCGCCATGCTTTGGCGTGCCGCTGGAATAACCACGCCATTCGGGAGCCGATGGGAGGATGGCACGTGTGGAGTTGCGTATTCTCGCGGCGCCAGCCGAGCAGCAGGCGATGCTCGACCTGCCGTGGGACATGCCACTCGTGGAATGGCCAGAGTGGTACCTGATCACGCTACCGCGTGGCATCTCCCGTCACGTCGTCCGTTTCACCCGGCTCAATGGCCGCGTGTACGCCCTCAAGGAGATCGTCGAGTCGTACGCGCAGCGGGAGTACCGGCTGCTCCGTGACCTGGAACGGCTCGACGTCCCGGCTGTCGAGGCGGTCGGAATCGTCAGGGGTCGGCAGGCGCCGGACGGCGAACCGCTCGACCCGGTGCTGGTGACCCGACACCTGCAGTATTCGCTGCCCTACCGGGCGCTGTTCGCGCGAATGATGCGCCGCGACACCGTCGACCGGCTGATCGACGCGCTGGTAGTGCTGCTGGTCCGGCTGCACCTGGCGGGCTTCTTCTGGGGGGACTGCTCGCTGTCCAACACGTTGTTCCGACGCGACGCAGGCGCGTTCGCCGCGTATCTCGTCGACGCGGAGACCGGCGAGCTGCAGCCGAAACTCAGCAACGGGCAACGTAGCCACGACCTCGCGAACGCGGAGATCAACATCGCAGGCGAACTGATGGACCTGCAGGCCGGCCGCCTGCTCGACGAGAGCGTTGACGCAATCGCCACGGCCGAGAAGGTCGTGGATCGGTACGACAGCCTCTGGGCGGAGCTCACTAGTTGGGAGGCCTTCGACGTCAACGACCGCTGGCGCATCGCCCGGCGGGTGGAGCGCCTGAACGAACTGGGTTTCGACGTCGCCGAGCTCGACATCGTCACCGACATCGGTGGGCGGACCGTTCGGGTGCAACCCAAGGTCGTCGACCCGGGTCATCACTCCAGGCGGCTGCTCCGGCTCACCGGCATCGACGCCCAGGAGAACCAGGCCCGCCGCATGCTCAATGACCTCGACGCCTACGCCGCCGCGACAGACCAGCAGGGCGAGGACGACGAGATCGTCGCCTACCACTGGGTCAACGACGCCTACGAGCCGGTGCTTCAGGTGATCCCCCGGGAGTTGCGCGGCAAGCTCACCGGGCCAGAGATCTACCACGAGGTACTCGAGAACCGCTGGTACCTGTCCGAGCAGTCCGGCGTCGAGGTCGGGACCATCGACGCTGCGCGCTCATACGTCGAAAACGTGCTTCGCCACAAGCCCGACGAGGAATCCATAATCGAGGAACCCCCGACTGTCGCCACAACCGGGTCCATCCCCGTAGTGGCCGACGACTGACGGAGCCAACTCAGCGGGAGCGGGCGAGCTGCCGAGCGATCACCAGCCGCTGGATCTGGTTGGTCCCCTCGAAGATCTGCATCACTTTGGCCTCGCGGAAATACCGCTCGACGGGGAAGTCCCGGGTGTAGCCGGCGCCCCCCAGGACCTGGATCGCGTCGGTTGTCACCCGCATGGCGTTGTCGGTGGCGACCAGCTTGGCGACGCTCGCGGCGCGCGTATAGCCCAACCGCGCGTCCCGGAGGCGGGCTGCGGCGAGGTAGGTCGCCCGGGCCGATTCCACTGCCGCGGTCATGTCGGCGAGCAGGAAGCCCAGGCCTTGATGGTCGATGATCGGTTTGCCAAACTGCTCGCGCTGCTTCGCATACGAGGTCGCAGCGTCCAGCGCCGCCTGTGCCAGCCCGGTCGCGCAGGCGGAAATCCCCAATCGGCCGGAATCCAGCGCAGCCAGCGCGATCGTGAAGCCCTCGCCCTCGGCGCCGATCCGTCGGTCCGCCGATATCCGTACGCCGTCGAGGTTGACCACGCGGGTGGGCGACGCCAACATCCCCATTTTGCGTTCAAGCGCTCCGAACGACAGTCCTGGCGCGTCCGCCGGTACGAGAAAGCAGGAGATTCCGCGCGGCCCGTCATCAGAGGTCCGCGCCATGACCGAATAGAAGTCGGCGATGCCGGCGTGGGTGATCCAGGCTTTGGCCCCGCTGAGGACGTACTCGTCGCCCGCCCGCACCGCCTGGGTGGACAACGCGGCGGCGTCGGAACCGGCGTGCGCCTCGGACAGGCAGTACGCCCCGAGCAGCTCGCCGCCGATCATCTCCGGCAGCCAGCGCTCCCGCTGCGCAGGCGTACCGAACACCGCGAGGGGCCAACAGGACAAGGTGTGCACGCTCATCGACAGCGCCACCGTGGCCCACCGGGCCGCCACCTCTTCGATCACCTGTAGGTACACCTCGTACGGCTGGTTTCCTCCTTCCTCGTACGGGAGCCCGAGCAGGCCCGCCCGCCCCAGCAGCAAGACGAGATCGCGCGGATACTCGCCCGCGGCTTCGGCCGCGTCGGCTCTGGGCGCGAGCTCCGCATCGGCGATCTCGCGCACCAGGGCGATGAGCTCGTGCGCCTCACGCGTTGGCAGCAGGCGGTCCACTGGCACGGTGCCAGCCTCGCAGATCCGGTCGCCCTCTTCTCAAATGACCACGGGGGCCATGCCTGCCTATACACCGCCAGGCTTGCAAGCCTGGCGGTGTATGCACAGGGGTGGCCCCCGTGGTCATTTGGCCGCACACTCAGAGGTTGCGCAGGGCGCGCTCGGCTTGGTCGAACGCGCGCCGGGCTTCGTCGCGGGACTTGAGGGCGCGGTCGCGGCGCCGTTCCTCCATGCGGACACCTCGATCGGCGGCGACGAGCTCACCCTCGATCGCCCGCAACTGCTCACGCAGCTGGTCGACCTGATTGCCGAGTTCCTCAGCCCGGCGGGCCGCTTCCTCGGCAGCGCTCTCCCGCTCAGTGAGATCCAGCTCGGCCGCTTCGAGTTCCTCGCGGGCATCGGCGACGAGCTGCTCGGCCTTCTCGCGGCGCTGATCACTCGACTCCGCGACGGGCACGCGCTTGGCGGCTGATCGCGGCTTCTTCGGAGCCGCTGCGGCCGGCACGCTGGTCAACATCGTGCCGAAGCCGGAATAGGACACCGGCTTGGTCAGCCGTCCGGACAGCATTTCGGCCGCGACGTCCGGGCTGGCCAGCGCCGCCGCCAGGGTTTCTTCGGTTTCCCGGGCCATGTCCGCGGTCACGTCGATTCCCGCCTGCGAAGCGAGCTCCCTGGCTCGGCGGATGAGCGCTGCCTCTGCCTTGCGGCGCTCGGCAGAGATCTTCTGCAGCTCGGCACCGTCGGCGTGCTGGTGCGCTGCGCGCAACGCCTCCCCCAGCGAGAACAGCTCCTCGACGGCAGCGCGTTGGTCGCGGGCCAGCTGGTTGATCAGCCACGCGCTCTGGTTGGGCCGGCGCAGCCCGGCGACGGCCTTGGCGAGAGGCGCTCGGCCCTCCGCCCGCATCTGCCGGACCCGTTCGTCGCGTGCTGGGATGAACTCGTCCGGCTTCAGCGCGTAGAGCTCGGCCGCGATCTGGTCAAGGTCGTGGTCGTCGTCAGTCGACGTGCTCATACTGCCCGTCCTCCCGAAGACAAGTGCGTTAGCGCCGGGCCAGGGCGACCGCGTATAGCGCGATGCCGGCCGCGACCCCCGCATTGAGCGATTCCACCTCACGCGCGATAGGAATCCGAGCGACGACGTCGCACTCATGCGCGGCAACCCGGGACAACCCGGTTCCCTCTCCGCCCACGACCAGGCACAACGGCGAGCCAACCATGTCTACGCCGCCGATCTCGACGGCACCGCCAGCCGCCAGGCCGACGACGAATAGGCCGGCGTCACGGTATGCCCGTAGCTGCCGAGCCAAGTTGGTCGCGCGGGCGACGGGAACCCGGACGGCGGCGCCGGCGGACGACTTCCACGCGCCTGCCGTCATGCCGGCACTGCGGCGTTCCGGAATGACTACCCCATGCGCTCCGAACGCCGCCGCCGACCGGATAACCGCGCCCAGGTTCCGCGGGTCGGTGACGCCGTCCAGCGCGACGACGAGAGGCACCTCGCCGGCGCTCTGGGCAGTCGTCACCAGATCGTCGGGGTGGGCGTACTCGTAGGGCGGAACGCTCAACGCGATTCCTTGGTGGACCGCACCGGCCGTGATGCGGTCCAGTTCCGACCGCGGTGCTTCAAGCAGCGGCAACCGGCGGTCAGCTGCTATCCGCATGACCTCACGGACCCGGTCGTCGACGTCGATCCGCTCGGCGACGTACAGCGCCTTGACCGGCACATGAGACCGCAAAGCTTCGACGACGGCGTTCCGGCCAGCCACAGTTTCGGGACCCCCACCGCGGTTGCGATCCGAACGCCCTCCCCGGCCCGAGCCACCGGGGCGGCCGGTTTTCCTCGCCGCTGCGTTCGGTCGTCTGGCCCTTGGATGGCCCAGGCGTTCCTCGGCTCGGGGTGTCGGTCCCTTGCCCTCGAGGCCCTTGCGCCGCTGCCCGCCGGACCCGACGACCGTGCCCTTCTTGGAGCCTGACCTGCGAACGGCTCCACGCCGGCCGGAGTTGCCGGCCATCAGCCGTCCCGGCTGTCGTCGGCCAGCTCCCACCGCGGACCGGACGGCGTGTCCTCGACCGCGACGCCCGCGGCTTTGAGCCGATCGCGGATGGCGTCGGCGGTGGCGAAGTCGCTGCGGGCTCGAGCCTCCTGGCGCTGCTCGATCAGGGCTTGGACGAGGGACCCAACGACCTCTCGGAGCCGGTCCGCGTTCCCAGCGACCGCTCCCGCACCCGACCACGGCTCCGCCAGCGGGTCCAGGCCGAGGACCCCGAGCATGGCGCGCACGGCGCCCAGGTTCTCCCGCAGCGCCGTCGACTCCCCACCCGCGAGCAATCCGCTGCCCTCGTGCACGGCCTGGAACAACACGGCCAGGGCCTGCGGCACCGAAAGGTCGTCGTCCATCGCTTCGGTGAAGGCGTCCGGAACGGATGACGGTTCGACGCCCGGCGCAGTGTCGTTAGCCCGAAGGACATACCCTTCCAGTCGCCGGTACGCGGCGGCGTCGGAGGCCAACGACTCCTCGGAGAACTCGATCATGCTGCGGTAGTGCGCCGCGAGCAGGTAGTACCGCAGCTCGACCGGCCGCACGCGCTTGACGACCTCGGAGACAAGCAGAGTGTTGCCGATCGACTTGCTCATCTTCGTGCCGCCCAGGTTGACCAGAGCGTTGTGCATCCATAACCGGGCGAAGCGCCGGCCGGCAGCCTTCGACTGCGCAAGCTCGTTCTCGTGGTGCGGAAAGCGCAGGTCCAGCCCACCACCGTGGATGTCGAACTCGTCCCCCAGGTACTTCGCCGCCATCGCCGAGCACTCCAGGTGCCAGCCGGGCCGCCCGCGCCCGTACGGGGTGAGCCACGCAGCGGTCTCGGGCTCTTCCGGCTTGTGGGCCTTCCAGAGGGCGAAATCGCGCGGGTCCCGCTTCCCGCGTGGGTCGGAGTCGGTCGCCGGCTCCATGTCGTCGATCCTCTGGCCGGACAACTCGCCGTAAGCGGGCCAGGACCGGACGTCGAAGTAGACGTCGCCCGACCCGTCGTCGGCCGGGTAGGCATGGCCACGTTCGACCAGCTCAATCATCAGCTCGACCATCTCGGGCACGTGGCCCGTGGCCCGGGGCTGATAGCTCGGCAGCAGGCAGCCGAGGACCGCGTAGGCATCGTCGAGCGCCCGCTCGTTTGCATACGCCACCGCCCACCACGGACGGCCGGCCTGGTCGGACTTGGCCAGGATCTTGTCGTCGATGTCGGTGATGTTGGCGACCAGGGTGACCTCGTGCCCGGTGTGCTCAAGCCAACGCCGCAGGACGTCGAAGACGACCTCCTTGCGGATGTGACCGATGTGTGGCGGGCCCTGAACGGTTAGGCCACAGTGGTAGATCCCGACGTGTCCCGGCCGGAGCGGGACGAACTCGCGGATTTCCCGGGTGGCGGTGTCGTACAGGCGAAGACCCACCGCCCAAGCGTAGCCAGGAAGACGCTCAGGCCCGGTTGTCGGACGCCTCCGCCGCGGGTGTCGGCACTCGGCGAGCTGTTCGGATGCGTCGGGTCGGGTGATCCAGTGGGTCAACCGGCACGACGAGCGCCACGGCCACTGCGGCGAGGCCACGACCAGCGCCAACCAGCGCGAGGCCGTCGGTCGTGGTGGCGCTGACGGTGACCGGCGCTCCCACAGCAGTTGACAGCGAACGCTCGGCCTCGGCCCGCCGGGAACCGATTCGCGGCCGGTTCCCGATCACCTGGATGGCCACGTTCCCGATGTCGAACGACGAAGCGCGGACCCGCCGAGCAACCTCGGTGAGCATGACGACGCCCGACGCACCCGCCCACTCGGGCCGGTCGGTGCCGAACACCGCACCGAGATCGCCCAGTGCGGCGGCCGAGAGCAAGGCGTCGCAGGCCGCGTGCGCGGCAACGTCACCATCGGAGTGTCCGATGCAGCCGGCCGGCTCGTCCGGCCAAAGCAGGCCTGCGACCCAGCACGGCCGACCTTCTTCGAGGCCGTGGACGTCGGTACCGACGCCGACTCGCGGTGTCATGTCGCACCGCCGCTGCGGCGGGCAAGCAGCACCTCGGCGAGCATCAGGTCCAGTGGTCGGGTCACCTTGAACGCGTCGTCGTGCCCGGGCACCACATGTACCGCGTGGCCAATGTGCTCGACCATGCCCGCGTCGTCGGTACTGTCCGCGGCAACGGCGGCGTGCGCGGTGACCAGGACGTCGCGACGGAAACCCTGCGGCGTCTGCGCCGCACGTAAGACCGACCGGTCCAGGGTCGTCACGACGACGTCGTCGTCGATCTCCTTGACGGTGTCGGATATGGCCAGCACCGGTACCACCGCGTCGGCACCGGCTGCGACTGCGGCGGCGACGGCGCCGAACAGTTCGGCCGGGGCAAGGCAGCGGGCGGCGTCATGGACCAGCACGATCTCGACGTCCGCGGGCAGCCTTGACAATGCGGCCGCAACCGATTCGCGTCTGGTGGCGCCGCCCGCGACGATCACCGGCCGCCCGCCAAGTGGGCGAAGCTCAGACTCGACGTCGTTCACAAGATCGCCGGGAGCAGCCACCACGAGCACATCAACCGCACCTGACTCGAGAGCTGTGCGCGCCGCACGCACGACCAGCGGCTGACCGGCCACCTGGCGCAGCGCCTTGGGTGCGCCGGGGCCCAGACGCTCACCCCGGCCGGCCGCGACCAGGATGCATGCGGTCGTCACCGCGGCCGCCGCCCCATCGCTAAATGACCACGGGGCCCACCCCTGTGGATACACCGCCAGGCTTGCAAGCCTGGTGATGTATAGGCAGGCATGGGCCCCGTGGTCATTTGTGACAGCTCTGCACGCTGACAGCCGGGCGACGGCTCAGGGGCGACGACCGTCGAAGCGTGTCACTCAGCTGGCGAGAACCTCGTCGAGCAGGGTCTCGGCCTTGTCTTCGTTGGTGTGCTCGGCCAGAGCGAGCTCGGAAACCAGGATCTGCCGCGCCTTGGCGAGCATGCGCTTCTCCCCAGCGGACAGGCCTCGGTCGCGCTCGCGCCGCCACAGGTCGCGCACCACCTCCGCGACCTTGATCACGTCGCCGGACGCGAGCTTCTCCAGATTGGCCTTGTACCGACGGGACCAATTGGTCGGCTCCTCGGTATGTGGCGCTCGCAGCACCTCGAACACCCGGTCCAGGCCTTCTTGGTTGACCACATCACGCACGCCGACGAGATCGACGTTGTCCGCCGGAACGCGGACGGTGAGATCACCTTGGGTGACCTTCAGGACGAGGTACTTGCGTTCCTCTCCCTTGATGACACGGGACTCGATCGCCTCGATGAGCGCGGCCCCATGGTGCGGGTAGACAACCGTCTCGCCGACCTTGAAAGTCATCTGGTTCTGTCCCCTTCCCAGAACCAGGATAACACGGCAGATCAGAACGCCTGGGACGTTTCCGCTGGTCAGACGGCAAACTGGGGCTTGACAAAAACCCATGCGGCGTGCATCAGCCAGGCGGATGCCGGCACCCCGATACTTACCCGGTGCAGGCATGGCGCGAGCGATGGGCGAACGTTCGCGCGCTGCTCATGGCATGCCACCCGCTGCCCACGGCGGCCGTAACGACGCTGACGACCGTACTCGCCGCCGCGGCGGGGGTTGGCGGACCACTGCTCTGGCTTCTTGCTGCGGCCGTGTTGGCTGGCCAGCTGTGTGTGGGCTGGGTCAACGATTTCCTCGACCGGGACCGGGACCGGGCCGTCGGCCGCCACGACAAACCGCTTGCCACCGGCGTCCTGCGACCACGGACAGTCGCGCGGGCAGCAGCTGCCGCCGGTGCGGCGTGCGTGCCGTTGTCGCTGTCACTGGGAGTCGCGGCCGGGGTGTGTCATCTCGTTGCTGTCGTAGCCGCCCTTGGTTACGACCTCGGTCTCAAGCGCACGGTGTGGTCGTGGCTCCCGTATGCGGTCGCGTTCGGGTTGCTGCCTGTCGTGGTCTGGCTGGTCTCGCCGGACGGTGGGCTGCCGCCGGCATGGCTGGTCGCGGCCGGATCCTTACTGGGCGTAGGCGCGCACGGAGCGAACGCGATGCCCGATTATGAGCGCGACCGGAGCACCGAGGTCATGGGCCTGCCGCAGCGTCTCGGCCTACCCATGCTCCGGCTGGCCACCGCCGGCGCGCTACTCGCCGCCCTCGCGCTGCTGACGTTCGGGCCGCCAGGGTCTCCGCAGGCGTGGGATTGGGCCGCATTCGGGGTGGGGTGTGTGCTCACGCTGGTCGCGGCCGCGGGCTCGTTCCCCGCAGTCATCGCGATTGCGGCACTTGCCGTCGCCGTCCTCGTCGTACGCGGCATGGTGGGCTGACTGCACCCATCCGCGATCCGGCGTCGCTAGTCTTGGGCCGGTCGGTCGCCGCCGAACGGCGTCCCTGTCCCAGTTGAGGAGCATCCCGGTGAAGCTCGCCCACCGCCGTCCATTTGCTGCTCTCGTGACGATCGTCGGGTTGACGTTGGCGGCTGCCGGCTGCGCCGGCGTCCGCTCGCAGACCCAGGCGTGGTACGTGCCGGCCGACGGGGTGAGCACCGACGCGGGGGACATCGCTGTGCGCAACGTGCTGCTCGTCGCTGAGGAGGACGGCCAGGCGGCGACTATCGTCGCGACCTTCGCCAACACCGGCCCTGAGGACGAACTCGTCGAAGTGCGCGTCGGAGACCGAATCGCCACGCCGACGACCGGCCCGGTGGAGATCCCCGAGGGCGGATACGCCCGGCTTGGTCCCGACCAGACCCGCCTCGATGTTTTCGGGGCGGACGTTACGCCGGGTGAATTCGTCGACGTCGAGTTCGTTTTCCGGGACGCTCCGCGGGCCGAGGTCCAAGCGCTGGTCCAGCGACCTGAGGGCGAATACGAGGGCGCACTCGAGGGCGCCGGGGAGCCCACGCCGACACCGACGCCGTTCTGAGCGAGCTCAGTCCTCGAACTTGTAGCCGAGCCCGCGCACGGTCAGCAGATAGGTCGGCTGCGCGGGGTCGGGCTCGATCTTCGCCCGCAGCCGCTTGACATGGACGTCGAGGGTCTTGGTGTCGCCCACGTAGTCTGCGCCCCAGATCCGGTCGATGAGCTGCCCACGGGTCAGTACTCGCCCGGCGTTGCGCAGCAGGAACTCGAGCAGCTCGAACTCCTTCAGCGGCAGGCGCACCGGCTCACCGGCGACCGACACGACGTGGCGCTCAACATCCATGCGTACCGGCCCTGCCTCGAGGATGGCCGGAGCCACCTCCACCGCGTCGGTGCCTCTGCGGAGCACGGCCCGGATACGGGCGACGAGTTCTCGGGACGAGAACGGCTTCGTGACGTAGTCGTCAGCACCAAGTTCAAGCCCCACAACCTTGTCGACCTCCGACTCCTTGGCGGTGAGCATGATGACCGGCACGCTGGAACGGGATCGCAGCTGCCGGCACACCTCGGTGCCCGGCACCCCGGGCAGCATGAGGTCGAGCAGCACCAGGTCTGCCCCCGATCGGTCGAACTCGTCCAGGGCCTCGGTGCCGGTCGGCGCGACGGCGACCTCGAAACCCTCCTTGCGAAGCATGTACGACAGGGCGTCGCTGAACGACTCCTCGTCCTCGACGACGAGCACACGAGTCACGGGGCGGCCTCCCTGGTCGCGATGTCGGAGCTCGCCGCGTGGACGGGGAGCCGCAGCGTGAACGTCGAACCCGCGCCACGCGCGCTCCACACCGTCACCTCTCCGCCATGGCTCGCGGCGACGTGTTTGACGATGGACAGGCCGAGACCGGTCCCTCCGGTCGCCCGGGACCGGGCGGGATCCACGCGATAGAAGCGCTCGAAAATGCGGTTCAGATCACTCTCGGCGATTCCGAGGCCCTGGTCGGCGACGCTGATTTCCACCCGGTCCTGCGTGCTGCGAACACCCACCGCGACCCGGGTATGCGGCTCGCTGTAAGCGACTGCGTTCTCGACCAGGTTGCCGAGCGCGATGACCAGCTGTGCCTCGTTGCCGAGCACCTGCAGGCCCGCCTGACCCCCGGAGACCAGCCGGATGTTCCTGTTCTCGGCGTCCACACGGCTGCGGTCGATGGCAGCGGCCACGATCTCGTCGATCTTCACCGGTTCCGGCGACTCAACGGGATCGTCGTACTGCAACCGGGACAGGTCGATGATCTCCTGGACGAGCCGAGTGAGCCGTCCGCTCTCCTGCTGCATCCGTCCGGCGAAGCGGCGCACCGCCTCCGGGTCGTCACTCGCGTCCTGCACCGCTTCGGCAAGCAGGCTCAGGGCACCCACGGGTGTCTTGAGTTCATGCGAGACGTTTGCGACAAAGTCCTTACGGATCACGTCGATCCGGGTGGCCTGGGTGCGGTCCTCCACAAGCGCCAGCAGGAGGCGAGGGCTCAGTTGCGCAACCCGCGCCGCAAGGTGCAAGGGCTGATTCGTCTCACGCGATCGCGGGACCTCGATCTCTGCTTCCCGGATCCGACCGTCCCGCTGTACTGCCACGGCGAGTTCCGCCAGTTCGGCCAGCAGTACCCGATCGGGCCGGACCAATCCAAGGGCGTACGCCGACGGACTGGCCTTGACGACGGCGAGATCCTCGTCGAGAAGCACTGCGGTGGCCCGGAGGACCGAGATCACCTCGTCGACGCCCTCGGGCACCACCGCGGTCGTCGCCGGCGCAGCGCGTTGCTTCCGTCCGCTCGCCCGGAACGCCAGGCCCGCGGCCAGGCCCACCGCGGCACCGACGGCAGCGGTCAGCGCAGCAGCGGTGACCACCTCCACGTTTACTCATGCTAGGTGCCCATTGGTCCAACGCCGATATGCAGCCAACGCACAACCCCGCTTCGAGACGCGTTGTTCACGCAGACTTACCGGCTGGTTCACCTGAGCGAGCCGACCCGCCATCCCGGGCTACCTAGCCTGTGGGGACCGTACGAGAATTGCAGTCATCCCCGAAGAGCGAGGCGACCACCGGATGCGTCAGGCCTTTCAGGAACAGCTCGAGGACGTCAACCAGCGGCTTGTGCAGATGACTCGCCGGGCCGGCGACCAGATCCGTACCGCTACGACCGCACTACTCGACGCAGACATCCAGGTCGCCGACCAGACCGTGGCTGCCGACGTCGAGCTCAACCGGGACCAGTTGGAGATCGAAGAGCGAATTCTCGAGCTGATGGCTCGACAGGCTCCGGTGGCCGGTGACCTGCGAACCGTACTGGCCGCCCAGCGCAGCGGCCTCGACCTCGAGCGGATGGGCGACCTCGCCGTCCACGTCGCCAAGATCGCCCGGATGCGGTACCCGGAGGTCGCGGTTCCCGACGAGTTCCGAACGACGTTCAAGGACATGGGGAACACCGCCGAGGCGATGGCGACCAAGGCCGGGGCGGTGCTGCGCCTGCGTGATCTCGACGCCGCCGCGGAACTGGCGGCCGACGACGACGAGATGAACCGGCTGCACCGCTCGCTGTTCGTTGTGATGTTCGACGAGGACTGGTCGCGCGGCGTCGGTGTCGCCGTCGATGTCGCATTGCTCGGCCGCTACTACGAACGCTTCGCCGACCACGCCGTCAACGTCGCCAGCAACGTCCGCTACCTCGTCACCGGCGAGGTCGAGTGGATGTCCGGCGGCCCCGCCCGCTAGCCGTTTTGACGTCCGCCCCCACGCTCAGCGGACCTGTGGCGTGGCCGGGCGGGGGCGGTCCGTTAGCGGCCCTGGTTGCGGACGGCCTCGATGGCGGCAGCGGCTGCGGCGGGATCGAGGTATTCGCCGCCGATGGTGAGCGGGCGCATCGCGTCGTCGAGCTCGTAGAGCAGGGGCACACCGGTGGGGATGTTCAGCGCGACGACGGCTTCGTCGGACATCCCGTCGAGGTGCTTGACCAGCGCCCGCAGGGAATTCCCATGCGCCACCACGGCGACGGTCAGACCCTGACGGAGGTCGGGGACGATCCCGTCGTACCAGTACGGAAGCATTCGGCGCACGACGTCGGCAAGACATTCCGTCCGCGGCATCAGCTCGGGCGGCAGGTCGGCATAACGCAGGTCGCCGACTTGCGAGAACTGGTCGTCGTCGGCGATCGGTGGCGGGGGCGTGTCGTACGAACGCCGCCAGAGCATGAACTGGTCCTCGCCGAACTCCTCGAGAGTCTGCTTCTTGTCCTTGCCCTGTAGGGCACCGTAGTGCCGTTCGTTGAGCCGCCAGGATCGGCGCACCGGGATCCAGGACCGGTCAGCGGCATGCATCGCGATCTCGGCGGTGCTGATCGCCCGTTCCAGTACGCTGGTGTGCAGCACGTCCGGCAGCAACGACCGCGCCGCGATCAGCTCGCCACCTCGCAGAGCCTCAGCGCGACCCTTGTCGGACAGATCGACGTCCACCCAGCCGGTGAACAGGTTCTTGGCGTTCCAGTCGCTTTCGCCGTGGCGAAGCAGGACCAGGCGGTACACCATGCCGGGAGCCTAGTGAGTTGCCCCCGACTCCGGAGGCCGCAAGTGCTCGAACGCCGCGAGGTTGCGGGTGGACTCACCCCGGGCCAGCCGCCACTGCCATTCGCGGCGGATCGACTCGGCGAAACCGAGATCGAGGATGGTGTTGAAGGAGGAGTCGGCCGCTTCCAGCACGACGCCGAGCAGGCGGTCGAATTCGTCAGCGGTGACGGCGTGCAGCGGCAGCCGGCCGACCAGGTAGATGTCGCCATTGGTGTCGACGGCGAAGGCCACGCCGGACAGCCGGGCGTTGCGCTCGAGCAACCACCGGTGGACACCCTGGAGGTTCTCGTCCGGATGACGCGCGACGAAGGCATTGACGACGAGGCTGTGCTCGCGCACCGCGATGCTGCAGGAAGTCTTGAGCTTGCGCTCACCCGGCAACTCGACCGAAAAGCGGCCCGGCGAACTCTCGTCCCAGGATGCACCAGTGCCGGCCAGATGATCGCGCACGACCGCAGCGACGGACTCAACGGACACCGTGGATCCCACCTCCAAGGCAGCGTTTCACGGCCGCTGGACACCAACGCTCGCCATTGCTGTCTACCGTTGCCGGCGACGGCGTAGACACGCCACTGCAGGATTGCATGGGAGGGACCGATGGCGGCTCGGATCAGGCTGGTCGAAGGAGACATCACCGCGCAGCGCGCCGACGCGATCGTCAACGCCGCGAACTCCCGGATGCGCGGCGGTGGCGGTGTGGACGGCGCGATCCACCGAACCGGCGGCCCGGAGATCCTGGCTGACTGCGTGCGCCGGTTCCCCGACGGGCTCGCGGTGGGGCGGGCGGGTTGGACGGTCGCAGGAGACCTGCCCGCGCAATGGGTGATCCACGTCGTTGGGCCGAACTGGAACGCCGGCCAGCGCGACCCGGGCCTGCTCGAGTCGTGTTATCGCGAAGCGCTGAGGGTCGCGGACGAACTCGGCGCCCGGACCGTCGCGTTCCCTGCGGTCTCCGCCGGCATCTACGGCTGGCCCGTGGAGGACGCCGCCCGGATCGCCATCCGCACCGTCGCCACCGCGGAGACTGAGGTCCAGGAGGCAGTCTTCGTCCTCTTCGGGCAGGACACGTACGCCGTTTTCGCCGCGAGCCTGCAGGACCTCGAGACCCAATCGTGACGCGTGTCGCCCGTCGGCCGGGCAACCAAATGGGCACCATGGGCGTCATTCCGGTTGAATCGCCGGTCGATGACGAGCTGCCGAGGGGACGGTCTGCGTGGTACCAGGTGGGAAAGCGACAGCCGTCGTCGCCGCGGCGGTGCTGTCGCTGACGCTCGCGGCCTGCTCGGCCGGCGCCGACCGCACGGCTACTGAGGAGCCGTCGGCGACGACCGCCACGCCCAGACCGACACGCCCGGTCACCCTGCCGACGCCCACGCGCAGGCCCACTGTGGTTCGCACCGCGCTCTATCTGGTCGGCGACCAGAGCGACGGCGTGCGCGACCTGCAGGCCCGGCTCAAGCAGCTGCAGTGGTATGAGCCCGAGATCACCGGCCTGTTCGACGATGTCACGCTCGCCGCCGTCACCGGCTTCCAGGACAAGCGTGGATTCCCGGCAACCGGCGAGGTCGACCGGGCGATGTGGGACAAGCTCGTGAGCATGACCCATCAGCCGACCGACGACGAGACGCACAACCGGCTCGTTCCGGGGCCGACGATCATCGGCAGCGGCGACTCCGGCGACCGGGTCCGAGAGCTGCAGGCGCGGCTGAAGCAAATCGGCTGGTTCGGTGCCGACGTGACCGGCGACTATGGGTCGACCACGACGTCGTCGGTGGCCGGCTTCCAGACCAAACGCGGGATCCCGTCGACTGGTGAGGTCGACCAGCGCACCTGGGATCGGCTGGTCGCGATGACGAGGACGCCGACCGACGACGAGCTGCACAACCGGATCACGGGCTCCGGTGGCGGCACCGCCGGCCTGGATCCACGCTGCACGACCGGCCGGGTGCTGTGCATAGACAAGTCGACCCGTTCCTTGCGGTGGCTCGTCAACGGTTCGGTGCTGATGACGCTGGACGTGCGATTCGGCTCGGAACTGACCCCCACCCGCGAAGGCGCGTTCAGCGTCAACTTCAAATCACGCGACCACTTCTCGACGCTTTACGACTCGCCGATGCCGTTCGCCATGTTCTTCAGTGGCGGACAGGCCGTGCACTACTCGCTTGACTTCGCTGCGAACGGCTACAACGGCTCGTCACACGGATGTGTCAACGTCCGAGACCGAGCGGCGATCGAGTCGCTGTTCGATCACATACGAATCGGCGACACGGTCATCGTCTACTGGTCTTAGGTCTCGCACCACTGCGAAGCGCGTCAGTCGGGTAGCCGAATGCGGACGCGACGAAAACCGCGGCCCTTGTTCTCCACCTTGACCACCTCGATGCGGCCGATCTGGCGGGTCGACGCGACGTGTGTGCCGCCGTCTGCCTGCAGGTCGAGCCCGACGACGTCCACCAACCGGACCACTTCGAGATCATCGGGCAAGAGGTCGGTTGCCGTGCGAATGATCGGGCCGAGCTCATACGCCTGCTCGCGTGGCAGGACCCGCACCTGGACGGCGCGATCGGCAGCCACTTCCGCGTTGAGCGCGGTGGTCAGGGTGCCCTTGAAGTCAGCGGGGACTGAGGGCAGGTCGAAGTCCAGCCGCGCTTGGCCCAGTTCCATGTTGCCGCCGGTGACGGGAACCCCGTAATCGCGGAAGACCACTCCACACAGCACATGCAGTCCGGAGTGGGTACGCATGAGCAGAGTGCGCCGCTCGTCGTCGACAGCACCCCTTACGGCGGCGGCAGCCGGAGGCAACGGGTCTTCGGGGTCAGGCACGAGCCACAGGTCGTCGCGAGGGCGAACGCCGACGATCCGGGTCCGTACGCCGTTCCAGAGCAGTACGCCGTGGTCGGGAGGCTGTCCGCCGCCTCCGGGGTAGAACGCGGAGCGGTCGAGGACGATCCCGTCTTCCGGATCGCTCACCAGGACGGTGCACTCCCACTCGCGCAGCGTCTGGTCGTCGAGCTCGAGCCGGTGGGTCCGGCCGTGATGGTCGTGTCGCACGGTTCGCGCGTCACCAGGGCCCGTACGGGCCCATATGCGTGCCGCCGCGCGATCCCCCGCCGCCGATCTGCTTGACCGCAGGCCGAACGTCGATCAGATATACCGCAGCACCGACAATGCCGATCAGGTTCAGGAAGGACAGTGGATTCAACATGACCACGTTGACGGCGAGGCAGAGACCGAGGATCACCAGCCAGATGGTCTTCGTCAGCTTGCCGGCCAGCGAGAACGCTTCCTCCTTGACTCGCAACGCATCGAATAGGGCGAATCCCTTCAGCGCCAACGAGCCGATGGCGAGCACCCAGAAGACGATGCTCTGGAACGAGCCGAAGACGTCGAACACGTTTCGAGCGTACGCGCCCCGTGCGGGGTCGGATGCGACGAGGCCCCCGGACGACCCAGGGGCCTCGTCATCGCCGTCGTCAGCGTGTCGACGGACGACGCTTGCGCTGGGAGACCGGGGCGTCGGCGATCTCGTCGGCCACCTTGTCGGCCGCGTCGGCGGCCTTGTCAGCGGCGTCGGCCACCTTGTTGGCGACAGCGTCTACCGCATCGGCAGCGCTGTCGGTGACGGCCTCGAGGTTCTCAGCGCCGTCCCGACGGTACCGGCCAACCGCGGCCTCGCCGCGGGTAGCAAGCTCGGCGTAGGCGTCCGATATCCCGCTGGCCAGCTCGGCGGCATACTGCATTGCCTTGGCGGACAGATCCTGCACCAGTTTCGCCAGGTCGACGCGCAGCCGCTGGAGGTCCGCCGACAATTCTTCAGCAAGCTTCCGCATGTCGGCGGGCAGCTCGGAGCGCAGCTTCTGCACGTCGGTAGGAAGCTTTGCGCGCTGCTTCTGCACGTCGGCTGGCAGCGTCGCCAGCCGCTCCCGGACCTGTGTGGTCAGGGCTTCCGCGCGTTGGGCCATGGCTGGTGCGCGAGTCGGCAGCTCCCGCAAAGCCGCGACGGCAGCATCCGCCGCGCCAGCGGCGGCATAGAACGGGGTGGAGGTCTTCTGCGGCATGGTAATCACCTTTCGTCGTCGTTCTCCTTGCGGAACGTCTCGTACACGTCGAGAAGCACCCGCTTTTGGCGTTCCGACAGCTCGGCGTCGGCCAGGACCGCGTCCTGGACCGAGTGGTCCGATGTCGGGTGGTCGAGCAGGCCGGCCCGCACGTACAGCGCCTCGGCCGAGATCCGCAGCGCCTTGGCGATCTGCTGGAGCACATCAGCCGACGGTTTGCGGATGCCTCGCTCGATCTGGCTCAGGTACGGGTTGCTCACGCCCGCCTGGTCGGCCAGTTGGCGCAGCGAAAGCTGGGCATGCCGGCGTTGCTCCTTGAGGAACTCGCCCAGCGAGCCGACCCTGGCCATGTCCCCATTATGCTAACTTTTGCAAGCGATTGCAAGCTTGGGGCGCTGGGCTGGTCGCGTCCGTTCCACTTCAAGAGAGACGCGCGACGGACGGTTACGGGGCTGGCGGCGGGGGAATCGGCAGGTCGCGGTCGAGCTCGACCAGAGCGAGCAGCACCAGCGAGCAGGTCCACCCGAGCGGGGCCACCGACGCCGGCTCGCCGGCCTCGTTGACCTTTTCCGGCAGTGCGCCCAGCGCGGTTCGATGCTCGTCGAGCCAGCCCAGGTAGCGCTCGGCGGTGCCGTCGTCGCCATAGCCGGCAGCGGCCAGCGCGAAGAGCGCCGTCGTCGGTGTCCACGCAACATCCTGGTCGGTCTCCCAGTCCTCACCCGGCCGCAGACCACCGTTGGGCACCCGCAATGCGGGCCCGGTTCGGCGGAATGCGCCGTGGACCCGGTCCTCGGCCGGCGCGAACGGCGGGGACAAGAAGACGAGCGACGCGTCGTGACCGGCATCCTCGAACGGCAGCGGGTAGCCGTGGTCGGCCACCTTGTCCCGGTTGGTGTCGGCGACCGTCCGGGGGTACCCACGCGCGCCGAACTCGCGGCGAATTCCGGTGTCGATCTCGATCGCCGCTCGCCGCCAGGGCGCGGCATCGGCGCCGAGCAATGGCGCAAGGTCGACCGCCGCGCGAAGACCCAGCCGGGCCGGTGCCGCGATCCCGAGCGTCAGCCGCTGACCACCTTGTTCCCAGTAGTCGGGCGTGGCGCGGGGCAGGTCGTCGTCGCCGAAAGACCGGACGATCGCGTTCGCCGACCTGACGACCATGGGCGCAAGTTCGGTGACGAGTGCCTCGGCCTGCTCGCGGTCGGGATGGGTCTGCAGCCAGAACCAGAGCGCCCACGGCACCCACCCGGAGCCGTCGAGCTGGCGACGCCGGTCGTCCGGCGGCTCGCCGGATCCGTCGGGCCGGTACCGGGCGTGCCAGATACCGCGGTCCGGTGCCACTCGGGACAGGAACCGCAGGATCGTCTCTGCGTCGCCGTGGCGACCCGTAGCGGACAGTGCCACCACTGCGAACGACGCGTCCCGGGGCCAGACATAGCGCCAGTGGTAACGGTTGGCAGCAAGCTGTGCACCGGCCGGCTGCAACAGCAGATGGAGGTCGAGTAACGCCCGGTCGGCCATGCCCGCATAGCGCGTGCCCCGCCCCGGCCGCTCGGCACTGCGCAGCCACGCGCGGTCTGACGCGACCCGCTCCGCCTGCTTCGCAGTCAGCCGTTCGTCAGCAGCGAGCACCGTGGTGTCAGGCAGGTATTTCGCTCCACTCCCGACCGGCACGTTGGTCAGCTCGCCGTCCCGGCCCACCGTGATGCCGTCGGCCCGCAACGGCTGTGCCGTCGAGTCGGCCTGGGCGGCACCGGACGCAACGACGACGACGGCCGCCAACCCGATGGCGACGACCCACCGCCATCGTGAGCGACCGGACCGGCCCATGCCCCAGCGTACGTATCGGAGCGCCAGCGCAGCGGTGGCACGGATAATCCGCTCTCGTGCTCATCCGTCGGGCGACCCCTGCTGACGAATATGCCCTTTATGACGTGTGCCTCCGCACCGGCGCCGACGGCGAGGACGCCACCGGCGCATACGCGGATCCGCGGCTCCTCGGCCACATCTACGTCGGGCCCTATCTCGCCCTCGAGCCCAACTTGGCGTTCGTGCTCGACGACGGCGAACCGGTCGGTTACGTCCTCGGCGCGCGGGAAACCGTGGACTTCGACCGAGCCTGCGAGCGCCAATGGTGGCCGCCGCTGCGGAGGCGGTATGCCGACCCGGCAGCGGGCCGGACATGGACGCCCGACGAGCATCTGCGGCACATGATCCATCACCCGCCGCGGCTCGACCCTGCGCTGCTCGCCCAGTATCCGGCGCACCTGCACATCGACCTGCTTCCCCGGGCGCAGGGCGCAGGCCACGGCCGTCGACTGATCACCCGCTTATTGGACGAACTGCGGGCGACGGGCGCAGCAGGTGTGCAGCTGGTGACCGGGGCGAAGAACGCCCGCGCAATCGGCTTCTACGACCGGATCGGCATGCGCGCCCTACTGACGCTCCCCGGCTCGGTCGTCATGGGCCAGCGGCTTCGACCCGGCTGAGCGTCTCTCCTGTCCCCTCCACAGGATGCGGTCGGGGGCGTTCCGAGTCGGAGGGGCCCGGCTCAGAACCCGACCGGACGAATCTCGCCGACGGGCTGCCCGCCGCCCAACACCGCCGGCCGGGCGAGGTCAGCGAGAACTGGGTGCTCGACGCCGAGCCGGCGCAGGGCGGCGGCCATCACCACGGGCCGAGCGCGGATTGATCCGTCCGCGATCTTGAGCGCTACCGCCCGGCCGTCGTCGAATGCGGCGGCATAGACGCCTTCGGCACCGGCCTTCGCGAACAGGCGGGGTACCGACCGGATCAGCCGCGCCTCGTCGCGGAACGTCCCGCTGGTCCAGTGCGGATGGATCTGGATCGCTTCGATGACGCGCCGCTCGGCCGATTCCGGTGCCGCGAGGGCGAGCGCGCGAAACGTGCGGGCAAGTCCGGTGAGCGTCATCGCGAACAGCGGTGCTCCGCAACCGTCGACACCTGGCGGATCGATTTGCTCCCCGGCCAGCTCCTCGATCGTGTCGTGAATCGCGAGCTGCAGCGGGTGCTCCGAAGCCAGGTAGTCATCGACACCCCACCCATTCACTGCGCAGGTGACCAGCATCGCAGCGTGTTTGCCGGAGCAGTCGGCGGCGATCGACGACCGGTCCGACCCCTGCCGGACGTACGCGACCATCGCGACCTCGTCCAGCGGCCACCCCGGGGTGTTCTGCAAAAGACCCTCGTCCAGATCCGCTGCGGCCAGGATGCGCCGAGCCCCCCTGATGTGGAAATCCTCACCAGAATGACTCGACGCTGCCAGCGCCAGCAGTTCGCCGTCGAGCGGGAGGCCGCAGCGCAGCATGGCAGCGGCCTGGGCTGGCTTGTTGGCCGAGCGTGGATACATCGTCGCGTCGGTTTCGCCCACGGTGAGCACGACTGCACCGTCGGGCCCCAGCGCGACCACTGAGCCGTGATGCCGGCTCTCGACCATTCCCGATCGGACGACTTCGGCGACGACCTCGTGCGGCACCGTCGCAACCTATCCCCCATGCGAGGATCGCGGCCGTGCGAGCAGTCGTGCAGCGGGTCACGTCGGCGTCGGTCAGCGTGGAAGACGAGGTCGTCGGCGCGATCCAACCCGGACCTGGCCGCCAGGGTTTGCTCGTATTGCTCGGGGTCACCCACGACGACGACGCCGCCAACGCAAGCCGGCTGGCCCGTAAGGTCTGGGAGCTGCGCATCCTCGACGGCGGCCGGTCGGCATCCGACGTCGGTGCGCCGGTGCTCGTCGTCAGCCAGTTCACCCTTTACGCCGACACCCGAAAGGGTCGCCGGCCGTCGTGGTCCGCAGCCGCTCCAGCCGAACTGGCCGAGCCGCTAGTAGACGCGTTCTGCGACGCGATGCGGTCGATGGGCGCGCATGTGGAGACCGGGGTGTTCGGTGCCATGATGCAGGTGACGTCGACCAACGACGGGCCCGTGACGCTGCTGTTGGACGGCTAGCCGAGCCGGGCCCGGACGTGCAGGCCGACGTCGGGGTCGACGATGACCTCCTGTGCGGCGGCCACCCCGCCGGCCACCAAGGGGGCATCAACCGGGACGGTGCGTTTGACCAGGGCCAATGCGATCGGTCCCAGCTCGTAGTGACGGGCGGCCGATCCGACGAAGCCGACGTCTAGACCGTCCTGCTGCACCGGGTCGCAGTGCGCCGGCAGATGCTCTGCCGACCCGTCGAGGTGCAACATCACCAGCCGGCGCGGCGGCCGGCCAAGGGTGTGGACGCGGGCGACGGTCTCCTGCCCCCGGTAGCACCCCTTGTCGAGATGAACCGCTGAGCCGATCCAGCCGACCTCGTGCGGGATGGTCTTGTGGTCGGTGTCCACGCCCAGGCGCGGCTGGTGGGCTGCGATCCTCAGCGCCTCGTGGGCCCAGACCCCCGATGGTGAGTCGGCGAAGTACGCCGCCAGCTCGGTCCGCGCGACGAAGACCTCACGACCCCGGTCGGTGAGCCTGCTCAGGTAGCTGCCATGCCGCTCGGTGTCAGGCTCCCAGACGACCGCGAACTCGTCGGTCACGTTGGCGACCTCGACCTGCAGCATGAACCGCATCGAGTCGAGGAACGCGACCAGCGCGGCGGCCGCCCCAGGCTCCACGTGCGCCCAGAAGGCCGTGCCGTCATCGACCGCGTACAACGCGTGCTCGACATGGCCGTGTGGTGAAAGCACCAATGCCTCGGTCGAGCTGCCGGGGCCGAGATGCTCGACGTGCTGGGACGTCAGCGAGTGCAGCCAGCTCAGGCGCTCCGGACCGCTGACCCGGACGACCCCACGGTGCGACAGGTCGATCGGCCCGGGATTGCGCTGTTCGCGCATCGGGTCGCCGTAGTGCGCGGCGACGCCCGTGTCGAAGTCCGTTGCCGCGACGGCACCCGGACGGTCCAGCAGTGGGCTGCGGTAGCTGCTCACACCAACCCCAACGCATGGCGAGTCATGTGCAGTCCCGGCAGGTGCCGAAGACGGTCAGGTGCCGGACGTCGGTGTGGAACCCGAACCGCTCGGCGAGGTCGTCGACTAGGCCGGCCGCTATCGACGGCTCGACCTGCATCACGCGCTCGCAGTTCCGGCAGACCAGGTGGACATGGTCGGGCTCCGTCGTGGCGTGGTACGCGGGCGCCCCATGCCCCAGATGGGTATGGCTCACCAGGCCGAGCTTCTCGAGCAGCTCCAGCGTGCGGTAGACCGTAGAGATGTTCACGCCCGTGGCGGACTGCCGGACCCGGGTGAGGATCTCCTCGGGCGAGCCATGGTCGAGCTGGCGCACGGCCTCGAGCACCAGCTCGCGCTGCGGCGTGAGCCGGTAACCCTGGGCCCGCAGGTCCTCGCGCCAGTCGCCCACCCCCAAAGTCTAGGAGCCGGCCTGGTCGGCTCCGGCGACCCGTAGTAGCTCGGCAGATAGATGCGGTTGCAGCTCGTGTCCCATCGCGGCCATTTCGTAGACCCACATCAGCCGGCCCTCCACCAGCCCGTAGAGCCGATGGCCTGCTCGGTAGTCCTTGGCGGTCTCGGTCTTCAGGACGCCGCGCGTCGCGAGCTCGATCTTGGCCGGCTCGACCCGGCCGAGATAGATCTCCACGAATCCGGTCGGATGGGTTAGCAGAACCTCGACGTCGCCGTCGGGCTGCGGCCGCCAGTAGCCGGCTTCGCTGGCGGCCGGCCGGAGCAGCGTGCCGTCGTCGTCGAGGATCCAGCTGCGACTCGTGTACGCGAGAAAGGTCTTCCCCGGCACGTAGCTGAAGGCCACCTCCTGGCCGAACCGGAAGGCTTCGATCGTCGGGTAGTCGCCGACGCCCGTGCCTTCCCAGCGGCCGAGCAACCACGCAAGCGGGACGCAGTCGGGGTGGAGGTCGGTCGGGATCTCGAACACAGAGGGGGTCAGGCCTGACCCTTGAACAGCCGGTAGATGACGTAGATGGCGAACCAGCCGGCGGCCAGGGTCGTGAGAACCAGTACGCCCGTGAAGAACACCTCCACCACAGGCTGGAGTCTAGTGTGCACAGCATGGGAACCCGGCTCGTTGTGAAAGTTACCGCTGGGCTCGATGCGCCGGAACGCTGCTCACAGGCGTTCACCGTCGCAGCCACAGCGATCTCGTCAGGGACCGACGTCTCACTGTGGCTGACCGGCGAGTCGGCCTGGTTCGCCCTGCCCGGTCGGGCCGCCGAGTTCGAGCTGCCGCACGCGGCCCCGCTGCCAGACCTGCTCGCCGCGGTGCTGACCGGCGGCCAGGTCACGTTGTGCACTCAGTGCGCAGCGCGGCGGGAGATCGGCCCCGATGACGTCATGCCTGGTGTCCGCATTGCTGGCGCCGCCACATTCGTTGAGGAGGCGCTCGCCGACGGCGCGCAGGCTCTGGTCTACTGATCGGGGTGGCGGCCGCCGCGCCGATCAGGCAGCGGCCGAGATGCGCAGCTCGCTGACAGCGACGGAATCCCGGTCGGCGTCGGAACTGCTGACGATCTCCATTGTGACCCACTCAGCGGTCGCGACCGGAATGCGAATCGTCTGCAGGTCGCGTAGATCTGGGTCGGGATCTAACTGCTGATCGATCGTCGTGCCGTCGTCGAATCGCCAGCGGACGGCCGTGAGCCTGCGGTTCTCTGCGTACCGGTCGGTGCCGTCGGTGGCATCGGTCTTGGCGTATCCGGGGACCAAGCCGAGTTCGGCGACCTGCGCGGTTCCACCCAGATCGATGACGAGAGCCTCGCCGACGCCGTCGCCTGGGCACCGCCAGGCCGAGTCGGTGTCGGCATCGGCCGCGAGCTCAGGCTCGTACGTAACCCGTGCGCCGGACGCGTCGCGGCTCGGGTCGGACTGGCACGACGCCTCGACGACGTCGACCCTCACCGGCGTCACTGGGCCATCCCACGGCGCGCCGCTGCTGGTCGCAGCCACCGTCGGCTCACCCTCACTGCCCTCACCGGCCGCCATGCCCATCAGGCTGCCAACGAGGAAGCCAACCCCTGCGCAGCCCACCAGTACCGACCCGACCAGGACGCCAGCCGGCCGGCCGGAAAAGGCGGAGGCGGCGTGCGACACGCGCGACACCCTACGTCGCCGAGGTCTGACCCACAGAGCCGTCAGGACGCGATGCTGACCTCGACCTCTGCGACCGCGCCACGTTCGGCCACGACGACTCGGTCGACGGGAGTGGCCCGAGGGGCCAGTGTGCGTAACGTCCATTGGCCCGGCGCGGCGAAGAACCGGAACTCGCCATTGTCGTTGGTCGGCACCTCTGCGGTGAACTCGCCGGTGACGTCGAGCAGCCGCACATATGCGCCGGCGATGGGGCCGTCATCGGCCCGGGTCACCACACCCTGGATCACCGACTCCTTGGCTAGGTCGACACCCTCCAGCGAGACCCCGCCCGCGGGAGCCTGGCAGCCGCCCGTCATGCGGCACCGGGTTCGTCGCCCACCGCGATCGGCACGCCGACCAGCGACCCGTACTCCGTCCAGGAGCCGTCGTAGTTCTTGACGTTCGACACCCCCAGCAGTTCGTGCAGGACGAACCAGGTGTGCGCCGACCGCTCGCCGATGCGGCAATACGCGATCGTGTCCGTGTCGAGGTCGACTCCCGCCTCGCCGTAGAGCGCGCGCAGATCGGGATCGGAGCGGAAGGTGCCGTCGTCGTTGGCCGCTTTGCTCCACGGAATGTTCAGCGCAGTCGGGATGTGGCCACCGCGTTGGGCCTGTTCCTGTGGCAGGTGCGCCGGTGCAAGCAGACGGCCGGCGTATTCGTCCGGCGAGCGGACGTCGACCAGGTTCTTGTTGCCGATAGCCCCGACGACTTCGTCGCGGAACGCCCGGATCGCCAGGTCCGGGCCGCTAGCCTGGTATTGGGTCGGCTCCCGTTGCGGGCTGTCGTCGACGAGCACGCGGCTTTCCAGCTCCCAGATCTTGCGCCCACCGTCGAGCAGCCGGACGTCGTCGTGCCCGTAGAGCTTGAAGTACCAGTACGCATACGCGGCGAACCAGTTGTTGTTTCCGCCGTAGAGCACGATGGTGTCGTCGTTGCCGATGCCCTTGGCCGAGAGCAGCGCTTCGAACTGCTCCTTGTTCACGAAGTCTCGGCGGACCTGGTCTTGCAGATCCGATTTCCAGTCCAGGCGTACGGCGCTCCTGATGTGGTTCTTGTCCCACGCAGTCGTGTCCTCGTCGACTTCGACCAGGACGACCTCAGGATCGTCGAGATGTTGCTCGACCCAGTCGGCTGAGACGAGCACGGTCTCGCGGCTCATCGGGTGACCTCCGTCAATCTAGGAATGGCGCGGCGGAATGCCAGGTAGATCTCGCAGCCCAGGCAGAGCCCGAAGGCGGCGTTGAGGAACGCGGCGGCCAGGGCTGCACCGACCGCGCTGTAGGCGACCAGAGACCAGCCGGCGACGAAGCCAGCCAGGCCGGTGGCAGCGAACAGCAGCCCAACCGCCTGAGCGAACCGCGGCGGCCGTGCGTCCTCGTACTCGGCTGGCGGGCCCAGACGCGGGCGCACGGCGCGCGCGAACAGCCAACCGTACGGCGAGGCGGCGACCCCGCCGAGGGCACTGGCCGCGAAGACGCCAGCCTGCAGGGCCAGCAGCCAGCCGCTGCCGGTCAGCAGGACGAGCGCGAGGGCCACGGTCGTGACGGCTGCGGTGAAGCGCTGGCCGCGAGGGTCGACCATCGGAATGCTCCCTGACGTAGGCTGGATAGGACATCAGCTGTGGACAGGCCCGCAGAGCCGACGATGCGGCGGCACCTAGGGCTGGCCGGTCAGGGCAGGCGACAGAGCATGGTGGCCACGCGACCGAGATCGATCGCGCGCCGCTTGGTCAGCTCCGGCCGGAACACGGAGCTGAGGCTACGGTGCAGAGTCGAGGATGTCACCGATCCGCTCGAATAATGAGATGGCTGTCTCATTCACGGCCCATCTGATCAACGAAACCAGTGACCTCGGCGAGCCTGGGAACCCCCGCCGAACGCTTCGCGACCTGCCCGCGATGGTCCAGGACAAACGTCGTTGGCGTCCGCGTGACACCCAACCGGCGGACCAGATCCAAATGGGACTCCGCGTCGATCTCGACATGGCGTACGCCATCGACCGCGTTGGCGACATGGGCCAATACCTGGCGGGTCGCCCGGCACGGGGCGCAGAACGCCGTCGAGAATTGCACCAGCGTCGCCCGCTCGCCCAGATCCTGGCCGATGTCATCGCGGGTAAGCGCCGGCGGCATGTTGTGTCTCGACCGCGGCGCCGTCAGCCAGCCCCCAGTTTTCGCCCGCCACAAGCCGAAGGCCGTAGCCGCCAGTAGGACGGCAACGAGCACGGCAAGTCCGGTCACGCTGGCCAAACGCCTCCCACCGGCCGGGCTGTTCCCCCGACGTGCACCTGATCGTCGTTACTGCACCTGATCGCCTGTATTTTGACGATCAGGTGCACCAGGACGCGTGGATCGTGGCCAGTTCTGCATCTGATTGCGTCTCACATCGTGAACCGAAAACGATCAGGTGAGCTAACGCACCGTCAGGGCCCGTTTGTTCACCTGATCGGCTTTGTGGCGTTGAGCCTGGCGCTTGATCCGGCCGACGGGCGGCGTGCCCGGTCGCCTGCCTGCCACCTCTTCGCTCAGGCGGGGGCGACGACGAGTACGTCGCCGGTTGTCGTGACGACTTCATACCGGCTGACCTCGTGCGGCCGCAGGCCGACTCCGCCGTCGAACCAAAGCTTTCCGGTCTCCGGATCGTAGCCGCTGCGGGGAACCGTCCACGTCGCCGCCACCTCACGGCTGCCGTCGACGCCGACAGCGACGAGGCTGCACGTTGCGCCGGGAGGTACACCGGCCACGGCGCCGTGCACTGCGGTTCCCCAGGCCTTCGCGAACAGCTCCACGTCGAGGGCGACCGCGCCGGCCGACCCATGGAGTTCGGCTGTGGCAATGGGCTCAACTGGCGGGGCCGGATCGTCGTCGCCAACGAGCAGGGCGCCCGTTCCGGCGAACACGGCACCAGCGGCGGCAGCGGCCAGACCCATCACAAACCGGCGTCGCCGCGCCCTTCGGCGTTCTTCCCGGACGGTCACGAGCAATCCGTCGAGAACCCGGCGATCCGGCTGGACCGCCGCCGGCAAAGCCAGTGGTTTCGCCGCTGCCAGTAGATCAACTGTCCCCGACAGCTCGGCTAGCTCGGCGGCACACTGCTCACAACCGGCCACGTGCTCGCGTACGTGCAGTTCCTCGTCAGGGTCCAGCGCAGACACAGCCAGCGCACCCAGCGAGATCCGGACTTCGTCGCAGGAGGTCATGTCGCCTCCTCCGGACCGGTGATTCCGCGTTCTTCCAGCGCCAGGCGCAGGGCTCGCAACGCGTAGTAGGTCCGCGACTTCACGGTTCCCGCCGGAACTCCCAGAACCCCCGCGGCGTCGGCTACGGAACGACCTCGGAAATACGTCTCGATGACGACCGCGCGGTGCTCCGGACTCAGCGTCTCGATCGCCTCGGCCACGAGTTGTGCCACCAGCGCCTGGTCCACGCCATCATCGACTGGGAAAACCCCGAGCGCCGACTCGGCCACCTCGGCCGGCCGCGCCCGGCGGGCTCGTTCGCCGTCGACCACCAGATGCCGGGCCACTGTCCATAGCCATGGCCGGGCCGAGCCTCGATCCGGAGCCAGCGAGTCCGGATGCTTCCACGCTCGCAGCAGTGTCTCTTGCACGACGTCTTCTGCGCGATGGCGATCCCCGCCGACGAGCCGAAGGACGTAGCCCATCAGCGGAGCGGCGTGCTCGTCGTAGAGCGCCCGGACGAGATCCTCGTCGGCCACCGGTGCCCTCACACCTGGGGCACGCCTGCCGAAGGGGCCTGGTTCAGCGGGCCGATGATTCATCCGACCAGAATCCGTCCGAGAACGTAAGAAACTGGCGCTGCGACCACGATGGGCAAGGTCACCCGTAGTGACGTCAGCCCGCCCGCCGAGCTTCCGCCCGCCTCCGCGGTGACCCGGTCAACCGCGGCGATGGCAGCCGCGGCCGTCAGGGCGGCGAAAGTCGTGACGACCACTCCGCCGACGGCCGGCACTGTCGTCGCAACGCCACCGGCAACGAGCGTCAGACCTGCGGCTGCGGCTCCTGCGAGCAGAATCCCCGCCGACCGCCTGGCAGCGACCGGCCATGGCAACAGCTCAGCCAGCCCGACCACACCAACGCCCAGCAGGCCCAGCCATACCGCATGCAGCCCTCCGGCGGCCGCCCGCAACGCCAGCCAAGCCACCGGCAGGACGGCCAGCGCACACGCCGCGACGGTCATGGCCAACGACCCGGTCATGGCATGCCGGCCGTCTTGTCGCGCCAGCTGAATCGTGATCGCGACGACGACTCCCGGAGCGAGCAGCGCGGCGACCGGCCACATGTCGTTCGGGTCGCCGACAACCATCCACACCGAGGCGCCGACCGATACGACCAAGGCGAGCCACGCCCCCGATCGTGCCGCGGGCACAGCCGCCGGACGCACACCGCCGATGGTGAAAACCACCTGCACCGCAGCGATTCCGGCCCCGAGGAAAGGGCGTCCGACCGCCGCCGCGAGGGCGAGCACCGCCACGAGGGCCGCCGACAGCACCGAGGACACCAGAGGATCTTCCCAGAGCACTACCCCTACCCCCCCGCGAAGGGTGGCAACAACTCGACAACGGATCCGTCATCGAGAGCGATCGTGGTGTGGTCGCGACGCCCAGCCGGGTTGCCGTCGACCACCACCGAGCACATGTCGAGCACCGCGGAGAACCGGTGCTGAGCCTGGTGCAGGCGGCGGGCCGAGGCCAACGCGTCGGCCAGCGTCGCCGCGTCGAGGACCTCCTCGGCCTTTCCGGCGGCGGCCCGCAGGGAAGCCCAGTATCGCAACGTCACGCGTGGCACTGAGCCACCAGCCAGTCGGCGATTCGGCGGGCGAGCGGCTCGTCGACCGCACCCTCCGCGTGCCCGAACTCGGGCAGCACCCACAACGTTGCCAGGGTGCCGGCCGCAGCCGACACTCGCCGGCCATGCTCGGCAGGAAACAGGTCGTCGCGCTCTCCGTGAACCACCAGCAGCGGAACATCGATCGCTGCCGCTGCGGCGACCGGATCGATGGGATACGGCTCGGCCCAGTCGTCGCGCATGATCCGGGTGCGCCTGACGAACCAGATCGCGGCGCGACCCGGAGGGTTGAGCACCAGCCGGTGCAATGTGCGCATCCTCCGGGTGCCGCGGTAATACCACTGCCCCGGCCCGCTGACCGCCGCAACGGCGTCCACTCCGCCGTACAGGGCGGCGTGTCTGAGCACTACCGCCGAGC
Organism: Actinomycetota bacterium; assembly: GCA_046726315.1. Classification (GTDB taxonomy): domain Bacteria; phylum Actinomycetota; class Actinomycetes; order Jiangellales; family Jiangellaceae; genus JACVRX01. The sequence continues at coordinate 37,070 of JBKPAG010000019.1, read as the reverse complement.
CGAGTGAGAAGCCCAACGTCGCCACCTGCGAGTAGCCGAGTGACCGGGCCCAGCCGACCGCGGCTTCGACGTCGCGCACCTCGTGCCAGCCGAGCGTGCTAACGCCCCGGGAACCACCATGCCCGCGCAGATCGAGCAGGACCAGCCCGGCGGCGGGGCGCATCCACCCGGCGATTCGCCGAATCCGAGGATGCCGGGAGTGCAGGGTGAAGCCGTGGACGACGACCACCGCGACGCTCCGCGTGCTGTCGGTCGGCGGCAGATGTTCTGCGACGACGACCACTCCGTCGTCCGTTTGCAGACGATGCCGAAACCCGAATCCATCCCGATCCGCGGGCAAGCGGAACTGGGTGGCCCTCACGTGCCCTATCCTGTCAACACGTGGGCCCGGGCAGCGACGCCCTCCGGGTCCCGTTGCGTATTCGGCCGTAGGAGGCCAGATGGGATCCACGATCCTCCTGCTGACCAACGCCCTGCGCCCGTCGGTTGATGTCCTTCCTGCACTCGGCCTGCTCCTGCATGACGTCCGGGTGGCGCCGGCTGAGGCTGCCGCCCTGCTCGACGCTCCGGCGTGCGACGCCGTGCTCGTGGACGCTCGCCGAGACCTGGGCCACGCCCGTGGGCTCACCCGGCTGATTCGCACGACTGGTGTCGACGTACCGCTCATGGCTGTGGTCACCGAAGGCGGCCTGGCCGCAGTGACCGCCGACTGGGGTGTCGACGACGTGCTGCTCGACACTGGGGGGCCGGCCGAAGTCGAGGCCAGGCTACGGCTCGCGCATGGCCGGCTCGCGGCGGCGCAGTCTGGCGACGACGTGCCCGACGAGATCCGCTCCGGCGACCTGGTGGTCGACGAGGCCACCTACACCGCCCGCGTCTCCGCGCGAGCACTCGACCTCACCTACAAGGAGTTCGAGCTGCTCAAATTCATCGCTCAGCATCCGGGCCGCGTTTTCACGCGGGCGCAGCTGCTGCAAGAGGTCTGGGGATACGACTACTTTGGCGGCACCCGCACGGTCGACGTCCACGTGCGGAGGCTGCGGGCGAAGCTCGGCCCCGATCATGAGGCGCTGATCGGAACCGTACGCAACGTCGGCTACCGGTTCGTCGCGCCAATCCCTCCTCGCCGCAGCCAGGTGCCCGAACGCGTCGGTCGGTGATCGAGGCGCGGCACCAGCTGGTCGACGACGAAGTCCGTGCTGTCGCCGCTCTCGTCGAGGCTGCGACCAAGGCCGACGGCGTCGCTCCGCTTTCCGAGCAGGCCATGCTCCAGGTGCGCGCCAGCGCGCCGATCACGCGCCTGTTCGTCCGCGAGGACGGCCGCACCGTCGGTTATGCACAACTCGACGCTGCCAGCCAGGCTGCGGAACTCGTCGTCCACCCAGATCACCGGCGCCACGGCCTCGGTCGGGCGTTGGTGGCCCAGCTCATGGCCACTACCGACGAGTCGATGCTGAAGATTTGGGCGCACGGTGACCTACCGGCCGCCCAGGCATTGGCGGCGACGGCCGGCCTCAAGCCGGTGCGGTCGCTGTGGCAGATGGGCCGGCCGCTAACCGATGACCTGCCTGATCCGCGGGTGCCCGACGGCATCGTGGTCGACACGTTCGTCCCGGGCGCCGACGACGACGCGTGGGTCGCGCTGAACGCCCGAGCATTCGCCGACCACCCGGAGCAGGGCCGGTGGACACTGTCGGATTTCCACGACCGCACAAAGGAACCGTGGTTCGACCCGGCGGGCTTCTTCGTCGCCAGGCGGGGACCGTCGATGGTCGCCTTCCACTGGACGAAGGTGCGCGACGACTCCACCGGTGAGGTCTACGTCGTCGGCGTCGATCCGAGGGAGCGCGGCCACGGACTGGGCAGGGCGCTCACCCTGGTCGGCCTGCATCATCTGAACGACATCGGCCTGGCCCGGGTCATCCTCTATGTCGACGAGTCCAACCTGAGTGCGGTGCGGCTCTACCGCGGTCTTAGCTTCGAGCGACTCGCCGTCGACGTCATGTACACCAGTTCGTCCCCCTGAATGACGCCGACGACTTACCGCCCGACTGACTTGTCCGCGCGGCAGCCCATCCAGGTCATCGACTTTCAGCCCTGACAACTCCGGCCCGTGCCGGCGTCTATCCCCGTTTACCTTGCCGTGTCAACATATGGTCATGGTGGCGGCCATGGAGCAGGTCCGAACGGAGGAGAGGTACCTCGACCGGGCGTTCTCCTGGCTGGCCTTCAACGAGCGGGTGCTCGAGCTGGCTGAGGACCCAGACGTGCCGTTGCTGGAGCGCGCAAAGTTCCTCGCGATCTTCTCCAGCAACCTGGACGAGTTCTTCATGGTCCGCGTTGCCGGCCTCAAACGGCGCATTGCCGCGGGCGTCGCCGTACGCGCGGCCAGCGGCCTGCTTCCCCGGGACGTACACGAGGGAACTCTCGGACGGACCCGCGAGCTGATGACCCGACAAGCGAGCTGTTTCCATGACGACGTGCTACCAGCCCTGGTCAAGGAGGGCATCGAGATCGCGCGCTGGGACGACTTGGACGACGCCGAGCACGCTCGGCTGCGTGAGCTGTTCGGCGAACGGATCTTCCCAGTGCTTACCCCACTCGCCGTCGATCCGGCCCATCCGTTCCCGTACATCTCCGGGCTCTCGCTCAACCTGGCCGTCGTCGTCCGAAACCCCCGGACGGCGACCGAGCACTTCGCGCGAGTGAAGGTCCCACCGAATTTCCCGCGGTTCCTGCCCGTCGCCGAGCAGCGGTTCGTCCCGCTCGAGGACGTCATCGCCGCACAACTTTCGCAGCTGTTCCCGGGCATGCAGGTGCTGCAGCACCACATGTTCCGGGTGACCCGCAACGAGGACGTCGAGGTCGAGGAGGACGACGCCGAGAACCTGCTCACCGCCATGGAACGGGAACTGATGCGGCGGCGGTTCGGCCCGGCGGTCCGTCTCGAGGTAGAGGAAACCGTCGACCCGCACGTCCTCGACCTGTTGCAACGCGAACTCGGCGTGTCGAGTTATGAGGTGTTGAATCTGCCCGGACCGCTGGACCTGACCGGGCTGTTCCGGATCGCCGACCTCGACCGCGCAGAGCACAAGTACCGGCCGTTTCTCCCGGCGACCCACCGAGACCTGCCCGACGTGGAATCCGCGGCACCGGCTGACATGTTCGCCGCCATCCGCGCCGGCGACATCCTGGTGCACCACCCGTACGACTCGTTCTCGACGAGCGTCCAGCGGTTCATCGAACAGGCTGCGGCTGACCCTCGAGTGCTGGCGATCAAACAGACCCTGTACCGGACCAGCGGTGACTCCCCCATTGTCGACGCCTTGATCGACGCTGCCGAAGCCGGTAAACAGGTCCTCGCTCTCGTCGAGATCAAGGCCCGCTTCGACGAGCAGGCGAACATCACCTGGGCGCGCAAGCTCGAGCAGGCTGGCGTGCACGTCGTCTACGGCATGGTGGGGCTCAAGACGCATTGCAAGATCTGCCTGGTCGTCCGCGACGAGGCCGACCACGGCGGAGGAATCCGGCGATACAGCCACTTCGGCACCGGCAACTACCACCCCAAGACCGCCCGAATCTACGAGGATCTCGGCCTGCTCACGGCCGACCCCGTGGTCGCAGAGGACGTCAACCATCTCTTCAACTCGCTGTCGGGTTACTCGATCGACTCCGACTACGAGCGGCTGCTGGTCGCTCCGCAGGCGCTCCGCAGCGGGATCGTCGACCGCATCCAGGCCGAGATCGAGAACCATCGCGCAGGTAGGCCGGCCGCGGTGCGGTTCAAACTGAACAGCCTGGTCGACGAGGGCATCATCGACGCGCTCTACGAGGCGTCCGCCGCCGGAGTTTCGGTCGACCTGTGGATCCGCGGCATCTGCTGCCTCCGCCCCGGAGTGCCTGAGTTGTCGGAGAACATCCGGGTGCGCAGCACCCTCGGCCGCTTCCTCGAGCACTCGCGCATCCTCGCCTTCCAGAACGTCGACGACCCCGAGTACTGGATCGGCTCTGCCGATCTCATGCACCGCAACCTCGACCGGCGGGTCGAGACCATGGTCCGGCTGGGCAGCACGGCGCATGAAACGGAACTGCGCGCGTTCTTCGACCTAGCGTTCGACGATCGGGTGGCCTCCTGGCATCTGCTACCCGACAGCACCTGGATCCGGGTCCACCAGGACGAGAACGGCGAGCCCCTGGCCGACCTCCAGGAGATCATGATCGAGCAGAAGAGCCGGCGGAAGGCCGCGGCGTGAGCCTCGCGGAACCCGTGCCGGCAGTACGCGAGGTCGAGCACAAGTTCCGCGTACACGGCTTGTACCGAGTCCCTGAACTGGTCAGCGCAGGCCTGGTATCCGGAGTCGACGATCACGGCACCGTAGAACTCGAGACGGCCTACTACGACACACCGGACCTGAGGCTGCTCCGCGAGGGCATGGCCCTTCGTCGCCGCACCGGCGGACCCGATGAGGGCTGGCACCTGAAGGTCAATGTGCCCGAGGCCGCCGCCGAGGTGCGTGACGAGCTGAGACTGCCACTCTCGGCGGGAGATCCACAGGCCCCGCCGCCCGCGTTGTTAGAGCTCGTCCGCTCCGTGATCCGGCACAGCCCGGTGCACCCGGTGGCGACCCTCCGCACCACCCGGCACGTCCGAGACGTGCTCGATACGTCGGGGCATCGGGCCGCTGAGCTGGTCGACGACACGGTTCAGGTGATCGACGGCTCCGGTCAGGCGTCCGCGCAGTTCCGCGAGCTCGAGCTCGAGCTCGCCGAGGACGCCCCGCCGGAGCTGGTCGAGCACGTCATTACCCGGCTCGACCAGTCCGGCGCGGTTACCGGGGAGTTCATCTCGAAGGCGGTGAGAGCGCTTGGCCCACAGGCGTCGGCTCCGCCGGAGGTGCCTGAACCAGAGGACGTCGGGCCGGACGATCCGGCAAGCGCCGCCGTGAGGGCCTTCATCGCACATCACACCCGGGCATTGCGCGGCGCCGATCTGAAATTTCGCCGTGATCCGGACGGGCCATGGGACTCGGTGCACAAGATGCGGGTCGCCTGCCGCCGATTGCGCAGCGGGCTGCGGGTGTTCGGGCCGCTGCTCGACCGGGAATGGGCAGACGAGCTGCGCGAAGAACTCCGTTGGGCCGGCAGCGGACTCGGCGAACTGCGCGAGCTAGAGGTGTTGACCGCGCGACTCGAGGCGCAAATGGCGGCTATTCCCGACGATCTCGTACCCGACGACCCATCGGTGACAGTCCTCGGCCCCATCCGGGAAAGACAGGTGGGAGCGAAAGCCAGGGTTGCCACGCTGATGACTTCCGATCGATATGTCGAACTCCACGAACGCCTGGTAGCGGCGAGTTCCAAACCGCCGACGACCGAAAGGGGCGACCTGCCGTCCGGCGACGCACTGCCACCGCGGGTCCGGAAGGCATGGAATCGGCTGGCTACGAGGGCAAAAACTGTCCTGGCCAATGAGTCGGAGCTCCCAGGAGGCGCCCCGGACGACGAATGGCACCAAGTCCGGATAGCAGCGAAGCGGGCACGGTACGCCGGTGAGGCGGTCGCTCCCGTACTTGGCGAGCAGGCCGAAGAGTTCGCTCGTCAGATGGAGCGGATCACCGAGGTGCTGGGCGAACATCAAGACGCAGCGGACGCTGGCAGGGCGATCCGGGCGCTCGTGGCGAATGTCGACCCGCACGCCAGCTTCACGCTCGGTGTGCTGTTCGCGGCCGAGCGCGAGCGGGTCATAGCGACCCGCCGCGAATTCGCGAAGCTGTGGCCCAAGGTCAGCCGGCGCAAGTGGCGGCGATGGCTGGCGACGTGACCGGCTCCGAAGCGGCGGACGGTGCCGTCATCGCCGCTGGTGCCGTCGTCTGGCGACCGGACCCCGAGCACGACGGTGGCCTGGAGATCTGCTTGGTGCACCGCCCGCGTTATGACGACTGGTCGCTGCCCAAAGGGAAGCTGGACGATGGTGAGCATCTGCTGGCCTGTGCCATGCGCGAAGTGGAAGAGGAGACCGGGCACCGGGTCGAACTCGGCCGCCCGCTGCCCACCCAGCACTACATCGCCAACGGCCTGCCCAAGCGGGTGTATTACTGGGCCGGCCGCGCCGACGACGATGCACCGGCGTGGAGGGGCACCAAGGAGATCGACAAGATCACGTTCCTGCCGGCGGCCGACGCGGTTCGCCGGCTGACCCATCCCCGAGACGCCGACGTGGTTGGGGCGCTTCTCGACGGTGAGGTTCGGACGGTGCCCTTCGCCGTGCTGCGGCACACCAAAGCTCAAGAACGTTCGTCATGGGATGGCCCCGACGCCTTGCGTCCATTGGACGACCGTGGAACCCGGGATGCGCGTGCGCTGGTCGCACCGTTTCTGGCACTGACGCTCAACCGGGTGGTGTCAAGCGATGCAGTCCGGTGTGTCGACAGTGTGCAGCCGTTCGTCGATGCGGCCGGTGTGTCATTGGAGCTCGAGCCGGTGCTTTCCGAAGAGCGTTACGAAGCCCAGCCGTTCGGCGTGGAGAAGCTGACCCGCGCGCTGCTCGCCGACGGCGCCCGGACCCTGGTCTGCTCACACCGGCCGATCCTCCCCGAGATCATCTCGGCAACCGCCGAACCGAGCCCGGATCTCGCACCGTCGGAGCCGCTGCACGCTGGCGACTTCCTGGTGGTCCACCATCGCGGCGGCGTCCCCGTCGCCGTCGAGCGCTTCGACATCGGCGACCCGGCCGCCGCCAGCAGCACCCCCGACTCTTCGTAAATGACCACGGGGACCATGCCTGTGCATACCCCACCAGGCTTGCATGCCTGATGGGGTATAGGCACGCCTGCTCCCCGTGGTCATTTTCAGCACAGCGAGGCCTACCTTGCGGGGCCGAAACCTCGTCGATGCTGGAAGCGTGACGGCGTCAACACCGCACACCCGGTGCAGGTACCGAAGGTGGTCTGGCGGGCCGGCATCAACCTCAACCCGTTCGATGTGGCCGATGACGACGACCGGCGCTGGTTCGAATCGCTCATCTGGCCCGGTCAGCACGAACGCCTCGGCCGGCTCCGTGCCGCCGTCGGCATCGTCCGTTCCGACCCGCCGATGATCCGACGCGGAGACCTGGTGTCTGAGCTTGCGTCGCTGGCCGCTGAGGAACCCCGCGGACGCCACGTTGGTCGTCTTCGACAGCGCGTGTTTGCCTACCTCTCACCCGCCGCCCGGATCGCGTTCATCGAGCTCGTCGAATCCCTACCCGGGCACTGGATCTTCACCGAGAGCCCCGAGGTGCTGCCGGGATTGCTCACGTCGGTCTGTTTGCCACCCGCCGGCCCCTTCAGGTTTTCCTCGGATTGGACGGCAGACCCCTCGCCCTCGCCGGCTGCCATGGACAGGCACTGCATTGGCTGCAGCCGGGCAGCTGACGGCAGACGACGCTGCCAGTTCACGTCACGGTAACCCCCGCGTCCGGAAGACGACCGGTACTCGGCGACTTGCGTTCACCGTTCGTTCACTCGCCGCGGGCCACTCGGTCACCTGTGCTGCCTACCTTCGCGGTGTCATTGCATTGTCGACGAGCATGTCCACGGAAGGAAAACTCACGTGAAGATCAGTCCCACGAGCCGGCGCTGGGCGCCGCTGGCGGCCGTGAGCGCGACCGCCCTCGTGCTGGTCGCCTGCGGTGGCGGCAACGATCCTGAGAACACATCTGCTGAAGGCGGCGATGAAAGCACTGAAGCCGCTCTCTCCGGTCAGGTCGTCGTCGATGGCTCCAGCACGGTATTCCCACTGACCAGCGCAGCCGCGGAGCTTTTCCAGGAGGAGAACCCCGGTGTCCAGGTCTCGGTCGGCAACTCCGGCACCGGTGGCGGGTTCGAGAAGTTCTGCGCCGGCGAGACCGATATCTCCGACGCCTCCCGGCCCATCGAAGACGACGAGATCGCGATCTGTGAGGAGAACGGCGTCACCCAGGACGAGTTCGCGATCGCCAACGACGCGCTGACCGTCGTGGTCAATCCAGAGAATGATTGGGCTACCTGCTTGACAGTCGAACAGCTCAAAACCATCTGGGAACCGGGCTCGAAGGTCAACAGCTGGAACCAGGTCGATCCATCGTTCCCGGATGAGCCGCTGGTGCTGGCCGGTGCGGGTACTGACTCCGGCACGTTCGACTACTTCACCGACGCCATCAACGGTGAGGAAGGGGCCTCGCGGACCGACTACCAAGCGTCCGAGGACGACAACGTGACCATTCAGGCGGTCGAAGGCTCGAAGGGCAGCATGGGGTACTTCGGCTACTCGTACTTCGCCGAGAACCCGGAGACTCTAAAGGCGCTGGAGATCGACGGCGGCAGCGGCTGTGTCGCGCCGAGCCCGGAGACTGCTCAGGATGGCTCGTACGCTCCACTTGGCCGGCAGTTGTACATTTACCCGTCCGCCGAGGCGCTGGAACGGCCCGAGGTCGAGGCGTTCGTCCGCTTCTACATCGAGAACATCGACGAGATCGTCGAGGCCGCCGGCTTCATCGGGCTCAACGACGAGCAGAAGACCACGCTTCAGGAACAGTTCGACACCCTCATCGGCGGTTGAGTGAGTCCGTGAGCGTCAGGACAGAGTCGGCCGGCGCAGGGGTTTCCCTGCGCCGGTCGCAGCCACGTCTCGGCGAGCGCGCCATCGAAGCCGTGCTGTTCCTCGCGGCCTTGGTGTCGGTCTTGACCACGATTGGGATCGTCATCGCGATTATCGGGCCGACGATCGACTTCTTCCGTGAGCCGGCGGTGTCGGTGTGGGACTTCCTCACCGGAACCGAGTGGACGGTGCTATTCCAAGAATCCCAACAGAAGTTCGGCGTACTGCCGCTGGTGACGGCGACGCTTACGACGTCAGTGATCGCCCTGGCCGTTGCCATCCCGCTCGGCCTGGGCGCCGCAATCTACCTCGCCGAGTACGCCTCACCGAGAGCGCGCAGAGTGCTCAAGCCGATCCTGGAGGTGCTCGCCGGTATACCGACGGTTGTCTACGGCTTCTTTGCGCTCGCGTTCGTCACGCCAAACCTGCTGCAGAAGTTCCTCGACGTCGGCACGTTCAGCATGCTCAGCGCGGGTTTGGTGATGGGCGTCATGATCATCCCCACTGTGGCGTCGCTCTCCGAGGACGCGATGACCGCTGTCCCTCAGACGTTACGGGACGGTGCTTACGGCCTGGGCAGCACGAAGATGCAGGTGGCCACCAGGGTCGTGGTTCCGGCTGCCATCTCCGGGATCGTCGCGGCGTTCGTGCTCGGCATCAGCCGGGCAGTGGGCGAGACGATGATCGTCGTTCTCGCCGCGGGCAGCACACCCAACATTTCGCTCAACCCGTTAGAGCCCGCCGAGACCATGACTGCGTTCATTGCGCAGGCCGCCTCCGGCGACCAGCCCACCGGATCCATCGGCTACGAGTCCTTGTTCGCCGTCGCTGCGCTGTTGTTCGTGATCACGGTGGTGATGAACTTCATCAGTATCCGACTGGTCCGCAAGTACCGCGAGGAGTACGAGTGACGGTCACCGAGCTCACCCCTCCGGCGCCGGCGGCACCACCGCCCGGACCGGTCGTGACTGGGCGCGGCCACGATCGCAGTCCGAAGGAAGTCGGTTTCCGCGGCCTCCTGCTCGGCTGCCTCGCCGTCGGCATTGTCTTCCTCGTAGCGCTCCTGATCTACGTGCTGGTCGAGGGTTGGCCCCGCCTGGATGCGGACCTGTTCCGGAACCAGGCGTCCCAACTCCGCCCAGCGACCGCGGGTGCCCAGGCCGCCATCCTCGGGACCCTCTGGCTCATGGCCGGGACTGCCCTGATCAGCCTGCCCATCGGCGTGCTCACCGCGGTCTACCTGGAGGAGTACGCCGATCGGGACCGCTGGTACAACCGCCTGATCGAGCTCAACATCCAGAACCTCGCCGCAGTGCCGAGTGTGGTCTACGGAATCCTTGGGCTTGGGCTGATTGTGCGTGGGCCGCTATCGCTCGGCCCGGTCGTGCTCGCCGGCGCGATCATTCTGGCGCTGCTCATCCTGCCGGTGATCATCATCTCTAGCCGGGAGGCCATTCGGGCGGTGCCGGATTCCTTACGCGACGGCTCGCTCGCACTGGGCGCCACCCGATGGCAGACCATATGGCGCACGATCCTGCCCAACAGCATCCCGGGGATCGCCACCGGCTCGATCCTGGCGCTGTCGCGAGCGATCGGTGAGGCCGCCCCGTTGATCATCATCGGCGTCGCCGGCTTCCTCACCTTCAACCCGGCCAGCGTCTTCGACCGGTTCACGGCGCTGCCGATCCAGATCTACAGTTACACGAGCCGTCCACAGGAAGACTTCATCATCCTGGCCAGCGCGTTGATCGTTGTACTGCTGGTCATCCTGCTGGCCATGAACTCGGTGGCGATCTTCATCCGCAACAAGTACCAGCGGCGCTGGTGACCATGGTGACCGACGACAAGGCGAGAGACGACATGACTGAACATGGGACTCTGCCGATACAAACCGTGGACGAGGCCGGCGGAGATCCGGTCGTCAGTCCACCTCGTCCCGAGCACACTGAGCACGGCTCCCGCGAGCACAAGCCGCTCGATCCGCTCATCGCCGTCGAGAAGCTGGACATCTACTACGGCGACTTCCATGCTGTGCGGGGGGTCGACATGCTGATCGGCCGCAACGAGATCACCGCGCTGATCGGGCCGTCGGGGTGCGGCAAGTCGACGGTGATCCGCTGCTTCGACCGGATGAACGACTTGATTCCGACCGCCCGGGTCGAGGGCCGAGTGCTGTTTCATGGACAGGACCTCTACGCCAAGGACGTCGACCCCATCGAGGTGCGCCGCAGAGTCGGAATGGTCTTCCAGAAACCCAACCCGTTCCCAAAGTCGATCTTCGACAATGTCGCGTATGGTCCCAAGGTCATCGGCGAGAAGCTGTCCAAGAAGGCGATGGCCGAGCGGGTCGAACAGGCACTGACCGGCGCTGCCCTTTGGGACGAGGTCAAGGACAAGCTCGACCAGAACGGGCTGTCGCTATCCGGCGGCCAGCAGCAGCGGCTGTGCATCGCCCGCGCGATCGCGACCAAGCCCGAGGTCATCTTGATGGACGAGCCGTGCTCGGCGCTGGACCCGATCGCCACGGCGAAGATCGAGGACCTCATGCAGGACCTGGTCAGGGACTTCACGATTATCATCGTCACCCACAACATGCAGCAGGCGGCCCGGGTCTCGGACCGGACGGCGTTCTTCACTGCGAACGTCGACGGCAAGGGGCACCGCTACGGCCAGCTGGTCGAATACGACCGCACCAGCAAGATCTTCACCAATCCGGACGACCCACGTACCGAGGACTACATCTCCGGCCGGTTCGGCTGACACAACGTCTGAGGCAGTCACGACATGGCAAGGGGCTCGGCCTGGCCTCCGGCCTCGCCCTCGCCCTCGCCGGCGAAGGAGGTCCGGACGCGGAGGTGACCCCCTAGCGCGGCAGGTCGTGAGCCATGTCGTAGCCGTAGTCACCGATCTGGTCGATCTGCCCCGTAGTGATGTGAGCCTCGGCCGGCCCAGTGGGCCCCGGTGCGACGTACGCGGTGTGAGCCGCGTCCACTGTGTCGTGTGCCTCGTCGTACTCGTAGTCGCCGGGAGCCTCGCGCTCCGGCTCATGGTCCTCCTGCACGGCGGCCTCCCCGTGTCGATGACGTCGCCGGTTGCTAATGCCCAGCCTGCCTGTGCTAGCCGAGCCCGCCAAGCCCGGTTGGGATCGAGGTTGGCGTTAGGTACCCCCCAGGGGTAATACTTGCTGCTCGGTGGAGGAATGCGACATGGCTGGTTACATCGACAACAAGGACGCCGTAGAAGCGGCTGGCACGCGTTGAGGGCCAAGTCCGCGGGCTGCAACGCATGGTCGACTAGGACACGTACTGCATCGACGTGCTGACCCAGATCGCCGCGGCAACGAAGGCATTGCAGGCCGTTGCGCTGGAGTTGCTCGAGGACCATCTCTCCCACTGCGTCGCAGACGCCACCCGCCACGGCGGCGCCGATGCCGAGGCAAAGGTCAAAGAAGCCTCGGATGCGATCGCCCGGCTGGTCCGCAGCTGACGCCGGAGCCGCTCGGCGAGGTCGGCCAGCCGCATTAGGCCCCGCCCATATCGAGGCGCATCGCCGGATGGGGTCGGCACCAGTCCGGGTTCCGCGGGGGCGGCGGGCGCATCGACGACCGTTGCCGGGTCGGCCGGGTTCGTCTGGGAGTGACCGGTCGAAGGTGCTGAGTAGCTGTTCGGCGGTGGCCGCTGCGTTGACGTTCCGTTTTCGGACCAAGTCGACCCAGTCGAGCGCGTGGCGTACGCGCGTTCCAGCGCCGCGTACGTGTCGCTCATGCATAGCCACCGAGGCCGCTCACTCTGGCTTGACAGCGAGGACGGAGATGCTGTTTACCCCGTATTTGGCGCTGGCGTTGCGGGCCTGCTCGGAGATGAACTCGTAGGGGTTCCGGCGGATCACCTCGATGCGCAGGCCGGTGGCTTCGATCGCATGACGGTACGAGTCCTGCTGGGCGGCGCCGCCGATGCAGGATGCCCATAGGTCGGCATTGGCGACGATCGCCTCGGTCAACGGCCGCTCGGTGACGATGTCGGCGATAGCCAGTCGGCCACTCGGCCGCAGCACCCGCGCCGCCTCGGCGAATACCCGCTCCTTGAGTGGTGAGAGGTTGATGACGCCGTTGGAGATCGCGCAGTCGAAACTCTCGTCTACCGCCGGCAGGCTCTCGATCCGAGACTCACCGAACTCGACCTGGCCGACACCCGCGAGGGCGGCGAGCCGGCGTGCTTTGGCCAGTTGCTCGGTGGTGAAGTCGACGCCGAGCACCCGGCCCGATGGGCCGACCAGATGCGCGGCGGCGAACGCGTCCATCCCGGAACCGCTGCCCAGGTCGATCACCCGCTCCCCCTCGACGATGCCGGCCAGGTCGAAGAAGTAGCCGACCCCGGCGAAGGACTCGACCGCCCCAATGGGCAGCCGGTCCAGCATGTCGGCGGGATAACCGAGGCGCTCGGCCAGCGGTCGGCCCATCTCGAAGTGATAGGCGCCGTTCGGCTGCTCGGCCACGAGTCGGTAGATCTCCCGGACCTTGACCGCCAGCTCATCAGTGTTCACGACGGCCATGGCCGACTCCTTTCCGTCGCCCGCCCCTCAACGGCACTGGTGCCAAAAACACGGTCCTTACTTGGAAGACGCTCACGCCGCGGGGCAATATTGCATCCGAGCGGAGGGAGCCCGAGAGCACCGTCTGTGGCCACCTCGCGTCCGGCTGCCGTCAATACCGCGAGCTCCTGGTCGCGCTCCCGGATCCGCCGACGCATATCGCGATCGTGGCCCGCCACAGCGATGCTTGTGAGGCTGCCCGTCGGACGAGGCCGCAGCGCCCGTCCCCCAAGCCGACCGGTTGGGTGAGCGCTTCGCTAGCGTGTTCCGGACCCGAGAATGGAGGGCTCAGCATGGCGTCGATCCTGAGGCCAAAGGCGTTGGGGCCGGGCGATCTCGTTGCGGTGATGGCCTTGTCCGGCGGGCTGGAGCAGAGTGAGGCCTCACTGTTCGAGCGCGGTGTCGAGGCCATCGAGCAGATGGGGTTCGCCGTGCGAGTGTCTCCGTTGATCGACCTGGAGAGGCAATGGTGGTGGGCAGCCGCCCCGCCGGGGGAGGTTGCCAAGGAGTTCAACGGTCTGCTTCGGGATCGGCAGGTACGTGCGATCTGCTCGCTCACCGGAGGCAGGATGACGTTGAGCTATCTCGACCTGATCGACCTCGCGGCGGTACGAGCGGATCCCAAGCCGCTGCTGGGTTTTAGCGACATCGCCGCGCTGCATCTGGTGCTGTATGCGCGCACCGGCCTAGTGTCCCTGCACTCCGACCTTGTCACGCATGGATTCGGTTACTGGAACGAGTGTGATGACAGCCGCCGCAAGCAGCTCGCGGATATCTACCTCCGCGTACTGACGAGTGACAGCGCGCCGGGTGTCCTGCCGCCGGGCAGTCAATGGGAGTGCTGGCGTTCGGGCCGTGCGCGGGGTCCGCTCGTCGGCGGGCTGCTCAACCGCCTGGTACGGGTGCAGGCCACGCCATATGCGCTGAGCCCCGAGCACTTCGACGGCGCGATCCTGTTTTGGGAGGAGGTCGGCACGTCGACCGCAGCGGTCTGGAACGACCTGCACGTGTTGCGGTACTCGGGCGTGTTCGAGCGGATCGCGGGCATGGTCGTGGGTACCCCAACCGATGTCGAGCCCACCGAGGGCGGACCGGACACGCTTCGCGAGGTTGTCCTCGATGTGCTGGGCGAGCGTGACATCCCGGTAGTCGGGAACGTCGACATCGGCCACAACCCGCCGAACGTACCGATGCCGCTCGGTGTCCGTGCCGAGGTGGACGCCGATGCCGTGACGCTGACTCTGCTTGAGCCCGCAGTCAAAGCATCCTGAGCGCGCAAGTTCGGCGGTCTTTTCTCAGACGAAGGTTTGCGAAGTCGCCACGGACACCCCGCTGGCGATCCGAACGATCAGGCGCCTTGCCGTGGCCCGGCAACGCAATAACGCTGGACTGGCGAACGTCCAAGAAGGTGTGGCCTTGTGGGTGCAGCCCAGGCGGCGGTGGTCACCGGTACCAGGGCGAATTCGGTGCTGAGCTTTCGCGACCTGGCACGCGAGCAGCTGCCCCGGCTGCTCTCGCTGGCCCGACGGCTAGTCGGCGACGACGCAGAGGATGTGGTGCAGGATTTGCCTGCTCAAGGCGTGCCGGAAATTCGGCCAGCTGCACGACCCTGCGGCAGCACCCGCGTGGCTGACCAGCATCCTGGTGAACTGTTGCCGCGACCGGGCACGGGCGAGGGCCCGGCAACCTGAGGAGATCGACTTCGACCAGGTCGAGCGGTTCTCCCTCTACCGCAAGATTGCTTACGAAGATCCGTTCCCGTACTCGGACTCGCTGCATCTCGACTTCCTCGCCGAATTCACCCGCGAGGACGTACGCGCTGTGCTGATGACGCTGCCGGAGAAGTTCCGTATCCCGCTCGTCGTCGTGTACATGGACGGCTACCTGGCCAGAGAGCTGGCCGAGATGCTCGACGTTCCACTCGGCACTGTGCTGGCTCGACTCCACCGCGGGCGCAAGCTCTTCGAGATCCAGATGTGGGAGTACGCCGAGCAGAACGGACTACTGAAGGAGGAGGCCCGATGATCAGCTGTGCCGACGCGGTCAGGCAGTTGTGGGAGTACCTTGACGGCACGGTCGACGATGGCGACCGCCGACTCATCGACCAACACCTCGCTCGCTGCCGCCGCTGCTGCGGCGAGCTGGAGTTCGCACGGGAACTGCGGCGGGCACTCGCCGACGCCGGGAAGGTCGACCTCCCGGATGACGTGTTGCTGCGGCTGAACCAGACAATCGAGGAGCTGGAACCATGAGCCGCGATTTGATGCACGGCGACGAGGTGAAGGCGCTGGTTCGAGCCGCCTACCGGCACGTGCCGCCCACCACGGCAGCAGTGGCGCACAAGCTCTACAGCGCGGACGAGTTGGCGATGCTGCCGGATTCGGCCATGGAGCGGGCGTTGGGCGTAGCCAACCATCTTCGCTACGCGGACATCCGGCTCGGTGAAACCATCCTCGACCTTGGCTGTGGGGGTGGGATCGACACGATCCTGGCGGCGCAGCGTACCGGGCCCACCGGGACGGTGATTGCTCTTGACTTCCTGCCGGAGATGCTCGACCGCACTGCACGTTCGGTGGAGGACGCCGGCCTTTCCAACGTGGAGTTCGTCGAGGGCGAGATGGAGGCGATCCCGTGCCCCGACGCAAGTGTCGACCTGATCACCTCCAACGGTGTCATCAACCTGTCCGCGCGCAAGGCGAGGGTGATGGCGGAATGTGCCCGTGTGCTTCGACCCGGCGGCCGGCTTTGTGTCTCCGACCTGACTGTCGAGCTGGACGAACTACCCCCGGAGATCGCCACCCAGCCGGCCGCCTGGGCGGGCTGCGTCGCTGGCGCGCTGGCCGAGGAAGCCTTCCTGCACAAGCTCGACCGGGCCGGTTTCGTTGGCGCCAAGGTGATGCATCGGGCGGCTCTAAGCATCGACGACTGTGCGCTGTACCCACTGTTCTCCAACGAGGTGATCCGGCTGATGCGGGCCCTGATCCCCGTCGAACAGCATGCCCGGGTTGCAGTGGCCGTTGTAGTCACGGCGCATCTGCCGGAAGGCGGGGAGATGCGATCGGAATTCGCGGCGTCGGCTCGCGAAGCGGGCTTTGCGGGGAACGTCAGGCGCGTGCAGGACATCGCCCCCGGCCCCGCCGACATACCCGAGGTGGAGGTCACCACCTCACCCACGTAGCGGACCTGGAGCTGAAGGTCATCGACGTGGAACCGGGAAGCTCCACGCCGTTTCACGCCCATCCGCACGCCCATGAGGCCGTGATCGTCAGCGGTCTGGGCGCGCTGCGGCTCGAGGAGCGAGAAGAGGCGTTGACGCCCGGCGACGTGTTGTTCGTCAACCCCGAAGAGCACGAAGACGTTGTCAATCAGGGATCCGAGGCGCTCCGGTTCGTCTGTCTTGAGTCCATACAGAGGTAACGCCCACCCGGTCGCAGCGAGCGAGGGCGGCGACTTCGCTTGCGTTGCACTCGTGTCAAACGCGGACTCTACCGATGTCGCGTCGCGATGCCGCTGCTCGCTGAATGCAATAACGCCGGGTCATCTGCCGTCCATAGCTGTGTCAAGACGATGCGTGAGGAGTGAGGATCATGGCGGAGGCAGTGACGATCCGAAACGGGATCGACGTCGACCAGCTGCTGGCGACTATCGAGGCGGTCAAGGAAGACGCGGCGGTAGGGACGTTCACGTTCCGGGCGTCCAGCAGGTGGCAGGACGGGACCTACAACGTCGGGGAGATCGGGAGGTTCGTGCACGCCGGCGCGGAGGACGAGACCCGAGACGAGGCGTTCCGGCTCGAGGGCGACGAGCCGCCGGTGCTGTTGGGTCGGAACAAAGGCCCGAATGCGGTGGAGTTGCTCCTGCAGGCGCTGGGGTTCTGCTACGCCGTCGGTTATGTCGCGAATGCGGCGGCACGGGGAATCGAACTCAACGCGATGGAGTATGAGCTCGAGGGCGACTTCGACGTGCGCTCGTTCCTCGGTCTGGACGGCCCCCGGGCAGGGTTCACCGAGATCCGGGCGAACGCCTGGGTGTCCAGCCCCAACGCGACGAAGGAACAGTTGACCGAGCTGTGCCAGTACGTCCAAGACACATCGCCGGTGAGGGACAGCTTGGCCAACCCGATCCCAGTGACCACCACCCTCGAGGTCCGCTGAGCCACGCGCTGGCCCATCTGGAATGACCACGTTCACCACCCGTGCCGTACTTCACCAGGCCTGCAAGCCTGTTGATGTACGGGTAGGCCTGGGTGATGGCGAGATCGAAGTCATGGACGGGACAGCCGACGACCTTCTCGAGGCCGCCGCCTCCCATCAGGCGCTCGAGCCGTTCGTTGCGAGGACTGGTCCGTCCAGGCCGGCGGCCTCGACTGGGACGTCCGGAGGACCGTCGCACACACAGGGAAGTGATCCACTGCCGTCGCTATGCGCCGTCGGTCCCGCCCACGCCGGCCGTTCTGGCAGCCTTGCCGTAGACCACCCCCGCCGCCTCCTGGGCCTCCACCTCGGCCAGGAACTCGGGCGGGCATTCGGCCACGTCAGCGCCTAGCACGTGGGCCCGGTAGGTCGCCATCGCCGCTGCCTCGAGGTTGGCCGCCCGGCTGAACCCGACTTCGAACGAGTCGGCCACGATCAGGCAGCCGTGGTGGGCCAACAGGACGACGTCAGAGTCGGCTAACTCGGCTGCCACCGCCCGGGCCAGCCGGTCGGACCCGGGCTGGATGAAGGGCACCGCCCCGAGCCGGCGCAGGTAATACGCGTGGTCGGTGGTAATGCGCGCTATCAGTAGACCCACGGCGTGAAGCAGCGTCGCCATCGGCGGATGCAGGTGCAGGCAGACGCCTGCGTCGGATCGGACCTCGAATGCGGCCAGATGCAGAGCCAGCTCGGTCGTCGGCGCATATCTGCCAGAGATTTGGCGTCCGTCGAGCCCGACCGTCGCCAATGCGGCAGCGTCGAGGTCGTCCAGGGCCCACCCCCGCGGCGTGACCAGGATGCGGTCCGGGTCGGGAAGCCGGGCGGCCAGGTTCCCCCCCGATGCCACGACCAGCCCGGCGGCCACCACCTGCCGACCCAGCGCGACCAGGTCCTCGGCGGTCACGTCACTCATCGACGGGCTCCCCAGGCCGGATGACCCGGTCCTCAGTCACGATCGCCGTCACCAGATCGGCCGGCGTCACATCAAAGGCGAGATTGAGAGCCTGGGCCCCCGCTGGAGCAACCCGCACACCGGACCACTCGACCACCTCAGCGTCCGCCCTGGTCTCGATCTCGACATCCAAACCCGTTGGGGTCGCCTCGTCGATGGTCGACTCGGGCGCAGCCACGACGAATGGGACGCCGGCCCGGGCGCAGGCCAGCGCCAGCGGGTAAGTGCCTACCTTGTTGACTACGTCACCGTTGGCCGCGACCCGGTCGGCGCCCACGACGGCGGCGTCGACCAGGCCCCGGGCGATCACGGTCGGTCCGGCACCGTCGACCACTACCCGATAATCGATGCCGAGCCGATCGAGCTCCCATGCCGTGAGCCTGCTCCCCTGCAGCAGCGGACGGGTCTCGTCGACGTAGACCTGGCCCAGCCGCCGCCGTCGATGCAACGCCCGGATCACACCCAGGGCCGTTCCCCACTCGATCGCGGCGAGACTGCCGGTGTTGCAGTGGGTGTGCACCCGGATGGCCTGGGTCGTCGCCGACGACCCGGCGAGCAGCTCGGCCAGCAGGTCCGCCCCTCGTTCGCCGATCGATCGGTTGGCGGCTACGTCCTCCTCCAGCATCGCCAGGGCCTCCCGCAGCATGGCGTCACGCCCTTGGGGCAGCCGACGGGCGACGCGATCGATCCCCGACGCCAGGTTGACTGCAGTGGGTCGCGCGTCCCGCACCCGGGCTAGCGCTGTCACAAGCTGCTCGTCGGCCCAACCCTCCCGGTCGGCCTGATCGGCTGCGAGGACCACGCCGAGGGCACCGGCGGCGCCGAGCGCCGGTGCTCCCTGCACGGCCAGCCGATCGATAGCGTCTACCAGCTCGTCGACCGTGGTCAGCTCGATCATCCGCAGCTCGGCGGGAAGCAATGTCTGGTCGACAATCACTACCCGTCCGTCGCGCCAGTCGACGGTCCGCACATCTATGAACCTAACCGGTAGCTGTCGATCGGCCTGGCCGGCGTGCTTGCATCAGGAGTTAAAGACGCAACAAGACGTTCCGGGGAGGCGTCCTACCGTCATGACTGTCGTGTGCTCGTGGCGACCACGATGACGCCACACCCTGTCAGCGCCGTCGGGGCGTTGACGGCCTACTACTCCTCGACCGCGGAAGTGTACGAGCGGCAGTGGGCGGCTGCGTTGCACCCTGCCGCCGTCGGACTACTCGATCGCCTGCCGCTCCGGGCAGCTGGTCGCGTGCTCGATCTCGGAACCGGCGTCGGAACCCTGCTGCCTTCGCTACGCCTTGGTGCACCATCGGCGATGGTCGTAGCCGCCGACCGGGCCGAGGGCATGGTGCGCCGTGCACCGGCGCGATACGACCGTATCGTCGCTGATGCGGCGCAGCTACCGTTCGCGGCGGCCGTGTTCGACGTGGTCGTGATGGCGTTCATGCTGTTCCACGTGTCGCAACCCGAGGCGGCGCTGCGCGATGTCCGACGCGTGCTGCGCCGCGGCGGCGCGATCGGCCTGACCACGTGGGGGGAGAACGCGGTCGTTCCCGCGTTGGATATCTGGAACGACGAGCTCGACCGACATGGCGCCCCGCAGGCAGAACCCCTCATCGCCCGGCACGACCTCATGGACACCCCCGACAAGCTGCGAGCCCAGCTCGGCAACGCTGGATACGACGAAATTCGGGCCGAGATCGTGCCCTGGTCGCACCGACCAAGCCCACAGGAGTTCATCGCGCGACACACAGCCCTTGGCGTGGCGGGCAGGCGCCTCGCCGGCATGAGTCCCCCCACCCGGACTGACTTCCTGCGCCGGGTGCGATCCCGGCTCGACAACCTGGCCGCGGAAGATTTCTTCGACCACAGTGAGGTGATCGCCGCTACGGCGACTGCGCCGTGACGGGTGGCCTATTTGTCAGGCTGCGCGGCGCGTGCAAAGGGTGCGGCGACGACCGCGAGCCCGAGAAGCGTGAAGCTAAACACGACGATCGGACCGCCGATATACCAGTCACCCTGGGCGACGAGATAGTAGAGGACGACGAACGCTGCGGCGCCGATCCAACCCGCGAGCAGAGAGACGCCGAACCGCCGTGGCACCGCCATCGCTGCGCATACCGGTACGACAATCGCCGTCACCGTCAGGAATTCAGCGGGAGCCAAGGACCACAAGCCCAACCAGGTGAAGCTGCCGGTGTTTGCGAGCTGCATATGGTGGATAAGAAGGGCCACCGCACCGACGACGCCGGAAAGGGGCACTAGCCATGTCGACGCCCCATGGGGACGTCGAGGAGATGTGTTCAAGAGCGTCAACGGCCTCCGCACAGCGCCCCTGTTCGGCGGCCTGGCGGGAGGCGGCGTCCCAGCCGGCCAACCGCTGTTGCCGCTGGGCCTCCGCGAGACGTTCAGCGGTCTGCGGATGGTGGGGATACCGGTCCAAAACCCGGGTCAGGAGGTCGACGGCCGTGTCCCACCGCTCAGTGAAGTAAGCGGCCAGCGCCGCGGTGTACTCAGGGTCGTCGTACGGCTCGACCAGCGTCTCGGACTGGGCGGTTGAGGCGTCGCTGCCGGGCGCTTGCGCCTGAGTTATGTGCGTCGCGTTCTGGTCCGGTGCGTTCGCCTCCAGCGTCGACGCCGCGGCCGCATCGTCGTGCGTGGTCCGCACCTCGGCGAGGATCGTGTCGAGTACCTTGAGCAGCCGGTTGGGGTCGAAGTCGAACCGGGCCGGGCTGAGTTCGAAGGCCTGCCGGCGGACCAGCCCGGCCAGACTGGCCGGCAGCTCATCGGCGTGAGGCATCGTGGCCCCGTCGACCAGGATCGGGATGACCCGGACGTTGCGCGTCAGGGCGGCCTCGATCTCCAGTCGCACGAAGTCAATCGGGGTCGTCCAGGCGGCGCCGGCCTCCGCATCGGCGATGGTCAGCCACTGGCCGCCGCGGTAGCGGTCAGCCATCCGGTCGTACAACCAGCCCACCGGGTAGGCCGTCTCCTCCCGCCGGTAGCTGATGAAGACTCGGCCCGAAGGAGGCCAGCGGAGTCAGTCATTTGCCCGACCCCGAGACTGGTGATCCCGCATGAGAATGCCGATGCGAAGAGAGGCTGGCGGCAAACCCAATACCCTAGGCCCCACCGGGCACCCCCTCCACGCAGCAATCGTCCGACGCTGACGCCTTGGGCGGACGCGACCATCTAAGTAAAGCGCCCGCAGCGTCGGGTGATACCACGATTCGCTGCAAGTATGGGCAGCCTGCCGCGCGCCCGAGGCAATTACCGCCTGGGTAGCCAAGCGTCGAGATAGGCGACGAGCCCGGTCGTGTCTTTACCACCGCGGTAAGCGAGATAGCCGTCGGGCCGCACCAGGAAGTGGGCAGGTTGACTGTCATCTATGCCAAGGCGGCGCATCGCAGCACCGGTGTCGTCATGCAACGTGCCCGAACCGACGTCCCTGGTGAGGCGATGCACTGTCACCAGTCCGGCGTATCGGTCGGCAAGTCGGGCGGTCGCGGCCGATGACCAGAACGCCACAGGTCCGCACAGCAGCAGGTGAAAGCCGGTCGCAGCGAGCGCCCGCTGCAGCGTGCCGGACCGGCCGTCGTAGGTGATCGGCGCGTCCGGAAGGCGGTCGCCGGCTCGGGGGCCACGGCGCGGCGCGTTCGTTCCTTCCACCGACAATGGGCTGTTCCGATAGCGGATGGCGAGCTGAGACACCGTGCGGAACCCATACGCCCGCCCCGGCTTGACCCGAAGGGCGAGCGGGGCGAGCCGCGGGACGAACTGAGCCCGGGCGAAACGAAGGACCGGGTTTCGGGACGTGGCGATCGTGAACGCACGGTCGGTGAAACGAAGGACCATGCGGCCCACCGGTGCCCGCTCGGGTTCGTAGCTGTCCAACAGCGCGGGATCCGCGATCCCCGCGCCAACCAGCGCCAGCTTCCAGCCGAGATTGACCGCATCCTGGATGCCGGTATTCATGCCTTGGGCCCCCGCCGGGCTGTGAATGTGGGCGGCATCCCCAGCAAGGAACACCCGCCTGGCTCGATAGTGCGCCGCGCCGCGGTTGTGCAGTCGAAAATTGGTCATCCACACCGGGTCGCGCAACCGTACGGCAGGCGTCGTGTAGGCGTTGGCCAACGCCTGCACCTCCTCGAGGGTGACCGGCTGCCCGACTGGTGGGTTGTCCGCGCGGCGTCGCATGGCCAGCATCCGCCAGGTCGCCGGCACGCCGAGCGGGAAGAAAAGCAGTATTCCCTGCGAGGAGACGAACGCGTGCGCCGCGCCGGGCTCCAGGCCATCGGCCTCCAGGTCCGCCAGGACGAATGTCTGCGGGTATGCGCTCCCGATGAACGGAATCCGCTCCTGTTCGCGAACCGTGCTGTGCGCTCCGTCGCAGCCGACGACGTATCTGGCCTGCACGACCTCGAGTCTGTGGTCGGGATGGCGCAGCCGACAGGTCACAACGTCATCGGACTGGCTCAGGGCGACCAGCTCCACATTGCGCTCGCACCTAGCTCCATCCATGCGGAGATGCTCGGCGAGGATCCGTTCCGTCTCGGCCTGGGAGATGAAGAGCAGGTACGGATAGGCGGTGTCGTCGATGCCGATGTCGAACAACCGCACGGGTACGACCTGACTGCCGAAATGGATCTGCAGGCGCAAGGCGCGGTTGCCACTCTCGACCAGCTCGTCGCTGACGCCCAGATTGGCGAGGACTTCCAGCGTTCGCGGCTGTACAGCGAGCGCACGCGACTCACGGACGCGGTCGAGCTGGCGATCGACGAGCCGGAACCGGGTTCCGTACTGCGCTAGTTGTGCGGCGAGTGTGAGGCCGGTAGGACCGGCGCCCACGACCAGTACGTCGACGTCGGGTTCGACGGGCTCGGAACGCTCGCCGGACACGCCAGCAAACTATCGGATGGGTTACACGCCGATCAGCGGATGCAGTATCCAGGAGCGGCCGCATTGGGCGGCGGTTCGGCGGCGTGCGCCGGACGGTCCGAAGTCGGCGGTGGTCACATTCCAAGCAGATCGGGCGGGCCGACCCCAGGCGCCCACGAGGTGCCGTAGCTGTCCCACACGAGCAAGAGCGCCCAGGTCAACGCGAGGAATACGCCCGCGACCGTCCAGGCCCAGCTGCGATTGCGGTCGATTGGTGCCGTCAGCACATGCACGCCGTAACGAAAGCGAGCCGTTCCCGGCCCGAACCACAGCAACAGCAACATGACGGCGCCACCGACCACATACGGGCCACGGATGTCATTCGGATCACCGGCTGCGACGGCTGCACCGGCGGTATAACCGGCGAGGCAGACCCAGGCACATTGCGCCACTGCCGGCAGGGTGACCACGAGCAGGTCCCATGGTGTGCCGATCGCGTTGAGCCATTGGTCGTTGCGTCGGGGCCCGCGGGTAGCGCGGCGCTCGTAGAGACGCCACCTCGTTCGCCACGTTGCTCGCGCGGCCAGGATGACGAGGAACAGTACGAACGCGCCGAGGTACGGCGCTAGACCGATCGTCATGAGGATGGCCAAACCCATAACGACCACGGCTGCGCGGGCAGGCCAGGTCTGCACGACCCGGGTTCGGCCCGGCGGAATCGGTTCCTCAAACCGGGCGGCCGTGGCAGATGAGGGTTTCGCCACGGCGATGGGTGCCGCGTCCTGGCGCTGGACTGGCACCGCACGGACCGGTTGAACCCCTGCCGTGGGGACCGGCCGCAGGTCCACGCGGGTTGGCGGAGCCGAGCGAGAAACCGCCGCGGTCGGGGTCGCCGGTAAAACGACGGCGGTCACGTCGCCTCCGGCACCGACCAGTCGCATGCACAACTCCTCGACGGTCGGCCGTCGCTCCGGTTCGACCGCCAGCGCTCGATGCAGGATGGCGGCGAGCTCCGCTGGCACCCCGGCGAGGTCGTGGTCTCCACGACGGATCCGGTCGAGCACCGCCGCAGTCGGGCCCGTCCCGAACGGCGGCCGACCGGTAGCCGCGAACGCGACAGTGGCAGCCCACCCGTGCACGTCGGTCGCGGCCGTCGCCGACGCTCCGTCGATCGTTTCAGGGGCGAGGTAGCCAGGGGTTCCGATCACCAGCCCGGTCGCCGTGAGCCTGGTCTCGTCGACTGCGCGCGCGAGGCCGAAGTCGATGAGAACAGGTCCACCGTCGGCCAGGACGACATTCCCCGGCTTGACGTCGCGGTGGACGACGCCGACCTCATGCACGCTCGCGAGCGCCTGGGCGAGACCGGCCGAGAGCCGGCCCAGGGCCGGGAATCGAAGCGGCCCATGGTCGGCCACCGCCCGGTCCAGTGATGGTCCGCGAACGTACCGCGTCACCACGTAAGGCGGGTCGCTCTCCACATCGGCATCGATCACCTCCGCTATCCCCGGCCCACGGACCCGACGTAGTGCCGCGACCTCGCGCCCGAACCGGGTCCGGCCGTCGTGCCCTCCTACGAGCCACGGGCGGAGCGCCTTGACGGCCACCAGGGTGCCGGTCGGCGTGACTGCGAGGTGGACGACACCCATACCGCCCTCGCCGATCCGCTCCAAGAGGCGGTAGGGCCCGAGTCGCTGCGGCTCGGTCGTCGGTGCGCTCACCGGACGACGGTAACCCGCCGGGCGACGCTGTACACCAGAGACCGCCTGCAATGCGGTCGGGCCCAGCGCACAGCGCCGACCACCGGCGTTTGCTCGGTCGAAGAGCGGGAAGTGAACCGGCATGTCGACCACACCAGAACCGCCGTTGCCCCCGCTGCCACCCGAGGAACCACGGCCGCCTTCGCCTGATCCCAACCCGCAGCCCGGCCCCCCCGAACCGATGCCTCCCGGGCCGGCACCGGATCCGCCGGTGCCGCCAGCCCCGACCCCGGAACCCGGTCCGCTGCCGCCAACGCCTGGCCCCGGTCCAGGTCCGGTCATCCCGCCAACGCCCGATCTGTGATCTGTCCGCCTCTCATCTCTCGCCCGCGGCTCCGTCAACGAGCGCCAGCGCCTCCTGCGGTCGTCAGGCGGCTGCGCGCCTTCTTCCCTCCGCAGCGTTGTCCCTGACGGTGACGACCTGAACACACGCCCGAAGCACTAGGGTGTGGCGGCATGCCGGGGCGGCCACTGCGCGAGCTCGTCGACCCCGGCTGGGCTGACGTCCTCGAGCCGGTCGCGGACCGGATTGCCGCAATGGGGGACTTCCTCCGGTCCGAGCTTGCGGCGGGCCGGTCATACTTGCCAGCCGGACCGAATGTGCTGCGGGCCTTTACGCAGCCCTTTGACGACGTGCGGGTGCTGATCGTCGGCCAGGACCCGTACCCGACGCCGGGTCACGCGGTCGGGCTCAGCTTCTCGGTGGCGCCGCACGTGCGGCCCCTGCCGGGGAGCTTGGTCAACATCTTCCGCGAGTACGTAGACGACCTCGGCCATCCCGAGCCGAGCACCGGTGACCTTTCTCCGTGGGCTGAACACGGCGTACTCCTGCTCAACCGGGCGTTGACGGTTACTCCGCATCGGCCAGCAGCACACCGCGGTAAGGGCTGGGAGGAGGTCACCGAGCAGGCGATCCGCGGTCTGGCAGCGCGAGGTACCCCGCTGGTGACGATCCTATGGGGCAGGGATGCCCGAAACCTGCGACCGCTGCTCGCCGCAGTGCCGTGCATCGAGTCGGCGCATCCCAGCCCGATGTCGGCACACAACGGCTTTTTCGGCTCCCGACCATTCAGCCGCGCGAACCAACTTCTGGTCGGCCAGGGTGCTGAGCCGGTTGACTGGAAGCTGCCCTAGTTCCGGGAGGCGGCACGCTCAAGATCGCCGCGTTCGACGCAGAACTCGCAGCCGCGCAGCGGTTGAGCGTGCCACGACACCACTATGAAGGGATGCGGCGCTTGCGCCGACCCTGATACGCTCCGGGTAGTTGTTGCAGTTGCAGTTCCACGCACGTTCTCGAACGCCCGCGGACGCCCCACGCTCGCGGGCGTTTGTCGTACAAACGGTTCGGACGGGATCTCGGCCGCAGCAGCCGGTGGATCCGCACGGAGCGGGTCCCACGACGTCCGGAGGACATCGCACATGGCACAGGGAACCGTCAAGTGGTTCAACAACGAGAAGGGCTACGGCTTCATCGCCCAGGACAGCGGCGAGCCGGACGTGTTCGTGCACTACTCGGCGATCACGTCGGAGGGCTACCGCTCGCTCGATGAGAACCAGCGCGTCGAGTTCGAGATCGTCCAGGGTCAGAAGGGTCCACAGGCGGAGAACGTCCGGCCGCTCTGACGGCCAGTCACGCCGGGTCCGCCGGACGCTGCCGCCGGACCCGGCGAACCACTATCGGCACCACAACAAGCGCGACCAGAGCCGCTCCGATCAGCCAGGGTCCCGCGTCGGTGATGAAGCGCACGACGGCGCTCTGCACAGTCGTCGCTGCCGCGATGACCGGGTCGTCGGTGATCTCGCCGCTTGCCAGTCGAATCTCGTACCCGCCGTAGTAGGCGATATAGAGCCCGGCCAGCACGAGCAGCGCCCCACTGATCCGGTTGACGTACGGCATGACGCCGCGTAGTCGTCGGACCAGGCTGTCTCGGGCGAGCGCGACAGCGATGGCGAGGACGCCCACGACCATGCCCATGCCAACGGCATAAGCGACGAAGACGGCTACCCCCGCTGGCACACTCTCGGCTCGGAACGTGCTGGTGGTCACCGCAAGGAACGGTGCGATGGTGCACGAGAGCGACGCAACCGCGTAAGCCACCCCGTAGAGCACCATCGACGTGTCACCTTCCGTGGGTGCCCGGCCCGCGATGCGCGGCAGCCGCACAACCAGCTCGTGGCCGCTGAGCAGCCAAGCTCCCAGCCCAACAAGACCGATACCGACGACGACCGTCGCCCAGGACAGGTAGGTGCCGAGCGAGATTGCGAGCGGAACCACGACCAGGCCGAAGGCACCGAAGACTGCGACGAACCCTGCGGTCATCGATGCCGTGACACCGAGCGCCCGCCGGACTGGGTTGGCCGCCGCATCCTGGCTGATCAGCAGCGCGAGGTAGGCGGGAAGCAGCGCGAATCCACACGGGTTGAACGCCGCGACCATGCCGGCAGTCAAGGCGAGCAGCAGGGTGTCAATCACAATCCGAACTGCTCGCGCGCGAGGCCCACGAGGTCGGGGTCACTGCTGTACCCGTCGACGAGCTCGACCGCCCCGTTCGCGTCGACGAACGCGAAGGTGTCCTGCTGGGCCACTTCGAACCGAGTGAAGACCGCCCCGTCGGTATCCGCGATGTGCTGGATGGAACCGCTGTCGGTGTCCTCGACGAACTGTTGCATGTCACTGGTGCTGCCGGAGAGGCCGGCGACTCCGACGACAGTGACATCGTCGCCGAGTTCTGCGGCCGCAGCGGTGACATCAGCGGCGCCTTGCTTGCACACGGGGCACCACGGCGCCCAGAACCAGAAGATGGCCGGTTCGCCGGCGAGGCTGGCACCGTCGAACGCCCCGTTGTCGACGGTCGGGGCGGTGAAGTCGAGTATCTCCGGCACGGCGGGCACGGGACGCGCGGACGTGGGTTCGGACCCGACCGTCGCCGACGGCTTGTCCGACGTTGCCTCGGGACTGGTCGTGCTGGTGCTACCGGTCGATGGCGCCGAGCCGACCACCGGGTCGGCGGTCTCCCCGCAACCCACCGCCACGCACATGGCGACCACGAACAGGATGAGTGGGCGGTATCTCACGGTGCCTTCTCATTCGCTGAGGGAGTGACTCATCCTCGCGCACTCCGTTTGGTGCCGGTCTTACGAGTCGATGACGATCCGCTCGTAGCCCGAGTCGATGCGGAAGTGCACGGTCCTGACGCCCATCAACGCCACGGTCGGCATCATCATGACCGTATGGGTGTGGAACGACTTCATGCTGCCCTTGGTGATGTTGTCTGACCGGGACAGCTTCACCCTGCCGCTGGTCCAGTACGTCTTCCAGTCCCAGTTCACCACGGACTTCAGCTTGGCATTCGCCTCCTACCTGATGGCCCTGACTCCGCTGTTGATCGTTTATATCGTCGCGCAGCGATGGGTCATCGGCGGAGTGACCCGCGGCGCGGTGAAGTAACAAGCAGCACTCGGTTCCCCATGGTTCCGGCTTCGGGGGCACCGACTCCGTTCCGATCTCCAAGCAGAAGTCAAGAGGGCGAGGTGTGGCAGCTGACCTCGAGGCGGCGAGCAGGTCAGCGCTTGTTCGGGAGTCAGTACACCAGCGCCGTCGAACCGTGCCTCAAATGCGGTCACGGAGGCACTCGCGCTAACGTATCTGTACCCTAACGGGTCGATGCACCGGCCGTTTTCACGTGCAGCTGCACCCGAGAATCGCCGCTTTAGTGCTGTTTTCGATGGATATTTCCAGGCCGATTTGACCGAGTGTTCGGTTGCCGACACCTACTCGGCTCGCTACCGTACGCCCCGAGGTGCCTGTGTTCCCCTCCGTCGGCCAACCGGCCGGCACGCAGGCACCCCGCCGAGTCCGGCCGGCAGGCCGGAGCCGGGGAACCATTTCCCCGGGGTGAATCGGCTGCAAGAAGCAGCCGTAGGGGCTCTTCCCCCCGAACCCGTCAGCTAACCCGGTAGGCGGAAGCGGAAGAGAGGACTCGCGCCTTGGCCGAGCAACTCATCCGAGTCGGCCAAGGACGCCCGAAAACCCTCCTGATCGTCGGCCTCGGCGTTGCGACCATCCTTGGCGCGGCAGTCCTGACCGTTCCGGTCTACGCCGATCCCAGGCCCACTCTGGCCGAGGTCCAGCAGCGGGTCGACGAGTTGCACGAACAGGCGAGCGAGGCGAACGAACGCTTCCGCGGCGCCGAAGAAACCCTCGAGGACATCGAGCGCAGCCTGACCGCCGCAGAACGTGACGCGAAGCGCCAAGCGGCCAGGGTCAAAACGCTGACTGCAGAAATGGGCGGCTTCGCCGCGGCGACCTATCGCGCAGGTGGACTCGACCCGACCGTGCAGGCCATGTTCGCGGAAGATCCCGATGATTTCCTCGCCCGCAGCGCGGTGATCGACGCCTTCGCGACCCAGCAAACGCAGCAGCTCGACGCCGTGGCGGCCGAGCGACGGCAGCTGGAAGAGAAGCGACTCATCGTCGAGGAGGAGCGCTCGCGGCAAGCAGCGATCAAGGCCGTTCTCACGGCAGAGAAGAAAGAGGTTGACAGCCTGCTCGCCGAGCAGGAAGAGCTGCTCGCCACGTTGACCGCAGAGGAGAAGGCAAGGCTTGCCCGGGAGCGTGAGAAAGCCAGGCTCGCGGCGTTGGCCGAGCGCGACGCGGCCTCGGAACGGATCTCCCGGGGATCGTCGGATGCCAGCTCCACACCTGCCCCCAACGTACCTACAAGTGACCGGGCCGCAATCGCCGTCAAGGCCGCGCTGTCCAAGATCGGCTATCAGTACGTATA
This sequence comes from Actinomycetota bacterium, assembly GCA_046726315.1. Lineage (GTDB taxonomy): Bacteria > Actinomycetota > Actinomycetes > Jiangellales > Jiangellaceae > JACVRX01. Next base: position 7,303 of record JBKPAG010000019.1, on the reverse strand, counting down.
CGGCGGGACGGGTCCCGATGTGTTCGACTGTTCCGGGTTCACCAGCTGGGCGTGGGCGCAGGCCGGGGTCAGCCTCTCGCACTCGTCTCAGGTGCAGGCCACGCAGGGCACCCGGGTTTCGGTCAGCCAACTGCAGCCCGGCGACATCTTGTTCTACGACAGCCCGGTCAGTCACGTCGCCATGTACATCGGAGACGGCATGGTCGTGCACGCCTCGAACCCGACGACCGACGTGACCACGGCACCGATGTACCAGGCCGGCGGTTCGGCCAAGCCGTTCGCCGGCGCGATGCGGCCGGGTTAGGGGGCCAACGGCATGCAACTCAACGAGGCCGGCCGGCGCAAGGCCAGGAACATGATCGAGAGTTCGCAATACGTTCTGGACAGCTCTTGGAGCGAGGCGAACCCGACGGCTGATCAGGAGAACGCGTTCCTCGAGACCCATTCGTGGGCGGAATACGGCGAATGGCATCTCGGAATCGACGAGACCGCCGCCCAGGAGACCAAGGACCGATACGGCTTTCCGTACGGTGACTTCCGCCGGGTGCACCGCAGTGGGCTGATTGCGGCCAAACAGCGCGCGGCACAGAACGACTACGCCAGCGTCGAGCGGGGAGCCGAAGAGCTGCTGTCACTGCTCGACGAGCGGGCCGGATGATCGTGTGGCCGGAGGTCCACCGCCCCCCAGGACCTTCGGCCACCGCCCCCCGTCAGTGTTCTTTGTGGTCCGTCAGCAGCCATCCGAGTAACCCCTGGGACTCGTGGGCATTCCTCGTCATCCGCCGACCGCTGCCGGCTGCAGTCGCGCAGCCGGACGGCGAGGGGGTCAGGTGACCCCACCCTCGACTGGCTCGAGAACAGCCACCGGGATCGTTCGGCCTGCCCGACGCGCGTACTTGGCTACCCCGGATGCTTGAGCCAGCACCACGTCGTTCCACATCGCATCGCGCTCGCCACCTACCAGCTCGCGGGGGCGGACCTGAAGCCGCGCGGCGCGCACCTGCACCTCAGCCAGATCCGCCGCCCGCAAGTTGCGGAACCAATCCGGGTCGCGAGGGGAGCCGGATGCAGTCCCCCACACGACGAACCCCTCGGCGGTGTCCAAGAATCGCACACAGGTCGACCGCGGGATGCCCGTTCGTCGGCCCGGCGTCGTGATCACCAAGACGTGAACGTCCTTGCCGCCGCTGGAGAATCGCCCGTCGAGAACTCGGTACAGCCATACGCCGATTCGGTTCCCGGCCCGCGTGAACCTGCGCTTCAGAGTGCTCATCGGACGCTTCCGTTGTGCTCGATCACGGCCAGGAAGAGTCTCGCGCCACCCGTGCGTCGTCAAGCCGGCGTTGCGTATTCGTGGGCGTCAAGGACCTGACAACTTCGGCCGGACAGGCCTATGGTCAGATGAACCGTGGCCATCGGACCCACGAGTCTGGCGTTGCCCGGGGGGACGATGGACGCGGCAGAGGCTGAAGTCCCGGTCTGAAGATCTCTTTCGGGAGGCGAAGGCACATGACCACCTCCTCCACTTTGGTTGAGCGCAGCGGCACACGCCGGGTCGTCGTCGGGGTCAGCGGTTCCAAGGCATCGCTTGCGGCGCTTGTTGCGGCTGCAAGGGAGGCAGAGCTGCGAGACGCCGTACTTCAGGTTGTCTCGGTGGATGAGCCGTCGCCGCCACGGGCGCCGTACGCGCCGCCGTCCGACCCCGAAGCCCCGCCGAATGAGGACGACTTCGTCCGTGGTCAGGCGGCTACCGTGATGCCGGGCGTCGCTGTGAATTACCAGCGACTGCACGGACCTGCACCGCTCATGTTGCAGCAGGCTGCACGTGGCGCTGAGCTTCTCGTGATTGGTCGCACCGAATATGGCGACCTGATCGGTCGTACCAACCGCGCCGACATGATCGGCCCCACCGCGCGCGCTTGCGTAGCCCACGCAGCCTGCCCCGTGCTCGTGGTTGCGCCGGAGCCCGCGTAGGGGTCAGCCGCTGGCGCGCGCGCCCGATCAACCTCTGACCGACGGCCAGCTGAAAGGTCAGCTGGCTGCCATCAGATTCGCGGCGTGGTCAGGCACATAGGTGAACTGCGCTCGCGGCGGACGTTGGTAACCGGCGGGCTTCGGGCGCTTGGGGAGCTTGAGCTGCGGGCGCTTGACCTCTTTGTAGTCAATCGTCGACAGCAGATGGGCGATCATGTTGATTCGGGCGCGGCGCTTGTCCTCGCTCTCGACGATGTACCAGGGAGCCTCCGGGACGTCGGTGTGGACGAGCATGTCGTCCTTCGCCTTGGAATAGTCCTCCCACTTGGTGATGGACTCGAGGTCCATCGGCGAGAGCTTCCACTGGCGCATTGGATCATCGAGCCGGCCCTTGAACCGTCGCTCTTGTTCGGCGTCACTGACGCTGAACCAGTACTTGCGCAACACGACGCCGTCCTCGACGATCAGACGCTCGAAGATCGGGCACTGGTGCAGGAATCGGCGGTACTCGGCGTCGGTACAGAAGCCCATGACTCGCTCGACACCGGCGCGGTTATACCAGCTCCTGTCGAAGAGCACGATCTCACCGGCGCCTGGCAACTGCTCGACGTAGCGCTGGAAATACCACTGGCCGCGCTGGCGCTCGGTGGGTGCGGGCAATGCGGCGATCCGTGCGATCCGAGGGTTCAGGTACTGGGCAACCCGCTTGATCGTGCCGCCTTTGCCGGCTGCGTCGCGCCCTTCGAAGACGACAACCAGTCGCTCACCCTCGGTGTGGACCCACTCCTGAAGCGTCACCAGCTCCGCCTGGAGCCGGTACAGCTCCTTCTCGTACGGCTTGCGTGGAAGGCGTTCGGTCGAACTGTTCATCGCCACGCGCTTCAGCGTATCCAGCGGGTCCAGCCCACCGGCGAAGATGCGATGCTGCATCCCATGCCGGTGTGGGAAGACCTGCCTGCGGAAATGGCCGCATGGGTTGTCCACGAGCCGGGCCCCGCTGACGGCCATCCGCTAAGCCGGACGACGTTGCCGGTGCCTCGACCAGAGCGTGGCGAGATCCTGGTGCGTATTCAGGTTTGTGCTGTGTGCCGCACCGATCTACATCTCGCGGAAGGAGATCTCGCGCCCAAGGCGACGGACACGGTGCCGGGGCACGAAGCCGTCGGGCGGGTAGTAGCAGCAGCAGACGACGTCGATGGCTTCGAAGCCGGACAGCGCGTCGGCATTGCCTGGCTGCGCTGGACTTGCGGTCGATGCCGGTACTGCCGACGAGGTGCTGAGAACCTGTGCCCCTCCTCGCGTTACACCGGCTGGGACGCCAATGGCGGATACGCGGAATACGCGGTCGTACCTGCTGCCTATGCCTACTCGCTGCCGTCGGGTTATCCGGCCGCGGAGCTGGCCCCGTTGCTGTGCGCCGGCATCATCGGCTATCGGGCGCTTCGGCGGGCCGCCCTGCCACCGCGTGGCCGGTTGGCCGTGTACGGATTCGGCGCCTCGGCCCACCTTGCGACCCAGGTCGCGCTCGCTGCGGGCGCGACCGTCCACGTCCTGACCCGCGCGGCGCAGGCGCGCGAGCTCGCCCTTTCCCTGGGTGCCGCATCGGCGGGCGACGCATACGACCGGCCTCCGGAGCCAGTGGACGCCGCCATCCTGTTCGCACCGGTCGGTGACCTTGTCCCCGTTGCGCTTGAGGCGCTGGACGGCGGCGGGACCCTGGCCATTGCCGGTATTCATCTCAGCGACATCCCACAGCTGAACTACCAGCAGCACCTGTTCCGCGAGCGGCAGGTGCGCAGCGTTACCGCGAATACGCGGGCCGACGGGCATGAGTTCCTCGACTTCGCGGCCCAGCACCGGCTCAACGTGACCACGACCTCATACCCGTTCGATGCCGCAGACCAGGCGCTGGCCGACATGGCGGCCGACCGTGTCACTGGAGCCGCAGTCCTGCACATGGCGTCCTGACCGATGTAGCAGTCACCCCGCGGTAACCGGCGCCTTGCGTGCATCCAACTATCCACGCTGATGGGAGATGTCCATGGCCGGTGAGCTGGCCTTCTTTGAGATCGGGGTTGCCGACGCCGCGAAGGGTCGTGCGTTCTACGACGGGCTGCTCGGCTGCAGCTTCGAGCCTGGCCCAGCGGCGGATTCGTGATCGGGACACCGAACGTTCACGGTGGGATGCACGGCGACGACCCCGAGGCGTCCCCGTATGTGTTCAAGGCTCACACTTCGGCCTGCACGAGCGGGGGCGCCGCCGTCACCTCACGGGGGGAGAGGCGACAGCGGCGCTGCTCGCAACGTACTCGCATTATGCCGGTTCGTCGTCATCTTCGTGGCCTTGAGCCGGGATGCCCGCATCCTCTGCATTTAGGTAGCGCTCCAAGGTCGTCATGATGAGCGCGGACATGCTGAGTCGACGCGCCGATGCGTACCGCTCGGCACGTTCCCATAGCGCGGCGTCGTCCTGACGTACGTAGATCGTCTTCGCGCCCATGCGTAGCAGTGTACTGGTATGCGTAGAACAACGTAGACCGACGTAGTCTCCCTCAACCTAGCCGGGCCAGGATCGGCGTCGCATCGGCTGCTCGCGGGAGATGCTCACAGCATGCTCCTCGTTTGGCCTGACAACCACGACGAGCTCGGTGACTCTGGGACGATTGCGGTGTCAACTTCTTGTTCCGGCTGCCCACGCGGCGAGGGCCGCCGCCCGAGTAGCTCGGATGGCGGCCCTCCCCCGTCGGGGCTACCGCAGAATCGGGTCACGCCGCACCAATCCGGTGCCGGCCCACTGCTTGCCCAGACCCCACACGTCACCCCGCTCGCACCGCCGCCAGCCCGATGAGGACCATCGCGTCGATCAGGTGGTCATCCATGAACGGGTTGTTCTCCGGAGGCAGTACAGCAGTCCACATGAGAACGAGCAGCAGCGCGCCGGTGACGGCGGCGATCCACATGCCGACGCCGAGGATCAGCGCGACACGATCAGGAGCAGGCCGATCATGAACAGCCAGTCCGCCCAGGTCGCTCCGGCGAGATCCTTGTAGATGTTCTCGAACGGGCCGGTGGGCGCGTTGGAGAGGAAGCCGTTGGTGGGGCTTCCGCCGTCGACCCAGGCGTTCTCGGCTGGGGTTGCACGGCCGAGGCCGAACGCCTTGTCGACGAACGCCCACAGGAAGATCCAGCCCAGTGAGATACGTGTTATTGCCCAGACGTACGGCACCATGCGCGACGTGTCCGGGCCCTCGACGAATTGATCGACCAGCCTCCCGGGCCGTTCGGTGGTGGCTCCCGGTCCCTGCTGACGTCTCAGCCTCATCGTCAGTCGGCATGGTGCGGACAGGTCGAACCGGCCGCGTCGTGCGGGACCAAGGTCCTTTCATCGACAGCCGACTGTCTGGCAGGTTGGTGACAGGGGAAGCGGTCCATTGGAGGAGCAGGTGCCAGCCGAGCCGGAGGCGTCGTCTATCCTGCCGCCGTTGTCGCGGGTCGGACTCGACGACCTGCTCGGCGAGCTGATGACCCGCACCGAGCAAATCCAGGCGAGTCGAGACCGAATCCGCGCCCTCCTTGACGCCGTCGTCGCTGTCGGCAGCGGCCTGGACCTGCGAGGAACGCTGAGCCGGATCGTCGTTGCCGCGTGCGAGCTGGTCAATGCCAGGTACGGTGCACTGGGCGTCCTGCGTCGGGATGGCACCGCTCTTTCCGACTTCGTTACCCACGGAATATCCGACCAGGAGCGGGCGGCCATCGGACCGATTCCGCACGGCCATGGCATCCTCGGACTGCTGATTCAGCAGCCATATCCGGTGCGCCTGCGTGATATCGCTGGTGATCCGCGGGCGTATGGGTTTCCCGAACATCACCCCCCGATGCATACGTTCTTGGGCGTACCCCTCCGGATCAGAGACGAGGTCTTCGGCAACCTGTACCTCACCGAAAAGGCCGGCGGCGCGGAGTTCACCGACGAGGACCAGCAGGTCGTCGTGGCGCTCGCCTCGGCGGCCGGAGTGGCGATCGAGAATGCTCGCCTCTTCCAGCGTGGCCAGCAGCGACAGCTGTGGCTGGAAGGTGGTGCCAAGGTCGTCGAGGCGATCCTCGCCAACCCCCAGCGCGACGAGTCCCTCGACTTGGTGGCGCGGAGGGCGCGGGAGCTGGCGGGCGCCGACCTGTCCGCCATTTTCGTCGTCGACGGTGACGAACTTGACCTCGCCGTGAGCAGTCCCGACGACGGGCTACAGCACGGCACCCGATTGCCGATGGACGGCACCCTGCTCGGCCAGGTCGCCCGGTCCGGCAAGCCGCTGGTCGCCGACGCTGGCGCCGGTCCGACCTCCCTCACCGATACCGAGCGTGCGCTGCTGGGCCTGGGTCCGGCCGTGGCCGCCCCGCTGGGCTCGTCCGAGGGCACCCTGGGCGTGCTCATCGTAGGTGTATCAGACGATGTCGACGTGCGTTACCTGGAGGAGGACATCCAGCTAGTCGGGACGTTCGCCGGCCAGGCGGCCCTGGCCCTCGAGCGGGCTCGGGCGCAAGCCGTACATGCCCAGCTGGCCGTCTTCGAGGACCGCGACCGAATCGCCCGCGATCTGCACGACTCGGTCATACAGCGGCTGTACGCCTCCGGGCTGCGCCTACAGGGGACATTGCGGCTCATCGACGACGCGAAAGCGAGTAGTCGCGTGCAGGCTGCCATCGACGACCTCGACGCGACGATCCGGGAGATCCGCTCGACGATCTTCGAGCTGCATCAGCGGACTGGAGAGAAGACGCTCACGGCCGAGCTCCGATTAGTGTTGGAAGAGGCCGAGAGCTCCTATGGGCTCAGGCCGCAATGGACGGTCGACGGGCCGGTTGAACGCGCCGTCCCCGAGACCGTCCGCCCGCACCTCGTGGCAACGCTTCGCGAGGCGTTGGCCAATGCCGGCCGACACTCGGGTGCCTCACAGATCAACGTTCGCCTGGAGGTGGGGCAGGCCGTCACGCTCGAGGTCACCGACAACGGCTGTGGGATCCCGCCAGGGGTCACCGAGAGCGGCCTGCGCAACCTGCGTGACCGGGCCGAATCCCTCGGCGGTGAGTTCGAAGCCACGCCGGAGCAGCCAACCGGAACCCGGCTTCGGTGGTGGGTGCCGGCCGACCAGTGAGCCCTTTCGGTCGCCCTCGCCGACTCGGAGAAGGTCGAGGTTAGTCGCGGAGGAGGCGGGCGGCGAGGACGGCGGCTTGGGTGCGTCGTTGCAGGCCGAGTTTGGCGAGCAGGCTGGAGACGTAGTTCTTGACGGTCTTCTCGGCCAGGTATAGCCGCTGGCCGATCTGCCGGTTGGTC